>NZ_JBICUS010000003.1:0-555818 GCF_043198455.1 Spirillospora sp. NPDC048824 | reverse complement strand
CTACGCCGGGTACGGCGTGTTCGTTTATCCAGGCCACACAGCCACAGCAGCCACCTCGCCGCCGGTCAACGACCCACGGGAACAGCAGAAGAGCCGCTTTCCCCCTGGAGGCAATGATGCCCCGCCGTGCCCGTACCATCGAAATACCGAAGACACCCGTCGAATTCTTCGGTACAGAACTGCGTGCATGCCGCGAAACGGCTGAACTCGGACGTCCCCAGCTCGCCGCGAAGCTCGGCTACTCACCTCAGTGGATCGGCCTGCTGGAGCGAGGCGAGAGCGCCCCGTCCGAGAACTTCGCGACGGACTGCGACACGTTCTTCGAGACGAAAGGTGCATTCCACCGCATCTGGGAATGGATCCAGCGTCTCGGACACCTCCAGCTCCTCCCGCCCGGCTTCGCCGAATTCCTCCAGCGTGAGGCCATGGCACGCGTGATTCATACCTTCGAAGCCATGGCTGTAACGGGCCTCTTTCAGACGCGGGAGTACGCGTACGAGCAACTGAAGGCCGGCCGGACTCCCGGTGAGGCCGAGGAGTTGGTGGCGACGAGGCTCTCCCGCCAGGCGATCCTCGAAGGGGAGGACCCCTGCCATGTCGTCGTGGTCTTCGACGAGTACGCCATCAGGAGGCCGGTCGGAGGCCCAGAGGTCATGCGCGGTCAGGTGCAGCACCTGATCGATCTGGCCGATCGGCTGAACGTCACGCTGCAGATCGTGCCGAGCGCCAAGGGATCGTACCCGGGGGTCATGGGGGCGTTCATGATCCTCGGCTTCGACGAGGGGCCCGATGCCGCGTACGTTGAAGGTCATGTGGGCGGCCAGTTGATCGAGCAAGGACGCGTGGTTCGGGCGTATGCGCTACGTTTCGATTTGATCAGGGGTGCGGCATTGTCGACGGATGAGTCCCTGAAGCTCCTTCATACGATCTTGGAGGGTCTGTGAGCATCGGTAGCGCGTCGAAGATCGAGTGGCGGAAGAGTAGCCGCAGTGGCGACACCGGCGGCGCCTGCGTCGAGGTGGCGAGCCTTTCGGCGGAGGTCGGGGTGCGGGACTCGAAGGATTCGGATGGGCCCAGGCTCTTTTTCGCGTCCGCCGAATGGCGTGCGTTCGCGCAGCGTGTGAAGAGCGGCGGGCTCGACCTGCGCTGATTCCGCACCCCGGGTGGCGTCAGCGAGGGCCTTACTCTTCGGTGTTGGTGGTCTCGGCGACGGACTCGGCGAGGAGGTCCTCCTCGGTGGCGCCGCGGCGCCAGTAGCCGGAGAAGGTGACGGTGCGGCGGTTCAGGCCGCGTTCGCGGACCAGGTGTCGGCGGAGCGCCTTGACCAGGGCGGATTCGCCTGCGATCCAGGCGTAGGCGTCGGCGGGGACGTCGGCGGTGCGGACCGCGTCCAGCAGGCCGCCGGGGGCGACCCAGGTGATCTCCGCGTCGGCCGCGGTGGGCAGGTGCTGCCGGTCGCCGGGATGCGGGACGTCGATCCAGACCTGGGCGGACGTTCCTGAGGGCAGCCAGGCGAGGTTCCCCGCGATGGCGGGCAGCGCGGTCAGGTCGCCCGCGATCAGCACCGGGCTCCCGGGCGGCGGGCGGAAGTCGTAGCCGCCGTTGTCGGAGCCGGTCGGGCCGAGGATGGTGACGCGGTCGCCGGGGCGGGCCGCCGCGGCCCAGGTGGCGGCCGGGCCGGAGGAGCCCTCGACGTGCAGGGCGAAGTCGACGTCGAGTTCGCCGGGGCGGTGGTCGCGGACGGTGTAGGAGCGCATGATGCCGCGTTCGGCCGGGTCCAGGGCCTTCCAGTCGGCGAACCAGGTTTCGCCGTCGTTGTCGTCCGGCATGACGGGCGCGTCCTGGTGCGGGTGCGGGAGGAACACCTTGATGCGCTGGTCACGCCCGGCGGAGACGAACGCCGTTTCGGCGGATCCGTTCAGCGACTCGCCGCCGAAGGTGACCCGGACCATGGACGGGCCGAGGCGCTCGGCCCGCAGGACGTCCAGGTCGAAGAACGCGTAGGGGGGGGACGGTTTCGGCATGCCGGGCGTACTCCATGAATCAACGGCGGTAACCCTGTTGCGGGCTTGATCGTTACTTAGGTTAACCTAACCTAATCTCTGATCAAAGGGCGGAGCCGGGACGCCGGCGCCCGGCCGCGCCCTCGCCGAGGTCCCCGCATTGACCTGCGGCGTGCCACTCCCTGAAGGATTTGCTCCTTCGGGGTGACACGCCGCAGATCAGCGATGAGCGGGGCGGGTCACTTGCCGGCCGGGACCTTGTACGCCTCGGCCTCCTTGGAGGCGGTGGCCTCCCGCTCGACGACCATGCCGCCGAGCGCCTTGGCGTCCGTCCGCAGGATGTAGGTCTTGCGGGTGCCCGGCTCGTCCACCTTCGAGAAGTCCATCGGCGTCCCGTAGCCGCCGTCGTAGGTGGTGGTGGACCGGTGCGCCTTGATCAGCCCGTCCCTGGTGAGGTCCTTGGCCTCGCACGCCTTCTTCAGCGCGTCCGCGAAGATGACCGCGCTGGTGTGGCCGTTGACGACCGCGCTGTCCAGCGGCTGCCCCGGGTACTTCTTCGCGTAGTCGTCCGCCAGCTTCTTGATCGGCGCCAGGTCGGACGCGATCGGCGCGCCGGCGCTGGCGAGGTAGAAGCCCTTGAGCAGCGCGGGCGCCGCGGGGGTCTTCAGCAGCTGCGGGGAGAACCCGGAGTTGCTCGCCACGATCGGCACCATCAGGCCCTTGGACCGGGCGACGCCCGCGAGCGACGCCGACTGCTTGGGGCCCGCGCTCATCAGGATCGCCGTCACCCCGGCGCTCTGCAGCGCCGAGACCTGCGCGGTCATGTCGTTGTCGGTCGCCTTGATCTTCTGCTCGACGATCGTCAGGCCGAGCTCGCCGGCCGCGTACTTCGACCCGGCGAGCGCGCTCTCGCCGTAGTCGCCCTCGAAGTACACGTGCCCGATCTTGTCGCCCTTCTCGACCCCCTTCTCCTTGGTCAGGAAGTCCAGGGCGTTGATCATGTCGACGTCGTAGGTGGTGCCGGTGACCTGGATGTACTGGTTGCCGAGCAGCGTCGTCGCCCACGCGTTCGGGATGACGAACATCTTGTCGGCCGTGATGCGGTCGCCGAGCGCCGTCACCATCGGCGACCCGACGAACTGCGTGAGGCCGATGACGCTCGTCTTCAGCTCGCTGTAGGCGGCCACGGCCTTCTGCACGTCGTACCCGTGGTCGCGGACGACGAGCTCGACCGTACGCCCGCAGATGCCGCCCTGCGCGTTCACCTGCTCGAAGTACAGCTGCTGCGCCTGGGTGAGGCTCTTGCCGAGCGGCGCGTACACCCCGGTCATGTCGGTCTCGATCCCGACGCTGATCTTCTTGTCGGTGACGCCGGTGCCCTGCTTCACGCCGTCGGCACCGGCCTCTCCCGGGCCGCCGGTCGACTTTTTGCTGCAGCCGGACGCCATGCTCAGCGGCAATGCCAGCGCCAGGGCGGCGACCGCCGTGACGCGCGCCATTCGCTTCATACCAGTTGCTCCTCTTTCTCGAGTCGGGTGAGGGGTCGGGCGGCCCGGCGCCGCGACGCCGTGGCGCGCAGCCACGGCCATATCCCGGCCAGGCCGCGGGGAAGGAACAGGACGACGGCGACGACGGCGGCGCCGTACAGGATCCGGGCCGCCTCGGCGGGGGAGACCCCGCCCGAGCCCGGGGTCGCGACGAGCGGCAGGTCGTCGCCGAAGCGCGTGAGGAGCTGGGGCAGGACGGAGACGAACACCGCGCCCGCGACGGCCCCGGCGACGCTGCCCAGCCCGCCGATGACGATCATGGCGAGGTAGTCCAGGGCCAGGAACATCCCGAAGTAGTCGGGGACGGTCCGCTGGAACGCCAGCGCCAGCAGCCCCCCGGCGGCGCCCGCGTACATCGACGACAGCACGAACACGCCGGCCCGGTAGCGCGCCACCGGCACCCCCATGACGGCCGCCGCCACCTCGTGGTCGCGGATCGTGTTCATCGCCCGCCCGGGACGGCCGCGCAGGATGCCGCGCGCGATCCACACCGCCGGGACCAGCAGCGCGAGGCCGAGGAACCACAGCCGCTCCACCGCGCCGAGCGGCACGTTGAACAGCACCACCCCGGGGGAGTCGTCGAACCGGAACCCGGCGATCTCCAGCGGCGGGACGTCGCGGCCGTTGAAGCCGCCGGTGACGCTCTCGGCGTTGAACAGCACATGCTGGCCGACGAAGATCAGCGCGAGGGAGGCGATGCCGAGGTAGACGCCGCGCAGCCGCCCGGCGATGGGGCTGAACAGGCCGCCCGCGACACCGGCGAGGACCACCGCGCCGACGAACGCCAGCGGCGTCGGCAGCCCGAGGCCCACCATGCCGTCCTCCGAGCCGGACGCCAGGTACACGTACCCGTAGGCGCCGACGGCCAGGAAGAACGCGTGCCCCATCGAGAGCTGCCCGGTGGACCCCGTCAGCAGGTTCAGGCCGATCGCGCCGATCGCCGCGGACATCGCGAACAGGCCCGTCAGCAGCCAGAACGCGTCCAGGTAGAACGGAGGGAGAAGCATGACCAGGATGGCCGCGGTGATGATCCACCGCCGCCCGAGGAAGCGGAGGACGGACGGACGTTCAGACACGCGACAGCTCCCTCGTCCCGAACAGCCCGGCGGGCCGGACCAGCAGCACGGCGAGCATCACCAGGAACGGCGCCACGCCGCCGATGCCGCGGCCCAGGAACGTCAGGTCGCCCTGGTAGCCGGTCACGAGCGACTCGGTGAGCCCGACGATGAGCCCGCCGACCAGCGCCCCGGTCGTGGAGTCGAGCCCGCCGAGGATCGCGGCGGGGAACGCCTTCATCGCGGCGAACGACGTGCTGCGGTCCAGCCCCGGCGTGGGGAACACCGTCAGGAACAGCGCCGCGACGGCCGCCAGCGCGCCCGCGATCGCCCACGCCGCCAGCGAGACCCGCGTCAGCCTGATGCCCATCAGCGACGCCGTCTCGCCGTCCTCGGCCGCCGCCCGCATCGCCACGCCCCACGACGTGAAGCGGAACGCCAGCAGGAACGCCGCGATGATGACAGCCGCGACGACGAACGCGGCGATGCGCGTCTGGGCGATTCCCACCCCGCCCACGTACACGATCTTGTTCTGCCACGGGTCGCCGAGCGAGAGGACCTGCGTGCCGATCCGCCGCGTCAGCTCGGTCGTCAGCACGATGTCGATGCCGATCGTCACGATCGCCAGCACCGCATGGTTCTCCACCCGTGCGTGCCGCAGGATCAGCACCTCCACCAGCACGCCCAGGACCGCCGCCGCGGCGATGCCCGCGGCGAGCGCCGGCAGGAAGCCGATGTCGTCGTGCAGCACGGCCGTCACGAAGCCGCCGGCCAGCAGCAGCGACGCGTGCGCGAAGTTGACCACCTCGGTGGCCTTGAAGATGATCACGAAGCCGAGGGCGATGAGCGCGTACACCGCTCCCGCCGAGACCCCGTTGACCACCAGCTCGATGAACGTGCTCAAGGATTTCCTTCCGGGTCCGCGTGGGAGGGCGCCGCCGGGACGTGGGCGGCACCGAGATAGGCGCGGATCACGGCCGGGTCGCGCTGCACCCGCGCCGGGTCGCCGCCCGCGATGCGCCTGCCGAAGTCGAGGACGGTGACCTCGTCGGCCAGCCGCATGACCATCCCCATGTCGTGCTCGACCAGCAGGATCGAGACGCCGAGGTCGGCGCGGGCGCGGGAGATGACCTCGGTCATCCGCCGCCGCTCACCGCCGTTCATCCCGGCCACCGGCTCGTCCAGGAGCAGCAGCCGGGGCTCCATCGCCAGCGCGCGGGCCAGCTCGACCCGCTTCTGGACGCCGTAGGGCAGCATCCCGACGGGGGCGCCGAGATGCTCGTCCACGCCCACGAACCGGGCGATGTCGCGGACCCGCGCCCGGTGCCGCGCGTCCTCGCGGCGCGCCCACGGCATCCGCAGGCCCGCGGACGCGAACCCGGCGCGGGTGAGGCGGTGCCGCCCGAGCATCAGGTTGTCCTCGGCGGACTGGAACCGCGACAGCGCGATGTTCTGGAACGTGCGGGCGACGCCCAGGGCCGCGATCCGGTGCGGCGCCAGCGAGGTCAGCTCCGCCCCGCCGAACCGGACGCTGCCCTCACTCGCCCGGTACACCCCGGACAGGACGTTGAAGCACGTCGACTTGCCCGCACCGTTCGGCCCGATGATCGCGTGGACGCTCCCGGGCGCGACCGTGAAGCCGACGTCGTCCAACGCCGTCAGCCCGGCGAACCGCACCGTGAGCCCGCTGACGACCAGCTCGCCCGTCCCTGCGTCCTGTGTGGGGACGACCTCCTGCGTCCCCTGGTCCGCTCCGCTCATCCGGTCCACCTCTCCAACGCGGGCGGCGGAACGTCCTTATCGGTGGCCTCGCCGTCCGCGTCGTCGGCGATCTCCTCACCGACGCCGAGGTAGCGGCGCCTGATCTCGTCGCTGCCGGCCAGCTCCGCCGACGGGCCGTGCAGGGCGACCGCACCGACCTCCAGCACGTGCGCCGCCGACGACAGCTCCAGCGCCAAGGCGGCGTTCTGCTCGATCAGCAGGATCGCCGTGCCCTGCAGGTTGATCTCCCGGACGGTGTCGGCGATCCGCTCGGCCATCAGCGGCGCGAGGCCGAGCGTCGGCTCGTCCAGCAGCAGCACCGACGGGCACGCCATGAGGGCCCGCCCGATCGCGAGCATCTGCTGTTCCCCGCCCGACAGGAGCCCGGCGCGCTGCCGCGCCCGTTCCGCCAGCACCGGGAACAGCTCCAGCACCCGCCCGTGCGCCTTCGCGGCCTCGGCCCGGCTGGGCGCGCCGAGCGCGCCGGCGCGCAGGTTCTCCTCGACGCTGAGCCGGCCGAACACCCGCCGCCCCTCCGGCACCTGCACCACCCCTGCCGCCACCACCGTGGCCGGGTGCAGACCGATCAGGGACCGGTCGCCCAGCCGCACGGTGCCCGCGTCCACCGCGCCGCGGTGGAACGGGAGCGTCCCCGAGATCGCCCGGAGAAGCGTCGACTTGCCCGCCCCGTTCGCGCCGAGCACCGCCGTGACCGATCCCGCCGGGACGTCCAGCGACACCCCGCGCAGGGCCCGCACGGCCCGGCCGTAGCTCACCGACAGATCACGGACCGCGAGGGTCCCGTTCGCCATGCACGCCTCCACATTCTCGTGTGGCTGGCACCCCAACACGGGCCGCCGACCTGCGTCCATGGGGCGCGGGCAAGACGTGGCGGGCGTCCAATCGAACGCCGTTCGGGTTGTGTGGCGAGCACAGTGGGGGCCGCCCCGCCGGGGGATTCGGGCGCCGTTTCGCCCTCCCCGTTGTGCGCGGTGAGCGATTGTTCACCGGCACTGCCGCCCACCCCCGCGACGTGCCCTGCGCAACCGCGCATGCAGAGCATGGGCATGCGTCGCCATGCCCTGAAGCCCGCCGGCGAGTGTGTCGTGGACTCAGCGGCGCACGAGCGACCGGCGGTGGTCGTCCAGCAGGCTTCTAGGGTTCGGTGGTCGAGCCCAGGTGGCGTTCGACCGACTCGACCTTGGCGTCGAGGGCACCGGTCACGCCGGGGCGGATGTCGGCCTTGACGACGAGGCCCACCCGCGGCGCACGCGCCGCGACCGCGTCGGTGGCGGCCTTCACCACGGCCATCACCTCGTCCCACTCGCCCTCGATCGTGGTGAACATCGCGTCGGTGCGGTTGGGCAGGCCGCTCTCGCGCACCACCCGGACCGCTTCCGCGACGAGTTCACCGACCTCCTCGCCCACGCCGAGCGGGGTCACCGAGAACGCGACGAGCATCGTGCACCTCCCATGGTCAGGGCTGCAGGACCTGCCGCACCACGATCTCATCCAGCCGCCGCTCGACGATCACGCCCACCGGCCAGTCGCGCACCAGGCACCGCAGCAGCGCCGCCTCGTGCTCGGCGAACGCGGGGTCGCAGCCCTGCTGCTCAAGGCTGGACCTGATCGCCAGCACATAGTCGTCGCTCGTGAACCCCGGAACCTCCCTGACCATCGCGGTCGTCGTGGCGCGGTGCGAGTTGAGCCCGGCGAACGAACGGCCGCAGCCGCATCCGCCGTCCGGGTCGTCGCGGTCGCGGGCGCACACCATCCCGATGTGGACCAGTTCCCCTTCGACGCACCAGTCGAAGTCGTTGTCGCGGAATCCCTGGCTGGAGTTGGTGGCGGTGAGCAGCTTCAAGGCCATACCCCCTCGGCGCGTCAGCGGACCCGCCCACCGTACGACGAGGGTCTGACGTAACGTCTGGACCATGAGCGAAGACAACGACGTCCTGCTCCACCGCGACGGAGCCTTCACCACGATCACGATGAACCGGCCGCGCCGCCGTAACGCGCTGTCCCGCGCCTTCCTGCTCGCGTTGACGGACGCGTTCCGCGAGGCCGGCGGCACCGACACCCGCGGCCT
Source organism: Spirillospora sp. NPDC048824 (assembly GCF_043198455.1). Lineage (NCBI taxonomy): Bacteria > Bacillati > Actinomycetota > Actinomycetes > Streptosporangiales > Thermomonosporaceae > Spirillospora > Spirillospora sp. NPDC048824. Next base: position 547,363 of record NZ_JBICUS010000003.1, on the reverse strand, counting down.
GATCCTTGCCGCGAACGGCCCGGTCTTCTCCGCCGGCCACGACTTCGCCGACATGGCGGGGGCGTCCCACGCCGACGTCCGCGACCTGCTCCAGGTGTGCGCCGAGCTGATGCGGACGATCCAGTCCGTCCCGCAAGTGGTGGTCGCCCGCGTGCACGGCCTCGCCACCGCAGCCGGCTGCCAGCTCGTGGCGAGCTGCGACCTCGCCGTCGCCGCCGAGAGCGCCGGTTTCGCCGCGCCGGGCGGCAAGGGCGGCTGGTTCTGCCACACGCCCCTGGTCGCGATCGCCCACAACGTCGGACGCAAACGCGCGGCCGAGATGGCCCTCACCGGCGAGGTCTTCGACGCCGCCACCGCCGCCGACTGGGGCCTGATCAACTACGCGGTGCCCGACGACGAGCTGGACAAGGCCACCCACGAGTTGCTGCTGCGCGCCACCCAGGGCAGCCCACGCAGCAAGGCCCTGGGCAAGCAGGCGATGTATGCGCAGTTCGACCGCCCCGAGCAGGACGCCTACGCCTACGCGATCGAGGTGATGGCCGCCTCCAGCCAGACCCCCGAGGCCCAGGAGGGCATGACGGCATTCCTAGAGAAACGCCACCCCACCTGGCCCGCCTGACCCAGAAGCCCACCCAGCAGAGGGGCGAGGGGCGGAGCCCCATCGACCGGTCCCCGGGCTGACGCTCACGTGTGCAGTGACCTCAAGCCGACGGGGGCGAGGGGCGGAGCCCCAAGGACCGGTCCCCGAGCCGACCGTGCCGGTGCAACAACCTGAGCCGACAGGGGGCGTGGGGGCGGAGCCCCCACATCGGGGGTCCGGGGGTCGCCCCCCGGGTCGGCATGACGGAAGAGTCCCGGTCCGCGCCCCCCAGCGGACACGGTTCGCCCAGACTCTGTAGGGCGGGCGGGACTCGAACCCGCGACTGGGAGATTATGAGTCTCCTGCTCTGACCAGCTGAGCTACCGCCCCGAGGCGTCCCCCGGTAGACGGTGGGGGCGTGGCCCGGGTGTCATCTTAGCGGCGCGGAAACCGCGGCTGCCACAGGAAAAGTGAGGTGCCGTGTCACCGGCGGGTCGTACTTCGGGTGGGAGGATGTCATACCTCCTACCGAGTGACGGGTGCGGGTACCCGTCGGTAAGGTCCCGCGTATGTCCAGACGCATCCTCGTCCTCGTTTCCGTGTTGCTGGCGCTGGTTTCGACCGGTGCGTGCAGCGGGGGCGGATCGGACGAGCCCGCCGGGAAGGCGGATTTCGATGCCGCGCAGACGCTGCGGCAGGCCGCGCAGGCGATGGGAAATCTGAAGAGCGTGGCGTTCACCGTGGAGTCGGAGGGGGAGACTCCGGTCATCGTGAAGGGCGGCGACATGAAGCTGCTCCGGGCGGGTGACGCGGAGGGGACGCTGACGGTCGAGCAGCAGGGCCAGAACGTCGAAATGAAGGTCGTCGCGGTCGGGGAGAGCATTTACCTGGACGCGGGGACGGGTGGCTGGCGCAAGGTGCCGAAGGCGCTGGCGGCGAGCATGTACGACCCGTCGGCGGTGCTGGATCCGGAGCGGGGGATCTCGAAGCTGCTGACGTCGGCGGCGTCGCCGGAGCCGCAGGCCGAGGAGAAGGTGGCCGGGAAGGAGACCTACCGGGTGGGGGCGAAGCTCCCGAAGGCCCAGATCTCGGGCCTCATCCCGGGGATCAACGCGGATCTGGAGGGTCAGGTCTGGGTGAGCAAGGCCGACCATCGCCTGGTGAAGGTCCGCGGTGCGTTCCCTGAGAACAAGGGTGCGGTGGTGATCTCGTTCACCGAGTTCGACGCCCCGTACGAGATCCGCGCCCCGAAGTGAGGCGGCGTCGCCGGGTGGCGATCGGGGCCGGCGGCGCGGTGGTGCTGCTGGCCGCGCTGGACGCCTATGTCGTCACGACGATCCTGGTGCCGGTGGTCGAGGACCTCAAGATCCCGATCAACCGGCTGGAGCGGGTGACGCCCGTCCTGACGGGGTTCCTGCTGGGGTACGTGGCGGCGATGCCGCTGCTCGGGCAGTTGTCGGACCGGTTCGGGCGGCGGCCGCTGCTGCAGGCGTGCCTGGTGTTCTTCGCGGTGGGTTCGGCCGTCACGGCGCTGGCGGGGGGTGTGCCGCTGCTGACGGCGGGACGGGTGGTTCAGGGCGTCGCGGGCGGCGCGCTGCTGCCGGTGACGATGGCGCTGGCCGGTGACCTGTGGGAGGAGCGGCAGCGGCCGGTGGTCCTGGGCGCGGTGGGGGCGGCGCAGGAGCTGGGCAGCGTGCTGGGGCCGCTGTACGGGGCGGGTGTCGCGGCGGTCCTGGAGTGGCGGGCGATCTTCTGGATCAATCTTCCGCTGGTGCTGGTGGCGATGGTCGCCGTTCAGTTCGCGGTGCCGGGCGGGCGCGGGGAGGGGCCGAGGCCCGGCGTTGACGTGGTGGGCGGGCTGCTGCTGGCGCTGGGGCTGGGGCTGCTGGTCGCCGGTGTCTACAACCCGGAGCCGCAGGAGTCGGCGCTGCCGCCGTGGGGTCCGCCGGTGCTGATCGCGGGTGCCGCCGTCCTCGTGGTGTTCGTGTTCTGGGAGGTCAAGGCGAGGACGCGGCTGCTGGACCTGTCGGGTGTGCGGCGCGGGCCGCTGCTGGCGACGCTGGGTGTGAGCCTGCTGTCGGGTGCGGCGCTGATGGTGACGCTCGTGGACGTCGTCCTGGTGGCGCAGACCGTGCTGGACAAGGACGCGACGGAGGGCGCTCTGCTGCTGACCCGGTTCCTGGTCGCGCTGCCGGTCGCGGCGGTGGCCGGGGGCGTGATCGCCAGGCGGTTCGGTGAGCGGTGGCCGATGGCGGCGGGCATGGCGGTGTCCGCGGTGGGTTATCTGCTGATCGCGGCGTGGCCGGCGGATCTGGCGGACGCCTCGTACGGGCCGCTGCCGCGGATGGACGTCGATCTCGTGGTCACGGGCCTCGGCCTCGGCCTGGTGATCGCGCCGGTGTCGTCGGCGGTGCTGAGGTTCGTTCCCGCGGGCAGGCATGGTGTCGCGTCGGCGGCGGTGGTCGTGGCGCGGATGATGGGGATGCTGCTCGGGATCTCCGCGCTGTCGGCGTGGGGGTTCTACCGCTTCCACGCGCTGACCGCCGATCTGAAGCCGCCGCTGCCGTTCCTGATGTCGGACGGCGAGTTCGCGCGGCAGATGAAGATCTACAACGCGGCCTTGGACGAGGCGCTGCGCACCGAGTACCAGGAGATCTTCTGGATCACCGCCGGGATGTGCGTTCTCGGTGCTCTTCTCGCGCTGGCCGCGGGTGGCGGGGGCCACCGGGACTCGGACGACGATCCGGGCGATGGCGAAATTCGGTCACCATTCGGGCATACCGGGCGCGAAGCGGGAAAGGATTCGGCCACAGGCCACGTGCCGATCAGCGGACTCGGGAATATCCTGGGCGAAGAAGGCTGAAGGCCTCTTGCCGGGAGGGCACTCCCCGGGGAGGTGACGCAGATGCGCAGGTCCGGTATCGGCCGGGGAGGCACGCCGCTCACCAGGCTGCGCCGGCGGCTCGGACTGGAGCGCAGCGAGCTGCGGCGCCGGGTGGACCGCGTCCAGCGGGTGATCGCCCTCGCCCTGCTCGTGCTGCTTCTCGGCACCGCGCCGCCACTGGCCGCCTGGGCCGCGACCTGGTCCTACGAGGCCGGCGTCCGCGCCGAGGACGCCGAGCGGGCGAACCGCCGCCAGGTCGTCGCCACGGTGACCGCGACCGGCGGCATCGGCGCGTCCGGCGACCGCTACGTCCATGAGACCGTCCATGCCACCTGGGCGGGGGAGAACGGCGAGAACCGCGTCGGGACGCTGCCGAGCTGGAAGGGCGCCAAGGTCGGCGCGCAGCGGAGGATCTGGGTCGACCGCGACGGGAACCCGGCGGTCCGGCCCCGCCCGCACAGCCGCACGGTGACCGACGCCGCCTACGCGGGGACGGCGGCCGTCCTCGGCTGCGGGCTGCCGGTCCTGGTGATGTACATCGTCGTCCGCCGCCGCTGCGACCGGCACCGCGACCGCATGTGGGAGGCCGACTGGGCCCGGATGGACGCCGACGCGGGCCACAATCCCCGCTCCTGACCGGTCAGGGCGTGATCACGCAGGGGCCGCCGCCGCACACGTCCCTGACCGTGCCGGTCTTGAGGAAGATCGCCTTCTGCCTGCGGGCGTCGGCGTTGTTGCGGGGGTCGGAGTGCGGGTCGCGGCCCTCGGCCGGCGGCGTGTTGCTGAGCGGCGGGTGCGGGGAGCCGCTGTCCCAGACGACCATCGCGGACCCGTCGTGGGACGCGCCGAACGCCGGGATGCCCCAGTAGGGGACCTTGTCGGGTTTGCGGCCGGGCCGGACGGCCGGGGCGTGGATCCGGGCGCCGATCGTGCGCGCCTGGACCTCGGCGGCCACGGGCGCGACCTGGTGGTCGCCGAACGCGACGTGCATGAGGACGCGGTGCCCCGGCGTGCCCGGCAGCGGATCGCCGGTCATGTGCCAGGCGTATCCGTTGGCCTCGCCGCGGTCCCACAGCATCTGGATCAGCGCGATGCCGATCTGCTGGTCGAGCCTGTCGGGGTAGAACAGGTCGAGGACCCGCCCGTACTGGGGGAAGTCGGAGCTGCGGTTGAGCATCGTGCTGTAGTTCATCGCGGGGACGCCGAGGACGGCGCGGCGGATGTCGGGCGACACGGCGGTGAGCGCGCCGCCCATGATGCCGCCCTGGCTGTTCCCGTCGAAGGTCAGCTCGGCGTCCGCGTCGATCAGCGACGTGCCCGCGTCGTCCTGGAACGCCTTGTGGCCGGCGAAGCCGCGGGTCATGGCGCGGCCGAGGAAGATGAAGTTCAGGAAGCTCTGCTGGGTGCGGTCCGCGACCGTCCGGAAGCGGGTGAGGTCGGCGAGCGCCGAGACGACGTTCGGGACGTCCTCCTCGGACATGCCGATCCATCTGGTCGCGCAGAACACGAACCCGTGCTCGGAGGCCATGGACGTGACGTTGCCGGCGTCGACCTCGTCCTCGCCGCCGAGCAGGCCGTGCCCGTAGAGGGCGGGACGGGCCGGTTCCGTGAACGCCGATCTCGGGATCTCGCACTGGAACGGGACGGCCTGGGAGTTGCCGGGCAGCCGCTCCGGTTTCCCGTCCCGGCCGCGGTGCAGCGACGCCCCGGGCAGGCCGCCGTACTGGTCGAGGTAGCTCGGCGCCCAGACGACCCCCCTGACCTCGCGGGCGATCTTGTCGTCGACGTCGTCGGTCACCTGCGTCACGAGGAACGACGGGGAGCGGTCGCCGAGCCTCCCGAGCGCCTCGTCGCGCATGTGGAGCACGGGTCCGGCGAGGCTCTGCCGGCTCGCGACGGTGAAGTCCCATGCGAGGTACAGGCCGTCGCGGCCCACGCCGTGGCGTTCGAGGGCCGCGAGGACCTTCCGCGTGTCCCGCTGCCGCTCGTGGAGCGGGTCGGAGGACGGCAGCGCCGGCCCGAGGATCTCGGTGAACGCGTCGTTCGGCCCGATCGGGTTCCCGGACGCGTCGCGCAGGTTCCGGAGCGCGACGGCGTAGTGGTGGCCCTCGCGGAAGTTCCGGGCCGGGCGGATGATCAGCGCCCTGCGGTCGTCCGGCGCGTTGGCGTCCAGTTCCGCCCAGTACGGCTGGCGCTCGCCGGTCGCGGTGTCCACGATGACGATGGGGGCGTCGTCGCGGAGCGAGGCGCCGATGTCGGTGACCGGCGCCGCGCCGGTGCGGGTGAGGTCGAGGCCGGGGACGCGGCTGAGCAGCATCGACCCGGGGGAGAAGCCGTCCGCCCGGTTCCACTCGTCCGGCGACACCGGGATGCCGAGCGCGTTCGTCAGCGTGGTGCGCATGTGGACGCGGCGGCCCGTCGGGGTCGCGGCGTCGGGCACCGTGTACCAGTCGTTCGGGAACGGCAGCAGGCACGCCGCCGGGTCGATGGGATCGCAGCCGGGCCCGGTCTCGGCCGCGGCGGACGTCACCGCGGGCGGGACGGTCAGGAGCGCGAGGGACGCGGCGAGCGCCGCGACGGCCGAGAGAGTGCGCTGGGGGAGACGCAACGTCCACCTCCGGAGGATCCGCGACGTTCAGCCGATCTTGATTTCACCGGAGGCTCAGGTCAAGAGGCGTCCGGAGTCGGCCAGGTTCCGGGTGGGCAACGGAACGGTCACGCGCTTGTCCGCCGCGGCCGGGCCGTACGAGCGGAGGACGACCGGGGCCCGCAGCGCGTCCTCGATCGTCTCCACCGGACGGCCGAGCGGCGCGTAGACGGGACGCGCCGCGAACAGGCGGCGGGTGAGACCGGCCTGGCGGTCCAGGTCGGGCGGCCCGGTCGCCAGCCGCCCGACCCGTTCGCCGTCCATGTCGTAGGCCAGGCAGGCCCGCAGGTCTGGACGTGCCCCCGCCACGTCCAGATGCGTGACCGCCAGGCCGTCCACGCCGCCCGCCACGTCCAGCGCGTACCGGAGCGCGACGGCGTCGAGGTGGCCGACGCGGAACGCGCCCTGCCAGCGGCCGGTGCCGTTGTGCGGGTCGGGCAGGTCCGCCGTGAGCGCCGGGTCCTCGGTGACGAACGGGCCGGGGCCGTGGCGGGTCGCGTACGCGCGCAGCACCCCGAGCCGCGCGGCGGACTCGCCCGCCTCGGCCAGCAGCGTCTCGGCGTTGGCGAACGTGGTCGTCGACCAGGTCGTGTACGGGTGGAAGCCGTGCCACTCGTCCAGCAGGACGCCCTGGGCGCCCTCGAACACCACGTTCCCGGTGCGGAGCAGGCCGTGCAGGTGGCCCGCGTCCACGATCGCGACCCTCTCGCCGAACGCGGTGAACGCGGCGGCGCAGGCATCGGCGCCCGGGACGTCCTCGCCCGACGGGAAGGTGTCGCGATACCAGTCGTGCACGGCGGTCAGCCGGCGCCGCAGCCGCGCGGGCGACAGGCAGTCGCCCGCGCGCGGCGCGTCGTCGTGCGCCAGGGCGTAGGACGCAGTCTCGCCGATGCCCATCCCGCACGACCCGTGCCGGGCCGCGCCGCGCGCCGACTCCCGCGCGCGGTTGGCGGCCCGGTGGTACGGCGTCGTCAGCAGGGCGTCCCGGTCGACGGTCAGCCGGTCGAGCGCGTCGCGCACGCCCAGCCCCCGCAGATGGTCCGCCTCGGCGGCGAGGGACAGCGGGTCGACGAGCATGAACCGCGACAGGTGCGTCCGGACGCCCGGCGTGAACGTCCCCGAGCCGAGCTGGGCGAACGTGTGGTGCCGCCCGTCCGCCGTGACGACGTTGTGCGCCGCCTGCGCCCCGCCGTTGAACCGGACGACCGCCGCGACGGGGGACGCGGAGCAGAGGTGGTCGACGACCGTGCCCTTGCCCGCGTCCCCGAACCCGAGGTCGACGACGATCACGTGCCCCATCGGGTCAGAGCCGGGTCGTCGCGGACGGGCCGGCGGCGTCCAGGCCGGGCGGCGTGGACGACACCGCGACCGGCGCGCGGGACGCGTCCAGCCGGGCCAGCGCCCGCGACACCGACGCGCCCGCGTCCGAGCCCGCCTCCGCCAGGTGCCCCAGGCCCTCGTCGAGGTCGATGGCGTCCTCGGCGAGCCCGACGGTCAGCGCGATCGTCTCGCAGACCGCGTCGAGATCGTCCAGGTGCAGGACGTTCTGGCCGAGCAGCCCGCGCCAGAAGTCCCTCAGCTCGCGGCTGCCGGCGTGGTGGGCGCCCTCCGGGATGATGAAGTACACCTCGTACCTGCGCTGCAGCTCGCGGACGATCGCCTCGACCGGGACGTCCTCGTCCAGGTCGTCCCCGATGACCTTCGCGACCTCGCCGCGCTTGACCTTCGGGTAGGCCAGCTCGTCACCGATCATGAACAGGTAGCCGCGCCTGCCGCGCTTGTCGAAGCAGTCGATCGAGGTGTGGCGGGCCATGAAGTACATGGCCAGTTCGTACGACTCGCGCATCTGGCCGCCGCCCCCGCCTTCGAGCAGGATCTTGCCGAGGTCGTCGTCCATCCGGTTGTCGGCCTCGAACTGGCCGATCTGCAGCGGCGCCCGGTCGCAGGTCGCGTCGCCGACCGCGCCGAACAGGATGTGCGGGTGCTCGGCGTATCCCTTGCGCAGCAGCAGCCCGAGCAGGTCGGGGAGCTTGGTCTGCAGCGTCCGCGGGACGTGTCCCATCGAACCGGTCACGTCGAACAGGACGCCGATCGCGAGCGGCTCCGGGTGGTCGTCCGAGTCGCGGCTCTCCCGGGCGGTCACGCCGCGCGGGTCGAGGTCGGGGTGGACGGTGGTGGCGCCGCCGTCGGAGTAGGCGAACGCGCTGGCGCCGGTGGACGCGCGGTAGCTCGCCCGCGCGGCGTAGACGTCGGTGGACCAGTTTCCGCTTCCCATGATCGTCTCCTTCGGTGTGGGAGGGGTCTTCGAGGGGTGTCAGCGGGCGAGGGGCAGGTGGAACGGGCGGAAGCGCCGCGGGCCGTAGAGCCCGTCCAGCAGCTCGTCCAGCTCGGCCAGCAGCCGCCAGGCGTCGGACGGGCGCCGGTTCTGCGCGGGCAGCAGGCAGCCGCGGGCGAACGCGCGCATCGCCTTGGGCGCCTTGCCGCCCATCAGGCCGGTCATGCACCGGGTGGCCATGAAGATGTCGGTGGCCGGGCTCGCCGGCCGCCGTCCCGGAACCTCCGGCGGGTACAGGTCCGCGTGGCGGTCCACCATCGCCGGCACGCGGCCGGCCGGGCCGGTGGCCGCGTCGCGGCCCGGAACGGAGTAGCACCAGTCGACCAGGACCAGGCCGTGCCTCTCCGGGTGGATCATCACGTGGTCGGGGAGGACCGCGCCGTGCAGGACGCCCGCGCGGTGCGCGAACCCCAGGCCGACCAGCAGCCGCCGCCACATCCATGCCGCGTCGCGCGGGTCGACGCCGCCGGGGAACGCCTTCCCGACCGCGGTCAGGGTGTGGAACCCGTCCAGCGCGGCGACCACGTTGACCCGCCGCTCCGCGCCGGTGGACGCGTCCCGGTGCCGGAACGACTCGACCAGCCGCGGGACGTACGGCAGGAACCTCCCATCGCCGTCCCTGGGGAGCCGGCGGAGCGCCACGGCCTCGCGTTCGAGCAGGTCCCCGTCACGGGGGTCGCGCGGCATCTTCAGCAGCACCGCCCGTCCGCCGCCGTCCGGGCGCGCCCCGTACAGTTCGGCGAGGTCGCCGCCGATCTGGGCGCCGGCGAGCCGGTACGCGTGGCGGCGCGTGGTGATCAGGGTCGCGTCGTCCCGGTTGTAGCCGCGCCAGAGCGCGTTCAGCCTGATGAAGGCGTCGCGGGTCCGCCCGCCGGTCGCGTCCGGGTGGACGAGCCGCGCCAGCCGCCGGTAGCGCCGCGCCGCCTCCGCGGCGTCGCCGCCGAACAGGTCCGCGGGGACGCGCGCCCGGTCGAGCCGCGCCAGCGCGTCGTCCAGGTCCGTTCCCCGGCCGCTCATCTGATGTCCTCCTCCCTGCTCGGCCGCAGCAGCGCGGGGTGCAGGAGGCGGGCGTCGCCCGGCCGGTAGAGCCGGGGCCGGGGTCCGCCGCGGCGGCCGCCCCGGTCGGACGTCGCGCCCGTGCTCTCCACGAACCCGGGCACCGACAGCACCTTCCGGTGGAAGTTGCCGGCGTGCAGCTCCTCGCCCCACACCGCCTCGTACACCGAGCGCAGCTCGGGGATGGTGAACTCGCCCCCGCAGAAGGCAGTGGCGAGCGGGGTGTACTCCAGCTTCCCGCGCGCCCGCTCCAGCCCGTCCGACAGGATCCGCGCGTGGTCGAACGCCAGGCGGCGGGTGGTGCCCGGACGCTGGTCGCCGGACTCGGACAGGCCGAGCGCGTCCACCGGGACCCACGCCGCGTCGGCCGCGTCGCCGCCCGCCTCGGGGTCCGGCAGCTCCGGCGCGAACGCGAGGTGGGCGACGGAGATGACGCGCATGCGCGGGTCGCGCCCGGGGGAGCCGTACGTGCCGAGCTGCTCCAGGTGGACGCGGCCGAGCACGCCGCCCTTGGCGCTGAGGCCGGTCTCCTCGGCGAGTTCCCGGACGGCGGCGTCGGGCAGGTCTTCGGCGCCGGTGCCCTGGAGCGGCCCGCCCGCCTGGACGAATCCGCCGGGCAGCGCCCACATCCCCTCGTACGGGGCGACTCCGCGCCGCACCAGCAGGACGTGCAGCGCGCCGTCGCGGATGGTGAGGGCGACCACGTCCACCGTCACGGCGACCGGGTCGTAGTCGCGAGGGTCGTAGTTCGCGAGGAACTCGCTTTCGTCGCGCCTCGGTTCCGGGGACATCCGCGCCTCTCCCAGCTGATCTCGTTCCGAGTAAGTCTCAATATGAGTCAATCTCATGCTGAGAGTAACCTAGCTCAGGCGGTGGCCGTTGTCCAGCCGGTCGCCCGGCCCGTCCCGGACGCGACGAGGGCGCCGCCCCCGGGAAACGGGTGCGGCGCCCTCGTCGTTCGGCGGAACTCTACAAATCGAAAGTTTCGGTAGTCGGCCCGTCAGCGGCGGTGCCGTCCGCCGCCGGGAGGCGGTTCCTGGTGCTCCCCGTCGTGGGGCGGCCGGCCCTCGGGCGGGCCGTATCCGTACGGATCGGAGCCGTACGGGTCAGACCCGTAGGGATCGGAACCGTAGGGATCGGAACCGTACGGGCCCGATGGGTACGGATCGGAGACGCCCGGGTCGATGCCGTACGGGTCGGCTGGCGGGCCGGGCGGCTCGGGCCGGCCCGGCTCCCGGGCGAACTGGCCGGTCGGCTGCCGTCCCGTCGAGTAGCGGCCCGTCGGGTAGGGGCTCTCCGGGGCCAACGGCCCGGGACGCATGTCGCCCGGCCACGATCCCGTCCCCTGGCCCGGGTACCCGCCCGCCGGCACTCCGCCGGGCGGGTAGGGGGCGACCGCGGCGCCACCGGGGGGAGGCGGGCCCGGGAACGGGCCGCCTCCCGGCGGCGGCGCGGCCAGCCGGGCGGCCACGGGACGTTCGGGCGGAGGCTCGTCCAGCAGGAGCTTCATCTGGCTCTTCCGGCGCCCGTAGACGAGGTACAGCAGCAGTCCGGCGACCATCCAGATCGCGAAGTAGCCCCATGTCTGGACCTTCAGGTTCACCATCAGCCAGCCGACCGCGAACATCGTCACCACGGCGGTGAGCGGCGCCACCGGCACGCGGAACGGGCGGTGCAGGTCGGGCTGGGAGTGGCGCAGCGCCATCACGGCGGCGGGGACGAACAGGAACGCGAACAGCGTCCCCATCACCACGAGCTGCTCCAGTGTGAGCACGTCGATCGTCTGCGAGGTCACCACGGCCGCGCCGCCCGCAAGCAGCGTGGCGCGGGACGGCACCTTGTAGCGGCTCATGGAGGCCAGCGGCCGCGGCAGCAGCCCGTCGCGCGACATCGAGAAGATCACCCGGGTCAGGCTGACCAGCACGACCAGGATGACGGTCGTCAGGGAGAGCACCACGCCCACGTCGACGAGCTTGCCCATCGCGCCCGCGCCGACCGAGTCGAACGCCGCGGCGATCAGCAGCTTGTCCGGATCGAGCTTGGCGAAGCCGTCCATCCCGACCATGCCGACCAGTGCGACCGCCACGGCGGCGTACAGCACGACGGCGGCGAGCAGGGCCGTGATGATGCCGCGCGGCACCTTGCGGGGGGCGTCCTCGGTCTCCTCGGACGCGGTCGCGATGAGGTCGAATCCGATGTAGGCGAACGCGATGGCCGGCGCCGCCGCGAAGAGCCCCCAGATCCCGAACACCTCCGGGGTCCCGCCGCCGACCGCGCCGAGCATGGCGTCCAGCACCGTCTGGTCGGCCTCGGGCGCCGGTCGCGCGGGCGGCAGGACCGGGGTGAGGTTGCCGCCGCTGAAGAACTTCAGCCCGGTGGCGATGACGAGCCCGATCACGATGACCTTGGCCATCACCATGAACCACAGGGTCTTCAGGCTCATCCGGCTGCCGGTGGCGAGCATCAGCACGACCAGCAGCAGGATGAGGAGGGCGAAGAGGTCGGGGCCCTTCTGCTGGCCGATCAGGTCGCCGAGCCATCCGGGGACCTGTACCCCGAAGTCGTTCAGCGCCTGCGCCGCGTACAGCGACCAGACCCGGGCCAGCACCGACGCGGCCAGCAGCAGCTCCATCACCAGTGCCCAGCCGACGATCCACGCCCACACCTCGCCGAACGCGACATAGCTGAAGGAGTAGGCGCTGCCCGCCACCGGGATGATCGAGGAAAGCTCGGCGAACGCGAGCGCGACCAGCAGGCAGACGCCCCCCGCGATGAGGAACGACACGAGTACGCCCGGCCCGGCGGTCGCGGCGGCCTGCTCACCGGCGATCTTGAATATGCCGGAGCCGATCATGACGCCGAGGCCGAGCACGACGAGATCGCGGGTCCGGTAGACCACGCGGAGCCGGTGCCGGCCGCCGTAGAGCCTTCCGGTCGCCCGCTCCACCGGCAGCCGCCGGAACATGTTGTTGCGCATGCGCATGTCCCAGGTCATAGATTTCTCCCCCCAGGCCGGGGGGCCGGGGACGCTGAACCCGCGCCGCTGATCGCGAGATGATGGTCTGCTGAAGTCCCTAAGAATTAACCAGGTATGACCATAATCGCAACGTTTCCGGGCGGATCGGTGCCAACGATCTGTTGGCGGATAATGCTAAACCGCCTGGTAGCCGCCGGGCGGCGACGTGGCGCAGCGCCGTCCTCACGCTGGGCGAACACCGAATCCGTTTCCAATGGATCGTTCCGGCCGAAATACCCGGGACGGCCAATAAAGAAAGCGCTTTACGATCTTTGATCGGGTGGCGCCGGACGAAGATCGATGACACCGTGGGGACGCCGCGTTCAACTGGAGGTCCGGTGTCCCGCTCCCCATCGCCCTCGAAGCCGCCCGCGCCCCGAGCCCCGCGCCGCACGGCCCTGGTGGCCGCGATCGCCACCGCCGCGTCCCTGACCGTCCCCGCCGCCGCGGCCGCCGCGCCGATCGCGCCTCCCGCCGCACCTGTACACCCGCGGCCCCCGGCCAAGCAGCCCGTCGCGACCGGATACGGCGGCGCGGTGTCGACGGTCGACCCGGACGCCAGCCGGACGGCGCTGGAGGTGCTCAGGCGCGGCGGCAACGCGATGGACGCGGCCGTCGCGGCCGGGGCCACGCTCGGCGTCACCGAGCCGTACGTGGCGGCGATCGGCGGCGGAGGCTACATCACCTACTACGACGCGGAGGAGCGCCGCGTCCACGCCCTGGACGGCCGCGAGATCGCGCCGGAGAGGATGCGGGAGGACGCCTTCATCGACCCCGCCACCGGCGAGCCGCTCCCGTTCGACCAGGCCGTCACCAGCGGGCTCGGCGTCGGCGTGCCCGGCACGCTCGCGCAGTGGGACCTCGCCCTGCGCCGCTTCGGCACCCGCGACCTCGGCCGCCTGCTGCGCCCGGCGATCAAGGTCGCCGACCGGGGCTTCGTCGTCGACCGGGAGTTCCACGACCAGACCGCGATGAACGCGGCGCGCTTCCGCGACATCGTCCCGACCCGCGAGCTGTTCCTGCCGGACGGGCGGGTCCCCGCCGTCGGGTCCGTTTTCCGCAACCCCGACCTCGCCGACACCTACCGCGAGCTGGCCAGGCGCGGCACCGGCTGGTTCTACGAGGGACGGCTCGGCCGGGAGATCGCGCGGACGGTCGCCCGCCCGCCGGTCGACCCGGACGCGACCCGCGACGTCCGCCCCGGCCTGATGAGCCCCCGCGACCTGGCCGCCTACCGCGCCCTGGTGCGCGAGCCCACGCACGTCTCCTACCGGGGGATGGACGTCTACGGCATGCCGCCGTCGTCGTCCGGAGGGACGACGATCGGCGAGACCCTCAACATCCTGGGCAACTTCCGGCTCGATGAGCGCGACCCGGCCGCGGCCCTGCACCACTACCTGGAGGCGACCAAGCTCGCCTACGCCGACCGCGGCCGCTACCTGGGCGACGCCGACAAGGTGGACGTGCCCGTGGACGAGCTCCTGTCGTCCGGATTCGCCGGCGAGCGCGCCTGCCTGATCGACCCGGGCCGGGCCGCCGCCGCGCCCGTCGCCGCCGGTTCGCCCGACGGCGACTACCGGCCGTGCGTCCCGCCGGGCACCCGGACCCGGGCGCTGGCGCCCGAGGGCCCGCAGACCACCCACCTCGTCGTCGCGGACAAGTGGGGCAACGTCGCGTCCTACACGCTGTCCATCGAGCAGTTCGGCGGCAGCGGCATCACCGTTCCCGGACGCGGGTTCCTGCTCAACAACCAGCTGACCGACTTCTCCTTCCGGCCGCCCGCGCCCGGGCAGGCGCCCGACCCGAACGTGCCCGGCCCCCACAAGCGTCCGCGCAGCAGCATGTCCCCGACGCTCGTGCTCAAGGACGGGCGCCCGAAGCTGGCCCTCGGCACGCCCGGCGGGTCGACCATCATCACGACCGTCCTGCAGATCCTGATCAACCGCATCGACCTCGGCATGGACCTGCCGGCCGCGCTCAACGCCCCGCGCGCGACGCAGCGCAACACCCCGCAGGTGTTCGCCGAGCAGCCGTTCATCGACGCCTACGGCGCGGACCTGGCCGCACGCGGACACCGCCTGGAGGTCTTCGCCGGCCCGCCGGCGGGCGTGATCGGCGCCGCCACCGGACTGGAGATCCTGCGGCCCGGGCTCGTCCAGGCGGTGGCGGAGCCGACGCGGCGCGGCGGCGGCAGCGCCCTCGTCGTCCGTCCGGCCCGGCGGTAGCCGGTGCGAGGAGAGGGAAGGAGTCGTGCCATGGCCCACTCTTACGTGCAGGTGACGACGACGACCGACTCGCGCGCCGAGGCGGCCGAGCTTGCCAAGGCCGCGGTCGCCGAGCGGCTCGCGGCGTGCGCCCAGCTGGTCGGCCCGATCGCCAGCACCTACTGGTGGGAGGGGGAGATCGAGTCGGCGGAGGAGTGGATGGTGCTCTTCAAGACCTCCGCCGACCGCTTCGACGAGCTGGCCTCCCTCATCACCGAGGGACACTCCTACGACACCCCGGAGATCATCGCGACGCCGGTGGTCGCCGGCAGCATGGACTACCTCGCCTGGGTCACCGAGCAGACCGAGCCGGACGAACGCGACGAGGCCATCGCCGACGACGACCAGGACTGACGGCGGCAGGTCCGGCGGGAAGGACCGGCGGGAAGGACCGGCGATGAGCAGGGCCGATCGTGTGATGTGCGTCAAATCAGGGTAAGTTTCCGGTTACCCCGGCCGGGGTGCTGTACCGGCCGCGGCGACGGAAGGCGGTACGACGTGCACGACGAGTTGGGCCGATCGCCCCTCACGCAGGAGCGCACGGACCACGGGCTGTTCGGGCCCGGCTCGGTGACCTGGCGCGTGATGGGCGAACCCGTGCTGATCATCGGCGGGATCCGGGCGCTGCTGCTGCAGGGCCTGCATCCGAGGTCGATGTGGGGCACCGCGCAGAACTCCGAGCTCATGGACCCGGCCGCGGCCTGGGCGCGGCTCGGCCGGACGGTCGAGTTCGTCCGCGTCCGCACCTACGGGACGGAGGCGGAGGTCGAGCGGGTGGGCCGCCGCGTCCGCAAGCTGCACTCCAAGCTGACCGGCCTCGACATGCGCACCGGTGAGACGTTCGCGGTCGACGACCCGGAGAACCTGCTCTGGGTCCACCTGGGCGAGGTCGACTCGTACCTGGACGTGGCGCGCCGCGCCGGTGTGCCGCTGACCGCGGCCGACGCCGACGCGTTCGTGGACGAGCAGCGCCGCGCGGCCGCCGTCGTCGGGCTCGACCCCGCGGACGTGCCCGGCACGGTCGCGGAGATGAAGGAGTACTACGAGGAGATGCGCCGGCGGATCTGGGCGTGCCGGGAGGCCCGCGACGGAATGCGCCGCATGTTCAACCCGGCCGTCCCGCGCAAGATGCTGCCGCTGAAGCTCGCCGCCCCGGGCATCGGGACGCTGGTCGTCTCGACCCTGCCGCGCTGGGCCCGCCGCATGTACGGGCTGCCGGGGCTGCCCACGTCCGACCTGGCCGCCACACTGACGCTCAAGGGCCTGTACCGGACGTCGCAGGTCGTCCCCGAGCGCTTCCGGTACTCCCCGGACGCCCAGCGGGCCAGGCGCCTCACGCGCCGGCACGAGGCGGACCTGGCCACCTGGTCGATCGCGTCCTGACCGTCCGGGACCGCGCGGGTCACCCCATCGGCGGCGCGTCCGGCGCTTCGTCGGCGCGCGCGCCGTGCCGGGGGAGCAGCAGCGCCGGGACGATCAGCACGGCGGTGAGGGCGAGCGCGACCCAGAACGTGTACCCGAACGCGTCCGCCAGTTGCGGCGCGACCTGTTCGCGGGCCCGTTCCGGGATCTGGCCGATGGCGCCCGCACCGCCGCCGGCCGCCTGCGGGATCCGGTCGCCGATCTCGCGGGACAGGACGACGGCCAGCAGCGCCGTCCCGACCGATCCGCCGAGCTGGACGATGATGTTCAGGGTGCTGCTGGCCCGCGACACCACCGCGCGGCGCAGCGTCGTCAGCGCGGCCGACATCGTCGGCATCATCGTGCAGCCGAACCCGAGGCCCCGCACCCAGAGCGCGATGCCGAGCACCCAGTAGGACGTGTCCGCTTCCACGACGGCGAACGGGACGGTGCCGAGCACCAGCAGCGCGATGCCGACCGGGACGATCCGCCCGGCGCCGAACTTGTCGGTGATCACGCCGGCGAGCGGCATCGCCATCGCGGCCCCGAGGCCCTGCGGCGCCAGCAGCAGGCCCGCCGCGAGGGCGCCCTCGCCGCGCCCGATCTGGAAGTACAGCGGGATCAGCAGCATCGAGCCCATCAGCGCGATGCCGACGAAGAACACCGCCGCCGCCGCCGTCGCGAACGTCCGGTCGGTGAACAGCCGCACGTCGATCAGGGAGCGTTCCCGCGACCGCAGGCTGTGCAGCGCGAACAGACCCACCATGACGACGCCGCCGGTCAGCCAGGCGATCGTGGCCGGTTCCCCGAATCCGCCGCTGCTGGACGCCGTCGACAGGCCGTAGATGAGCAGCACGAACCCGGGCGGCAGCAGGATCAGGCCGCGCCAGTCGAGCGCCGGTGCGGTGTGCTCGCCGCGGCCGCGCGGCACCTTCCACCAGGCCAGCGCGAGGGCGAGCACGCCGACCGGCAGGTTGACGAAGAAGATCCAGCGCCAGTCGACGTCCTCGATCAGCCAGCCGCCGAGCACCGGGCCGAGGACGGGCCCGAGCAGCATCGGGACGCCGATGATGCTCATGATCCGGCCCAGCCGGTGCGCTCCGGCCGCCATCGTCAGGATGGCCATGCCGGTCGGCATCAGCATGCCGCCGCCGAGGCCCTGCAGCACCCGGAAGACGATCAGGGACTCGATGTTCCAGGCGGCGCCGGACAGGCCGGAGCCGAGGACGAACAGCACGATCGAGGTCATCCACACGCGCCGTCCGCCGAACCTGTCGATGGCCCAGCCGGTGAGGGGGATGACGGTGGCCATGGCGAGCATGTAGCCGGTGATGACCCACTGGATCGTCGACAGGCCGGTGGAGAAGTCGCGCCCGAGCGTCTCCAGCGCGACGTTGACGATCGTGGTGTCCAGGATGGCCATCACGTTGCCCGACACGATCACCAGGCCGAGCAGGATGACCTGCCGGTCGAGGCGGTCGCCGCGGGAGGCGTCGCCGGACGGCGCCACCTTGGTGGACGGTCCTTCGGTCATGTCGCCCCCTTGCCCCGAGGTTCCGGTTGCCCCGTGTCCCCGATCGTGAAAATCTGAAACGCCTTGAAGTTCAAGGTATTTTGCAGTGCACCACGAAATATGTTGAACTTCAAGGTATGTCCGAGAATTTGCGTCCCGCCGATGCGTCGATCGACGCCGACCTGGAGACGATGCTCCAGCTCATGGGGCGGTTGTTCCGCGGCATGAAGGGACCGGGCGCGCACGGAGAGGGCGGGGAAGGAGAGGGCGGGGAACTCGTCGGCCGGGTGAAGGCGGTCGGACTGGGCCCCCGGCACATGACCGCGCTGATGGCGCTCGTCCTGCACGGCCCGGCACCCGTCGGCGTCCTCGCCCGGCACATGGCCCTCAACCCCGCCACGGTCAGCCAGCTCGTCGGCGAACTGCAGCGCGGCGGGTTCGTCGAGCGGCGCCCGGACGAACGGGACCGCCGGCGCATGATCGTCAGCCTGGGCGAGGCGCACCGCGAGGCGATCGAGCGGTTCGCCTGGCGCCGGCTGCGCCCCCTGCGGATGACCCTGGAGGCGCTCGGCCCCGCCGAGCGAGCGCACTTCCTGCACGGCTGGCGGACCCTGGTCGACTGCATCGAGGCCACCGGCTCGCATGACCCGTTCAGCGGGCACCACCCGCACGACCCGGGGGACGCGCACGGCCGGGGGGACGCGCCGGCCGGCGCGTGACCCGTCAGCCGCGGCGCATCAGCCGGCCCACGGCCGCCATCAGCTCGGTGGACATCGCCTCGCCCTTGCCCTCCTCGGCGCCCTCGGCCACGCAGTGCCGCACATGCCCGTCCAGCAGGCCGAGCGCCACCTTGTCCAGCGCGGCCTGGACGGCGCTGATCTGCGTGAGGATGTCGATGCAGTAGCGGTCCTCCTCGACCATCCGGTCGATGCCGCGCACCTGCCCCTCGATCCGGGCCAGCCGGGTCTGCAGCTGGTCCTTGGTGGCGGTGTACCCGCGGGTGGGGGTCTCGCTGGTCGCCATCTCCGTCCTCACAATCTCCCGAGGGCGCACGCCCGGGTACCCCTGGGGGGGACTTCCCCTCATGGGTACCCTATGCGCTCGCGCGGTCAGTCCAGGATCGAGGCGAGCGGGGTGTGCGGGAGGCCGTGGGCGGCGGCGACATGGTCGTAGACGAGGTCGCCCGCGTGGGTGTTGAGGCCGCGGGCGAGGGCGCCGTTGCTCTCCAGGGCGCGGCGCCAGCCCTTGTCGGCGATCTGGACGGCGTAGGGCAGCGTGACCCCCGTGAGGGCGTGCGTGGAGGTGTTGGGGACGGAACCGGGCATGTTCGCCACGCAGTAGAACGTCGAGTCGTGCACCCGGTAGGTCGGGTCGGCGTGCGTGGTGGCGCGGGAGTCCTCGAAGCAGCCGCCCTGATCGATCGCGATGTCCACCAGGACCGAACCGGGCTTCATGCCCGCGACCAGATCGCCGGAGACGAGCTTGGGCGCCCTGGCGCCGGGGATCAGCACCGCACCGATGACCAGGTCGGCGGCGCGGGCCTCCTGC
Source organism: Spirillospora sp. NPDC048824 (assembly GCF_043198455.1). Lineage (NCBI taxonomy): Bacteria > Bacillati > Actinomycetota > Actinomycetes > Streptosporangiales > Thermomonosporaceae > Spirillospora > Spirillospora sp. NPDC048824. The sequence continues at coordinate 528,119 of NZ_JBICUS010000003.1, read as the reverse complement.
TCGACGGTGTAGGCGCTGGACACGAGGGTGCGGAGGCGGCCCTGGTAGATGGCGTCGATGTGGCGCAGACGCTCGATGTCCACGTCCAGGACCGTCACGTCCGCGCCCATGCCGACGGCGATCTGCGCCGCGTTCAGGCCGGACACGCCGCCGCCGATGACGACGACCTTGGCCGGGGCGACGCCGGGGACACCGCCCGGCAGGACACCGCGGCCGCCGTTGGAGGCCATCAGGTTGTAGGCGCCGACCTGCGGGGCGAGCCGCCCGGCGACTTCGGACATGGGGGCCAGCAGTGGCAGGGAGCGGTCGGGCAGCTGGACGGTCTCGTACGCGATCGCGGTGACGCCGGCGGCCAGCAGAGCATCGGTGCACTCGCGGGAGGCGGCCAGATGCAGGTAGGCGAACAGGACCTGGCCGGCGCGCATCCGATGGTACTCGGACGCGACCGGCTCCTTGACCTTGAGGATCAGCTCCCCCTCGGCCCAGACCTCGTCCGGGCCGTCCACGATCTTCGCGCCCGCGGCGGCGTACTCGTCGCCGGGGATCGCCGATCCCAGCCCGGCGCCCCGCTCGACGAACACCTCGTGGCCGTGGCGGGTGAACTCGTGCACTCCCGCCGGGGCGATGGCCACCCGGTACTCGTGGTTCTTGACCTCGCGCGGGACGCCGATCTTCACGGGAGCTCCTCCGCCAACGCCGACGGGTCTACTCCTCCAGCGTGCGGCGCGAGGCCCCCTCCGGCCATGCTCACAATGTCAAGGCATCGGCCTTCTCGATGACATGGTGTAAGAGGGCCCAGTACGGCTGCCCTGTGTGTACGGCGGCCCCGGGTACGGCGCACAGGGCGAGAGGTGCCGGGAAGCCCGGATCCCGCGCGCTACGGCTTGCGGGCGATGCCCCCGTACATGAGGCGCTGCCCGACGGTCAGCTCGTCCGCGACGTCCCCATCGGGCCGCCAGAGCGGCAGCGGGACGAGACCGGGTTCGAGGAGTTCCAGCCCGTCGAAGTAGCGGATGATCTCCTCGGGCGTGCGGAACCGTCCCGTGCCGAGCAGCCCCTGGTACTGCGCCTCGGCGTCCACCGCCTCCTGGCTGGACGCGCAGAAGGCCGTGACGAACAGGTGGCTGCCGGACGGCACGGCGTCCATCAGCGTCTCCACGATCCGCTGCGGGCCCTCGTCGTCGTGCAGGTGGTGCAGGATGCCGACCAGCATCACCCCGACGGGCTCGTCGAAGTCGATCAGCCGGCGCACGTCCTCGTGCGCGAGGATCTCCACCGGCCGCCGGACGTCCGCGGTGACGACCGTCGTGAGCGCGTTCTCGGCGAGCAGCGCCCGCCCGTGCGCGAGGACGATCGGGTCGTTGTCGATGTACACCACCCGTGCGCCGGGTGCGGTGGCCTGCGCGACCTGGTGGGTGTTCTGCACGGTCGGCAGGCCGGAGCCGAGGTCGAGGAACTGGCGCAGGCCCGCCTCCCCGGCCAGGTACCGCACTCCGCGGCCGAGGATCTCGCGGTTGTAGGTGGCGACGTCGTAGATCTCCGGGATGATCTTGACGATCTCCGCCACGAAGGCGCGGTCGACCTCGAAGTTGTCCTTGCCCCTGAGCACCACGTCGTACGTCCGGGCGATGCTCGGCTTGGTGGTGTCGATTCCCAGTGAAGCCCAGTCGTACTGCTCTTCGGCCATGCCGTGTCCGCCTCGCGCCGCTGTTGAGTTCTCAGGTTCCGCCGCCACCCCAGATCGTAAACGGCTGACCGGTTCGCCGTCATGGAAGTGGCGATTGTTCGTTGGAGCGATCCGAATCAGGGGCGTGCCGGGGGGAGCCACTCGTCGGCGATCGCGACCGTCAGCTGCTCCAGCAGCGGACCGGCACGGCGGACACGGCGCTCGGCGTCGGGCTCGATGTCGGCCAGCGCGTACGCCGCCTGGATGCGCGCCTTCCTGAGCTGCTCGCCGGTGAGGCCGCGCCGCCCGGCGACCGCGACGACGGGCGCGCCCGCGCGGGCGGCGGCGCGGGCGACGCCGATCGGCGCGGTGCCGCGCAGCGAGCGGGTGTCGAGCGAGCCCTCGCCGGTGACGACCAGGTGCGCGCCCCGCGCCTTCTCGGCGAAGCCCAGCAGGTCGAGGATCAGCGCGGCGCCGGGCTCGATCGTCGCGCCGAGGAAGGCGAGCGCGGCGAACCCGACGCCGCCCGCCGTCCCGGCGCCGGGCAGGTCGCGGGCCGCCGTGCGGGACGCCGCCTCCGCCAGGTCGGCCCAGCGACGCAGCCCCGCGTCCAGCAGCCGCACCTCGTCGCGGCCGGCGCCGCGCCGCGGCCCGTCCACGGCGGCGGCCCCGGTCCGGCCGAGCAGCGGCCCCGCGGAGTCGCCCGCGACCACCACCTCGATGCCCGACATGTCCGGAAGCCCGCGCAGGTCGAGGGCGTGCAGGGAGCGCAGCGCCGCCCCGCCGGGCGGCAGGTCCTTGCCGAGGGCGTCCAGCAGCCGCCCGCCGAGCCCCTGCACCAGGCCCGCGCCGCCGTCGGTGCAGGCGCCGCCGCCGAGGCCGAGGACGATCCGGCGGGCGCCGAGCCGCACCGCGTGCGCGAGCAACTGCCCCGTCCCGAGGCTGGAGGCGACGAGCGGGCGCGGCTTGCCGCCGGGCAGCCGGCGCAGACCGGACGCCTCGGCGAGCTCGACCACCGCGCTGCGGCCGTCCACCGCCAGCCGCGCGGTGACGGGACGGCCCGTCGGCCCGCACACCTCGGCCTCGACCGGCCGCCATCCGGCCGCCAGGGCCGCGTCGACGGTGCCCTCCCCGCCGTCGGCCACCGGCAGCTCCACCAGCGGGACGCCGGGGCGGGCGCGGCGCAGCCCGGCCGCGAGGTGCCGTGCCGCCTGCGCCGCGGTCAGTGCTCCCGGGAACCTGTCGGGCGCCAGCAGGACGTGACCTGGCGGAGACGGGTGGGGGGGAGAGTCCGCGGACACCACAGCCACGCCTTTCACGCCGGGGGTAAGGCACTACCTTCTGCTTACGCCATGACGGCACTTTTTAACACCCGCACGCGTGTCCGAAACTTTCAAATGCGGGAGATTCGGGCGTTTTGGCGGTGCGCGACGGGGTCAGCGCACGCCCAGCGCCTGTTCGATGGGGTCGATCAGGAAGAAGACCAGGAACAGCGCCACCACGGGCCACAGCCAGATCGACACCTCGCGCCACTTGCCGCGGGCCAGCTTGATCAGCGCGTAGCTGACCATGCCGGCGCCGATCCCGATCGTGATCGAGAAGGTGAACGGCATCAGCACGATGGTCAGGAACGCCGGGATGGTGATGTCCAGGTCGTCCCAGTTCACCTTGGCGACCTGCGTCATCATCAGCGCACCGACGACGACCAGCGCGGGCGCGGCGGCCTGCGCGGGCACCGTCGCGGCGAGCGGGGTGAGGAACAGCGTCACGGCGAACAGCGCGCCGGTGGCGATGTTGGCCAGGCCCGTCCGGGCGCCCTCGCCGACGCCGGCCGCCGACTCCACGAACACCGTGTTGGCGGACGAGCTGGTGATGCCGCCGAACGCGGCGGACACGCCGTCCACCGACAGGATCCGGCCGAGCTTCGGCACCTCGCCCTTCTCGTTCAGCAGGCCCGCCTCGTCGCTGACCCCGAGGATCGTGCCCATCGCGTCGAAGAACCCCGACAGCACCAGGGTGAACAGCACGACCAGCGCGGTGATGACCCCGGCCTCGGCGAAGCCGCCGAACAGGTCGAACTCACCGAAGAGCCCGAAGTCGGGCATCGCGAACAGGCTGTCGGGCATGTTCGGGGTGACCACGCCCCAGCCGCCCTCCTTGACGGCCTCGCGCTCCTGGATGACCACGGCGCCGATCGTCCCGACGATGATGCTGATCAGGATCGCGCCGGGCACCCGCCGCACGTACAGGATGATCATCAGCAGCAGGGTGAGCCCGAACACCAGCGCCGGCCAGGTCTCCAGCCGGCCGCCGGTGCCGAGCGACAGCGGCGGGCTCGTGGCGCTGGAGGTGACGAAGCCCGCGTCGTACAGCCCGACGAGCGCGATGAACAGCCCGATGCCGACCGCGATCGCGTGCTTGAGCGCCAGCGGGATCGAGTTCATGATCCGCTCGCGGATCCCGGTGAGCGCCAGCACCACGATGACCGCCCCCTCGATCACCACCAGGCCCATCGCCTGCGGCCAGGTCATCACCGGGGCCGCCTGGAACGCCACGACCGCGTTGATGCCGAGGCCCGCGGCGAGCGCCAGCGGCGCGTTCCCGACCAGGCCCATGATCACCGTTGCGATCGCCGCGGACAGCGCCGTCATCGTGGTCAGCTGCGGGATCGACAGCGTCGCCCCGGTGACGTCCTTCGCCCCGCCGAGGATGATCGGGTTCAGCAGGATGATGTAGGCCATCGCGAAGAACGTGGTGACGCCGCCGCGCAGTTCGCGGGACACGGTCGTCCCGCGCCCGGTGAGGTCGAACAGCCGCTCCAGCGGCCCGCGCCCGCCCGCCGGCGGCGAATCGTCGGTCGTGGCGGCGTTGGTCTCGGACATGACGGGTGCTCCGCATTCAGCAGCATGGTCTCGGAAATGGCGTGCACAGGTTAACCGTCCCGGTCCCGGACGTGCTGCACCGGCACCGCCGCAGGCGCGATGTCGGCACCGCCGCGGCGCGGTACCGAGACGTGATTCCCGGCTTCCGCAGCGTGACGGCGATAAGGGGTCCGCTATAGCCTGCCCTGGTGCGAATGCGAGACTCGGCCGAGACGGACGGCCTCGACTCCTATGCGCGGCTGCTGGCATCGGTTCCGGAGCGGACGCGCTCGTCGTTCCGCGCCCGGATGCTCGGGCCGCTGGAGGAGTACGACAGCAGCCGGCAGGCCGAGCTCCTGCACACGCTGGAGGTCTTCCTCGCCTGCTCGGGGTCCTGGAGCCGCAGCGCGACGCGGCTGCACGTCCATGTGAACACACTTCGGTACCGAATCCGGCGAATCGAGGACCTTACCGGCCGGGACCTCGGCACACTTGAGGACCGAGTCGATTTCTTCCTCGCCCTGCGCGCGACGCAGCCGGCGAGCACCCTTTAGCGGGAAAACTCTGTGGGCGGTGGTCACACGATGGATCGGGAGACACTGGGGCAGCGCATCCGCGCCCTGCGGATCCGGCAGGGCGTGAGCCAGGCGCAGCTCGCCTTCCCCGAGCTGTCCGACAGCTATATCTCGCTGATCGAGAGCGATAAGCGGGTGCCGGCGCCGAGCGTGGTCGAGCTGCTCGCGGCGAAGCTGAACTGCTCGGCGACCTATCTCGTCAGCGGCGTCAGCGAGGACGTCGTGGACGAGCTGCGCGTCACGCTCGACTACGCCGAGATCGCGCTGAGCAACGGCGCGGCGGCCGAGGCGCGGGCCCGGTTCGCCGAAGTGCTGGCCAGCGCCGACGCGGTGGCGCTGCCGGAGATGCTGCACCAGGCGCGGTGGGGGCACGCCCTCGCGCTGGAGGCCGCGGGCGAGCTGGAGGAGGCGATCGCCGGGCTGTCGGAGCTGACCGAGCAGGCGTCCGCCGAGACCGACCTCGACCACTGGGCGAAGGTGCACGTCGCGCTGAGCCGCTGCCTGCGCGAGCGCGGCGACATCAGCGCCGGTGTGCAGGCGGCCGAGAACGCGCTGCGGCATCTGATCGCGACGGGCGCCGACTCCACCGACGCCGCCGTGCATCTCGGTGCGGCGCTGCTCGCCGCGTTCATCGAGCGCGGCGACCTCGTCCGCGCCCGCCAGCTCGCCGCTCAGCTCGTGGAGCGGGCGGAGCGGATCGGCAGCTCCCGCGCCCGGATGGTGGCCTACTGGGAGGCGGCCTACGTCGCCGAGATCCGCGGCGAGTACGAGGACGGCGTCGCTCTCGCCGAGCGGGCGCTGATGCTGGCCGGCGACGGCGAGGACCCGCGCGACCTCAACCGGCTCCGCGTCAGCTACGCGGGGCTGCTGCTGCGCGCCAGGCCCGACCAGGCCGGCCGGTCCCGTGAGCTGCTCACCCGGGTCCGCGACGAGATCAACGCCAGCTCGTCCGGGGAGATCGACGTCGCCTGGTGCCTGACCGAGCTGGCCCGCGCCGAGACCGTCCTCGGCCGTCCCGCCGAGGCGGTGCGGCTCGCGGAGGAGGCTCTCGACCTGCTGGGGGACGCGCCGCGCCGCGCCACCGCCGGTGCGCTGACCGTGCTGGGCGAGGCGTCGGTGCGGCTCGGCCGCCGCGACCGCGCCGTCGAGGTGCTGACCAGGGCCGCCACCTGCCTGGAGGAGATGGAGTCCTCCCGGGGGGCCGCGCAGGCGTGGTTCGACCTCGCCGAGGTGCTGGCCGAGACGGGCACCGAGGAGCCCCGGATGGCCGCCTACCGCCGCGCCCTGACGTGCGTCGGAGTGTAGGCGGACCGTCTCGGGCCCGGTGAACCTGGGGTGTGCCACTCTCACGGCCTCAGTAGGGTGGGGGGAGCTCCTCCGACCCTCTAGAGAACCCGGCCATTCATGAAACTCCGCACGCTTCGCCGGCCCCTGCGCGGTCTCGGACTCGCCGCCGTCCTCGCCGTGCTGTTCGCCGTCGCCGCGGCGCCGCCGGCGCTGGCCCACCCGCGGCTGGCCGGCAGCACGCCCGCCAAGGGCGCGACGGCGGAATCGGTCACCGAGGTGAAGCTGGTCTTCAGCGACGAGATCAGGGTCGCCGAGGTCATCGTCAGGGACGGCGGCGGCAGGACGTTCCAGGCGGGCGCCGCCGAACGCTCGGGGACGACGGTCACGCAGAGGCTGTCGGGCGCGCTGCCCGCCGGGTTCTACACGGTCGCCTACCGGGTCGTCGGCGAGGACGGGCACCCCATCGAGAACGACGACCTGACGTTCACCGCGGCCGGCGGCGCCGGGGCGCTCGGCGACGCCGCCCGCGCCCCGGGCGAGCAGCCGCCCGAGGCGGACGCGCAGCCGGCCGCCGCGAAGGAGGAGCCCGGCTCCGGGGCGGCGCTGTGGGTGCTGATCGTCGCCGGGCTGGTGGTCGGAATCGGCATCGGAATCGGCATCGTGTTCCGGGCCCAGCGCAAGTACCAGGCGGACTCCGGCCGTGAATAGGCGGAGCCTCGGCGTCTGGCGGGCCGCCGTCATCGCGGTGGCCGCGGCCGCCGCCGTCCTGGTGGCCGGACTGGTGCTCGGCGGCTCGGTCGCCGAGAGGGTCATCCCCGGCCTCGGCGACGCCGGCGCCCTCACCCGCTGGGGCCTGCCCGCCTCCCGGACGGCGATGGACCTGCTGTCCGCGCTGACCGTCGGCGCCCTGCTGGCCGCCGCCGCGTTCCTGCCGGTCGAGGGCGGGCGCGGCTCCGGCCGGTCCGCGAAGGACCGCGCCGGCCGGTCCGCGAAGGACGGCGCCGCCCGGCTCTCCAAGGACGCGGTCGGCTACGTGCTCGCCGCGTCCTGGCTCGCCGCCGCCTGGGCCGCCGCCGCGGCGGCCACCCTCGTGTTCACCGTCGCGGACGTCCTCGGCCAGCCGGTGCAGGAGGTCGTCACCGGCAGCGAGCTGAGCAGCTATGTCGGCTCGCTGCCGCAGGGCACCGCCCTCATGCTCGTGGTGCTGCTGGCCGTCGTCGTGGCGCTGCTGGCCCGCACCACCACCACGCCCGCCGCGGCGTTCGGGCTGCTCGCGATGGCCGGGATCGCGCTGCTGCCGGCGCCGCTGACCGGGCACTCGGCCTCCGCCGCCAACCACGCCATCGCGACGACGGGCGTGGCCCTGCACGTGGCGGCCGTCGCCCCGTGGGTCGGCGGCCTCGCCATCGTCGGCGTCCACGCCCTGCTCCGCCGCGACCGGCTCCCGATCATGGCGGACCGGTTCAGCCGCATGGCGCTGTGGTGCTTCGTCACCGTCGGCGCCAGCGGCCTGGTCAACGTGATCGCCCGCCTCCCCGATCCGGTGGAGCTCGTCGAGACCGACTACGGCAGGCTCGCCCTCGGCAAGATCGTCTTGTTCTGTGCACTCGGCTGTTTCGGCTGGTGGCACCGGACCCGCACCCTGCCCGCCCTCGCCGACCGCAGGCCGTGGTCGTTCACCCGGTTCGCGTCCGTCGAGGCGGCCGTGATGGCCGCCGCCATGGGCCTCGCCGTCGCGCTGGCCCGCACCGCGCCGCCCCCGCCGGCGGCCCCGGAGAGCGCGATCAAGTCGCTGCTCGGCTACGAGATGCCGCCCGAGGTCACCCCCGTGCGGCTGGCGACGCTGTGGCAGTTCGACCTCTTCTTCGCCGTCCTGGTCATCGTGTTCGGCGGCCTCTACCTCGCCGCCGTCCTCCGGTTGCGCGCCCGGGGGGACGGTTGGCCGGTGGTCCGCACCGTGTCATGGTTCGTCGGCCTGCTGACCATCGTGGCCGTCACCCAGACCGGCGTCGCCAAGTACGCGCCGATCCTGTTCAGCGTGCACATGGCGCAGCACATGGTGCTGAACATGCTGACGCCGATCTTCCTGGTCGTCGGCGCGCCGGTGACGCTGGCGCTGCGCGCCCTCAAGCCCGCCCGGATCCGCGGCGACCGCGGCCCCCGCGAATGGCTGACGGCGATGATGCACAGCCGGTACCTCACGGTCATCGCGCATCCCGCGGTCGCGACGGTCGTCTTCGTGGCGAGCACGTTCACGCTGTACTTCACACCGCTGTTCGAGGCCGCGATGCGCAACCATCTCGGCCACATCGCGATGATGGTGCACTTCCTCGCCGCCGGGTTCCTGTTCTTCTGGGTGCTGCTCGGCGTCGACCCGGCGCCGAAGAAGCTGCCCTACCCCGGACGCCTCCTCCTCCTGTTCGTCACGATGCCGTTCCACGCGTTCTTCGGGATCGCCCTGATGAACATGAGCCAGGCGCTCGCCCGCGGCTGGTACGCCTCCGTCGACCCGCCGTGGGGCACGACGATCCTGCACGACCAGCAGACCGGCGGCGCGATCGCGTGGGCCTTCGGCGAGATTCCGACGTTCATCGTCCTGATCGTGCTGGCGTTCCAGTGGTTCTTCGACGACCAGCGGCAGGCGCGCCGCATGGACCGCAAGGCCGACCGGGCCGCTCTGCCCGGCGGCCGCCCCGAGGACGACGAACTCGCCGCCTACAACGCCCGCCTGGCCAAACTCGCCGCACGCGACAAGAGCGCCGCCGAGGAGCAGGGCGAACGCGCCTGACCCGTCTCCCTCTCGCGGGGGAGTGGGCGGGCGGCCCGGTCTGCCAGGATCGGGGGTGTGAGACGTGTGCTGCGGCCGTTGGTCGACCGGACGACCTGGCAGCGCTGGTCCCATCTGGTGGTGGGCGGCGCGCTGCTGATGCCGTACTGGTTCCTCGGGGTCACCATCGTCCCGGCCCTGGTCGGGAACGTCGTGGTCATGCTGGTGCTGTCGCTGCTCGTCATGCCGGCGGCGGCGACGTTCGTCACCGGGCTGGTGCCGACGGTGCGGCTGCTGGAGGGGGCCCTCGCCAAGGAGCTTCTCAGGGGCCCGGCAACGGCCGTCGTGCCGGGGCCGGCGCGGTCGTGGGAGAGCCGGCTCCGGGCCGGGGCGTGGTTCAGCCTGCACCTGGCGGTGGGCGTGGTGGTCAGCGGGCTGAGCCTGGCGGTGCCGCCGTTCGCGCTCGTGATGATCGTCGCGCCGGTGGTGAACTGGGATACCCGGTTCCTGGAGTCGCTGGGGCTGCGCGAGACCTGGCACCAGTGGGCCGCGCCGCCGATCGGGCTGGCGTCGATGGCGGTGCTCCTCGCGCTGATCGTGGGTGCGGGCACACTGCTGTCCCGGCTGGCGCCGTGGCTCCTCGGGCCGTCCGCCGCCGAGCGGCTCGCCGACATGGAGGCCAAGGCCGTCAAGCTGGCCGAACGCAACCGGCTGGCCAGGGAGTTGCACGACTCGGTGGGGCACGCCCTGAGCGTGGTGACGCTGCAGGCCGGGGCGGCGGGACGGGTGCTCGACAGCGACCCGGCGTTCGCCCGGGAGGCGCTCGGCGCCATCGAGGAGTCGGCCCGCGCCGCGCTGGAGGACCTCGACCATGTGCTGGGGCTGCTGCGTGAGGACGCCGCGTCCCGTCCCGCGCCGCAGGCCACCCTGAGCGATCTCGGGCGGCTGCTGGAGCAGACGAGGATCGCCGGGGTGAAGATCGACGCGGAGGTCGGCCCCGAGGTGGGGCGGGTCCCGGCCGCGGTGTCGCGCGAGACGTACCGGATCGTCCAGGAGGGGCTGACGAACGCGCTGCGGCACGCCGGGAAGGTTCCGGTGCGGCTGCGGCTCGGGATCGAGGGGGAGAGGCTGGAGATGGAGATGAGCAATCCGCTCGGCGCGCCGCGCGGCGACGGCGCCGACCACGGCGGCGGGCGCGGCCTCGGCGGCGTCCGCGAGCGCGTCACCGTGCTGCGCGGCGAGATGACCGCCGGGCCGGACGGGGATCTCTGGCGTTTCCACGTGTCACTGCCGCTAAGGTCCGGAACATGACGATCAAGGTTCTGCTGGTCGACGACGAGCGGCTGATCCGGGCGGGCCTCGCGGCCATCATCGGCGCCGAGGACGACCTGACCGTGGTCGGTGAGGCGTCCGACGGGTCGGAGGTGCCGGGCGAGGTGAAACGGCTGCGTCCCGACGTGATCCTGATGGACGTGCGGATGCCCCGGCTCGACGGCATCCAGGCGACCCGCCACATCCTGGAGACCGTGCCGGAGCCGCCCCGGATCATCGTCGTCACCACGTTCGAGAACGACGAGTACGTCTACGACGCGCTGAAGGCGGGCGCGAACGGCTTCCTGCTCAAGCGGACGCGGCCGGAGGAGATCCTCCAGGCGATCCGGATGGTCGCGCACGGCGACAGCCTGCTGTTCCCCGCGGCGATCCGGGAACTGGCCGCCCTGCACGGCACGTCCGGCCGCTCGGCGGACGGGGCGCGCTGGCATGAGCAGCTCACCGAGCGGGAGGGGGACGTCCTGCGGCTGATGGCCAAGGGGCGCTCGAACGCCGAGATCGCCCGGGAGCTGTACGTGAGCCCGCAGACGGTGAAGACGCACGTGGGCAACATCCTGGCCAAACTCCAGGCCCGCGATCGCACCCAGGCGGTGATCCTCGCGTACGAGACGGCCTTCATCACACCGGGCTGATGAACCGGTCCTTACGCGTCGTTTACCTGCGAGTAGCTACAACGGAGTCAGAAGCGAACAAGTCCGACGATCGGGGGATCATGGACGCCGCGACCCTGTCCGAACTGCGCAAGCCGAGGACCTACCCGGCCGTGTCGGTGCTGATGCCGACGCACCGGTCCCTCCCGGAGAACCGGCAGGACCCGATCCGGCTGCGCAACCTGCTGGCGGAGGTGCGGCGGCGGCTGCACGACGACACCCGGGTGGCGTCCGACGCCGCCGACAACGTCGTCCGCGGACTGGAGCGCGCCGCGAACGAGGTCGACCTGCGGCACGCCTCCGACGGGCTGGTGCTGTTCGCCGCGCCCGACGGGGAGCACCACGCGTTCACGATCGGCCAGCCCGTTGACGAGCGGGTGGTCGTCGACACCGGCTTCGCCACCCGCGACCTCGTCGCCGACTTCACCCGCACCCCCCGCTACTGGCTGCTGTCACTGTCGGACCAGCGGACGCGGCTGTGGAACGGCCACGACGGCGACCTGACCGAGCACGTCGGCGGCGGTTTTCCCGCCGTGCCGGAGCCGATCGACGAGGCGGGCTCCGGGAAGCAGTCGCGGCGCGCCGCGCAGGGCGGCGACGCGGCACGGCACCGGCAGGCCGTCCGGGACGTGGCGCACGCCGTCGACCGGATCCTCGCGCACGACCGCCGTCCCCTGATCGTCGCCGGCGTCACCCGGCACCAGGCGCTGTTCGACGAGGTGGCGGGCCCTCACACGGTCGTCGCGGGACGCGTCGACGGCAGCTACGAGGGTGCCGCGCCCAGCACGCTCGCCGAGGCGGCCCGTCCGGCGCTCGCCGCCTACGAGGACCTCCGCGAGGTGGGCGTGCTGTCCGAACTGGAGGCCGCGCGCAGCATCCAGCGGTACGCGGGCGGTCTCTGCGAGGTCACGCGGCTGGTCGAGGAGGGCCGCGGCGAGCATCTGGTCGTCGAGCGCGGCTACTACGCGCCCGCTGTGAAGTCCCGCGGCGAACTCGTCCCGGTGGACGGCATGCCCGGCGTCCTGAAGGGCGCGGACGTGGTCGACGACGCCGTGGACGACGTCATCGAGTCGACGCTGGAGTACGGCGGCGAGGTCACGTTCGTCTCGGACGGCTTCCTGGTCGACCACGGCCGCATCGCCCTGGTGACCCGCTACTGAGCCTCCGGGTCAGCCGCGGGTGAGCCACTGGGCGGTGACGTCGCCGAGGACCGAGCGGACGGCGAGGACGGCGATGCCGAGGGTGAGGACGGGCATCACCACGAAGCGCTCCACCTTGCCGTCCGTCCTCGGGACGACGGGGACGTCGAGGCGCCACCGCAGCGGCCAGAACACCGGGCATCCCCGCGGTGTCAGGCAGTCGCCGGCGACGTGCGCCAGGCAGCCGAGCGTGACCGCGTACCCCGCGAAGCTCATGTCGATCTTGTGCATCAGCCAGACGGCGATGAGGGCGAGCGCGCAGTCGGCCAGCGCGGACTGGGGCTCTTTGCCCTCGAAGTCCAGGCCGACGCCGCGCAGCCCCAGGCCGACGATCATGAACAGGCAGGCCCACCAGGCGTAGACGTAGTGGGTGGCGAGGATGTCCATCGTCCAGCCGATGCCCACGGCGAACAGGATCGAGTGGGTCGCCTGCCGGTGCCCGCCCGAGATCTTCCCGATCCATTTGCACATGTGGCCGGTGATGGGCCCGAACGTGTTGGCGATGCGGCCGTTGTGGTGGTCGATGTCGGGCAGGAGTGCCGCTCCCGCGCACACCACGGCGCCCGCGGCGACCTGCTCCACCGACAGCGACACCGCGTAGTCGCCGAGCAGTCGCTCCTGCGCGAGCACCGGCACGGCCGCCAGCCACACCAGCGCGCCGCTGAGGGCGTGCGTCTTGCCCATCATCTGCCGTTCCCCCGCCTTCCAGCGCGTCCACCGCCCGGTTTCAGAGCGGGACTCTAGCCCGCTACTGATCGTTTTCAGCGGCGACGCGCCGAACCGGGCGTTACGTCCGTTTGGATGCGGGAAACCCCGCCCCGGTTCCGCTCAGGGCGGCGTGGCGGTCGCGGGCCGCGACGACGGCTTCGACGTTCTCCTCGGCCCATCGCGTGATGGCCTCGATGGGGGTTCGCAGGGAGCGGCCCAAGGGCGTCAGCGCGTATTCGACCCGGGGCGGGACCTCGGCGAAGACCGTCCGGGTGAGGAGGCCGTCGCGTTCCATCGCGCGGAGCGTCTGGGTGAGGACCTTGGGGGTGACGCCGCCGATCATGTCGCGGATCTGCGTGAAGCGGCGCGGCCCGTCGCACAGGCCGAGCACCACCAGCACGGACCATTTGTCGCCGATGCGGTCCAGGACGAGCCGGGTCGGGCAGTCGGGGTCGAACGCGTCGCCTCTCATGGTTTCCAGAGGGTACCAATGGAACGTTGAAGTAACCAGTATCCAATGGATACCGTCCTGTACCGACAGCGTTCTAGGAGGTCACATGAGGATTCTGCTGATCGGCGCGACCGGGATGATCGGGAGGCGGGTCGCGGACGAGGCGCGCCGGCGCGGCCACGAGGTCACCGGCGTCACCCGGAGCGGGAACGAGGGCACGGCCAGGGCCGAGGCGCGCGACACCGAGGCGATCGCCGCGCTTGCCAAGGGCCACGACGCCGCCGTGCTGTCGGTCCCGCCGCCCCGCGACGGTTCGGAGACGACCGGCCCGCTGCTCGCCACCACGCGAGGCGTCCTCGACGGGCTGCGGCGGGCGGACGTCCGCAGGCTGATCGTGGTGGGCGGCGCGGGAAGCCTGGAGATCGCGCCCGGCGTCCGGCTCGTGGACACGCCCGGCTTCCCCGCCGAGTACAAAAGCGAGGCGCTCGCGGCGGCGGAACAGCTCGGCGTCATCCGGGCGGAGGCCGGCGACCTCGACTGGACCTACATCTCGCCCGCGGCGGTGATCGAGCCGGGGGAGCGCACCGGTGAGTTCCGCCTGGGCGGAGACCGGTTCCTCAGCGACGCCGACGGCAACAGCGCCATCAGCGCCGAGGACTACGCCATCGCGCTGGTCGACGAGCTCGAGAAGAACAACGCCGTCCGCCAAAGGATCACGGTCGCCTACTAGGACGGAACCGAACGCCAGGCGCCGGACTCCTCGCCCGGCTCGTACGGGGAGTCCAGGCGCTTGGCGACCACGCCGGGCAGGCCCTGCTCGCCCGCCGCGGCGCGGACGGCGTCGCCGTCGCCGGGAAACCACGGCGCGGTCTGCCACAGCGGACCCCACAGGCCGAGGCCGTCCAGCGTCTCCCGGCGCTCCCGGTACGGGACGTCCAGCAGCGGCCGCCCGTCCAGATGCAGCACGTCGAAGATCATGTAGGTTTCGCGGCCGTCGAGGACGGCCAGCTCACCGTCCAGCAGCGCGGGCCGGGCGCCGAGCGCGGCGCCGAGGCGGGACCCGAGACCGCCCGGGCCGTCGACGGGGCGGCCCCGGCCGTCGGTGAACCGGGTCCGGCCGCCCTCGACGTAGGCGGCCGTCCGCCTGCCGCCCCACGCGAACTCGAAACCCCACGCGTCCTGGTCGCGCGGCAGCCGGGCCCTCTCCACCGGACGCATGGGACGCAGCGACTCCGGCAGCGGCTCGGCGTCCGGGTCGGCGGGCGGGTCCATCCGGTGGATCATCCAGTTCCTGCCGCGCGTCCGGAACAGCACGTACCGGCCGGAGACCCGCGAGCCGTGGATGACGACCTTCACCTCGCGCTCGGACCACTTCTCCGTCTCGTACGTCCCGCGATCCCAGAGGATCACCTTGCCGCCGCCGTACTCCTCCTTCGGGATGTCGCCCTCGAACGTGGCGTACTCCAGCGGGTGGTCCTCGGTGTGCACGGCGAGATGGTTGGTCTCCGGGCTCCACGGCAGGCCCTTCGGGACGGCCCACGAGACCAGCACCCCGTCGCGTTCGAACCGCAGGTCCCAGTGCAGGCTGCTCGCGTGATGCTCCTGGACGACGAACGTGTCGTCGTCACCGTGCGGCAGCGCCCTCTCCTCGGGAACGGGCTCCGGTGTCCGTTCCCGGTCGCGCTTGCCGCGGTACTCCGCCAGCCGGTCGCCGTTCTTCCGCTTCTCAGGGGTCACGCCCGTTCCGTACCCGAGATCAACGGATGAAGACGGCGTAGTCGGCGACCTCGCCGGTGAGGGCCGCCGGCAGGCCCGCCACCGCGGACAGCTCCTCCGCGGACATGAACCCGCCCGTCTCGGCCCGCACCCGCTCGATCTTCGCGGCGAGGTCCGGGGTGATGCCGGGCAGCAGCGTCAGCGCCTCCGCCGGGGCGTGGTTGACGTCGACCAGCCCGCCGTCGTTGTACTGGCGCGGCAGGTCGGGACGCCCGATCCGCAGCTCCTTGGCGAGACCCGGATCGTCCGCCGCCAGCTCGCGCGCCTTGTCCCGCAGCAGCCGCCGCCGCTTGACCCGCTCCACGACGGCCTCGTTGTCGACCGCGGACAGCCCGTGCGGGTCGAACACGCGGCGGCGGATGATGAACGCGTGCGCGCAGCCCACCACCGCGAGGACGAACAGCAGCACGCCGACCGTCCGTTCGGTGCCGTCGTCCTCGCCCATGCCGGGCAGCAGGTACAGCATCACCGCGAACACGCCGAGGTAGGCGGCCGTGGACAGCAGCAGATGCACGCTGCGCCGCCACAGCGCGGCCGCGGCGAACGTGAACGGGGTGGCGTAGCCGAGGGTCAGGAACGGCAGCGCCGCCCACGTCACGCTCAGCGCCGCGCGCCCCGGCGGCATGCTGTCGGACGGAACCCGCGGCTCGTACGGCGCTGGGGCGTTCATCTCTAGAGAGTCTCCCGGCCGGATAAGGGGGCGAATCGGACTCTAGATCAAGAGGTGCGTCACGGCAGGGTGAGGATTTCGTGGCCGTCCTCGGTCACCAGCAGGGTGTGCTCGAACTGGGCGGTGCGCCTGCGGTCCTTGGTGACGACCGTCCAGCCGTCCTTCCACATGTCGTAGTCGTGGGTACCGAGCGTCAGCATCGGCTCGACCGTGAACGTCATCCCCGGCTCGATGATCGTCGTGGCGCTCGGGTCGTCGTAGTGCGGGACGACCAGCCCGGAGTGGAACGTCGTGCCGATCCCGTGGCCGGTGAAGTCGCGCACGACCCCGTACCCGAACCGCTTGGCGTAGGACTCGATGACCCGCCCGATCACGTTCAGCGCCCGTCCCGGCTTGACCGCGCGGATGCCCCGCATGGCCGCCTCGCGGGTGCGCTCCACCAGCAGCCGCGACTCCTCGTCCACGTCGCCGCACAGGAACGTCGCGTCGGTGTCGCCGTGGACGCCGTCGATGAACGCGGTGATGTCGACGTTGATGATGTCGCCGTCGCGCAGGACGGTGTCGTCCGGGATGCCGTGGCAGATCACCTCGTTGATCGAGGTGCACAGCGACTTGGGGAACCCGCGGTAGCCGAGCGTGGACGGGTACGCGCCGTGGTCGAGCATGAACTCGTGCCCGATGACGTCCAGCTCGTCGGTCGTGACGCCCGGCCGGACGTGCCTGCCGACCTCCTGCAGCGCCTGTGCGGCGATCTTCCCCGCCACCCGCATCCGCTCGATGATCTCGGGCGTCTTGACGTCGGGCTCACCGGTCTTCGGGCGCTTCTTCCCCACGTACTCCGGGCGCGGAATGGTCGCCGGGACCTTGCGCATGGGGGAAACGTGTCCGGGCCGGAGTAGCTGGGTCGTCATAGTGATGGAGTGTAGTCAGCGGGATCGCGGCAACGAATCCCGTGCCGAGCGCACATTCGAGAGGAGCGCCGATGGCCGGCGACGACGGTGACTGGTGGTTCTGCCTGAAGCACATGAAGGTCGAGCACGGACCCGGCTGCCCCGGCAAGGACCGGATGGGCCCGTACGAGACCGAGAGCGACGCGGCGGGTGCCCTCGCCCTGGCGCGCGAGCGCAACGAGACGTGGCGCAGGCAGAACGGAGAAGAGTAACCCGGCCGGCCGGGTCAGTCGACGGTCGGGCCCGACACCGTGTCGAGCAGCCTGGCGAGGCGGCGCCGGAGCCCGCGGGGACTCCTCGCGGGCTCCTCGCCCGCCGCCGCGCTGACCAGGTGCTGCGCGCCGTCGAACGACAGGAGCGCCTCCCGCGGCGGGACGGTCAGCGCCTCATGGGCGAGGCCGCGAAGCTCGCGGTCGCCGCCCTCCAGGGCGAGGACGGTCGCGCCCGTGCGGCGCGCGTCGTCCACCCGCTCCAGCAGCGGGACGGGCGCGTCCTCCTCGGCGACGACGAACAGCGTCTCGCCGCGCCGTGCCGCTTCGAGCCGCTCCAGGCCGATCTTCAGATGCGCGGGCGCGTCCGCCGGCGGTTTCCAGCGCACCAGCGTGGGGGCCAGGCCGGGGACGTCGGCGAGGCGGCTCTCGTCGTCCAGGTGGGCCGCGAGATGCCATGGGTCGCCGCCGGGGGTCCCGACCAGCAGCAGCCCGCCCGGCGTCCGGGACGTGACGCGCAGCGCGCGGCCGAACTCCCGGGTCCGCTCCAGCCAGCCCGTGGCCGACAGCACCTCGCGCAACATGGTGATCTGCTCGGCGTCCACGGGACCATGGTGCCGCAACCGGACGCCTTGAGCAGGACGGTTCCGCGATGTGGGAGCCCGGGGCGAGGCGCCCGGAAGGCCGCCTGGCAGACTCGGCCGCATGACGGAGCAGCAGCAGAAGACGCCCTACGACCTCCCCGACGCGAGCGGCCTGTCGATCGGCATCCTCGGCGGCACCGGGGACCAGGGCAAGGGCCTCGCGCGCCGGTTCGCGCTCGCCGGCCACCGGGTGACGATCGGGTCGCGCAAGGCCGAGCGCGCCCAGCAGGCCGCCGACGACCTCGCCGGTGAGCGCGCGGACCTTCCCGTGTCCGGCGCCGAGAACCCGGTCGTCGCCCAGGGGTCCGACGTCGTGATCGTCGCGGTGCCGTGGGAGGGCCACAAGGCCACGCTGGAGTCCCTGCGCGACGAGCTGGCCGGCAAGATCGTCGTTGACTGCGTGAACCCGCTCGGCTTCGAAAAGGGCAAGGGCGCGTTCGCGCTGCCCGTCGAGGAGGGCAGCGCCGCCGAGCAGGCCGCCGCCGTCCTGACCGGCAGCCGTGTCGTCGCCGCGTTCCACCACGTCTCCGCGAAGCTGCTGCTCGACCCCGGGGTGGACGAGATGGAACTGGACGTGCTCGTCCTCGGCAACGACCGGGAGGCGACCGACCTCGTCCAGTCCCTGGCCGGCCGGATCCCCGGCATGCGCGGCGTCTACGGCGGCAGGCTGCACAACGCCGGCCAGATCGAGGCGTTCACCGCCAACCTCATCTCGATGAACCGCCGCTACAAGGCACACGCGGGGCTGCGCATCACCGACGTCTGATCGTCCGACCCGGTACGGTGCCGATGGTGAACGATCCGGAGGCGGCGAAAGGGCCGCTCGTCCTGCTGCCCTCGGCCCGGACGGGGCCGCTGCGCGCCGTCGCCAAGCGGGTCGGGGTCGCTCTGCTGCTGCTCTTCGCGACGGTCGCCGCCGTGTACGCCGACCGCGACGGGTACCGCGACGGCGCGAACGGAACGCTGTCGCTGCTGGACGCCTTCTATTACGCCACGGTGACCATCTCGACCACGGGCTACGGCGACATCACGCCGGTCAGCGAATCCGCCCGGCTGGTCAACATTCTCTTCATCACGCCCGCGCGGGTGCTGTTCCTCATCGTCCTCGTGGGCACGACCCTTGAGGTGCTGGCGGAACGCACCCGCCAAGACTGGCGCAAGGCCCGCTGGAGGACACGCGTGCGCGACCACATCGTGGTGGCCGGCTACGGCACGAAGGGCCGCAGTGCCATCAAGACCCTGCTCAGCACCGGCGTGAGCCGCGAGTCGATCGTCGTCGTGGACCCGGACCCGCGCGTGGTGGCCGAGGCGGCGGAGGCCGGGTTCGTCGGCATCGTCGGGGACGCCACCCGCAGCTCGGTGCTCAGGCAGGCGGCGGTCGCGCGGGCCCGGGAGATCGTCGTCGCCAGCGCCCGCGACGACACGGCCGTGCTGGTCACCCTGACGGCGCGGCAGCTCAACCCGCACGCCGGCATCCAGGCGTCGGTGCGCGAGTCCGAGAACGTCCCGCTGCTGCGGCAGTCCGGCGCCGACCACGTGGTGACGTCCTCGGAGGCGGCCGGGCGGCTGCTCGGAGTGTCCACCAGCCAGCCGAACGTCGGCCAGGTCATCGAGGATCTGCTCGACCAGGGCAGCGGCATGGACCTGACGGAGCGCGAGGTGCGCCCGGACGAGGCCGGCGGGCCGGCCGGGGCGGTGGGCGAGCCGGTGCTCGCGGTGGTGCGGGACGGCCGGCTTCTGCCGTTCGACCACCCCGCATGCGCGGACCTCCACACCGGCGACCGGCTGATCGTGGTGCGCTCCCAGCGGGAGCGGCGGGCGTCGCCCGAATCCGGCGAGGCCGAGGCCCGCGACAACGGCCGCCACGAGAACGGCGCCTGACCGTTCCCGCGGGGGAGTGGTCCGCCGGCCGGACCGGCCACGCCGCCGCCACGGCGGCGGCGGGACCGGGATGCGGCCGGGAATCTAGTGGTAGGTGTGCTCGGGTGCCGGGTAAACGCCGCTCACGACCTCTTCGGCGTAGCTGCGCGCGGCATCGCTGAGCAGGCCGTTCATGTCGGCGAACTTCTTGACGAACTTCGCGGTGTGCGGGGTGAGCCCGGCCATGTCCTGCCAGACGAGGACCTGCGCGTCGGTCTGGTTGCCGCCGCCGATGCCGATCGTCGGGATGGACAGGGACGCGGTGACGCGGGCCGCGAGGTCCTCGGGGACGCATTCGAGCACGACGGAGAACGCGCCGGCCGCTTCGAGGGCCTTCGCGTCCGCCATCAGCTCGTCGCCGTCCTGGCCGCGGCCCTGCACCCGGTAGCCGCCGAAGACGTTCACCGACTGCGGGGTCAGGCCGAGGTGGCCCATCACCGGGATGCCCGCGGAGACCATCGCCTCGGCCTGCGGGATGACCCGGCGGCCGCCTTCCAGCTTGACCGCGTGCGCGCCGGTCTCCTTGAGGAACCGGGTGGCGGCCGACAGCGCCTCGGGGACGCCCGTCTGGTACGAGCCGAACGGCAGGTCGGCGACGACCATGGCGCGCTTGGAGCCGCGGACGACGGCCGCGGTGAGCGGGATCAGGTCGTCCACGGTGACGGGGATGGTCGAGTCGTAGCCGTACACGACCATCGCGGCGGAGTCGCCGACGAGCAGCACGGGGATGCCGGCCTCGTCGAAGATCCGCGCGGTGAGCGCGTCGTAGGCGGTGAGCATCGGCCACTTCTCGTGCCGCTCCTTGGCGGCCGCGATGTCGCGTACGGTGACCCTCCGCCCGCTCGTACCGCCGTACAGTGCGGTCGGCTGCGCTGGGGGTGCGACAGAAGAAGACATGCGAGAACCTCCGGTCTTGAGGCGCCACGGTGGCGTACCCAGACGGAACCGATCGTGCCACTTCGAGAACGATTCTGGTAGCCCCCGCCATTCCCGGATCGTGACGTCCGCCACACACCACCCGGCCGGGAATGGAATCCGAAACGGTACCGTTGCGTATCCATATGGACTCCCCCGCGATCCAGCGGCGCCGCTGGTACATCCTCGGCGTGCTGACCATGAGCCTGCTGGTGGTGGTGCTCGACAACACCATCCTCAACGTCGCGCTGAAGACCATCGCCGACCCGGTCAAGGGCCTCGGCGCGACGCAGAGCGAGCTCGAGTGGTCCATCAACTCCTACACGCTGGTCTTCGCGGGCCTCCTGTTCACCTTCGGCGTGATCGGCGACCGGCTCGGGCGCAAGCGGGTCCTGATCGGCGGGATGGCGGTGTTCGCGCTCGCCTCGCTGGTGTCGGCGTACGCGCAGACCCCGGACCAGCTCATCTATGCCCGCGCGCTGATGGGCCTCGGCGGGGCCGCGATCATGCCGCAGACGCTGTCGATCATCACCAACGTCTTCGAACCGCACGAGCGCGCCCGCGCCATCGGCATCTGGGCCGGCGCGGTCGGCCTCGCCATCGCCATCGGCCCGCTCACCGGCGGCCTGCTGCTCGCCCACTTCTGGTGGGGCTCGGTCTTCCTGGTCAACGTGCCGGTCATCGCGGTGGGCATCGCGCTGATGGTGTTCCTGGTGCCCGACTCGCGCAACCCGAAGCCCGGACGGCTCGACCCGCTCGGCGTGCTGCTGTCGGTCGTCGGCCTGGTCGTCCTGTCGTACGGCATCATCCGCGGCGGCGAAACGGGGAACTGGCTGGAGCCGCCCGTGGTCGGCCCGATCCTCGCGGGCTTCGCCGTCCTCGCGCTGTTCGTCCTGCACGAGGCCCGCAGCGACTCCCCGGCCTTCGACGTCCGGCTGTTCAGGGACCCGCGGCTGTCGGCCGCCGTCGCGTCCATCGCGCTGTGCTTCTTCGCGGCGTCCGGCGTGTTCTTCTTCGCCAACTTCTACATGCAGTCGGTGCGCGGCATGGTCCCGCTGGCGGCGGGCGCGATGCTGCTGCCGTTCGCCGCGGCCCAGCTCATCTTCTCCGCGCGCAGCGCCGTCATGGTCCGCCGCTTCGGCGCCAAGGCCGTCTGCACGACCGGGATGGTGCTGGTCGCCGCCGCGCTGGCGAGCTACCACTTCATCGGCACCGACACCCCGATGTGGATCCTCGGCGTGATCTTCTTCGTGCAGGGCGCCGGGATGGCCAACGTGATGCCGCCCGCGACCGAGTCGGTCATGTCCGCGCTGCCCCGCGAGAAGGCGGGCGCCGGGTCGGCCATCAACAACGTCGCCCGGCAGGTCGCGGTCGCGATGGGCGTCGCCGTGCTCGGCTCCGTCGTCGCGTCCGTCTACCGCCGCGACCTGCACGGCGACCTCGCCGCGCTGCCCGAGGGCGTGCGGGAGGCCGCCGGTGAGTCCATCGAGGGCGCGCACGGCGTCGCCGCCCAGATGGGCGCCTCCGGGCAGGGCCTCATCGAACCCGCCAACGCCGCGTTCGTGCACGCCATGCACACCGCGTCGGCGGCCGCAGCCGTCGTCGCCTTCGTCGGCGCCGTCGTCGTCTTCAGGTGGATGCCGGGACGTGCCGCGACCGGCCCCGCGCCCGCGCCCGCCGCGCCCGCCGCGGAGCCGGACGCGCCGCGGCGGCAGGAGAAGGCCGGCGTGTGAGAGCCGTGACCAAGAGCACCCGGGCGCCGGGACGGCCCCGCAGCGAACGGGCCGAGAAGGCCATCATCGAGGCGACCCTCGACCTGCTTGCCAGGGAGTCGGGCGTGGCGGGCGTGTCCATCGAGGCGGTCGCCGCCCGCGCCGGCGTCGGCAAGACCACCATCTACCGGCGCTGGCCCAGCAAGGAGGCGCTGATCGTGGAGGCGCTGGGCTCGGCGAAGGCCCCGCTGCCCGAGCCGTCCGGCGCGTCCGTCCGGGAGGACCTCACCGAGATCGCCCGCGCGCTCGCCGCCGAGCGGGGACGCCGGCACTCCCGATGCTTCTGGAACGTCGTCGGCAGCGCGGAGAAACACCCCGAACTGTACGCCCGCTACAAGGAGAACATCATCGAGCCGCGCCGCGCGATCGTCCGCGACGTGCTGCGCCGCGGGGTCGCCGGAGGGGAACTGCGCGCCGACCTCGACGTGGAGGTCGCGATGTCGATGCTCGTCGGCTCCCTGACGCCGAGGAGGGTCCGGGAGCCGGTCCCGGAGGGGTACGCCGACGCCGTCGTCGACACCCTCCTGAAGGGGATCGGAGCCGTCCGGGACTGATATGCGGCAAATGCCGAATGGTTTTCGGCGTGGTAAGCGTGATCTTCTCCCATGGAAACGGTGTCATGCCCCATACTGTCGCTGGGTAGTGCTAAGACGACCGGCTGTCTGGAGCGCGTCAGGTGAGATCAGTGATGGCGCCGCGTGGCGATGCGCCCGCCACCGATTCCGCGTCCCGGACCCTTGTCCTGGGCATCGACGGTTCCCGGCGGATCGTGCAGTGCGGACCGAACGCCCGGGCCGTCCTCGGCCGCGCCCCCCAGGACCTCATCGGCCGTCCCGCGACGGACCTGGTGGGGGACGAGGCGAAAGCCGAGCTGGAGGCCCTCCTCGAAGCGAACGACGTCGGCCAGGAGCGCAACGGCGTGATGACCGTGCTGCGCGGCGACGGCACGTCCGCCGACGCCGTGGTGACCGCGCAGCCGATGGTCGGCGACGCGGGCTCGGCGCCCTCCGCCCTGCTGTACGTCCGGGTCGCGCTGCCGCCGAGCGAGCGCTACCAGGACCCGGCCCTCATGCGCCGCGCGCTGATGGACGACCAGGTCACCCGGTTCGGTGCGTCCCTCGACCTCGACCAGTCCGCCCGCGGCCTCGTCGACGTCGTCGTCCCGCACTACTGCAACGTCGCCTCGGTGCTGGTGCTGGAGAGCCTGGTCGCCGCCGACGAGGTGCACAGCGAGTCCGGCTCGGCGGTGCTGCGCCGCATCGCCGTCACCTCCGACGACGGCAACGCGGGGTGGACGTCCACGTTCCCCGTCGGCGAGGTGCTCGTCTTCCCCGAGGGCACCCCGTACCGCGAGGTCATGGAGACCGCCCGGCCCGTCCACCTGCCGAACGTCGACATGGGCGCCGCGTCCGAGATCGCCCGGCTGTGGCGGCGCGGCCCGGTGGGCGACCTGCTGTCGGACGTGTCGATGGTGCTGCTCCCGATGATCGCCCGCGACACCCTGCTCGGCTTCATCGCCTGCACCCGCGTGCCCGGGTTCCGCAAGTTCGACGCCTACGACGTCGAGATCGGCATGGAATTCGCCGCCCGCGCCGCGATCGTCATCGACAACGCCCGGCTGTTCAGCCGCGAACGGGCCACCGCGCTCGCCCTGCAGCGCAGCCTGCTCCCGAACCGGCTGTCGGCGCCGTCGTCGGTCGAGGTCAGGCACCGCTACCTGCCCGGCAGCAAGCTCGTCGAGGTCGGCGGTGACTGGTACGAGTCGATCGCGCTGCCCGGCGCCCGCGTCGCCCTCATCGTCGGCGACGTCGCCGGGCACGGCGTCCGCGCCGCCGTCACCATGGGACGGCTGCGCACCGCGCTGCACACCCTCGCCAACCTGGAACTGCCGCCCGCCGACGCGCTGCACGTCATGCACGAGCTGATGATCGAGCTGGGCGAGCAGGAACCGCACTTCGCCACCTGCGTGTACGCGGTGTACGACGCGACGACCGGCACCATCGAGATCGCCTCCGCCGGCCACCTGCCGCCGCTGCTGGCCGGTCCCGCCGGCGACAACGAGTACCTGCAGGTCCCGCCCGCCCCGCCGCTCGGCGTCGCCGGCGGCGCCGCCATCGAGAGCCGCGAGTTCACCGTCGAGGACGGCAGCCTCTTCGTCATCTACACCGACGGCCTCGTCGAGAACCGCGGCCGCGACATCGACGACGGCCTCGCCCGCCTCCAGAAGATCTTCGGGCCGGAATCCGTCGACCGCCCGATGGAGGACCTCGCCAAGGCCACCCTCGCCGGTGTCTACGCCGACCAGCACCGCGACGACATCGCCGTCCTCATCGCCCGCCTGCGCCGCCTCCCCGAGGACCGCTACGCCTCCTGGACCCTGCCCGCCGACCCGGCGGCCGTCCGCCGCGCACGCGGCCTCGTCCGCACCCGCCTGGGGGAGTGGGGCCTGGAGGAGCTGGAGTACACCACCGAGCTGCTGACGTCCGAGCTGATCACCAACGCGCTGCGGTACGCGCCCGGCCCGATCGAGTTGCGCCTCCTGCTGGAACGCACCCTCGTCTGCGAGGTGCTGGACCGGTCCGCCGCCCTGCCGCGCCTGCGCCGCGCCGAGGACGACGACGAGAACGGCCGCGGCCTCCTCGTCGTCAGCCAGCTCGCGCACCGCTGGGGCACCCGCCGGACCGCGGCGGGCAAGGTCGTCTGGTGCGAGCAGATCGTCCCCGGCGTCGACCCCGACGCCTCCGAGCAGGTCTCCGGCTGGCCCGGCGAATCCTGGCCCGGCGAGAACCACCACCGCGAATAGGCCGGGCGGCTACCTCTCCCGCCAGCGGCTGGTGATGGGGAGGCGGCGGTCCCGGCCGAAGTTCTTCGGGGTGATCTTGGGGCCGGGCGGGTACTGGCGGCGCTTGTACTCCGCGATGTCGACCATGCGGATGACGCGGTCGACGAGGGCGGGGTCGTGGCCTGCGGAGACCAGGGCGTCGCGGCCCATGTCGCGTTCGACGTAGTCGGTCAGCACCGGGTCGAGGTCGGTGTACGGCGGCAGGCTGTCGACGTCGCGCTGGCCGGGGCGCAGCTCGGCGGACGGTTCCTTCTCGATGATCGCCTCGGGGATGGGCTCGTCGGCGAAGGGATGCAGGAACGGCAGGTCGACGCCGGCCTGCGCGTTGCGCCAGCGGGCGAGGTCCCACACGGTGAGTTTGAAGACGTCCTTGATGGGGGCGAAGCCGCCCGCGGAGTCGCCGTAGAGGGTGGAGTAGCCGGTGGCGAGCTCGCTCTTGTTGCCGCCGGTGAGGACGAGGTGGCCGTGCTCGTTCGACAGGCCCATCCAGACGTTCGCGCGGATGCGGGCCTGGAGGTTCTCGGCGGCGAGGCCGTGCAGATCGAGCTGCTCCTCGAACGCCTCGACCATTCCGGCGATGGGGACGATGCGGGAGTTGACGCCCTGCCGTTTGACGAGGTCCTCGGCGTCGACGACCGAGCCCTCGGAGGAGTGGCGGCTCGGCAGCAGGATGGCGTGGACGTTCTCCGGGCCGATGGCGTCGGCGGCGATGGTGGCGACGAGGGCGGAGTCGATGCCGCCGGACAGGCCGAGGACGACGGAGCGGAACCCGTTCTTGCGGACGTAGTCGCGGGTGCCGAGGACGAGCGCCGCGTACACCTCGGCGAGGTCGTCCAGCGGCTCGGCGATGGTCTGCGGCTCGACCGGATAGGCCGGCAGGGGAGCGCTGGACAGGACGTGCCGGTCGATGGTGATCGTGGTGCCGTCCAGGGCGTCCACCGGGGTGCGGTCCGGGCCCGCGGAGGTGGCGGCGGGGAGCGCGAGGTCGGCGATGAGGAGGTGCTCGACGAAGCGGGGGGCGCGGGCGAGGAGCGACCCGCCGGCGCCGACGATGACGGAGTCGCCGTCGAAGACCAGCTCGTCCTGGCCGCCGACCATGTTGACGTAGGCGAGGGCGCAGCCGGCCTCGCGGGCGCGCCGGGCGCACAGGTCGAGGCGGACGTCGTCCTTGTCGCGCTCGTACGGCGAGGCGTTGATCGCGAGCAGCAGCCCGGCGCCCGAGGCGGTGGTGACGCTGACGGGGCCGCCGTCCTGCCAGAGGTCCTCGCAGACGGCGGTGGCGACGTCGACGCCGTGGACGCGGACGACGGGCAGCCGGTCGCCGCGCACGAAGATCCGGTACTCGTCGAACACGCCGTAGTTGGGCAGGTGGTGCTTGGCCGAGCGCACCACGACCTTCCCGCCGTGCAGCCACGCGGCGGCGTTCTGCGGCGCCCCGGCGGGCTGCCCGGACCGGACGAGCCCGACCGGACGGCGGTCGAGGTAGCCGGTGACGACGGCCACGTCGCCGAGACCCTCGTCGGCGAGCCTGCGGGCGAGGCGGTCGAGGGCCCGCTGGGACGCCTCGACGAAGGACGCGCGCAGCGCGAGGTCCTCCACCGGGTAGCCGGTCAGCATCATCTCGGGGAAGGCGACCAGGTGCGCGTTCGCGCCGGCGGCGCGCCGGACCCAGTCGACGATCTTGTCGGCGTTGCCGTCGAGGTCGCCGACGGTCGAGTTCACCTGTGCGAGTGCGATCCTGAGCTGTGCCACGGTCCAAGGATAGGTGTCCGGCCCCAGTTTCGTCACTATGACGAAAAGTACGCACGGGGCGTGTTCCGACGGTTGATGATCACCGGAGTGAGGCGAGGGCGTCCAGGCGCAGCGGCGAGCCGCCCGTGCCGCCCGTGCCGCCCGTGGCGGCCTCATAGCGGCCCGACTCGGCCAGCCAGTCCACATGGGCGCGCGGCGTGTCCAGCAGCACCTTGACGACCTGGGCGGCGGCGGAGCGCTGGGCGACGGTGAGCTCCAGCCGGTCGAGCATCTCCGGGAGCCGGCGCGCCGCCGTCCAGGCGTCCTCGATCCGGTCCGCGATCCGGTCGGCGACCGCCGCCGCGGCCTGCGCCGGGTCCAGCCCGTGCGCCCTGGTGAGGACGGCGGGCAGGTCGTGGACGTCGCCGCGGGCCGACTCCAGATCGTGGGAGGCGAGGTCGTTGGACCAGGCCACCACGTCGGCGACGCTGTGGGCGAGCGTCTTCCACCGCGGCGTGCGCAGCAGCCGGGCGGGCAGCTCGATGCCGAGGACGGGCTCGATCAGGTCGTACAGGAACGGCCCGCACGCCCGGCGGCGCAGCGGCGCGAACTCCGCCTCCGTCGGGACGTGCCGGATGCGGCGGTTGACCGACTCCTCGGCGCAGCCGTCCCGGTGCGCCTCCAGCTGCAGCATGAACCGGCGGCGCCAGTCGCGGCTCATGCCCGTGGACGTGGCGTGCCACAACTCCACCAGCGCCGACTCCAGCGGCCGCGCCCCCGGCCGGGCGTGCCCGCGCCGCATCGCGCGCAGCAGGTCGTCGTACAGCCCGTGGACGGCGCTGCCGCTGTCGGCGAGCGGCGGATGGTCCATCGCGTCGTCCAGGGCGAGAGACCATGTCAGCCAGCGGGCGAACAGGTCCACGGCGGCCAGGTCGGCGGCGGGGAAGACCCGCGCCGCGAGGCGCTCGCAGCGGGCGCGGCCGAGCGGCGAGGTGTCCGGATCTCCGAGCACCAGGCCCCGGCCGCGTGCCCAGGTCTCCACCTGCGCGCACAGCTGCCACGACTCCGGATGCATGGCCGACGGGGCGGCCAGCGCGGGCACCCGGTCGGTCATCGAGAGAAGAAGAGAGATGTCCACGACCCCGTCCACGCTAATGATCACTGCGTACGGCGAGCATGATCGCCACGTCAATTTTCGGGAAACCGGTAAGCGGGACCGTCATGGGCGTGCCGCGCCCGCCCTCCGGGACCGAGAAGACCGGGGAGTCGGATATGTTCCGTTCAGCGGTGCCCGACGCGTAACGTCGCGGTAACAGCGGCCGGGCATACTGCAACGTGGCCGGACCGGCGATCGCGGCCGGCGTGCGTCGCCCGGCCCCGTCAATGGCAAGGTCAACGGCAAGGTCATCGGCAGGGCAGTACCGAGGGAGAAGGCTTTGGACCGTCAGCAGGAGTTCGTGCTCCGCACGCTGGAGGAGCGCGACATCCGCTTCATCCGGCTGTGGTTCACCGACGTGCTCGGGTTCCTGAAGTCCGTGGCCGTCGCCCCGGCCGAACTCGAGGGCGCATTCGGCGAGGGCATCGGGTTCGACGGGTCGGCGATCGAGGGCTTCGCGCGGGTCTACGAGGCCGACATGATCGCCAAGCCGGACCCGTCCACGTTCCAGGTACTGCCGTGGCGGTCGGAGTCGCCCGGCGTGGGCCGGATGTTCTGCGACATCCTCATGCCGGACGGGACGCCGAGCTTCGCCGACCCCCGCTACGTCCTCAAGCGGGCGCTGTCGCGGGCCGCCGACCTCGGGTTCACCTTCTACACCCACCCCGAGATCGAGTTCTTCCTCCTCAACGACAAGCCGGAGGACGGCCGCGAGCCCGAGCCCGCCGACTCCGGCGGCTACTTCGACCACACCCCGCACAGCGCCGCGCACGACTTCCGCCGCAACGCGATCATGATGCTGGAGGCGATGGGCATCTCGGTGGAGTACAGCCACCACGAGGGCGCCCCAGGCCAGCAGGAGATCGACCTCCGGTACGCCGACGCGCTCACCACCGCCGACAACATCATGACGTTCCGGCTGGTGATGAAGGAGGTCGCCCTGGAGCAGGGCGTCAACGCGTCCTTCATGCCGAAGCCGTTCACCGAGCATCCCGGCTCGGGCATGCACACGCACATGTCGCTGTTCGAAGGCGACCGCAACGCCTTCTACGAGCCGGGCGCGGAGTTCAAGCTGTCCAAGGTCGGGCGGGCGTTCATCGCCGGGCTGCTGCGCCACTCCGCGGAGATCACCGCGGTGTGCAACCAGTGGGTCAACTCCTACAAGCGGCTGTGGGGCAACGTCGGCTCCGCCGCCGGCGCGGGGGGAGAGGCCCCGTCCTACATCTGCTGGGGCCACAACAACCGGTCCGCGCTCGTCCGCGTCCCGATGTACAAGCCGCACAAGGGCCACTCGACCCGCATCGAGTTCCGGTCGCTGGACACGGCCGCGAACCCGTACCTGGCGTTCGCGGCGATCCTCGGCGCCGGGCTGAAGGGCATCGAGGAGGGCTACGAGCTGCCGCAGGGCGCGGAGGACGACGTGTGGGCGCTCACCGTGGCCGAGCGGCGCGCCCTCGGCATCGAGCCGCTCCCGCAGGACCTGGACGACGCCATCCACGCGATGGAGCGCAGCGAGCTGATGGCCGACGTGCTCGGCGAGCACGTGTTCGACTTCTTCCTGCGCAACAAGCGTCAGGAATGGGAGGACTACCGGCGCCAGGTGACCGAGTTCGAGCGCAAGCGGCTGCTGGCGGTCCTCTGACCGTCCTCCAGCCCCCACCCGCCGCCATTCAACGGACGGGCTCCGTTCCATGCCCTGCGGGAATACGGTGGACCCTGTGACCGAGTCCTGGACTCCCGACCGCCGTCCCTCCTTAGCCGGCCGCCTGGCGAGGCTCGGCTTCACCGACGCCGCCCGCGCCGAACGCCTCCTCCTGGAGGCCGGGCGGGACACCGTCGCCGGCCCCGGCGACGACCTGCTCGACGCCCTCGGCGGCACCGCCGACCCCGACCTGGCCCTGGACGGGCTGCTCCGCATCCTCGCCGCCGCGTCCGAGCACGGTGCCGGCGGCGAGTTGCGGAACGCCCTCGCCGCGGAGCCCGGCACGCGGGAGCGGCTCACCACCGTCCTCGGGGTGAGCGCCGCGCTCGGCGATCACCTGGCCCGGCACCCGGACCACTGGGTGATGCTGCGCGACGGCCAGGGGAGACCCGCCGGGAGTCCCCGCGACGATCTGCTGGCCGCCGTCGGCGCGGACCCGGCCGCCGACGAGCCCGTCGCGTCCGGATCCGGCCCCGAAGCCCTCGTCGCGCTGCGGGTCGCGTACCGCAGGCGGCTCCTCGCCCTGGCGGGACGCGACCTGATCGGCGTCGCCGACGTCGCCGACGTCGCCGCCGAGCTGGCCGACCTCGCCGCCGCGGCGCTGGAGGCGGGCCTCGCGGTCGGCCGCGCCGAGGTCCCCGGGCACGGGACGTGCCGGCTCGCCGTCATCGGGATGGGCAAGTGCGGGGGACGCGAGCTGAACTACGTCAGCGACGTCGACGTGATCTTCGTGGCCGAAGCGCGCGAGGGCGAGCCCGAGGACGCCGCGCTGCGCACCGCGACGCGGCTGGCGTCGGCGATGATGCGGGCGTGCTCGGCCAGCACCGAGGAGGGCTCGCTGTGGGAGGTGGACGCGGCGCTGCGTCCCGAGGGCAGGGCCGGGCCGCTCGTGCGGACCCTCGCCAGCCACCGCGCCTACTACGAGCGCTGGGCCAAGACGTGGGAGTTCCAGGCCCTGCTGAAGGCCCGTCCCGTCGCCGGTGACGCGGGCCTCGGCGCCCGCTACCTGGACACCGTCACCCCGATCGTGTGGAAGGCCGCCGAAGGGGAGAGCTTCGTCGAGGACGTCCAGGCCATGCGGCGCCGCGTCGAGGCCGACCTGAACCAGCGCACCGCCGACTCCGAACGCCAGCTCAAGCTCGGCCCCGGCGGCCTGCGGGACGTCGAGTTCCCGGTGCAGCTGCTCCAGCTCGTCCACGGCCGCGCCGACGAGACGCTGCGGAGCCCGACCACGCTGGACGCCCTCGCCGACCTGTCGCAGGGCGGGTACGTCGGACGCGACGACGCGGCGGCGCTGGCCTCCGCGTACCGGTTCCTACGGCGCGTGGAACACCTCGTCCAGCTGCACCGGCTGCGCCGCACCCACCTCGTCCCCGGCGACGAGGACGGCCTGCGCCGCCTCGGCCGGGCCCTCGGCCTGCGCACCGACCCGGTCGGGGAGTTCACCGCGCTGTGGCGGCGGCACGCCCGCGAGGTCCGCCGCATCCACGAGAAGCTGTTCTACCGGCCGCTGCTGCGGGCCGTGGCGCGGCTGCCGGGGGAGGAGTCCCGGCTCACCCCGGAGGCGGCCCGCACCCGGCTGGAGGCCCTCGGCTACGCCGACCCGGCGGGCGCGCTCCGGCACATCGAGGCGCTGACCTCCGGGGTGTCGCGGCGCGCCGCGATCCAGCGGACGCTGCTGCCGGTCATGCTCGGCTGGTTCGCCGACGCGCCCGACCCGGACGCGGGCCTGCTCGGCTTCCGGCAGGTCAGCGACGCGCTCGGTACCACCCCCTGGTATCTGCGGCTGCTGCGCGACGAGGTGACCGTCGCCGAGCGGATGGCCTGGGTGCTCGGGTCCAGCCGCTACGCCACCGACCTGCTGCTGCGCGCCCCCGAGGCGGTCGCGATCCTCGGCAGCGACGCCGACCTGGCGCCGCGTCCCTTCGAAGCCCTCCGCTCGGAGGCGCTGGCCGCCGTCCGCCGGCACTGGGGCGTTTCCGGGGGGCCCGGCGACGCGTCCTCCCAGGACGGAGCGCTCGCCACGGCATCGGCGGAGGACGCGGTCGGGATCGTGCGGGCGCTGCGCCGCCGGGAACTGTTCCGCGTCGCGGTCGCCGACCTGCTGGGGATGGCGGACGTCCGGACGGTCGGGGAGGCCCTCACCGGCATCGCCACCGTCACCGTCGAGGCCGCGCTCAGCGCCGCCGTCAACAAGATCGAGACGGCGGCGGGTGAGCCGCTGCCGACCCGGATGGCCGTCGTCGCGATGGGCCGGTTCGGCGGCCACGAACTCGGCTACGGCAGCGACGCCGACGTGATGTTCGTCCACGACCCGCTGCCCGGCGCGGACGAGCGGGCCGCGGGGCGCGCCGCCCACGCCGTCGCCGAGGAACTGCGCCGCCTCCTCGCGCTGCCCGCCCCCGACCCGCCGCTGGAGATCGACCCGAACCTGCGGCCGGAGGGCCGGCAGGGCCCGCTGGTCCGCACGCTGGCGTCCTATGCCGCCTACTATGCGCGCTGGTCGGAGCCCTGGGAGGCGCAGGCGCTGCTGCGCGCCGACCCGCTGATCGGCGACGCGGGGCTGCGCGACCGGTTCCGCGCCCTGATCGACCCGGTCCGCTGGCCGGAGGACGGCATCGACGACGCCGCCGTCCGGCAGATCCGGCGGCTGAAGGCCCGGATGGAGTCCGAGCGGCTCCCGCGCGGCGTCGAGCGGCGGCTGCACACCAAACTCGGCCCCGGCGGCCTCGCCGACGTCGAGTGGGTCGCTCAGCTCCTCCAGCTCCGGCACGCGCACGAGATCCCCGGCCTGCGCACCACCCGCACCCTGGACGCGCTGGACGCGGCGGTCGAGGCCCGCCTCCTGGACGCCGAGGACGCCGCCGTCCTCGAAGACGCGTGGTGCCTGGCGACCCGCATCCGCGGCTCGATCATGCTGGTGCGGGGCCGTGCGTCCGACCTGCTGCCCACCGACCACCACCGGGAGCGCAGCGCCGTGACCCGCGTCCTCGGCTACCCGGGGACGGGGGACCTCCTGGAGGATCACCGCCGCCACACCCGCCGCGCCCGCGCGGTCGTCGACCGTGTGTTCTACGGCGCGGAGTGACCGGCCGCCGTACTCCCGGGGGAGTACGCGGGGGTCAGGTGCGTCCGGCGCACCGGGTGGCGGCGGAGCCGGCCGCCGACCCGCTCGGGCCGCGGCGGGTGCGCTGGGCGAGGCTGTGGGACGCGCGGGCCCGCGCGATGAGGAGCGGTTGGGGGCACCGCGTGTAGAGCATCCACGACACCCACAGTGCGCCGCTGACCAGCGCGATCCCGGCCACGGCGTCCAGGACGTAGTGGTTGGCGGTGGACAGGATCACCACGACGGTCGTCGCGGGATAAAGGGCTCCGAGCGCCTTGGCCCACGTCTGCGTCGCCAGCTTGACCAGGATGGCCCCGCACCAGAGCGACCATCCGGCGTGCATCGACGGCATCGCCGCGTACTGGTTGGTGAGGCTTCCCGAGGCGTCACTGGCGTACAGGCCGAGTGAGTGCAGCGCCGTCACCGGGTCGACGAAGCCCTCGCTGTGCAGGAACCTCGGCGGCGCCAGCGGGTACAGCCAGAATCCGATCAGCGCGACCCCGGTGGCCACCATGATCGACGTGCGGAGCCACCGGTAGTGCTGCGGCCGGTAGCGGTACAGCCAGATGACCACGGCGAGAGTCACGATGAAGTGGGCCGTGGCGTAGAAGACGTTGGCGGTGCGCGCCAGCCAGGGGACCGCCAGCAGCGTCTCGTTGAGGTAAAGCTCGATGTCCAGCCCGAGGGCGCGCTCTACGCTCAGGATCTGGTCGGCGTGCGCGAACGCCGGCCCCGTGCCGTCTTGAACCAGGACGATGCGCGTGAGCGTATACCCGGTGTAAAAGAGCACGACCAGCAGAAGCTCACGCCACACCGGAGGTGCTCTGAGCACCCGGCGCCGCACCGTCGCGGCAGGCTTTCGCTGCTCGCCCTGCCGGGCCTCGGCGGCCTGGCCTCGGCGGGCTGCTGGGGGGGCGGGTTGAGCCATGGTACCTATCTTTGCCGCACGGCCCCCTGACTGTGATCACCGCGGCGAATGGTCTTCATCTCAGACTTGAGTAGTACGACCCTGATGCGGTATCCGGACTTTCGGGGGAGAGATGTCGGGGTCGCATCCCCCTCCGCTCCTCCCCCGCGTGGAGCCACTGAAGTTGATCAGGAGTCAGCATAGGAGGCCCTGGGTAGGTTCGGACCGCCCCCCCGCGAAACGAACGGGGGACGAATGACCCGCCAGTGGGCGATACCTGGCATCGTGCTGGTCGGCGCCTGTGCGCTGGCCGTTTCCGGACTGATCTCCTGCCTCGGCGGAACGTCCGTGCGGCGCCCGGAGGCGACGACGGCCGCCGCGGCGGTGAGCCTGCCGCGCGCGACCGCCCGTCCACCGGACTGGAAGCCCTGCACCGGCCTCCCGGAACCGCCGCCGGGCGCCGAGACGCCACCGTCCGGGCTCCGCTGCGCGACCCTGAAGGTGCCCCTCGACCACGCCCGCCCCGCCGGCAAGAAGATCGACATCGCGCTGATCAAGGTGCCGGCCACCGACCGGGGTCACCGCGTCGGCTCGCTGCTGTTCAACTTCGGCGGCCCCGGCGGCGACGGCGTCGAGACGCTCGCCCAGGTCGCGGGCCAGTACGCCGAACTCGGCACCCGCTACGACCTCGTCGCGTTCGACCCCCGCGGAGTCGGACGCAGCACCCCCGTCACCTGCGTCGGCGACCGGCGCATGGACGAGATCGTCGCCCGGGACGACAGCCCCGACACGGCCGCCGAGGAGAAGGCGTACGCCGACGGACGCGCCGCCTACGTGAAAGGGTGCGCGACCCGCTCCGGCGGACTCCTGCCCCATGTCGGCACCCTCAACGCGGCCCGCGACATGGAACTGATCCGCGTCGCCCTCGGCGACAGGAGACTCCACTACTTCGGGATCTCCTACGGCACCTGGCTTGGCGGCGCCTACGCGCACCGGTTCCCCGACAAGGTCGGACGAGCCGTCCTCGACGCCGCCGTCGACACCCGCATCAGCGGCGTGGACCTCGCCCTCCAGCAGGCCGCCGCGTTCCAGCGCGCCCTCCGCGACTTCGGCGACGCCTGCGCACGCCTCGGCAGGAAGCACTGCCCGCTGGGCGCCGACGGCCCGTCCGTCGTGAAATCCATCGGGCGCATCCTGGACGGCCTCGACCGGAAACCCCTGCCCACGTCCGGCGGCCGCAGGCTCACACAGAGCCTCGGCACCTCCGGCGTGGCCGCGGCGCTCTACTCCCGCGACGCCTGGCCGTACCTCGCGCAGGGCCTCGTCGACGCGGTCAAGCGCCGCGACGGCTCGCTGCTGCTCATGCTCGCCGACGTCCAGAACGGCCGCGACGAGGACGGGACCTACACCAACCTGACCGCCGCCAACACCGCGATCACCTGCGCGGACGGCACCGGCCGGCACACCCCGTCCGACGTCCGGCGGCTCCTGCCGGCGTTCCGCAACGCCTCACCGGTCTTCGGGACGTCCATGGCGTGGGGCCTGCTGCAATGCACCGGCTGGCCGGTGCCGGGCGACGACGCGGCACGCGAGGTGTCCGCCCCGTCCGCCGCGCCCATCCTCGTCGTCGGCAACACCGGCGACCCGGCCACCCCCTACGCGTGGGCGCCCGCCCTGACCAGGGAACTGGGCGGCCGGGCGACGCTCCTCACCCTCGACGGGGAGGGCCACGGCGCCTACGACACCGGCGACCCGTGTGTCCGCAGGACCGTGAACGCCTACCTTCTGCTCGGGAAGGTGCCGGCCGCGGGCACGACCTGCGGCTAGGCGTCGCCGCCCGGTCCGGCGTCCACGACCTGCTCCACCTTCATCGGCTCCCGGAGGGCGGCGCCGACCGTGCAGTACCTCTCGTGCACCCGCGCGGCCACGGACTTCAGCACGTCCTCGGCCTTGTCGTCGCCCTCGGGCAGTTCGACGTCGTAGGTGACCGTGATCGTGCCCAGCGTGCTCGTCGCGACCTTGTCGGCCTGGACGGTCGCGGCGAGCCGCGCCATCCGGTGCCCGCGCTTGGCCGTCAGCGGCTCCACGGTGACCAGCTCGCAGCCGCCGAGCGCCGCCAGCAGCAGTTCCACCGGCGTGAAGACCCCCTCGGTGTCGTGATCCCCGATGGCGACCTTCGCGCCGCGGTCGTTGACGGCCTGGAAACCGTCCCCGGTGCGCTCCACCCTGACCTCGGCCATGGCATCCCCTTTGATCGTTCGGTCTCGCCCACGTGAACAGCGCGACCGGGCGCGCTCTTCCCGGCCCTCAGGACGTGCCCAGGCGCTCTTGTTCCTCCGCGACGATCTGGCGGGCGAGGGTCTGCTCGGAGATGTCGGTCGCGTCGGGCGTCTGCTCCGCCAGGTCGCTGCGCCGCGCGTACTGGTCGAACAGCCTGGTCTTGGTGTACAGGATCTTCAGCATCCGCTCGTCCACGCTGTCGGGCGTCAGCAGGCGGTGCACCTGGACGGTGCGCACCTGGCCCATCCGGTGGGCGCGGGCGATCGCCTGGGTCTCCATCGTCGGCTTCACCTGCGGCTCGCACAGGATGACGACCGACGCCGCCTGAAGGTTGAGCCCGACCCCGCCCGCCTGGATCTGGGCCAGCAGGACGGCGTGCCCGGGTGCGGCGGTGAACTCGTCCACCACCTCCTGGCGTCTCACCGGTGCCACGTCGCCCGAGATCGGGCCGTGCACCTCCGGGCCGAGTGCGTCGTCGACGGCGGCCAGCACGTCCCGGAAGTAGGAGAACACCACGACCTTCAGCTCGTTCGCCTCGGCCTCCGCGACCAGTTCCAGCAGCCGGTCGAGCTTGGCGGACCTCTTCGGGACGGCGTACGCGGCGCGGCGCATCGCCATGAAATTGCCGGCCGCCACCGCCCGCCGGTAGGCCGCCTGGTCCGCCGCGCTGAACTCCTCCAGCTCGTCCACGTGCACGACCTCGGGCAACTCCACGAGG
The DNA here is from genome assembly GCF_043198455.1 of Spirillospora sp. NPDC048824. Classification (NCBI taxonomy): domain Bacteria; kingdom Bacillati; phylum Actinomycetota; class Actinomycetes; order Streptosporangiales; family Thermomonosporaceae; genus Spirillospora; species Spirillospora sp. NPDC048824. The sequence goes on along the minus strand of NZ_JBICUS010000003.1, from coordinate 491,325 downwards.
ACGTCCTCCTGGTTGCGGCGCAGGTAGACGGGGGCGACCGCCGACCGGAACGCCTGCGGACCGAGCACCGCCTCTCCCGGGCTGACCTGCTTCGCCAGCTCCGGCCGCAGATGCGCGACCAGACTGCGGAACTCCTCGACGCGGTTCTCCATCGGCGTGCCGGTGAGGAACAGCACCCGGTTCACCCGCCGGCACCACGACGCGACGGTCTTGGCGCGGCGCGTCTCGTGGTTCTTGGCGTAGTGGGCCTCGTCCACCACGAACATCGCCACGTCGACGTCGAGGGGAACGTCCAGCATGGGCAGTGTGGCGAAGGTCGTGACCCCGATGCCGCCGTCGGCGACGAACTTGGCCAGCGCCTCGTCCCGGCCGGGGCCGTGCAGCGGATGCGCGGGGATCGTGCTGCGCGCCTCGATCTCGCGCACCCAGTTGATCAGGACGCTCGCCGGGCACGCCACCACGAAGTGCGTCCCGCCCTCTGCCCGCAGATGGGCGATCGCCGCGATCGCCTGGATCGTCTTCCCGAGCCCCATCTCGTCGCCGATGATCACCCGTTCCTGGACGAGCGCGAACCGCGCCCCGAACGACTGGTAGCCGCGCAGCGAGACCCGCCGGCAGGCGTCGTCGAGCGGCTGCGCTTTGACCCGGGCGGCCAGATCACTCGGAACGAACCCTTCGGCGGCCTCCCGCCCGGGCTCCACGGAGGCCAGCTCCGCCAGGAGGGTCTGGTAGTCGGACGCGCGCAGCTCGAAGTCGATCCACGCCTCGTCCGCCGAGACGGCCGGCCGCAGCAGATCGACCGACGCCTGCGACATCAGCAGGCCGGTGTCCCGCGAGCCCTCCGCCTCCACGGCCTGGGCCAGCTCGCTCAGCGCATTCTCCGCACGCTCCCGCTTGGCCGGCCGGGCGAACAGCCTCCGCCACCACGACCCCGCCGGCCTCGCATCGTGTGCCAGGGGGCCGAGCCGCTCCGCCAGCCGCTCCGCCGCGGCGCGGGCGCGCGGAATGTCCGGCCCGGCGTTCACCAGCCGGTGCAGTGCGATGACAAGCGGCGTCGTCACGCCGTCCCGCCGCTCCAGGTCGACCCGTATCCCGGCCGACCGTTCCGCCGCCTCCGCCAGGCTGCCCGCCGCCGCATGCACCTGCGCCGCCGTCTGCGGCCCGATTCCCGGCACGAGCTGCAGCCGGTACCGGGTCGTCTCCAGGACGTCCGCGACGGTGGTGAACCCCGCCTTCTCCAGCGCGCCGACACGCAGCCGCCCGCCGGTGACGTCCTTCAGCCGCTCCACCGGGATCGACGCGAGCTTCTCCCGCGCCGCCTCCGCCCGCAACGGCGCCAGCGCCCGCTGCACCTCTCCGAGAGCCTGGTCATGATCGGCCAGCAGAACACGCGCGGCGCCCAGCAGGGAGTTGCCATCCCGCAGGACGTCCTTCGGGTCGTACGCCATCCCGCTCCTCAGCCACATCGCCCCGCACATCATGCCAGGACCCCGATACAGGGCCGCTTCCGGATTTGTCATTAGACGTATACGTCTATATCATCCATGGGTGCCCTTGGACGCGTCACGGAACAGCCTGGTGCTGCCGCTGCTCGGGCTTCTGGTCGAGCAGCCGTCGCATGCCTACGAACTCACCTCGCGCCTGCGCGAGCGATACGGCCATCTGCCGGTCACACGCAGCACGGTCACCTCGCTGCTGAAGGCGATGGAGACGTCGGGCCTGGTCGCCTCCCGCCGGCCCGAACGGGTCGGCAACCGCCCGCCGCGCACGGCGTATGAGCCGACCGAAGCGGGCATGGCCGATTTCCGGCGGAAGGTCGAGGCGGGCCTGCGCGAGGGCCAGGTCGCCTCCGTGGACTTCGTCATGGCCGTCGCCTACGCCGGTGCCCTCCCGGCCGATCATGCGGCGTCCATCCTGGACGCCCGCGCCGACCGCCTCGACGAGGAACTGGCCACCCTGCGGCGAACGGAGCGCCCCGACGGCGTGGCCGAAGCGCACATGCTCGAAGCCGCCTACTGGCGCACCATCGTGACCGCCGAGACCACCTGGATCAGGAGTCTGGCGTCGCGGATCCGCTCACACGACATCGACTGGCCGGACGTCCGGCCCGACGAAAGGAGGGCCGGACCGTGAAGTTCGGCATCTACCCGGGCGGCCGGGCGGCCACCGTCTGCTCGCACCCGCCCGACCCCGCCGCGATCGGTGACCTCGTGGACGACCTCGCCGGCGGCAACGCCTTCGTCGTCCGCGAGTACGTGCACTTCTTCGGCGACGCGACACCACCGGACGTCGTCACCTCACTCGGAGCGGACGACGAACTCGCCCGCCTCACGATGCCCGACGAGTGGTACGTCCAGGCGGGCCGTGAACTGGACCTCGTGGTGAGCTACATCCCCCAGGTCGCCGACCTTCCCGGATGGCTGGCCTTCCTCGACACCGTCATCGGCCGCTACGGCCACCTGGCGCGGTACCTGCAGGTGACGCTCGAACCCAACTTCCCCATCCCGCTCATCGACGGAAGCGCCCCGGGAGTCCTCGAAGCCCTGACCCTCGGCATCCCGCACGCACGCGCCGCGCTGGACCGACGCGGCCTCAGCGACGTGCGGGTCGGTTTCTCCGTCGCCGAACCACCGGAATGGCTGGGCGGCGACGACGAGTTCTGGCGGTACCTGTCCGCCGTGCCGCAGCAGGATTTCGCCGACCACGTCGACTACGTCGGCCTGGGCCTGTACCCGGACGCCTTCTCACCCGCCGCCCCGCGCGGTACACCGGGAGATGCCGCGTCCCTCACCGTCCACGCCCTGCACCACCTGCGAGAGCACTCGCTACCCCGTGCCCGCATCCCGGCCGGCACCCCGATCCACATCGCGGAGAACGGCACCCCGAGCGGGGAGCCGCGCACCGAGCAGGCGCAGTGCGACTCCCTGTCCAGCATGATCAATACGATCCTCGCCCTCCGCGAACCCCTGAACATCACCCAGTACGAATTGTTCAGCCTCCGGGACGCCGACAGCGGCTCGACCCAGCCCACCGGAACACTGGGGGTCGTCACCGACACCTACCGCCCCAAGCCCGCCTACACCCTCTACCGCGATCTCGTCCGCAGCGGTGTCCGGCCGCACACCACCGGAAGCCACTGACCGCACCGAGCCAAGTGCACCGGCGCGGCCACGTCGCTCATGCGCCTGCCGGCCGTCAGGCCGCGTAGGGCGCGGTGAGGGTCATGGGCGTGTTCGCCACGTCCAGTGCTTCTTCCGGGAAACGGGGGCCTGCGGTGTAGTAGCGGGCCCGGGTGCGGCCGACGGGGGTCAGGATCTCGGCGGTGACGAGGTCGCGGAGGTCGCGCTGGGCTTGCTGGAGGCTGAGACCTTCTGCGCGCTCGTAGCGGAGTCGGCGGACGCGTCCCGTCATGGCGACGTCATGCAGGGCCGTGACGGTGCGTTCATCTCGGCCGGTCTCCTCCGCGAACTCGGCCAGTGCTCTCCAGACCCCGGCGGCTCGGTCGAGGCGGCCTCGTACCGTCTGGGCCTGCTGGTGGTACGCGGTGAGGTTGAAGCGGATCCAGCTGGAGACGTCCTGGTCCGGGAGGTACCGCGCGCCGCGGCCGGCGAGTTCCCGGTAGTACTCCCAGGTGTTTCCCGGTCGGCCCAGCCACGCCTCGATGGAGGAGAACTCCGGGGCGAGGACGCCTTCCCGGGCGATCAACAGCGTCTGCAGGGAGCGGGACATCCGGCCGTTGCCGTCGGCCCAGGGGTGGATGGACACGAGGTGAAGGTGGGCCATCGCCGCGCGGATCAGGGGGTGGGTGCCGTTGTCGGAGTTGAGCCAGTCGATCAGTTCTTCGATGAGGGCCGGGACCTGGTCCGCGTCCGGCCCTGTGTATGCGGCGATGCTCGCGTCTCGGGGGTCGGTGACGTGGATGGGGCCGCGGCGCCACTGGCCGGCGGGCTTGCGCGAGGTATGCCGGTGTCCCTGGAGCATCCAGTGCAGGGCGTTGAGGAAGCTCTTGCCGTAAGAAAAGTCCTCGACGTCATGGAGGGTCTGGATGTAGGTCATCATCCGCTGGTAGGCGAGGGTTTCCTCGCGGTCCTCCTCGGAGACCTCGACATCGCGTTCGCCGTCCATCAGGTCTTCGACGTCGACCGTGGCGACCTTGAAGCCCTCGATGGAGTTGGAGGCCGCGACGGCGTCGGCGGTGAGGAACTTCCGCAATCCCTGCGTCCACTTCAACGGTGCGTTGCGCACCTGGTTCCGCAAGGCTTCACGCATCTGCTCGACTTCGCCGAGTACCCGCGTGTCCTCGGGAGTGAGCGCCGGGGTAGGGAAGAGCATGGCAGCGATGATAGTATGACCTAATCATTGCGTCTACCCGGAACCGCGGCCTCGCGCGGAACAAAGCTCGAACCAGGCGTGGGCGCGTTGACGATGTGCCGGGTCAACGCGCCCGCCGGTCCTAAATGTCGTAGTAGAGCTCGAATTCGTGGGGGTGGGGGCGGAGGCGGATGGGGTCGATCTCGAACTCGTTCTTCATCGTGATCCAGGTCTCGATGAGGTCCGGGGTGAAGACGCCGCCTTCGAGGAGGTAGTCGTGGTCGGCCTCCAGGGCCGCGAGGACCTCCGGCAGCGAGCCGGGGACCTGCGGGATGGCGCGGGCCTCCTCGGGCGGGAGTTCGTAGAGGTCCTTGTCGACCGGCTCCGGGGGCTCGATCTTGTTCTTGATGCCGTCCAGGCCGGCCATCAGCATCGCGGAAAAGGCCAGATAGGGGTTGCAGGACGGGTCCGGGACGCGGAACTCGACGCGCTTGGCCTTCGGGTTCGAGCCGGTGATCGGGATGCGGATGCAGGCGGAGCGGTTGCGCTGGGAGTAGACCAGGTTGACCGGGGCCTCATAGCCGGGGACGAGGCGGTGGTAGCTGTTGACCGTCGGGTTCGTGAACGCCAGCAGGGACGGGGCGTGCTTGAGCAGGCCGCCGATGTAGTAGCGGGCGTTGTCGGACAGGCCCGCGTAGCCGACCTCGTCGTAGAACAGCGGTGAGCCGTCCTTCCAGAGGGACTGGTGGCAGTGCATGCCCGAGCCGTTGTCGCCGAAGATCGGCTTCGGCATGAAGGTGACGGTCTTGCCGGCGTCGCGCGCGACGTTCTTGACGATGTACTTGTAGAGGAGCAGCTGGTCGGCCGTCTTCAGCAGGGTGTCGAAGCGGAAGTCGATCTCGGCCTGGCCGGCGGTGCCGACCTCGTGGTGCTGCATCTCGACATGGATGCCGACGTCGAGGAGCTGCGCGACCATCTCCGAGCGCAGGTCGGTGTAGTGGTCCATCGGCGGGACGGGGAAGTAGCCGCCCTTGTAGGGGGGCTTGGCGCCGAGGTTGCCGCCGGGCTCCTCGCGGCCGGTGTTCCAGGCGCCCTCGACCGAGTCGAGGTAGTAGTAGCCGGCGTTCTGCTTCGTCTCGAACCGGACGTCGTCGAAGATGTAGAACTCGGCCTCGGGGCCGAAGTAGCACGTGTCGGCGATGCCGGTGCCGCGCAGGTAGTCCTGCGCCTTCTTGGCCACGTTGCGCGGGTCGCGGCTGTAGGGCTCGCCGGTCAGCGGGTCGTGGACGAAGAAGTTCAGGTTCAGGGTCTTGTGCCGGCGGAACGGGTCGACGACGGCGGTGGACGGGTCCGGGAGCAGGAGCATGTCCGACTCGTGGATCTCCTGGAAACCGCGGACCGACGAGCCGTCGAACATCAGCCCCTCGGTGAAGACGCTCTCGCCGAAGCTCTCGACGGGGAACGTGAAGTGCTGCATCTTGCCCGGCAGGTCCACGAACCGGCAGTCGACGAATCGCACACCTTCGTTCCTGATGTAGCTCAGGACCTCTTCGGCGCTGCTGAACATCCAGCCTCCTTGGGGCGCTACTTGGCTTCCGGCAGGCTACGGCGGCGCCGTTTCCCGGCCGTGTCTCATATGTTTCCGCTGTGTTACGCGTCACGCCGTGGCTCCGGGAGCCGGGTCCGGACCCGCGAGGGGACGGGATAGCTTAGAGGGCATGAGCAGTGGCAAGGCGAAGGCCGGCGGGCCGCGGTGGACGCAGACGTGGCTGAGCGGGGCGCGTTCGGCCGGCGCCGATCTCGGTGAGCCCGGTGCGAGGCTCGGCCTTCCGGAGAAGGGCAGCGGCGCCGTCGCGTCCTACGGCCGGAGGCTCGTCGCGCTGTTCGTCGACTGGGGGCTGTCGATGCTGGTGGCGAGCCTGCTGGCGCGTTCGTTCGGGTGGGACCCGTCGCAGCGCAGCATGTGGACTCTGGTCATCTTCGGGATCCAGGTGTGGCTGCTGACGGCGCTGCTCGGCACGACGATCGGCAAGCGGCTGTGCGGCATCCACGTCGCCCGCCTGGACGGACGACCCGTCGGGCTCGGCTGGGCACTGGCCAGGACGCTGCTACTGGTGCTGGTCGTTCCCGCGCTGATCTGGGACCGGGACTACCGGGGCCTGCACGACCGAGCGAGCAACACGGTCGTCGTCAACATCTGAGCCGTGAACGAGGAAAGCGCCCCGGCCGGGGCGCTTTCTCATCGCATCTTGGGCTTGGGGCCCTTGGGCATCTTCGCGCCCTTGGGAATCGGGCCCTTCGGCATCTGCATCGACCGGGGGAGTGCCTGGAGCCGGTCGTTCAGCTCGCTCACCTGCCCCTTGTTCAGGTTGCGGGGCAGCTTCATCAGATGGCGCTGCAGCTTGTCCACCGGGATCTGGCCCTCGTCGTCCCCGACCTGCACGTCGTAGATCGGCACCTGCTGGGCGGCGCGGGACAGGCGCCTCTTCTCTGCGCCGAGCAGCGGCCCGACGCGGTTGCGGGCCCCCTCCGACACCAGCACCACCCCGGGACGGCCGACCGCGCGGTGCACCATGTCGAGGTTGCGGTTGCCGGCGACCGCCTCGGTGACCGTCCAGTTGCCGCGCATGTTCTTCAGGATCGCGGCGGCGGCGCCCGGCTGCCCGGCGATCACCTTGTACTGGGCGCGCTGCGCGAGCTGACCGAACACGATCATGCCGACGGCCAGGGCGGCCATGACGCCCATCGGGATGAAGAACCACAGCTGGCCGACGATCCACCCGATGAGGATGACGACGACCAGCGCGCCGATCACCGAGGCGAACACGATCGGCAGGGCCTTCGGGTCGGCCTGGCGGAGCACCTGGGCGACCATGCGGATCTGCTTGAGGCGGCCCGGACGCTCCTGCGCCCCGTCCGTGGGCTTCTTCGACATGTGCCCAAGGATAGTCGTGTCGCGACGTTCGCGCGTTCAGCCCTCCCGCGCCTCGATCGCCTGCTTGTACAGACGGCCGGCGCGGTAGCTGGAACGGACCAGCGGCCCCGACATGACGCCCGCGAAGCCGATCTCCTCGGCCTCGGCCGACAGCTCGACGAACTCCTCCGGCTTCACCCACCGCTCCACCGGGTGGTGGCGGGCGCTCGGCCGCAGATACTGGGTGATCGTGATCAGTTCGCAGCCGGCGGCGTGCAGGTCGCGCAGGGCCTGCGAGACCTCCTCGCGGGTCTCGCCCATGCCGAGGATCAGGTTGGACTTGGTGACCAGGCCGTCCTCCCGCGCCATCGAGAGGACGTCGAGGGAACGGTCGTAGCGGAACCCGGGCCGGATCCGCTTGAAGATCCGCGGGACGGTCTCCACGTTGTGCGCCAGGACCTCCGGGCGGGACGAGAAGACCTCGGCGAGCTGCTCGGGGACGGCGTTGAAGTCGGGGATCAGCAGTTCGACGCCGCAGCCGGGGATCGCCGCGTGGATCTGCCGGACGGTCTCGGCGTACAGCCAGGCGCCGCCGTCCTCGAGGTCGTCGCGGGCGACGCCGGTGACGGTGGCGTACTTCAGGCCCATCGTGGCCACGGACTCGGCGACGCGGCGCGGCTCGTCCCGGTCGAGCGCGGAGGGCTTCCCGGTGTCGATCTGGCAGAAGTCGCAGCGCCGGGTGCACTGGTCGCCGCCGATCAGGAACGTGGCCTCCCGGTCCTCCCAGCATTCGTAGATGTTGGGGCAGCCTGCCTCCTGGCACACGGTGTGCAGGCCCTCGGACTTCACCAGGCCGCTGAGCTCGCGGTACTGCGGGCCCATCTTCAGCCGGGTCTTGATCCATTCGGGCTTGCGCTCGATCGGGGTCTCGCTGTTGCGTGCCTCGATGCGCAGGAGTTTGCGTCCGTCAGGTGTCACCGTCGTCACGGGACCCAGCGTACGTCGCGATCTACGGTGGCGGCACACCGGCCGCCGCCGGGGCCGGGTCGGCGGGGCGGGGCTCAAAGGCGTATCGGAGCGATCTCGAACGTATGACAGTACCCCGTTCACCTCGCGGATTCGCGTGTTTCCCCCATGTCCAACAGTGGATCTCTCTAGGGTGACTCCCTGTCGTCACGCAACAGCGTTAGCAGGAGGGCCGCAGTGGGTCTGGCAATGTCGTACCTCAGGGTGCCGCCGGTGCTGGAGGGGGAGCCGGATCCCGGCCGGACCGCCCGCCACATCTTCGGTGCCGCCGACTGGCGCCGGCGCGGCGCGGCGGAACTGTTCGATCTCGGCTGGGCGTGGCAGGCGATGCACTACCTCGTCACCGGCGACCCGTGGGACGGGCGGCAGCCCGAGGCCGACCTCGTGTGCGGCGGGCGGCTGCTCACCGAGGACGGAGCCGACGAACTGGGCATGGACGTGATCTACCTCGCCCCCGAACGGGTCAAGCCGGCCGCCGACCACCTGTCCGCGACGCCGTTCGCGAAGGTCGCCGGACGGTACGACCCGGCGGCGATGGGCAAGGCCGGGGTCCAGGACGCCGGCAGGCTCGACGCCGCCGCCCGCGACAAGCTCTTCAAGCCCGCCTACAAGGGGCTGGGGGAGTTCTTCACGGCCGCCGCCGCAGAAGGGCAGGCCGTCTACAAGGTGATGACCCCCGAGGGCTGACCCCGAGGGCCGGCCCCCTGCGGCCCTTCAGGCTCCCAGTTGTGCCGTGGTGCGGTGGAGCGTTTCCGCCGCGCCGAGCGCCGCGGACAGGCACCGCTCGACCATCGGGACGACCTCGGCGACCGGGACGTCCCGGCCGAGCTCGCGGCTGAGGCTGGTCGACCCCACGTCCCGGATCCCGCAGGGGACGATCTTGTCGAACCAGCCCATGTCGTTGTCGCAGTTGAGCATGAACCCGTGCATCGTCACGCCACGCGCCACCCGGATCCCGATGGAGCCGATCTTGCGGTTCGGGGCACCGGGCACCCAAAGGCCGCTGGCCCCCTCGACGGTGGCGGTCTCCAGGCCGAGTTCGGCGCAGACGTCCATCATCATCCGCTCCAGCAGCCGCACGTACCCGACGACGTCCTTCGGATCGGGCAGCCGGACGATCGGGTAGCCGGTGAGCTGCCCCGGCCCATGCCACGTGATCTTGCCGCCGCGGTCGACGTCGATGACCGGGGCGCCCGGGTCGCCGAAGGGGCGGTCGAGCGGCTCGGTGCGCTTGCCCGCCGTGTAGACCGGTTGATGCTCCAGCAGCAGGACGGTGTCGGGGATCGCGTCGTCCACCCGCAGCGCGTGGGTGCGCTTCTGCAACTCCCATCCGTCCGGATAGGGGACGGCCGCCGTGCCGAACCCCGCGTGCACCACCACCAGCTCGCGTACGTCCACATCGCTCACACGAGCAAGCTTAAGCCTTCGCGGCGCGCGGTCCTCGGACGGCGGCGCGTCTTCAGAGGGCGGCGAGCAGGCGGGGCTCCAGCCGGGACTCCTTCGCCGTCCCCGGCCCGTCGGGCTCGACGCGGTAGGCGCCGGCCTCACGCCGGTACGACACGGCCTGGACGAACTCGGTGCCCACGTAGTGCAGGCCCACCGACTCGTCGGCCGCGTAGCCGCCGGGCACGGTCCCCTCGCCGACGAGCTGCTGCAGCAGCGGACGCCGCTGCGGGTCGCTGTCGTAGTGCACGCCGCACGAGAACGGCAGGAAGCCCAGGCCGTCGGTGAGCGGGCGGAGCTGCGGCCCGAACGAGTCGGTGTTGCCGCCGACGTGCCAGCACAGCGCGCCCGCGCTCTGCCCGGACAGGACCACGCCCTCCTGCCACGCCTCCCGCAGGATCTCGTCCAGGCCGTGCAGGCGCCACAGGGCCAGCAGGTTCGCGACGCTGCCGCCGCTCACGTAGACGAGGTCCTGGGTGAGCAGGTGCGCCCGGACGTCGGCGACGTTCGGCATCGGGAACAGCGCCAGATGGCTGACCTCCGCGTCCATCGACGAGAACGCCGTGTAGAAGCGCGCGATGTACTCGGCGCCGTCACCGACGGCCGTCGTGATGACGCAGACCCTCGGCCGGTCCTGCCCGGTCAGGTCGAACGCGTAGCGCAGCAGCGGGCTCGGTTCGAGCCCCTCCCGGCCGTCCGGCACGAACGTGCCCCCGCCGATCGCGAGGATGTGCGGCTGTCCGTCGGTGCTCATTCACCCTCCTCTGGGCCAAGCTGTCTCAATGTCACCGTATGGCTACCGAACGGGATCGGCCGGGACTTTGACGATTCTTGGGACTCACAGGACGGCGCGCAGAGCGGAGTCGAGGTCCTGGTGCGCGAACCGGAACCCCGCCTCCTCCAGCCGCCGCGGCAGGACCCGCTGGCTGACCAGCGGCCCTTCGTCGGCGAACTCGCGCAGCGCCGCCCGCAGCGCGAACGCCGGGACGGCCAGCCGCGCCGGCCGGTGCAGGAGACGGCCGAGCGTCCTCGTGTAGGTCTCGTTGGTCACCGGGGTCGGCGCGGTCAGGTTGACCGGCCCGGCGATCTCATGGTCGATGAGGAACCGCAGTGCCGCGATCTGGTCGGCCATGGAGATCCAGCTCATCCACTGCCCGCCGCCGCCGAGCCTGCCGCCCAGCCCGAACCGGAACAGCGGCAGCGTGCGGCCCAGCATCCCGCCCTCGCGGGTGAGGAGCACGCCCGTGCGCGGGTGGACGACCCGGACGCCGGCCTCCTTCGCGGGCGTGGCGGCGGCCTCCCAGTCGCGGACGAGGCCGGCCAGGAAGCCGCGCCCCGCGGGGTCCTTCTCGTCGACCTCCCGCCCGCCGGTGTCGCCGTAGAACCCGATCGCGGACCCGCAGACCAGCACCGGCGGCCGCGGGCCGGCCGCCGCGATCGCCTCCGCGATCGTCCGGGTGCCGACCACGCGGCTGTCTCTGATCTTGCGCTTGTACGCCTTCGTCCACGGCCGGTCGCCGATCCCGGCGCCCGCGAGGTGCACCACGGCGTCCGTGCCGTCCAGCGCGGCCGCCTCGACGCACCCGTCGGCGGGGGACCAGCGCGCCTCGTCGGATCTGGACGGTTCTCGCCGGATCAGCCGGACGACGTCGTGGCCGTCCTCCCGCAGCGACTGCACCAGTGCCGAGCCGATGAGGCCCGACGAGCCCGTGACGGTGACCCTCATGCCCTCCACCCTAAGCGGACGGCGCCACCGAAGGCTGAGACTCCCAACCGGTCCCGGGTTTCCACGGATCACATGCGCGGGACCCCGCCGGCCGGTGGCGCGGCGGGGTCCCGGATCGTCGGGCGGACCGAGGTCCGCGGGAAACGGTCAGAGGCCGAGGTCGGCCTCGAAGTTGCCCTCCTCCAGGCGGTGCTTGATCGTGGCGAGGAAGCGGGCGGCGTCCGCGCCGTCGATCAGCCGGTGGTCGTAGGTCAGCGCCAGGTAGACCATCGAGCGCACCGCGATGACCTCGCCCAGGTCCGGGTCGTCGATGACGGCGGGACGCTTGACGACGGCGCCGGTGCCGAGCATGCCGACCTGCGGCTGGTTGAGGATCGGGGTGTCGAACAGCGCGCCACGGCTGCCGGTGTTGGTCAGCGTGAACGTGCCGCCGGCCAGCTCGTCCGGGCTCACCTTGCCGGCGCGGGTGCGCTCGGCGAGGTCGGCGATCCGCTGCGCGAGACCGCCCAGGTTGAGCTGGCCCGCGTTGTGCACGACCGGGACCATCAGGCCGCGCTCCGGCACGTCCACGGCGATGCTGAGGTTCTCCACGTCGTGGTAGGTGACCTCGTTGGTCTCACCGTTGATGAGCGCGTTCATCTTCGGGTGCGCCTTGAGCGCCTCGACCGTCGCCATCGCGAAGAACGGCAGGAACGACAGCTTGACGCCCTCGCGGGCCTGGAAGTCGGCCTTCGCCTGCTCCCGCAGCCGCGCGATCTTGGTGATGTCCACCTCGACGACGGTGGTGAGCTGCGCGGAGACCTGCAGCGACTCCACCATGCGGCGCGCGATCGTCTGGCGCATGCGCGACATTTTTTCGGTGCGTCCGCGCAGCGCGAGCTGCTCGGCGGGGGCGCCGGCGGGTGCCGGTGCGGCGTGCCGGCCGGCGGGGGCCTGCGGAGCCGGGGCCGGGGCCGGGGCCGGGGGCGCCTCCCGGGCCGCCTCCTGGGCGGCGCGGGCCGCCTCCAGGACGTCCTGCTTGCGGATGCGCCCGCCGACGCCGGTGCCCTTGACCGTGGACAGGTCCACGCCGTGCTCGGCGGCGAGCTTGCGCACCAGCGGTGTGACGTACGGGCCCTCACCGGCCGGCGCCTCGGCCGGAGCGGGTGCGGACGGCTGCTGCGCCTGGGCCTGCTGCGGCGCGGCCGGCGGGGGGGCCTGCTGGGCCGGGGCGGGCGCCGGGGTCGGCGGTGCGGGCGGCTGCTCCTGCGCGGGCGGCGGCCAGGCGGCGGGCGGCGGGGCCTGCTGCGGCTCCGGTTCCGGGGCCGGCGCCGGGGGCTGGGCTGCCGGGGCCTGGGCGGCCGGGGCCTCCTGCTCCCCGGCGGCGGGGGCGCCGCCGCCGGACGGCGCCTCGCCCTCGTCCCCGATGACGGCCAGTTCGGCGCCGACCTCGACGGTCTCGTCCTCGGCGACGGTGATGCTGGTCAGGACGCCCGAGGCGGGCGACGGGATCTCGGTGTCGACCTTGTCGGTCGACACTTCCAGAAGCGGCTCGTCGGTCTCGACGCGCTCGCCCTCCTTCTTGAGCCAGCGGGTGACGGTGCCCTCGGTGACGCTCTCGCCGAGCTGGGGCATGGTGACGGAGACCGGCATGTCTCAGCGACTCCTTCGGAATACTTGTGCGGCGTTCAGCCGTGCACGTGCAGTGGTTTGCCGGCGAGGGCGAGATGAGCCTCGCCGACCGCCTCGGACTGGGTCGGGTGGGGATGGATCAGCTGGGCGACCTCGCCCGGCAGGGCCTCCCAGTTGTAGATGAGCTGGCCCTCCGCGATGAGCTCGCCGACGCGGGCGCCGACCATGTGGAGACCGAGGACGGGACCGTCCACGGCCGCGATCACCTTCACCTCGCCCTGCGTCCCCAGGATCTTGCTCTTGGGGTTGCCCGCGAGGTCGTAGGTGACCTCCTTGATCTCGTACCCGCGCTCCCTGGCCACGGCGGTGGTGATGCCGACCGAGGCCACCTCGGGGGCGGAGTAGGTGATGCGGGGGACGCCGTCGTAGTCGATCGGCGGCGGGGTGAGGCCCGAGAGCCGCTCGGCGACGAGGATTCCCTCGGCGAAGCCGACATGGGCGAGCTGCGGCGTCGGGATCAGGTCCCCGACCGCCGAGATCGTGGGGACGTTCGTCCGGCAGTACTCGTCGACCTTGACGAACCCGCGCTCGGTCTCGACGCCGGCCTCGGCCAGGCCGATCCCTTCGGAGACCGGGGCGCGTCCCACCGCGACCAGCAGCAGTTCGGCGTCGACCGTCTTGCCGCCTTCGAGGGTGACGGCGATTCCGCCCTGCGTCGTCTTGGCGCTCTCGAAGCGGGTGCCGACCTCGAACTTGATGCCGCGCTTGCGGAACGCGCGCTCCAGCCGCTTGGAGCTGGACTCCTCCTCCAGCGGCAGCAGGTGCGGGAGGGCCTCCACGATGGTGACCTCTGCGCCGAACGAGCGCCAGACGCTGGCGAACTCGACGCCGATCACGCCGCCGCCGAGGATGACGACCGAGCCCGGGACGCGGTCGAGCCGCAGCGCGTGGTCGCTGGAGATGATCCGCTCGCCGTCGAACTCCAGGCCGGGTAGCGTCTTCGGATCCGATCCGGTGCCGAGCACGAGGTGCCGTCCCTCGATCATCCGGACCTGCCCGCCGGCGGTGGTGACCTCGACCGTGGTCGGGCCGGTGAGCCGCCCGGCACCGTGCACGACCTCGATGCCCCGGGACTTGATCAGCCCGGTGAGGCCCTTCACGGTCGTCGTGACGACCTTGTCCTTGTAGGCGTTCACACCGGCGACGTCGATGCCCTCGAACGTGGTCCTCACGCCGATCGACGACGCTTCGCGGGACTGGTCCGCCACCTCCGCCGCGTGCAGCAGCGCCTTGGTGGGGATGCAGCCGCGGTTGAGGCACGTCCCGCCGAGGGACTCGTCCCGCTCGATGAGCGCGACGGACTTGCCGAGCTCGGCGGCGCGCAACGCACACGCGTAACCGCCGCTGCCGGCACCTAGGACGACGATGTCGAAGGGGCCGCTGTTGGCCACTGGTCGCTCCCTTTCCCCGGTTGTGGCGCCCGCGTGGTCCGGGGCGCCCTGGGCGGGGCGGGGCGCACCGGGTTCCGGGCCCCCACCGCCACGAGAAAATCTATTCTGTTCTCCACCCGGAAAGCGGGCGGACCCCCTACAGAATTCCCGCGGCGACGTCCTCGGCGATCTGGACGAGCGTCCGGGCCGCGGCGCCCGTGCCGCCCTTCGGGGTGTAGCCGTAGGGCTCGCCCTTGTTGAACGACGGTCCGGCGATGTCGAGGTGGGCCCACTTGACGCCGTCCGGGACGAACTCCTTGAGGAAAATCCCGGCGACGAGCATGCCGCCCCACCGCTCTCCGCTGATGTTGGCGATGTCGGCGACGGCCGAGTCGAGGCCCTTGCGCAGCTCCGCCGGAAGGGGCATGCCCCAGGACGGTTCCCCGGCGCGCTCGGCCGCCGCGACCACCTTCTCACGGACGTCGTCGTCGTTGGCCATGACCCCGGTGGTCCGGGTGCCGAGCGCGACGAGCTGCGCGCCGGTCAGCGTGGCCACGTCCACGATCAGGTCGGGGGAGTCCTCGCCCGCGCGGACGAGGGCGTCGGCGAGGACGAGGCGGCCCTCGGCGTCGGTGTTGAGGACCTCGACGGTCTTGCCGCCGTAGATGCGCAGCACGTCGGACGGGCGCTGGGCGGTGCCGCTCGGCATGTTCTCCGCGATGGCCAGGTAGCCGACCACGTTGACCCGGGGGCCGAGCGCGGCGATGGCGGACAGCGCGCCGAGCACCGCTGCCGCGCCGCCCATGTCGGACTTCATCCAGTCCATGGCCTCGGCGGGCTTGAGGGACAGGCCGCCGGAGTCGAACGTGATGCCCTTGCCGACCAGGGCGAGGGTCTTGGACGCCTCAGGGTGCGTGTAGGAGAGGCGGACGAGCCGCGGCGGGTTGACCGAGCCCTGCCCGACGCCCGCGATGCCGCCGTAGCCGCCTTCGACGAGGCCCTTCTCGTCCAGCACCTCGATGGAGAGCCCGGTCTCGCCGGCGACCCGCTCGGCCTCGCCGGCGAGGTCCTCGGGGGACAGGTGGGACGGCGGGGTGTTGACCAGGTCGCGGACCAGCGTGACCGAGGCGGCGAGGGTCCGCGCGCGTTCCACGGCCGCCTCGGCGCCGCCGGGTGCCGCGGAGGAGACCAGCAGGATCTCCTCGACCGGGCTCTTGTGCTGGTCACCGGTGCGGTAGGAGTCGAAGGAGTAGGCGCCGAGCAGCGCGCCCAGCGCGACGGCCTCGACGTCCTCGGCGGATCCCCCGGCGGACAGGCCGGGCAGCGCGACGGCGACCCTGGCGGTGCCGGCGAGGGAGCGGACGGCGGCGCCGGCGGCGCGGCGCACGTTCTCGGCGGACGGCGTCTCGCCCAGCCCGGCGGCGACGATGACCTTGGCGGTGACGGCGCCTAGCGCGGGCAGCTTGGTGATCTCGCCGGCCTTGCCGGTGGCGCCCAGCGCGCCCAGCGCCTCCGTGAGCCGCCCGTCCAGCGCGCGGTCGAGGTCCTCGGCGCCGGCGGCCGGCACCGGGCCCGCCTCGGCTGGTGCGACGCCGACCACGATCGCGTCGACGTCGATGCTGGCCAGGGCTGCGCTGTCAAGGCTGATGCTCGTCACGTAGCACGATGTTAGTCGTCCCGGTGACCGGTTTCGTCCTTTTGGATCAAGCATTGCCCGTCCCGGCGAGTCATCCGCCCGGCGGCACGGCAGCGAGAACGATCAAGGCGGCGGTGCCGGCGATCTCGACCAGGGCGCCCAGGACGTCGCCGGTCACACCGCCCAGACGGCGCACGGCGTGGCGGAGCACGAGCAGGGCGGCGGCCAGCGCGGCGGCCACCGCCGCGACGGCGTGGAGCGCGCCGCCGAGGCCCCCGGCGGCCGTCCCGGCGGCCGCGGCGGCGGCCAGGACGGCGGCCGTGGCGGCCGACGCGGCGCGGACGGGGACCGTGCCCGCGACCAGTGCGCCGAGGCCGCCGGGGCGGGCGGCGGGGACACCGGCGCGGCAGGCCCAGGGGAGCGCCAGCCGGCCGGCGGCCGCCGCGACCAGCGCCGCGACGGCGGGATGCGGGGCCGCGGCCAGGGCGGTGACCTGGATCAGCAGGGTCAGCAGGAGGGTGACGACGCCGAACGGGCCGATGTCGGACCGCTTCATGACCGCCAAGGCGCCGGCGGCTGGACGCCCGCTGCCAAGACCGTCCGCGAGGTCGGCCAGGCCGTCCAGGTGCAGGGCCCGGGTGACCGCCGCCGTGGCGGCCACCGCGAGGGCCGCCGCCAGGAGACCGGGCAGACCGAGCAGGCCGCCCGCCAGCAGGACCAGCGCGGCGGCGCCGCCGGTGATCAGGCCGGCCGCCGGGGCGAGCAGCATGGCCGTCCGGGCGGCGCCCCGGTCGACCCGGTCCGTCCCGAGCGGGACGACCGTGAGCAGCGTGACGGCCAGCCGCAGACCGGCGATCATCCGAGCTCCGTGACGCGGCCCGCCACGACCAGCGCCGTCTCCTCGGACTCGGCCGCCAGCCGCTGGTTGAGCCGGCCGAGCACGTCGCGGAACGCCCGCCCGGACGGCGTCGCCGGCACCAGCGACAGGCCGACCTCGTCGCTCACGGCGACCACGCGCGCCCGTGTGCCGCGCCACGCCGTGACCAGATCGTCCAGAGACGGCTGTGCCAGGGCCGGGTCGTCCCATGCGGCGGCCTCGTCCATGGCGGCGGCGAGCCAGGTGCCGATGCCGTCCACCAGTACCGCGCCCGTTTCGGATTCCAGGACGTCCACCAGGTCCGTCGTTTCGGCCGTGCGCCACCATGCCGGGCGGCGAAGCCGGTGGGCGGCGACGCGCTCCCTCCATTCCGGGTCGCCGTCGCCGGCCGGCCCGGTCGCGGCGTAGAGGACGTCCGGGCAGGCGGCCAGACGCAGTTCCGCCTCGGCGGACTTGCCCGACCGTGCCCCGCCGAGAAGAAGGGTCCGATGCGGGCCGTGCCGGGGACGGCTCCAGAAGTCCATGCGGCGTTCCAGTTCGGCGGGCGACGAGATGCGGTGGTCCACGTGCATCGCCACCACCTCCGTCATGGGCGTCACCGCCCCCGTGCGGCGAAGGCGGCCGAGGTGTTCCGGGGAACCGGCCAGGTCCAGCAGGACGGCGTCGTACTCCGCGCCGGCGGCGGGCTCCGGCTTTGCCCCGGGGCCGGCCGCCACCAGCACCCGATGCCCGTGCGGGGCGCGCACCTCGTAGCCGCCGGGCACGTCCGTCCGGGGCCAGGACTGCAGCGGGACGCCGTCGATGACGACATCGGCCGGCTCGTGCCGGACACCTGCGGCGCGGAGCCGGCTGCAGGACGCGCAGCGGCACCCCTGCGCGGGCCA
Organism: Spirillospora sp. NPDC048824; assembly: GCF_043198455.1. Lineage (NCBI taxonomy): Bacteria > Bacillati > Actinomycetota > Actinomycetes > Streptosporangiales > Thermomonosporaceae > Spirillospora > Spirillospora sp. NPDC048824. Next base: position 473,467 of record NZ_JBICUS010000003.1, on the reverse strand, counting down.
GCCCTCCGGGGCGGCGATGCCGCGAAGCTCGATGTTCATCTTGCCCGGAACTCTACGATTACGCTCGCCTGGAAGGATTACGCCGTCCCCCCGTCAGGAGGCCCCGTGGGCAACCCCCCGAACGCACCATGGCCGGGTTCGCCGGGCCCCGGTGCCCAACCGCCCTACGGCCCGCCCCCCGGCCCGCCGCCGGGCGGCTCCGGCTGGCAGCCCGGCCCGCCCGGCCCGTTCGGGCCGCCGCCGCCTCACCGGGGCAAGGGCGGTGCCGCCGGTCTGGTGATCGCGCTGACCGCGGGCGGCCTGGTCCTGTTGCTGGCCGCGGCGGTGGTCTTCTTCGTGGTCGTCCGGGGCGACGACGGCGGTGGCGGCGGTGGCGGCGGCGACGTCGAACTGACGGTCGGGAAGATCGCCGGTGGTGCGGAGGCCACGCCCCTCCCCGACGGCGGCCTGGCCATGGCGCGGCCGGGCGTCGAATCGCCCGTCGTCGAGGTCTACGAGGACTTCGCCTGCCCGCACTGCGGCGATTTCGACCGCAAGAACGACCCCATGCTCAAGGAACTGGCGGTCTCCGGGCAGGCCAAGGTCGTGTTCCGCCCGATGGTCGTCTTCAGCGAGGGCAACCAGCCGGCGTACGGCAACTCCCTCCGGGCGGCGTCCGCGCTGCGTTGTGTCGGCGACGGAGCACGCTGGCTCTCCTACCAGGACGCCCTGTACGCCCACCAGCCGGCGACCCTCAACTCCCCGGGGTACTCCACGGAGGACCTGCTCGTCTGGGCCGGGGACCTCGTGGCCGCCGACGACGGCTTCGCGTCGTGCGTCAAGGAGCAGCGCTACGCCGAGAGCGTGAAGACGGTCAGCCAGGGCTACATATCGGGCGGCGTCCGGGGCACGCCCAGTGTGCAGGTGAACGGCCGCACGCTCGGCTCGTCCGACATCGAGAGCCCGGAAGCGATGCGCCGCGCCATCGAGGCCGCATCCTGAGGGGCGCGACGCGGCTAGTCTCAGCGCGACGAGGGAGGTCGAACGCGATGGCGTGGAGCTGGCGTTTGGAGAAGGCCGACGGGCACACGGTCGGCATGTCGGAAGAGACCTTCTCCACCCAGGCGGACGCGGAGAGCTGGCTGGGGGAGAACTGGCGGGGGCTGCGCTCCGGCGAGGTCGACAAGGTGGCGTTGCTGGACGGCGAGTCTCTGGTCTACGAGATGAGCCTGCACGAACCGGAGTGAGACGGGGACACGCGGACGGGCCGCGGGGCTGAGGCTCCGCGGCCCTTCGCGCTGGTGTCCGGGCGGGCCGGTCAGGGGCGCCGGCTGGGGCTGGCGGTCTTGCCCGGGTCGCGGATGACGACCGGGTCGATGATGTCGTCGATCCGCTTCATCACCTCGTCGTCCAGCTGCACCCCGGCGGCCTTCACGTTGTCGGCGACCTGTTCCGGGCGGCTCGCGCCCACGATCGCCGCCGCCACGTTCGCGTTCTGCAGCGTCCAGGCGATGGCGAGCTGCGCCATCGACAGCCCGAGATCGGCCGCGATCGGCTCCAGGTCCTGGACGCGGGTCAGCAGGTCGTCGTTCAGGTAGCGCCTGATCATGTCGGCGCCGCCCTTGTCGTCGGTGGCGCGCGACCCCTCGGGCAGCGGCCCGCCCGGCTTGTACTTGCCGGTGAGGACGCCCTGGGCGATCGGCGACCAGACGATCTGGCCGATGCCCTCCCGCTCGCACAGCGGAACGATCTCCTCCTCGATGACCCGCCACAGCATCGAGTACTGCGGCTGGCTGGAGACGATCCGGTCGAAGCCCATCTCGTCGGCGATCTTGAGGGCGCTCTCGATCTGGTCGGCGCGCCACTCCGACACCCCGACGTAGAGGACCTTGCCCTGGCGGACGAGGTCGTCGAACGCCCGCAGCGTCTCCTCCAGCGGCGACTCGTAGTCGAAGCGGTGGGCCTGGTAGAGGTCCACGTAGTCGGTCCCGAGACGGCGCAGGGAACCGTTGATCGACTCCATGATGTGCTTGCGGGACAGGCCCCGGTCGTTCATGCCGGGGCCGGTGGGCCAGTAGACCTTGGTGAAGATCTCCAGCCCCTCGCGGCGCTGCCCCTTGAGCGCGCGCCCGAGGACCTCCTCGGCGCGCGTGCCGGCGTAGACGTCCGCGGTGTCGAAGGTGGTGATCCCCTCGTCGAGGGCCGCACGCACGCACGCGCGCGCCGCGTCCTCCTCGACCTGGGAGCCGTGGGTGAGCCAGTTGCCGTACGCGATCTCGCTGATCTTCAGACCGCTCCGGCCCAGGTTTCGGAACTCCATGACCCAGACCCTAGCCCGCCGTTGACCGGGAATCCCATGACGGAAACCGCACACGTGACAGACCCGGGGGGCGGTTCCGGACGGGGACGGGCCGTCCGGTCAGACCTTCTCCTTCTCGCCGACCTTGAGTTGCGGGTTCGGGATGCGCAGCCGGCGGATCTGCATGGCCCGCATCGCCGCGTACATGCCGACGCCCTTGGCGTCCTCTTCGGGGTAGCGCTCGGCGGCCAGCTTCTTGATGCCGCGGCTCAGCAGGATGCCCTCGGCGAACACCACGAAGAGCAGCACCGGTGGCGCGAACAGCACCAGCAGGCGTGCGATGGGGATCGGGAGCATGCTCAGCAGCACGATCGCGAACATGCCGTACATCAGGTAGGAGCCGACCGTGCGGCGCGAGTCCACATAGTTGCGGGCGAGCCTGCGCACGGGGCCCTTGTCCCGCTTGAGCAGGTGCTCCTCGCTGCCCTTGGCCATGCCCGCGCGGACCTTGGCGCGGTCGGCGGCCTGCTTCTCCCGCAGCTTCTTGTAGGCCTCCTTGCGGGTGGCCGGTGCGGTGATCGGCTGCCGGCGCCGCTTCTCGGCCTCGCTGCGCTTGGGCGTGGGGCGGCCCTTGCCTCCCGGCTTTACTACCTGAGGAGGATTCGCCGGGGCCTCCGGGGTACGACGCTTGAACACGGGATCAGCCTACCGGCTGCGAACATCGTGGCTGCCTCGCGCGTTAACGCGTAGGGTGATAAGAACCCCAGCAGTGGTCATTGAGCCCAGTTTGCGACTGAGGCGACAGCACGAAGGGACCGGCGCCGCGCGATGAGCGTGATGAAACGAATGTCGATGATCTTCAAGGCCAAGGCCAACAAGGCGCTTGACCGGGCCGAGGATCCTCGCGAGACCCTCGATTACTCCTACCAGCGCCAGCTGGAGATGCTGCAGAAGGTCCGTCGCGGGGTCGCCGACGTCGCCACCTCGCGCAAGCGTCTCGAGCTGCAGATCAACCAGCTGGAACAGCAGCAGGGCAAGCTGACCGACCAGGGCAAGAAGGCGCTGCAGGTGGGCCGCGAGGACCTCGCCCGCGAGGCGCTGACCCGCAGGTCCGGGCTGGAGGGCCAGCTGAACGACCTGCGCGTTCAGTACCAGCAGCTGCAGGGCGAGGAGGAGAAGCTCACGCTCGCCTCCCAGCGGCTGCAGGCCAAGGTCGACTCCTTCCGCACCCGCAAGGAGACGATCAAGGCGACCTACACCGCCGCCGAGGCGCAGACGAAGATCAACGAGGCGTTCTCCGGCATCTCCGAGGAGATGGGCGACGTGGGGCTGGCGATCCAGCGCGCCGAGGAGAAGACCGACACGATGAAGGCGCGTGCCGGCGCGATCGACGAGCTGCTGGCCTCCGGCGCCCTGGAGGACTTCTCCGGCCCGAAGGACGACATCCAGGCCGAGCTCGACCGGATGGGCTCCGGTCCCGGCGTCGACATGGAGCTGGAGCGGCTCAAGGCCGAACTCGGCCAGGGTCCCGCGCCCAAGGAGCTGAACCAGGGCACGCCGACCGCGCAGCCGCAGCAGCAGGACACCCCCCAGCAGGCCCAGTGGCCGCAGAATCCCGGGGGTGCCCAGTGATCGTCCGCCTGATGGGGGAGGGCCAGCTCGATGTGGCGGACGAGGAGCTGTCCGCCCTGAACACGCTCGACGCCGAGCTCGAGTCGGCGATCGAGTCGGGCGACGAGACGGGCTTCCGCTCCGCGCTGCACGCGCTGCTGGAGAACGTCCGCAAGGTGGGCAAGCCGCTGCCGCCCGACAGCCTGGCCCCGTCCGAGCTGATCCTCCCCCCGGCGGACGCGCACATCGACGAGGTGCGTTCGATGCTCGGGGACGAGGGATTGATTCCCGACTGAGCGCGTAAGGACTGGGGGCGGGCCCGTTCGAATTGGACAGTCGGGCACAAAACCGTGCTTTCACGCGTTATGACAAGTGAATAACGAAATCGGGGAACCGCAGGGGGTGGCCGCATGGCCAGTACGCGTTATGCCTCCGACCGGGGGCTGACGTCGCGCATGCTCGTGACGATGTTCCTGCTGGGGCTGGTCTACGTCGTCTTTGTGGGGGCTTTCTTCGTCTTCGTGCCCGAATGGGCCTTTGTCGCGCTGGCCGTGGCGGGCCTGTTCCTGCTTGCCCAGTACTTCTTCTCCGACAAGATGACGCTGTTCGCCATGCACGGCCGGGTCGTCTCCCCCGAGGAGGCGCCCGAACTGCACGGCGTCGTCGACCGGATCTGCGCGATGTCGGACGCCCCCAAGCCGAGGGTCGCGATCGCCGACACCGACGTGCCGAACGCGTTCGCCACCGGCCGCAACCAGAAGAAGGCCGTCGTCTGCGTCACCACGGGGCTGCTGCGCCGGCTCGACCCCGTGGAACTGGAAGGCGTGCTCGCGCACGAGATGGCGCACGTCGCCCACAAGGACGTCGCGGTCATGACGATCGCCTCGTTCCTCGGCATCTGCGCGGGCCTGATCACCCGGTTCGGCCTGCACTTCGGCCTGTGGGGCGGCTTCGGACGCCGCAGCAACGACCAGAACACCGGGCTGATCCTGCTGGCCGTGGTCGGGGCCAGCGCCCTGGCCTATGCGATCAGCTTCATGCTCACCCGGGCGCTGTCGCGCTACCGCGAACTGTCGGCCGACCGGGCCGCCGCGCTGCTGACCGGCCGCCCCTCGGCGCTGGCCAGCGCGCTGACCAAGGTCAACGGGGAGATCGCGCGGATTCCGACGAAGGATCTGCGGTCGGCGCAGGCGTTCAACGCGTTCTTCTTCACCCCGGCGTTCGGCAAGGGCTTCAGCGTCTCCTCGCTCTTCTCCACGCACCCGCCGCTGGACAAGCGGCTCGCCCAGCTCTCGAAGATCTCCGACCAGCTCAGCAGGGGAGTCTGATCCGTGGGTTTCCTGGACACGCTGCTCGGCCGATCCAAGCCGGTCAAACCCGACCTCGACCGGCTGTTCGGGCTGTCGACGGCCGCCGTCACGCTGGAGGCGGCGACGGGTTTCACCCCGACGGGGCTCGGCTCGGTGTGCTTCCGCGCCGCGGAGGGCGGCGCGTTCGCGCGGCTGCAGAGCGACGTCCGGGAACTGCTGGACGCCGACGAGGGCCCCAAGGTCGAGGTCAGCACCGACACCTACGGCTACACCTGGCTGCTCGCCACGCACCGGCCGGACGAACTGCCCGACCTCGTCACCGATCTGCACGCGGTGAACGCGACGCTGGAGTCCGGCGGGTTCGGCCCGCATCTGCTGTGCTCCCTGGCCGGATTCCGCGGCCCCGACGGGCGGCGCCTCGCGCTCGTCTACCTCTACAAGCGCGGAACGTTCTACCCGTTCGCACCCCTGCCGGGAGACAAGCGCGACAACGCGCTGGAGCTTCAGGTGCGCGGCGCGGTCGGCGCCGACCTGCCGTTCGAGGACGACCTCGGCCGCTGGTTCCCCGTCTGGGGCGCGCCCGGCCTGTGACCCGCGGCAAGTCGTCACCGGCTCGTGTCCTGGATTTGTGGCATAAGACGCTGACCGTAACCTGAAGCCGCTCTAGCGTCGGGCCATGGAGCCCTTCCGTGACGCACCCGACGCGGGGCTGGCCTGGCGGATGCTCGCCACGGCGGTCCTGGTCGCGCTCGTGTACGCGGCCGCCGTGCTGCCCGCATTCCTGGCCGGTCCGGTCTGGGGCGCGGTCGCGGCGGCCGTGGCGGTGGCCATCGCGGTCGTCTCGGTGCGGGCCGCGGACCGGCTGGCCCTGTACGCGATGGACGCCCGCCCGGTCGCCTCCGACGAGGAGCCGGAACTGCACGCCGTCCTGGACCGGCTGTGCATGTCGTCCGGCCTCCCCAAGCCGCGCCTCGCGGTCTCCGCCCTGGACATGCCCAACGCGTTCGCCGCCGGGTCGGGCCCCGGCTCGGCGGTGGTGTGCGTCACCGACGGGCTGCGCGCCCGCCTCGAACCCGCCGAACTCGCCGCCGTCCTCGCCCACGAGACCGCGCACGTCGCCAACCGGGACGTCCTCGTCGGGGCGATCGCCGCGTTCCCCGGCCTGTGCGCCGGCCTGTTCCTCGGCTGGTGGACGGGCCTCATCACCGGCCGGGACAGGTACGGAGCCGGACGCGTGGCGGCGGCCATGGCCGGCGGGGTGGTCCTGCTGCCGCTCGGGGCGGCGGCGGCCGTCCTGCACGGCGTCGGCACGCTGGTCGGGCTCGCGCTGTCGCGGCACCGGGAACTGTGCGCCGACTCCACGGGGGCGCTGCTGACCGGGCGTCCCACCGACCTCGCGTCCGCGCTCGGCAAGATCAGTGACGGGCTGCGGGACGCGTCCCCGCACGATCTGCGCGCGCTGCGGCCGGTGAGCGCCCTGTGCGTGGTCGGGGTGAGCGGCGGCGTCGACGGGCTGCTGTCCGGCCATCCGACTCTGGAGCGGCGCAGGGAACGGTTGTCGGCCATCTCCTGGCGGCTCACGGGCGGCGGCTGACATGGGGATCCTGGACGGGCTGCTCGGCCGTCCCGCGCCCGGCATGCCCGACCTGGACCGGCTGTTCGACCTGTCCGCCGCCGTGCCGGCGCTGGAGGCCGTGACGGGTTTCGCCCCGGACGGCACCGGCGCAGTCTGCCACCGCCTCGTCGAGGGCGGGCCGTTCGGTGCGTTCGGCGGCGCGCAGCGGGACGTCGTCCGGCTGCTGCGCGGCGACGGGACCCGCGAGACGGGCATGAGCGCCGGCCCGCACGGCTGGGGATGGGCGCACGTCACCCGCCCGCCGGACGCGTTCGATCGGCTGATCGCCGACCTGCACATGGTCGGCTCCATGCTGACCGGCGCCGGGTACGGGCCCTACCTGCTGTGCTCGGTCGCCGGCTTCCGCAGGGGAGACGAGCCGCAGCGGCTGCTGCTGGTCCATTCGCCCGGCCGCGGGACGTTCTACCCGTTCGCCCCCGGCCCGCCCGGCGAGCCGGGGGCGCGCCGCCGCCGCAACAACACGGTCGAGATGCGCGTCCGCGACGCGCTCGCCGGCGAACTGGCCATGGAGCCGGACACCGGCCGGTGGTTCCCCGTCTGGGACGCGCCCGGCCTGTGACCGGCCCTCACGTCCTCATCAGGGAAGGGCGAGCATCCGGTCGAGGGCCGCGCGGGCGTGGTGCGCGGTCTCCCCTTCCACCTCGATGACGTTCTCCACGTCGCCGCGCGCCAGTGACTCCAGCGACATCACCAGGTGCGGCAGGTCGATGCGGTTCATCGTCGAGCAGTAGCAGACGGTCTTGTCGAGGAACATGACGTTCTTGTCCGGGTGGGCGTTCGCCAGCCGTCGGACGAGGTTCAGTTCGGTTCCGATGGCCCAGGACGAGCCGGGCTCGGCCGCCTCGATCGTCTTGATGATGTACTCGGTCGAGCCGATCTGGTCGGCGGCCGTGACGACCTCGTGCCGGCACTCGGGGTGCACCAGGACGTTCACGCCGGGGACGCGCTCCCTGACCTCGTCCACGGCGTCCGTGGTGAACCGGCCGTGCACCGAGCAGTGGCCGCGCCAGAGGATCATCTTGGCGTCGCGGAGCTGCTGCGGGGTCAGGCCGCCGTCGCGGCGGTGCGGGCTGTAGACGACGCAGTCGTCCAGCGAGAGGCCCATCTGCAGGACGGCGGTGTTGCGGCCGAGGTGCTGGTCGGGCAGGAACAGGACCTTCTTGTCTCCATCGCCCGAACCTGCCTCGCCCTGGCCGTAGGCCCAGTCCAGGGCGCGCTTGGCGTTGGACGAGGTGCACACCACGCCGCCGTGCCGTCCGACGAACGCCTTGATGTCCGCCGAGGAGTTCATGTACGTGACCGGGACCACGTCGTCGGCGACACCGGCGTCCTCCAGGACGTCCCAGCACTCCTCGACCTGGTCGAAGGTGGCCATGTCGGCCATCGAGCAGCCCGCGCCGAGGTCGGGCAGGATGACCCGCTGGTGGCCGGCGGTGAGGATGTCGGCCGACTCCGCCATGAAGTGGACGCCGCAGAACACGATGTAGGGCGCCTCGGGGCGGGCCGCCGCCTGCTGGGCCAGCTTGAACGAGTCGCCGGTGACGTCCGCGAACTGGATCACCTCGTCGCGCTGGTAGTGGTGGCCGAGGACGAACACCTTCTCGCCGAGGGCGGCCTTGGCGGCGCGGGCCCGCTCGACCAGCGCAGGGTCGGAGGCCGGCGGCAGCTCGCCGGGGCAGTCCACGCCGCGTTCGCTGGCGGGGTCGGCGTCACTGCCGAGCAGCAGCAGCGGCAGGTCTTTTACCGGGGTGGTCACGGCGGTCTCCCTTCGCGACGGAGGACTTATCGTCGCTTTGACGACTAATGATGGCACATGCGGGGCCCGGCCGTGATGTGACGTAGACCGCACCGTCCGCGGGCGTTAAACACGGCCGATACGCGGAATGGCCATGTGGCGAGGTACGTTGTCCTACGGGAAGAGGCGTACGACGTCCTCGAGGACAAGCGACAGTCCGCCGCCGCGTGCGGCGCAGCGAGACCGGGAGCTGACACACATGACGGTTTCAGGCGAGACCACGCAGGAGACCACGCAGCAGGGCGTCGTCATCACCGACGCCGCCGCCGAGAAGGCCAGGGGCCTGCTCGAGCAGGAGGGCCGCGACGACCTTGCGCTGCGTGTCGCCGTGCAGCCGGGCGGCTGCTCCGGCCTGATCTACCAGCTCTTCTTCGACGAGCGGGAGCAGGACGGCGACCAGGTCCAGGACTTCGACGGCCTGTCCGTGCGCGTCGACCGGATGAGCGCCCCCTACCTCACCGGCGCCGTCATCGACTTCGTCGACTCGATCGAGAAGCAGGGCTTCACGATCGACAACCCGAACGCGTCGGGCTCCTGCGCCTGCGGCGACTCCTTCAACTGAGCGAAGGTCCGCGAGAGGCGGCCGGCACCTTGCCCGGCCGCCTCTTTCCGGTTGCCCGCCGCCCTCCGGTCGTGATCTACCGTGCGGTGGGGAAGTACTCTTGCCGGGTTCGAAACAGCCGGTGAACAGCCGGACGACCACGACGAGGAGAGCGGCTTCGTGCGCATCGCCGTGACAGGCTCCATTGCGACCGACCATCTGATGACCTTCCCCGGGAGATTCACCGACCAGCTCCTGCCCGACCAGCTCGCCCGGGTGTCGCTGTCGTTCCTGGTGGACGAGCTGGAGATACGCCGCGGCGGGATCGCCGCCAACATCTGCTTCGGCATGGGCAGCCTCGGCAAGGACTCGGTCCTCGTCGGCTCCGTCGGCGACGACTTCGCCGACTACCGCTCCTGGCTCGAACGGCACGCGGTCGACACCGCGTCCGTGCACGTGTCCGAGATCCACCACACCGCCCGGTTCCTGTGCACCACCGACCAGGAACAGAACCAGATCGCCACGTTCTACGCCGGCGCGATGAGCGAGGCCCGCTCCATCGAGCTCAAGCCGGTCGCCGACCGCGTCGGCGGCCTCGACCTCGTCGTCGTCAGCCCCAACGACCCCGACGCGATGCTCCGGCACACCGACGAGTGCCGCACCCGCGGCATCCCGTTCGCCGCCGACCCGTCCCAGCAGCTCGCCCGCATGGACGGCCCCGACGTCCGCCGCCTCATCGACGGCGCCGCCTACCTGTTCAGCAACGACTACGAGAGGGCCCTCGCCGAGGAGAAGACGGGCTGGAGCGGCGAGGAGATCCTCTCCCGCGTCGGAGTCCGCGTCACCACGCTCGGCGCCAAGGGCGTCGTCATCGACCGCGAGGGCGAGGAGGGCGTGCACGTCCCCTGCCTGCAGGTCGACGACATCGTCGACCCGACCGGTGTCGGCGACGCCTTCCGCGCCGGCTTCCTGACGGCCACGGCCTGGGGGGTCACGCTCGAACGCGCCGCGCAGGTCGGCAACGCGATCGCCGCGCACGCCCTCGAAGCCGCCGGCCCGCAGGAGTACTCCCTGGCCCGGCAGGCGTTCCTCGACCGCTTCTCCGCCGCCTACGGCTCCGCCGCCACCGGCGACATCGCCCCCCACATCAGCTGCCCCAACCCGTAGCCACGTACGTGCCGCACGTCAGGGGGCCGCGCCCACCGGCGCGGCCCCCTGCGTGTTCTGACGTTCCGGACGTTCCGGCGTTCTAGTACGTGCGCCGGATGTGGAAGCCCCAGCCGCCCTGCTGGAGGGTCTCCTCCCAGACGAAGTCCTGGGACTTCATGCGGCACCAGGCGGGGACGTCGGTGCGGGCGGCGGCGTCGTCGGCGAGGACGGCGACGATCTGCCCGACCGGGACCTCCCGGATCCGCTCGGCCAGCATGATGATCGGGATCGGGCATTTGCGGCCCAGCGCGTCGATGACGAGCACGGGCGGCGGGCCGGCCGGCTCGCCGGAGGACTCGGCGGGGGGCGTCCCGCCTTTGGCGCGGCCTCGGAACCTCATGGGCGCGACCGCCTCCCTGTCTCGATCGTGTTCATCGCCGCCCCGCGGAGGCGGGCGACGGCGCCCGGAAGCTCGGCGAGGAACCGGTCGACGTCCGCGGAGCCGACGCCGCGGGGCAGCGATACCCGCACGTTTCCATGGGTGATCACTCCCATCGCCTCCAGCACGTGACTGGGACGCAGCGTATCCGCCGTGCACGAACTCCCGGACGAAACCGCGAAACCCAGCCGGTCGAGTTCGGTCAGCAGCGCCTCGCCCTCCACGTACAGGCACGAGAAGGTCACCAGGTGCGGCAGGCGCCGGACCGGGTCGCCCACCACCTCCACGTCGGGCACCGTCCGCGGGACCTCCGCGCGGATGCGGTCCACGAGCGCGGAGATGCGGGGCGCGTCGGCGGTCATGTCCGCACGGTACGCCTCCAGCGCCGCGGCCGCCGCCACGATGCCGGGGACGTTCTCGAACCCGGGGACGCGGCGCCGCTCCCGCTCGTCGTCCGGCAGCGGGGAGCGCCACCGGACGCCCTTGCGGACGGCGAGCACGCCGACGCCGGCGGGGCCGCCCCACTTGTGGGCGCTGCCGGCGAGGAACGACCAGCCGGCCGGGACGTCGTCCCGTCCGAGGGACTGCGCGGCGTCGACGAACAGCGGCACCCCGGCCGCGCGGCACGCCGCGGCGGCCTCGGCGACGGGCTGGACGGTGCCGACCTCGTGGTTGGCCGACTGCAGGCACGCGAGCGCGGTGTCCGGGCGCAGCGCGGCGGCGAACTCCTCCGGGTCGACGCGGCCCGTCCGGCCGGCGCCGACGGTCGTCACCTCGCCGCCGTCGCGCTCGTGCGCCTCCGCGGCGTGCAGCACGCTGGAGTGCTCCACGGCGCCGACCACCAGATGCCGGCCGACACGGCGACGCGCCCGGAGGCCGCCGAGGACCGCCAGATGCACCGCCTGGGTTCCCGACGACGTGAACGACACCTCGTCGGGCCGGGCGCCCAGGACCGCGGCGACACGCGCGCGGGCCCGGTCGAGCAGGACGCGGGTGCCTCGGGCCGTCCCGTACAGGCGGGCGGGGTCGGCCCAGCCGGAGTCCAGTGCCTCAAGCAGCGCCGACCGGGCCGCCGGGTGCGGCGGCTCGGTGGACGCGGCGTCGAAATAGGCGACCTGCGCGCTGGGATCGGCCACGCGCAAACACTAACCGGGCACCCGATCGGGGGGGTGGGCGACCCTAGCGCTAGTGTGTCCACCACACGTGTAACAACTGTTCTCTCCGCCCGGCCGACCGGGCTTCATCCGTGGGGAAGGCATTCCGTGAGTCCGACCCGCTCTAGGGAGCGGCGTACGCCTGTGCGCAGTCGCCGCGCATTGAAAAGCGCCGGTGCGCTAGGGCTGCTGGCGCTGTCCACCACCGCGTGCAGCGGCACCCGCCTGGGCATGCCCGAGCCGATCAGCATTCAGGGCGAACGCATGCTGCACCTGTGGCAGGGCTCCTGGATCGCGGCGTTCGCGGTCGGGGGCCTCGTCTGGGGCCTGATCATCTGGGCGGTGCTGTTCCATCGCAAGCGCTCCGACGACCTGCCGCCGCAGGTCCGCTACAACATGCCGATCGAGATCCTCTACACGGCGGTCCCGTTCGTCATCATCGCGGTCCTGTTCTACTTCACCGCCCGCGACGAGAACTTCGTCGAGAAGACCACCGACAATCCCTCGGTGGTGGTCGACGTGACCGGGTTCCAGTGGAGCTGGCAGTTCGACTACAAGGAGAAGGACGCCACGGGCAAGGAGAAGACGGTCGCCTCCGTCATCGGCCAGCCCGTGAACCCGAACGGTCCCGCCCCCGGCAAGCCGGTGATGACGATTCCCTCGGGCGAGACGGTTCGCGTGCGGCTGCACGCCAACGACGTCATCCACTCGTTCTGGGTCCCGGCGCTGATCTACAAGAAGGACGTCATGCCGGGCTACACCAACGAGTTCGAGTTCACGGCCACCAAGCTCGGTACCTACGAGGGCCGCTGCGCCGAGCTCTGCGGTGTCGACCACAGCCGGATGCTGTTCCAGCTGAAGGTCGTGACGCCCGAGCAGTACGACAAGTTCATCGCCGATTCGAAGGCCGCACTGGCCGCGGGAGGTGCCAAGTGACCACGACGAGTCACGCACCGAGCGCGCCGATCGCCGCGCCGCGGACGAGCAAGGGGCGCATCCTCGCCTCCTGGCTGTCGTCCACCGACCACAAGGTGATCGGCTACCTCTACCTGATCACGTCGTTCTTCATGTTCCTGTTCGGCGGCGTGCTCGCCCTGGTGATGCGCGCCGAGCTGTTCCAGCCCGGTCTGCAGGTCGTCAGCAACGAGCAGTTCAACCAGATGTTCACGATGCACGGCACGATCATGCTGCTGATGTTCGCGACGCCGCTGTTCGCCGGCTTCACGAACGTCATCATGCCGCTGCAGATCGGCGCGCCCGACGTGGCGTTCCCGCGGATGAACATGCTGGCGTACTGGCTGTTCCTGTTCGGCAGCCTGATCGCCCTGTCGGGCTTCCTGACCCCCAACGGCGCGGCCAGCTTCGGCTGGTTCGCCTACGCACCGCTGTCGGACGAGGTCCGTTCCCCCGGCGTCGGCGGCGACCTGTGGGTGATGGGCCTGGCGATGTCGGGCTTCGGCACCATCATGGGCGCGGTCAACTTCATCACCACGATCCTGTGCATGCGCGCGCCGGGCATGACGATGTTCCGGATGCCGATCTTCACCTGGAACGTCCTGCTGACCTCCATCCTGGTGCTGATCGCGTTCCCGCCCCTCGCCGCGGCGCTGCTGGCCCTGGAGGCCGACCGCAAGCTGGGCGCGCACATCTTCGACGCCTCCCACGGCGGCGCGTTGCTCTGGCAACACCTGTTCTGGTTCTTCGGGCATCCGGAGGTCTACATCATCGCCTTGCCCTTCTTCGGCATCGTGACGGAGATCCTCCCGGTGTTCAGCCGCAAACCGGTCTTCGGCTATATCGGCCTGGTCTTCGCGACCATCAGCATCACGGGCCTGTCCATCACCGTGTGGGCGCACCACATGTTCGTGACCGGCCAGGTGCTGCTGCCGTTCTTCTCCTTCATGTCGTTCCTCATCGCCGTGCCCACGGGGGTGAAGTTCTTCAACTGGGTGGGGACGATCTGGCGAGGACAACTGACGTTCGAGTCGCCGATGCTGTGGTCGCTGGGCTTCCTGGTGACGTTCCTGTTCGGCGGCCTCACCGGCGTCATCCTGGCGTCGCCGCCGATGGACTTCCACCTGTCGGACACCTACTTCGTGGTGGCGCACTTCCATTACGTCGTGTTCGGAACCGTGGTGTTCGCGATGTTCGCGGGCTTCTACTTCTGGTGGCCGAAGTGGACCGGCAAGATGCTGAACGACCGGCTCGGCCACATCCACTTCTGGATGCTGTTCATCGGCTTCCACGGCACGTTCCTCATCCAGCACTGGCTGGGTGCCGCGGGCATGCCGCGCCGGTACGCCGACTACGCCGCCGAGTTCCAGGGGCTGAACGAGATCTCCACGATCTTCTCGTTCCTGCTCGGCGCTTCCATGCTGCCGTTCTTCTACAACGTCTACATCACGTGGAAGAGGGGCAAGCGGGTCGAGGTCGACGACCCCTGGGGCTACGGTTCCTCGCTGGAGTGGGCGACGTCGTGCCCGCCCCCGCGGCACAACTTCAACTCCATTCCGAAGATCCGTTCCGAGCGGCCGGCGTTCGACCTGCACCACCCGCACGTGGGTGCCCAGGGCGAGCTGGCCGGGGCGAAGGGGGAGTAGCCGATGCGCGTCCAGGCGTTCATGTTCTACGGGTCGGCGCTCTTCTTCCTCGTCACCGACGTCGTGTACTGGCTCTGGTCCGGTGACTGGACGGGCACGACGGCGCTGGGACTGGCCGTCGGCCTCGCCGGGCTCATCGGGTTCTACATCCACTTCACGGTCCGGCGCCTCGAGCGCGCCAACGCCGGGCCGCTGTACGAGGACGACCCGGAGGGCGACATCGCCGACGCGGCCGGCGAGCTGGGCTTCTTCAGCCCGCACAGCTGGTGGCCGCTGTACGTCGGGCTGTCGGCCGCGGCGGTGGCGCTCGGCATCGTGTTCGGCTGGTGGCTGGTCATCCTCGGGGTGGCCGCCGCGATCATGTCGACGATCGGTCTCGTCTTCGAGTACTACCGGGGTCATTTCGCCCACTGATCAGTAAAAGAACCCCATCGGGGGCCGGTGTCCGCTTTTTTGCGGGTACCGGCCCTTTCACATACTGGGCGCCGCTCCAGCGACGGGGCTGGGCAGGCGGACCGATCGCCCAGTGGACGACCGGGGGGACCACATGCGGGTGGGTGGCTCAGGACCGGGAGACCGGGGACGGCGCACGGCCGCCGTGCTCGTCGGCGCGAGCATGGTGGCGGGGGCCGCGGCATGCTCGGGGGGCGAGGATCAGGACGGCACGAAAGCCGTGCGGCTGACGGTGTCGCCCGTGGGCGGCGGGAACGGGCTCGGGCCGGACAGCCCGATCGCCGTCCAGGCGCGCGGCGGCACCATCGAGAACGTGACGGTGTCGACGGGGGACAGTGAGGTCGAGGGAGACCTGAACGCCGAACGGACCCGGTGGCGCTCACGCTGGACGTTGACGCCGGGAGCGACCTACACGGTCGACGCGACGGCGCTCGGCGACGACGGCAGGACCCGGACCGTCAGGAGCCGCTTCACCACGGCCGAGGTGGAGAAGACGAACGACGTGACGATCGAGGCGCCGCGCGACGAGGAGACCGTCGGCGTCGGGATGCCCATCATCATGCAGTTCGAAAGCCCGGTGAAGGACAGGGCGGCGGTCGAGCGGGCGCTGGAGGTGCGCGCCGACAAGGCCGTCAAGGGCGCCTGGCGCTGGTTCGGCGACCAGGAGGTCGTGTTCCGGACGAAGGAGTACTGGCCCGCCCACACCGAGGTGACGTTCAAGGCCCACCTCAGCGGTGTGCGCACCGGCGGCGACGTGTACGGCGGGAAGAACTACAGCCTCGGCTTCAAGGTCGGTGACTCGCACGTCTCCACGGTGGGTGAGGACACCCACAAGATGGTCGTGAAGGCCAACGGCAAGAAGGTCCGCACCATCCCGACCAGCATGGGCAAGGGAGGGGTCCGCAAGTACACCACCACCAACGGCGTCCACCTGACGATGTCGAAGGAGGACCCCACCGTCATGACGTCCGAGTGGATGGGCATCAGCCCCGGAAGTCCGGGCGGCTACAGCCTGACCGTGTACAAGTCCGTGCGGATCTCCGACAGCGGCGAGTACGTCCACAGCGCGCCCTGGTCGGTCGGCAGCCAGGGCAGCGAGAACGTCAGCCACGGCTGCATCAACATCAGCCCGTCCAACGCGAAGTGGTTCTACGACTTCACTCAGCGCGGCGACCCGGTGGTGGTGACCGGATCGGACCGGGAACTCGAACCGGGGAACGGCTGGGGCTACTGGCAGCTCGGCTGGAAGGACTGGGTGAAGGGCAGTGCCCTGAAGCGGCCGGTCACGACGGCGCCGCAGGAGGACGCCTCGACGGTGTCCGCGGAGCAGGGCGGCCGAGCCGGGACCGGGCAGGACGGGCGGCGGGCGGAAGGCGACTGACGGCCCCGCGCCGCCCCATCCGCCTCGCCCTCAGTCGGGCCGCGTCTCCAGCGGCGGCGGCTCTTGAACGTGGTTGACGCGCGCCCACTCGCGGGCCATGGCGATCCTGTCGGGGCCCGGCGGGTGGGTCAGCCACAGCAGGCGCTCAAGTGCGTCCGGGGTCAGGTCGGAGATGTTGCGCACCGACAACTCGTGCTGCATCGACACGAACGTGGACGGGTCGCGGGTGAGGTTCAGCGCGTGCACGTCCGCCCGCGTCTCGATCTGCCGGCTGACGAGGTTCTGGACGGGGGCGCCGAACTGCGTCCCGGCCGTGACGAGCGCGAGGACGAGCGCGAGGGACCGCGGGTCGCGGGCCCCGGCGCCGCGGCCTCCGGGGCGGTGCTCGGGTGTCGCCGCGGGATCGACTCCCGCCCGGCGCAGGAGGCGCGGAGAGGTCATCAGGAGGTGCAGCAGGCACATGGACCCGGCGACGCCGAGCGCCCCCACGAGCGTGCCCCACAGGACGTCGTTGCGCTTGGCGTGGCCGAGTTCGTGCCCGACGATCGACTCGACCCGCTCGGGCGGCGACTCCAGCAGCGTGTCGTACAGGACGATGCGGCGCGTGGAACCGAACCCGGACACGTAGGCGTTGAGCGCCGTCGTCCTGCGGGAGGCGTCGGCGACGAGGACGTCGTCGACGGGCACGCCGTCCCGTTCGGCCATCGCCAGCAGGTCGCTGCGCAGGCGTCCCTGCTCCAGCGAGTGGAACTTGTTGAAGACGGGCTCGACGGCGATCGGGTAGATGAACGAGACCAGGACGACGAGGAGGAACCCGCCGGCGGCGGCGCCCGTCCACCAGTAGCGCGGGAAGCGGCGCACGACCGCGTACAGGAGCAGCAGGGCGACCGTGTAGATGACCCAGGTGACGCCGAGGGACTTGAGCTGGTCCACGAGCCACGCGGGCCAGCTCTGCGTCGACAGCCCGTACCGGCGCAGCACCGACTCGCTCCAGACGTCGAACGGGAGCCCGGCGACGCGCAGCAGCGTCGTCAGGGCGGCCGCACCGAGGACGACTCTCAGGGTCCAGTGCCGCAGGCGCTCCGGGGAGTGCGGGGGGGCGTCCCCCTCCGACCGGCGGGGCCACCGCCGGCTGCGCGCGGTGACCCGGCCGAGGAACCGTGCGCCCAGCGGGGTGAGACCCAGCGCGAAGATCAGGGCCAGGCCGAGGAGGAGGCCGGCGTAGGCGGGAGGGTTGATGGCCGAGTCGAACGCCTGGGATCGGGCGATCTCGGCGGCGGAGAAGTCCAGCGCCGGATCGGGCTCCACCTGCCCGCCCGCAACCCGATCGGGCAGCGGGTTCCACGGTGTGCTCAGCGCGAGGACGGTGCCGAGGGCGGCGAACAGCGCGGCGGCGGCGACGGCGGCGGCGATCCGGGGCCGCCGCATGGGGCCGGGGTCCCCGTCCCGGCGGGCGCCGGGCCCGGCCCGGTCCGCGTCCGCCTCCGCCTCGCTCATCTGAGCTCCCTCTTCAGGTAGTCGCGCCACAGGGCGGTGAAGCGGTCCCGGGTGAGTCCCAGCACGTCGCTCAGCGCGGTGGCCTCCGGGACGCGCCCGGCGGCGCGGTAGAGCCGCACGAGCGTCGCCTCACCGTACCGGTCGGCGACCATCCGGCAGGCGAGCCAGGCCTCCTGGTAGGACTGGGAGAGGCGTGCGGAGCCGCCGGAGAACGCGTCCGCGGCCGGCAGCGCGGACGGGACGCGTCCCGCGGCGACCTCGCGGTGCAGTTCGCCGGCCGCCGTCCGGACGCCGACCTCAGTCCGGAGGTAGCCGACATAGTCCGCGAAGCCCTCGATCAGCCACAGCGGGGTTCTGCGGTCGCGGGCGCCGCCGGTGGCGACATGGGTCAGTTCGTGGGTCAGGACCACGTCGCGCCCGAGTTCGTTGAGACGGCGGAAGGTGCCGGGGGAGATGACGACGCGGTCCTCGCCGTGGCCGCCGCCGGCGGACGGCGTGACGGTGGCGAGGGCCGCGATGCCGCCGAGGTTCTGGTCCGGACCGGCGAGGGCGGAGGCGAGGCCCGCGTCGGCGGGCACGAGAGCGACGACCCGCCGCGCCCATCCCCTGCCGACGGCGCCGGTGACGACGGGGACGGCCGCGTCCAGGCGTTCCGCGATCTCTTCCAGGCCGGGGGCCCCGGCGGCTGCGGCGTCGCCGATGACGAGGCTCGCGCGGCCCTTGACCACCGTCAGGGGGCCGCCGTCCCAGATGGCGGCGTCGTCCTCGAAGCCGTGGGACGACCCGTCGCCGACGATCGTCCAGACGCCGGAGCCGGGGGCGAGCGCCAGGTAGCGGGTGCGGACGACGTCGCCCCGGTCGAACCCCCGCAACCTGGAGCGCACCTCCAATCGGACGACCGCGACCCCCTGCTCGTCGTCCATCGACTGGGTGCCGATGGCACGTTCCTCCCAGCCGTCCAGGGGGAGCTTGCGGAGGTTGGCGTACAAGCGGGACTGGGCGTCCTGGAACGCGGCGGGGGCGGAGGCCACCGTCGCGAGGAAGGCCGCCGGGTTTCCGTCCTTCACCGCCCGCGCGCGGTTGGCGAGGACGGCGGCGGCGTCCGCGGGGCTGAACGCTCCGGCGGCCTGCGCGGCGTTGGGGGGCGGCGTCGCCTGGGCGTCCGGCGCTCCGTCGTCGCCGGAACGTGTGCCGAGGAGCCCCGCGCCGGCGCCCAGCAGCACGGCGGCCCCGCCGGCGCCCAGGGCGAGTGCCCTGCGGCGCGTGACGGGGCCGCCGTTTCCGGCCTGCCCGGGACCGTCCTCCATGCGCGTGATCCTATGCAGCCGGCGGGGGAGGAGGGGACGTCAGGACCTGTACTCGGGGTAGCCGTAGCCGACGACGGTGCCGGTCGAGCGTTCCCTGACCCGGACGGCGTTGTCGGTGTTGCCCTCGACCGCCTCGATGGTGCCGTCGTCGATCTTCTTGGTCACCATGCCGACGTGGACGATGTCGCCGATGTCCTTGCCGCCGTTCCAGGCGTAGAAGACGATCGCGCCGGGCTTGGGCTCGGTGCCCCAGCGCCCCTGGTCCCGGAACCACTCGGCGTGGGCGATGGTCCAGGCGTCGCTGCCGAACTGGTCGCTGAGGCCGATCTGCTCGCCGATCCATGAGACGAACATGTCGCACCAGGCGGCGTCGTCGTACGCCTGGACGGAGCCGCCGTCGCGCGCGACGGTCTCCTTGGCGCGGGCGGATTCCACGTACCACGTGTTGAACTTGGTCTTGCCGCTGCCGTCCTCCGCGATGCCGACCTGCGCCCTGGCGAGCTCGATGGCCTCGCCGGCGGTGGGCCGCGAATCCTCTGACGGCTTCTTGGGGGCGCCGGACTGCGGTCGGCCCTTTCCGGTGGGCTCGCCCTCCTTGCCACCGTCCTTGGACTTACTCCGGTTCTCGTCCTTGGAGCCGGACCTGTCCTTGGACGAGGACTTGGAACCGGGTGTGGACTTGCCCGCGTCCCCGCCGGCGGCCGGGCCGGCCGCGGCGGCGTGGGTGGGAACGGAGGCGAACGGCAGGACCGACGCCTGCGCGGTGGCCGCGGCGGTGCCGAGAACGGCGGCGCCGACGATCACGCCGCCGGCCGTCCGCCAGGTGATGGCCAAGGTACTGGGCTTGCGGTGCTTGCCCGGAATCTTCTTGCGATGCGCGCCTGGCATGGGGGATCTCCTGACTTCCATGCCGCCTACCGGGTTAGCTGACGGGTTCGGGCGTGGAAGCCGCCCTACGGCCCGCTGGGCAGGCCGATTCACCCCGAAAGGACACAGTGGGTCCCCGGCTCCGCGCTCCCGTGCGTCTGGGCACGGTGAACCGCGGACTCGGCGGTGGCGGCCCGGGGGCGGGCACGCCGGTTCGGATGGGGGTTCCGCCGGGCGGGGGCGCCCGTGCGGAAGGAAGGGAAAGCCGGGCGTGGCCGCACTCGGGCGGCCACGCCCAGGTAACGCTGCGGGTTTCTCTCCTTCTTCTTCCAGACGCCTACCGGGTTAGCTGACGGGTTCGGGCGTGGAAGTGGCCCTACGGCGGGCTCCCACCGTTCGGCGGTGAGAGACGCACCGATTCACCCCGGGTGCCGGAATGCCCGTCCAGGGACGGTCCCTGGACTCCGGCGGATATGGGTCCCCGGTTCCGCTCGTCGGCGGATTCGGCGCTGCCGCTGCGATCCTGGGGGCGTGATGGGGCCCGTGCGCGGGACCTGTCTCCCGCGTGCGAAAGAGCGGCGCCTGATGTTGTGTGTGCGGACGGCGGCCCGTTTGCGGGGACCGTCCTGGGCCTGATCCGCGGGATCCGCCGTGGCAGCGCTCTCAGCGCCATGCACGCTGCGGGCGTGCGCACGGTGGGCCGGGCCGGCCGGGTCTGCTGGGAGACCGTCTGCGGTACCCGTCGGGTACCGGGGGGCGACGCGTGGATCGTGCCGCCGGGGGGAGCGGCACGTGGCTCGCGCCGCAGTCACGCGGCAGCTGGATGTGCCGCGCGGGGGCCGTTGCGCCTGGTGGGCGCCTCGGGGCCACGGCGTCTGGAGGGCGCCGTGAGTGGTGACAACGTACCAAAGCCCCAACAGATGGCAAACCCCCCCAAAATCAACAACGGACCAGGTCAAGCCTGGTCCGCTGTCACAAAGGGCTCCGTCACGCCCATCGCGGGCGCTCCGGTGCGGGGCGTCAGGGGCGCCCGGCGCCGTAGTAGTTGCTCAGGTAGTAGCCCGAGGTGATGCTCACGACCTCGACGTTCTTGCCGGTGCGCGGCGCGTGGATCATCTTGCCGCCGCCCACGTACATGCCCATGTGCCCGAGGCCGCTGAAGAACACCAGGTCGCCGGGCTGCAGGTTGCTCTTGGACACCCGCTTGGTGGCGGCGTACTGGGTGTTGGTGGTGCGGGTGATGTTCACGCCCGCCGCGGCCCACGCCTTCATCGTCAGGCCGGAGCAGTCGTAGGAGTTCGGGCCGGTGGCGCCGTAGGAGTACGGCTTGCCGAGCTGGGCGTAGGCGAAGTTGAGCGCCACGCGGGCCGAGCCGCTGGCCGGGCCGTTGTAGGTGCCGCCGACGCTGCCCGAGCCGCCGGACGAGGTCCCGCCGCCGAGCCGCCGCAGCAGGGCCTTCTGCTTGGCGACCTCCTTGTCGAGCTTCTTCTTCTGCTCCTTCAGCTCCGTGCTCTTGGCCTTCACATCGTCGTAGGAGGCCTTGGCCTGCGCCTCCTCGCGGCGGAGCCGCTGGGCGGTCGCGAGGAACTGGGTCAGCTGGGAGCTGCGCTCGTGCGACAGATGCGAGAAGACGGCCGCCTGGTCCAGGATCGCCTGCGGGTCGCCGGTGCCGACGAAGCCGGTGACGTTGGCCGTGTCACCGTTCTTGTACGCGGCGGCCGCCATCTGGGCGATCTTGGCGCGCTGCTCCTCGAAGGCGGCCTGCTCCCGCTTGCTCGACTTGCTCGCGACCTTGTACTTCTTCTTGGCGATCTTGAGCTTCTCGTTGAGCTGGTTGAACTTCTCGACCTTCTGGTCCATCTCCTCGGCCAGCTTGTCGAGCTTCTTCTGGACCTGCGCCCTGGTCGGCTCGGGCTCGGCGTGCGCCACGACCGGGGGAGACGCGAGGGAGACCGTCAGCGTCAGGCACGCGACGGCCGCCAGGCGACGGGAGGCGCCTCTGTTCGCCGCGCCCCCTCGCCGGTCGCGCTCGTGCGCTGCTTGCCCGATGAGATCATTGGCCACGGTCGGTTTCGCCCCTCTCGTCCACGACAGTCAGCGGATGACATTAGCGATACGCAACAACCGTCACAACCGGTTCATCACTCTTTAGCTGGCTTAACTCGGAATAAGCGCCATCCGTGCCGACGTGATCACACAGCGCGATAAAGGCGTCATGGCGGGCGTCCTGATCGCGGCCGCCGCGCGCCGCCCGGCTAGGAGCGGCCGAGGCGGCGCAGCAGCAGCGTGGACGGGCAGGGCCGGGCATCGGCGCGGCGCGCTGCGTCGGCCACCTCCCGGTCGGACGAGACCACCACCACCGCGCGGCCCTGCGGCTCCGCCCGGACCAGCTCGCCGATCAGCTCGTCGGCGGTCTGCCCGGGACGGCTGAACAGCACCCGGACGCCGCGCGGCGCCGCGATGGCCACCGGCGCGTCCAGCTCCGCGCCGTCGAACACGCACGTCACCTCCGCGCGGGTCTGCGCGGCCAGCCCGCCGAGCCCCGACAGCAGCCGGCTGCGCTGGTCGGCGAGCGGCAGTTCCCCGTACCCGGTCTTGGTGACGTTGTAGCCGTCCACGACGAGGTGCACCCGCGGCAGGGTCAGCAGCCGGTCGAGCAGCTGCGGGTCACTGTCGGACAGGGCCCGGCCGGGGAGCGCGCGGTGCGCCTGCCGATCGGGCTCCAGGCCGCCGACCGCGTCCGCGGGACGGCCGATGGTGGAGGGCAGCGCCAGCTCCCGGCGGACGCCCTGCGCCGCGTCCAGGAGCGTGTCGAGCAGCATCCGCAGCCGGACGTCGTCGACGTTGCGGCCCTCCCGCGCGGCCCGCTTGGCCGCCTCGGCGGCGGCCTCGGCCTGCACGGCACGGGCGCGCAGCCGGCGCAGCTCCTTCTCGGACGCGGCGGTCGACTCGCGCGCGGCCGCCTGCTCGCGGCCGGCCTCCGCCGCGACCGCGCCGGCCCGCTCCTCCGCGGCCCGGAACCTGGTGCGCGCCTCGTGCAGCTTGCGGCGCAGCTCCGCCACCTCGGCCTTGGTCTCGCGCAGTTCGGCGCGCAGCCGGTCCACCTCGGCGCCGCGGGCGCTGCGGGCGGCGGCGAGTTCCTCCTTGAGCGCGGCGACCCGGCGCTCGGCGGCCTCCTCCTCCGAGGCGGTCGCGGAGCGGTCCAGCTCCTCGCGCGCGGACTCGACGAGGTCCGTCCAGCCCTCGGGACGCAGCAGGTAGGCCAGCACCGCCACCCGCACAGGGTCGGCGGCCGGCGGCACGTTCCCGGCCTCCACGGCCTCCACCAGGTCGGCCTGCGCCTCGCGCAGCGGTTCGGCGACGCGCCGCCGGAAGGCGGAGTCCTTCTCCAGCACCGCCGCGATGTGCTGCCCGGCGAGCTTGGCGCGCTTGCGGCGCTCGAACCGCGCGAACCGGCGCAGCGGGGCGGGAACCTCGTCATGGGGCAGCGCCCCGATCAGCTCGGCGGCGACCTCGACGACGCTCTGCCGCACGGCTTCGGGGAGCGGCCTGCTCAGACGCACGTCCGGGCGGGCCGGAGGGTCCGTTCCCTCGGATGGACGCGGCCTCTCTGCGGATTCTTCGCAACCGGGGGTCGCTTCGGGGCCGCTGTCGATGATCCCGCTCCTTCCGGGCTTCGCCGCCGGTGGGCTGTGTCTTCCCGAGCCGCCCGCACTTAACCAGCACGAACGTGCAATCGGACGGATCGCGCCGGTCCCCCCGGAGCCGCCCCGTGGCCCCCGGCCCGGCGGGACGTGCCGGCGCCCCTCAACCCTAGCGGGCCGGGCTTCTGTCGGTGGCGTCCTCTACGGTCGCGCACATGACGGCTGCGCACGGTGTCCAGGGGGCCGGTGTCCAGGGAACTCTGGACGACCTCGGCACGCCATTGTCCGAGGTCACCTTCGTGGTGGTCGACCTGGAGACCACGGGCGGCTCGGCCGCCGACTCGGCCATCACCGAGATCGGCGCGGTCAAGGTCCGCGGCGGAGAGGACCTCGGCGAACTCGGCACGCTCGTCGATCCCGGCGGGCCCGTCCCGCCGTTCATCACCGCGCTGACCGGCATCACCACGTCGATGGTGACGGCCGCGCCGCGCATCGAGTCGGTGCTGCCCGCGTTCCTGGAGTTCGCGCGCGGCGGCGTGCTCGTCGCGCACAACGCGTCCTTCGACATCGGCTTCCTCAAGGCCGCCTGCGCCGAGCACGGCCACGCCTGGCCCACGTTCCCCGTCGTCGACACCGTCGACCTCGCCCGCCGCGTCCTGTCCAAGGAAGAGGTGCCCAACTGCAAGCTCGGCACGCTCGCCCGCTTCTTCCGCACCACCACCGAGCCGACGCACCGGGCGCTCGCCGACGCCCGCGCCACCGTGGAGGTCCTGCACGGCCTGATCGAGCGGCTCGGCTCCTTCAACGTCACCACGCTCGAGGAGATGCGCGGCTTCGCCAAGGCCCCCACGCCCGAGCAGCGCCGCAAACGCCACCTCGCCGACGACGTCCCGAGCACGCCCGGCGTCTACCTGTTCGAGGACGCCTCCGGCGAGGTGCTGTACGTCGGCAAGAGCGGCGACCTGCGCTCGCGGGTGCGCAGCTACTTCACCGGCTCGGAGACGCGGTGGCGCGTCCGCGAGATGGTCGGCCTCGCCGAGAACGTCCGGACGATCGAGTGCGCCACCGGGCTGGAGGCCGAAGTCCGCGAGCTGCGGCTGATCGCCGAGCACAAGCCCCGCTACAACCGCCGGTCCAAGTTCCCCGAGCGGGCCATCTGGCTGAAGCTGACCGTGGAGCCGTTCCCGCGGCTGTCCATCGTCCGCGAGTGCCGCACCGACGGCGCCCGCTACCTCGGGCCGATCCCGTCCCGCCGGCAGGCCGAGGAGGCGCGGGCGGCGCTGCACGAGGCCGTCCCCCTGCGCCAGTGCACCCAGCGGCTGACGCTCCGGCTGATCGAGCGCGGCGGTGCCCGCGCGTGCGCGCTCGCCGAGATCGGCCGCTGCGGCGCGCCCTGCGACGGCCGCGAGTCCGCCGACGCCTACGCGGTCCACGTCGGCACGGCGCGTTCGGTCATGGAGGGCGACGTGCGTCCCGTCGTGGCCGCCGCCCAGGTGCGCATCGACCGGCTCGCCTCCGAACTGCGCTACGAGGAGGCCGCCGCCCAGCGCGACCGGCTCGCCGCGTTCGTCCGCGCCGCCGCCCGCGGGCAGCGGCTCGCCGCGCTGGCCCGGCTCCCCGAGATGGTGGCCGCCCGTCCCGGCTTCGACGGCGGCTGGGAGCTGTCGGTCGTGCGCTACGGACGGCTCGCCGCCGCCGGGACCGTTCCGCCCCGCGCCCACCCCCGCCCCTACGTCGACGCGCTCATCGCCACCGCCGAGACCGTCTTCCCGCCCGCGGGCGAAGCGCCCGGCGGCGTCGCGCTCGGTGAGCCGCCCTCGGCGGGCGCCACGGCCGAGGAGATGGAGTGCGTGCTGCGGTGGCTCGATCTGCCCGGTGTCCGCCTGGTCGAGGTCGACGGCGCCTGGACGTGCCCCGCGCACGGCGCCGAGGGCCTGCGCGAGCTGATCGACCGCGCCTACGACAGGACGTACGAGCGGCGTGAGCCGTCCCATTCCCGGCCCGGCCGCCGCTAAGGTGATCGGGGAAGCTCGGCGCCCGGAGAGGACTGCACCCGCGAATGGCCCTGCCTCTCTACGACAGCCAGCCGGCCCGGCGCGTCCCGTGGGTGACGTACCTGCTGGTCGCGGCCAACGTGGTGGTGTTCCTGCTCACCCCGATGTCGAACTTCGCCACCTGGTACGGCGAGGACCGGGTCCGCGAGTGCAAGGCCGCGCATTTCACCTACGAGTACGGCGCCGTCCCCAAGGAGCTGACGACCGGCGACCAGCAGCCGGTGCCGACCGACATCGTGCGCCAGTGCGGGCCCGCGGGCTTCGACAAGGCGCCCTGGACGTCGGCATTCACCTCGATGTTCCTGCACTCGGGGGCACTGCACCTGCTCGGCAACCTGGTCGCGCTGTTCGTCGTCGGGATGGGCGTCGAGGACCGGCTCGGACGATGGCGCTACCTGTTCAGCTACCTGGTCTTCGGGCTCGCGGCCGTCTACGGCTTCGCATGGACGTCGCCGGACTCCGTCATCCCGCTCATCGGCGCGTCCGGCGCCATCGCCGGGGTGATGGGCGCCTACGTGATCCTCAACCCCCGGGGCCGCATCGTGAGCTTCGTGCCGCCGATCATCGTGATCCGGCTGCCGGTGTGGGTGGTGCTCGGGTACTGGTTCGTCCTGCAGTGGCTGTCTCTGGGCGACGAGCAGAGCAACGTGGCCTACACCGCGCACATCTACGGTTTCGTCGCCGGAGTGGTGTTCGCGCTCCTCGCCCGCCGGGCAGGTGCGGCCGGACGCCTCGCCGCGCTGAGCCGCGGCTGACCCGTGCCCGGTAGGGTCGGAGTGTCGCAATCTCAGGGGGAGGATGAAGTGGTCACTGCGATCGTGTTCGTCAAGGCCGACGTCGCGCGCATCCACGAGGTGGCCGAGACGATCGCCGCCCTGGACGGCGTCAGCGAGGTCTACTCCATCACCGGGGAGCACGACCTGATGGCGATGGTCCGGGTGGGCCGCCACGAGGCGCTGAACGACGTCATCCCGGGCCGCCTGAACAAGGTCCCCGGCGTCCTCGGCACCGAGACGCACATCGCGTTCCGCACCTACTCCCAGCACGACCTGGAGCAGGCGTTCGCCCTGGGCCTCCCCGACGCCGACTGACAGAGATCCCCGCCACAACCTCTGTGGTCAGTACAGCTAGCGCAGCCTCTGGGAGAGGTCGACCCAGTTGTCCAGGAGCGTGCTCGCGGCGCCGGAGTCGACGGCGGCCGCGGCGCGTTCGTAGCCGTCCCGCAGGGCCCCGGTGAGCCCGCCGGCGGCCGGCGCGCCGTCGTAGGCCGTGATGAGCGCGGCGGCGTTCAGCAGCACCATGTCGCGGACGGGGCCCGGCCGCCCGGCGAACGTCTCGCGGGCCGCCCGGCCGTTGAAGTCGGGGCCCGCGCCGCGCAGGTCCTCCGGCTCGGCCGGCGGGATGCCGAGGTCGGACGGGTCGAACGTCGTCTCCGTCGCCGTCCCGTCGCGGACGACCCACACCGTCGAGGTGCCGGTGGTCGTCAGCTCGTCCAGGCCGTCGTCGCCGCGGAACACCAGCGACGAGCAGCCGCGGGCGGCGAACACGCCGGCGACGACGCCGGCCATCCGCGGGTGGAACACCCCGACCGCCTGGGAGGTGGGACGCGCCGGGTTCGTCAGCGGGCCGAGGAAGTTGAACACCGTCGGCGTGCCGAGTTCGCTGCGCGGCTTGGCGGTGTGCTTGAACGCGGGGTGGTACAGCGGCGCGAAGCAGAAGGCGATGCCGAGCTCCTCGGCGACCCGCTCGGTGGCCCCGGGGGACAGGTCGATGGCGACGCCGAGGTTCTCCAGCAGGTCCGCGGCGCCGCACGACGACGACGCCGCCCGGTTGCCGTGCTTGACGACCCGGACGCCCGAGGCCGCGGCGACCACGGCCGCCATCGTGGAGATGTTGACCGTGTGCGCCCGGTCGCCGCCGGTCCCGACGAGGTCGGCGATGGGGCCCGGCACGTCCACGGGGGTGGCGTTGTCCATCATGCCGTCGGCGAGGCCGGTGACCTCCTCGACCGTCTCGCCCTTGGCGCGCAGCGCGACCGCGAAGCCCGCGATCTGCACGTCGGTGGCCTCCCCGGCCATGATGCTGTTCATGGCCCAGGAGGTCTCCTCGCTGGACAGCGAGTCGCCCGAGAGCAGGGCGTTGAGGAGTGCGGGCCAGGTGGTGCGCGCGTCCATGTCCCCTACAGCGTCGATCGGTTGACGGGTTGGGCGGGCCGGCCGGCTAGAGGACCGGCAGGCGGGTCTCGATGCGCTTGCGCATCAGGCCGGCGAGCGCGTTGGCGACGGCGATCGGGTCGAGCGGGAGGCTCACGACCGCGTCCGCGCGCGACCAGGTCGCGAGCCAGCCGTCGTCGCGGCGGCCGATGATCGCGAGGACGGGCGGGCAGTCGTACACCTCGTCCTTGGCCTGCCGGCAGACGCCGAGGCCGCCCGCGGGCTGCGCCTCGCCGTCCACGATAAGGACGTCGATGTCGCCCTCGTCGAGCCGCTCGATGAGGGCGGGCCGCGTCGCCCGCTCGATGAACTCGACCTTCGGGAGGCCGGCGGCGGGGCGGCGCCCGACCGCCATCCGGATCTGGGCGCGGGTGTTCGCGTCGTCGCTGTAGACGAGAACCTTCATCGGGCTCTCCGGGACGGTGCTCATGGACGTGAAGGTTACCGGGTCGGGAGCGCCGGGGACACGCTCGGGAACCCTAGAAGGGGGGTCATGCGTCACTCACGGGATGGGGGCGCAATAATGTCGCCCGTGACAGCATCCGCGATAGAGACAACACCTCACGCACGGGCGAACCGTCCCAATCTGGTCAGCGTGGGGACGATCGTTTGGCTGTCGTCCGAGCTGATGTTCTTCGCGGCGCTGTTCGCGATGTTCTTCACGATCCGCTCCGTGACGATCGGCCAGTCCGGGCAGGACGCCTGGCCGGGCGCCCCGCTGGACCTGCCGCTTTCGGCCTTCAACACCACGATCCTGGTGCTGTCCTCGGTGACGTGCCAGATCGGGGTGTTCAAGGCGGAGGCCGGCAAGGTGGGCCGCGACGGCGGCCTGCTGAACTTCCGGCGCTGGGGGCTGCGTGAGTGGTACGTGCTCACGTTCCTCATGGGCGCCTACTTCGTGGCCGGCCAGGGGTACGAGTACTACAACCTGGTCACCCACGACGGGCTGACCTTCTCTTCCTCGGCCTACGGGTCGGTCTTCTACCTGTCGACCGGCTTCCACGGCCTGCACGTCATCGGCGGCCTCATCGCCTTCCTGTTCATCCTCGGGCGGACCTACGCCGCGAAGCGCTGGACGCACGAGCAGGCGACGAGCGCGATCGTCGTGTCCTACTACTGGCATTTCGTCGACGTGGTGTGGATCGGCCTGTTCTCGGTCGTCTACCTTCTCGACGTCTGACCGGCCCGACGACCCTGACCCACCAGAAGACATGACCCGAACGGGGATTTCCGTGAAAAGGATCACCGCATGGCGACGGCGCCCGTGGGCGGGCTACGCCGTCGTGCTGGCGGCCCTGGCGGCGATCGGCGTCATCTACGCCGGCTTCTCGCCGAAGACCGACCACGCCGAGGCGCAGAGCAGCGCCCAGGCCGCGCAGGACCTGGCGAACGGCCAGGCGCTGTTCAACAAGAACTGCGCGAGCTGCCACGGGTTGAACGCCCAGGGCACCGAGGACGCCGACGGCAACCCGATCGCGCCCAGCCTGATCGGCGTGGGCGCCGCCTCCGTCGACTTCCAGGTCACCACGGGCCGCATGCCCGCGATGAACCCCGGCGCGCAGGTGCCGCGCAAGGAGCCGATCCCCGCCTTCAACACCTCGATCAAGACCGACTACGAGGAGCCGGAGAAGCGGCGGCACGCCGAGGAGCAGGTCGCCCAGGCACAGAAGAACGTCGCCGACCTGCGCGCCTACATCCAGTCGCTGGGCGGCGGCCCGGAGGTTCCGCCGGCCTCGGCCGTCGACCCCGAGGGCGGTGACGTCGCCCTCGGCGGCAAGCTGTTCCGCACCAACTGCGCCCAGTGCCACAACTTCACCGGTCAGGGCGGCGCGCTGACCGGCGGCAAGTACGCCCCTCCGCTGACGGGGGACGTCACGCCCACCCAGATGTACGAGGCCATGCTGACCGGGCCGCAGGCGATGCCGGTCTTCAACGACACCACGCTCACGCCGGAGGACAAGCGGGCGATCATCGCCTACCTGGTCGACGTGCGCAACGAGCCGAACCCGGGCGGTAACGGCCTCGGGCGCATCGGCCCGGTGAGCGAGGGCCTGGCCGGCTGGCTGGTCGGCCTCGGGCTGCTGGTGCTGGCCGCCATGTGGATCACCGCGAAGAAGCCGAAGAAGCTGAAGAAGTCATGAGCGACGACAACAACGAGAGCGCGGGCTCGACGGACCCGCGCGAGGAGGGCGGCCGGCGCGAACGCGTGGTCGGCACCCCGTCCCCGGCGAGGGAGAAGGCCCTCCTCGCCGAGGACGACATCTCGGCGCCCGCGGGCGTGGGGGATCAGCTCGACGAGGCGTCGGCCAAGCGGGCCGAGCGGATCGTCGCGGCGTTCTTCCTGCTCGCGTTCGCCGCCAGCGTGACGTTCATCGCGTACTTCATCGGCTGGAGCGGCCGCGACGGCGGCATGCACGGCGTCTGGGACGCCCGCGAGTCCAACTTCTGGCTCGGCGGGACGATGGCGGTGGCCTTCCTCGCGATGGCCGCCGGCGTCACCATCTGGGTGCGGCGGCTGATGACCAGCAAGCCGATCGTCCAGGAACGGCACGAGCTGGCCTCCGACGAGGAGAGCCGGGCCGCCTTCGCCAGGGACTTCGTCGAGGGCGCCGACGACAGCGGCATCACCAAGCGGCCGCTGCTGCGCCGCACGCTGCTGCTGGCCGCCGCGCCGCTCGGCCTGGCCCCGCTGGTGCTGCTGCGCGACCTCGGCCCGCTGCCGGAGAAGAAGCTCCGCAGCACCTACTGGGCCGACGCCGTCGAGCGGGCGAAGGGCGAGGGCAAGAAGGGCGTCCGCCTGGTGGTGGACGGCACCCACAAGCCGCTGCGGGTCAGCGACTTCGCCGAGCCCGGCGGCATGATCACCGTCCTGCCCGAGGGTCTTGAGGAGCACGTTCCCCACGACCGGGTGCTGACGGAGGTCGCCAAGGCGGTCACGATCCTGATCAACGTCCCCGAGGCCCTGTTCAAGCCGGCCGAGGGCCGCGCCAACTGGCACGTCAACGGGGTCGTGGCGTACTCGAAGGTGTGCACGCACGTCGGCTGCCCCGCGGCCCTGTACGAGCAGACCACGCACCACATCCTGTGCCCGTGCCACCAGTCCACGTTCGACGCCACGGACGCGGCGAAGGTCGTCTTCGGCCCCGCGGCGCGGCCGCTGCCGCAGCTGCCGCTGGGCGTGGAGGACGGGTACCTCATCGCGACGAGCGACTATCAAGAGCCCGTCGGACCGAGCTTCTGGGAGCGCGGATGAGCGACACCACGGCTCCGAAGGCCGTCGAGGGCACGCTCGGCTTCATCGACGAACGCCTCGGATCCACCACCTTCTTCAGGCGGAACGTCAAGAAGGTCTTTCCGGACCACTGGTCGTTCATGCTGGGCGAGATCGCCCTGTACTCCTTCATCATCCTGCTGCTGACCGGTACGTTCCTCACGCTCTGGTTCAAGCCGAGCATGGTGGAGGTCGTGTATGACGGTTCGTACACGAACCTGCAGGGCGTGACGATGTCCGAGGCGTACGCCTCGACGCTGCACATCAGCTTCGACGTCCGCGGCGGCCTGCTCATGCGGCAGATCCACCACTGGGCGGCGATCCTGTTCATGGCGTCGATCCTGGCGCACATGCTGCGGGTGTTCTTCACCGGCGCCTACCGCAAGCCGCGCGAGCTGAACTGGCTCATCGGCCTCGGCATGTTCACCCTCGGCATCCTGGAGGGCCTGTTCGGCTACTCGCTGCCGGACGACCTGCTGTCGGGCACCGGCCTGCGGATCACCCAGGGCGTGGCGGAGTCGATCCCCGTCGTCGGGACCTACATCTACATGTTCCTGTTCGGCGGCGAGTTCCCCGGCCAGGACATCGTCCCCCGGCTGTACATGCTGCACATCCTGCTGATCCCGGGCCTGCTGCTCGGCCTGATCACCGCGCACATGATGATCATGTGGCATCAGAAGCACACCGCGATGCCGGTCAAGCACCAGTCCGAGAAGCAGGTGTACGGCTACCCGTTCTACCCGGTGTTCATGGCCAAGACGGGCGCCTACTTCCTGTTCACGTTCGGTGTGTGCGCGCTGTTCGGCGCGTTCCTGCAGATCAACCCGGTCTGGCTGTACGGCCCGTACGATCCCGGCGCCATCTCGTCCGGCTCCCAGCCGGACTGGTACATGGGCTTCCTCGAAGGCGCGCTGCGGATCATGCCCGGCTGGGAGATCACCGCCTGGGGCCACACGGTCAGCCTGAACGTGCTGATCCCCGCATTGGTGCCGCTCGGCATCATCATGACCGGTGCGGCCCTGTGGCCGTTCGTCGAGGCATGGGTGACCGGCGACAAGCGGCAGCACCACGTCAACGACCGGCCGCGCAACGCCCCGATCCGCACGGCGACCGGCATGGCCGCGGTGACGTTCTACGGGCTGCTGTGGCTCGGCGGCGCGAACGACATCCTCGCCGAGCGGTTCCACATCTCGCTGTTCGCCACGACCTGGTTCTTCCGCGTCGCGTTCTTCGTCGGCCCGGTCCTGGCGTTCATCATCACGAAGCGGATCTGCCTCGGCCTGCAGCGCAAGGACGCCGGCATCGTCGGGCACGGCGTGGAGAGCGGCGTGATCCTCATGTCGCCGGAAGGCAAGTTCTCCGAGCGGCACGAACCGGCGCGCGAGGAGGAGAAGGCCGTTCTGCTGTCCAAGGAGAACGCCAGGCCCGAGGCGCCCGACCGGGACGCCCAGGGCATCCCCGCCGCCAAGGGCCCGATCGGGCATCTGCGTTCGCGGCTGAACCGCGCGTGGACCTTCGACGACATTCCCGTCGAGGAGCACGGGCATGGCGAGCATGAGGCGATCGAGAGCGGCAAGGACTCGGAGCAGGTCAAGCACTGACCCGTCATCCCGGCCTCGGAGGGGCCCGGCACCGTCACGGCGGTGCCGGGCCCCTGCCGTTCCCACCGGGTCCGTATGCTGGCCGGCGATGACCAAGACGCTGTTCGTCACCAATGACTTCCCACCCCGTCCGGGCGGCATCCAGGCGTTCGTGCACGGCCTCGCGGTGCGGCGCCCGCCGGGCTCGGTGGTCGTCTACGCCCCGGCCTGGAAGGGCGCCGCGGAGTTCGACGCGGCGCAGCCGTTCCCGGTGGTCCGGCATCCGGGGTCGCTGATGCTGCCGGAACCGGGCGTGCTGCGCCGGGCGGCGGACGTGCTGCGCGCGGAGGGCTGCGACTCGGTGGTGTTCGGCGCGGCGGCGCCGCTGGGGCTGCTGGCCCCGGGGCTGCGGCGGCGCGGCGCGGGGCGGCTCGTCGGCATCACCCACGGGCACGAGGCGGGCTGGGCGTCGCTGCCGGTCGCGCGGGCCCTTCTCGGGCGCATCGGGGACGACGTGGACGTGCTGACGTACCTGGGCGAGTACACGCGGTCCCGGATGGCGCGGGCGCTGTCGCCGGACGCCGGGGCCCGGATGGCGCGGCTCGCTCCCGGCGTCGATGAGAAGGTGTTCCGCGCGGGCGCCGGCGGCGAGGAGATCCGGGCGCGGCATCGCCTGGCCGGCCGTCCCGTGGTCGTCTGCGTCTCCCGGCTGGTGCCGCGCAAGGGGCAGGACGCCCTCATCCACGCCTGGCGGCACGTCCTGCGCTCGGTACCGGACGCCGTGCTGCTGCTCGTCGGCGGCGGGCCGTACCGGGACGATCTGGAACGCCTTGCCGCGTCGCTCGGGGTGGGCGGGTCGGTCGTGTTCACCGGCGGCGTCCCGTGGGAGGAACTGCCCGCCCACTACGACGCGGGGGACGTGTTCGCGATGCCGTGCCGGACCCGCCGCCGCGGCCTGGACGTGGAGGGGCTCGGCATCGTCTACCTGGAGGCGTCGGCGACCGGGCTGCCGGTGGTGGCGGGCGACTCCGGCGGCGCGCCCGACGCCGTGCTGGACGGCGAGACCGGGGTCGTCGTGCCCGGCCGTTCGGTCGCCCGCCTC
The DNA here is from genome assembly GCF_043198455.1 of Spirillospora sp. NPDC048824. NCBI lineage: Bacteria > Bacillati > Actinomycetota > Actinomycetes > Streptosporangiales > Thermomonosporaceae > Spirillospora > Spirillospora sp. NPDC048824. The sequence goes on along the minus strand of NZ_JBICUS010000003.1, from coordinate 439,585 downwards.
GCCGAGGCGCTCACCGGGCTTCTCACGGACCCCGGCCGCGCCCGCGCAATGGGCGAGAAGGGCCGCGCCTGGGTGGAGCGCGAGTGGCGCTGGGAGATCCAGGCCGCTCGCCTCGGCGGCCTGCTCGCGTCCTGAGATGGCAGGATGCGGATATGGACATCGAGGACGCATGGGCCCGCGTTCCCGGGGAGGCCGCCCGGTGGCTGCACGATCTGGATCCCGACCACTGCTATTCAGGGTTCGAGCCGCCGCGCCGTCCCGACTCCGTCTGGCTCCTGCACGCGATGTACGCGTGGGAGGAGGGGCTGGTCACCACGACCCACGACGATGTCCACCAGTCCGTGGCGGCGGCTGGCCTGGCCGACACGGCCGGTGACGTGCCCGGCGATGTGGGCGACCTGCTGGAGGGCGCGATCGTCACCGGCACCGGCCTCGGCCGCAGCGGCGATCCGGGCGCGGGGTGGCGGAGGCTGCGCTGGAAGGAGCTCGCGCGCGGGTTCGGCGAGCATGCCGTCCCGGAGGGGGAGCTGCCCGGCAACCGCTGCCTGCGGCAGGGGCATCCGGCCGGGAGCTGGTCGGCGGCCATCCAGCCGCCCGCGGAGGGCTGTCTCGACCGGGAGAGCTGGTTCCGGCTGATCGGGCTGCTGCTGCGGCACAGCCCGTCCGGCTCGGATACCCGCTGCCTGGCGTACTACTGCCCGCTCGTCACGGCCGACTGGGACGACGAGACGGTCTTCGCGGGACGGCTGGGCGACGCGGCCGCCCTGTACGACCATCCGGAGATGTCCAGCTGCCCGTCCGATCTGTGGGCGGAGGACCGGTCCTGGGTCGTCTACTGCGACTGGGATCTGTGGGGTACGAAGGTCGTCGGGCCCACCGCGCTCGTCGACGCCGTCCTGACCGATCCGGGTCTGGAGGCCGTCCGCCTCCCCTGGACGCGCTGACCGGTGACGCGGCGGCCGGTGACGCGCGGACCGGTGGCCGGTCGGGGCCGTGCCTCGCCTCCGGAGACCGGTTCCACGCGAACGCCCCTGCCGAGATGGGGTGGGTGGTGATCCGGCGTGACCGGCCCGGCGCCCTCGTGGGGGAGGACCTGGAGACGGGCGCGCCGTGCGGGCCGGCCCGCGGGGCCGGATCGAGTTCGCGTGGACGGGAGTGCGGGGCACGGCCCCGGCATCCGGCACCGCGGGGCCCGGCCCCGTGACGGTGCCCGGCCGCGGACGTGCAGGAGGGGTGGGCGCCCCCTTGGGCTGATCCCTGTCGCGGTGATCGACTCATCCGGGGGCACCTCCTGCCGCATGTGTCCGCGGTCATGGACGTTCACGAAGGTAGGCACCCTCGGCCGTCGCGGCATCCCCGTTAAAGCGCGCTTAAGGGGTGGATCAGTCGTCGCTAAGCCCATCACCACATTCGGCCAGAAAGTACCTGTTCTTAAGCATGTACGGCACTATCCGACATTGGGATGATCATCTCTGGGCGGGGTCGAGGAGGACGGGTGCGGTCCAAGGGCCTTGTGGTGCTGGCGGGGGTGCTGGCGGCCGTCCTGGTGGCAGGGCTCACGGTCGGCTGGGCACTGGGGAACGGACGGGGCGGCGATCCCCGGGAGGTCGCGGCCGGGTACTTCGCGGCCTGGAGCCACGGGGACCTGGACGAGATGCGCGAGTTCGTCGCCGACCCGCCCGCCGACTTCGCCTCGCAGCACCGCGCGCTGTCCCGCGGCCTCATGGTCGACCGCATCGCGTTGGAGCCGCGCCCCGTCGTTCGCACCGGGCGAGCCGCCGCGCGGGCCGGCTTCACCGTCAGCAGGTCGGTCGCCGGGCACGGGAGGTGGTCGTTCACGTCGGAACTGCGGCTCGGGCAGGTGGACGGACGGTGGCGCGTGCTGTGGTCGCCCGCCACGCTGTACCCGGGCTTGAAGGGCAGCGGGCGGTGGGCGCTGCGGCAGGTGCGGGTCCCCGCCGTCACGCTGGTCGCGCGGGACGGCGAGGCGCTGCCCGAGGACGGCCCGCTCGCGCCCTACCTCGCCGGGATCACCGACCGGCTCGGCAAGGAGGACGAGCAGACCGGATGGGCGATCGAGCTGCGCGACGACGGCGGACCACCGCAGCGCGTGAAGCTGTTCGGGGTGGAGAAGGGCGAGAAGATCCGCACGACGCTGGACCGGCGCGTACAGGCGGCGGCGGTGAAGGCGGCCGCGTCCGCGCCCGGCCGGGCCGCGGTCATCGCCGTCCGCCCGTCCAGCGGGGAGGTGCTCGCGGTGGCCGACGGGCTCGGCGGGCTCGGCGCGTTCGCCTCCCTCTACCCGCCCGGCTCGACGTTCAAGGTGGTGGTCGCGGGCGCGCTGATCGCGGACGGGGCGGGCCCCGGGACCGGTGTCGACTGCCCCGCCTCGGTGGTCACCGCGCAGCGCACGATCCACAACGACGAGGACCACGCGCTCGGCCCGACGTCGCTGCGGGCCGCGTTCGCCGCGTCCTGCAACACCACGTTCGCGCGGCTCGCGGTCGAGCGGCTCGGTGCGGCGAAGCTGGCGGCGAGCGCCCGGCGCTTCGGGTTCGGCGTGCGGATCACGCCGGGTGTGGACGCCGCCCAGGGCGGCTTCCCGGACCCGCGCGGCGGCGCGGAACTGGCCGAGGCCGGGATCGGGCAGGGCCGCGTCCAGGCGAGCCCGCTGCTGATGGCGTCGGCCGCCGCCGCCGTGGCGGACGGCTCGTGGCGGGCGCCGCGGCTGCTGGCGCCGAAGCTGATCCGCGAGGGCGGGGGAGCGGTGCCGGAACCCCGCCGGGTGCCCGGGACCTCCGCGCTCGGCACGCTGATGCGGGCCGTGGTCACCGGCGGCACCGCCGCGGGCGCCGGCCTGCCGGCCGGGACGGCGGGCAAGACGGGCACGGCCGAGTTCGGCGGCGGGCGGTCGCACGCCTGGTTCATCGGATACCGCGACGATCTCGCCTTCTCGGTCTTCGTCGAGGCAGGGGGCTCGGGGCCGGAGGTCGCGGCGCCGCTCGCCGCCCGCTTCCTGAAGGCCGTCCGCTGACCGGTGCTCCGCGGCCGCCGTGCGTTCGCGGCGGACTTCCGGAAAAGGTGAGCCTCATCGTGAACACTCCGCGGTGTCCCCGCGTACTCCAGTGGAGAGCAGAAGGGCCGCGGGATAGGGTCTGTACGGATTTCTTGGCACCAGCGCGCAACGAGTGACTCATGGGGCGTATGCTCCCGGAGTGATCGAGCGGGTTCGTCAAGAATCCGTTCGGGGAACGCGGTGGGAGCGAGCGGGCTCCCGCACCGCGATCTCCGATGTCTCAGCGGGAAGGCCGCCGGGTGATGAGCCGGGCGGTCCGGAGCCGACCGGCGTTCGCCGAGCCCTCCGTCTCCTCCACAGGAGAGGGCATGGCGCGACGCGATATCGGGCATGCGTCCCGGAACAACACGCATGCTTCACCGTGGGCCGAGACGCCCGCGCGTCCCTCGTCGAGACCTGAGCCCCGTCGGGGGACATGGTCCGACGAGCCGCAGCCGCGGCCGCAGTGGCCCGAAGGGTCCTGGTGGTCCGAGCAGCCGGACGGCACCGAGCGCGGACGGCGATCGTCGCGCCGCGGGCCGAGCCGGCGCGAGATGAAGCGGCACGAGGCCCGCGCCAAGCGGTCCCGCAAGCGCACGGATGACCAGTTCGGCGCGCGGAACAGGCCTCCCAAGGACCGGGACGACCGTCCGCGGGACGACCGGTCCGATGCGCGGACCCGGCAGTTCGACGCACGGAACGGCCGGTCCGATGCCCGGGCGAACCAGTTCGGCCCTCGCAACGACCCGCCGGATGCGCGGACCCGCCAGTTCGGCCCCCGCAATGATCCACCGGATGCGCGAACCCGCGAGTTCGATGCGCGGGACGGCCGGTCCGATGCCCGGGGCCGGCAGCCCGATCCACGGGACGGCCGGTCCGATGCGCGCACCCGCCGGTTCGACGCCCGGTCCGAGACGCTCGACGCGCGGACGGAAGGGTTCGACGCGCGGACGGAAGGGCTCGCGGCGGGCCGGGACCGGTCGCGGGAGTTCCAGCCGCGCGGCGGACGGGCACGGCCCGCGGAGCGGTCACGCTCCCAGCGGCGCGCAGCGGAACGTCCCCCGCAGCGGGCCACCCGGTCGCGTCAGCCGGCCCGTCCGCCGTCCCGGCGCCCGGCGACACCGCGGCCGGGGCCGAAGGCGAAGCCGCGGCGCGGGCGGCGCCCCACCGACCGGATGAGCATCGGCGCGATCGTGCTGTCCACCGCCGTCGGCCTGTCCCTGCTCGGCATCGCCGAGCGGGCGCTGCTGGAAGGCGGGCCCATCGGCGGGGCGTCCGGCCCGGCCGGCTCACAGCGCGCGATCACGCCGCCCAAGCCCGGCGGCGACCCCGCACAGCCGCAGCAGCCCGGCCGGCCGCAGCAGCCCGGGCAGAGCGGGGCGCCCGCGGCGCCGTCCGCCCCGAACCTCGGGATCCTCGCCGCGCAGGTGCGCGAGCTGACCATCGACGAGCGCGGCGCGGCCGCCCGGCAGGCCTACGGCGCGGCGCCGGCGGGCCGGCCGATCGTGGACGCGACCAGGACGAGCGCCGACAAGAGCTGGGTGTTCGGCACCACCGCGCTCCCCGTCCCCACCGGCAGCACCGCGACCCCCGAAGTGGCGTTCTACGCGGCCCGCTGGACGGGTGAGGAGTGGCAGGTCGCGCTCTCGGGCGGGACGGAGTTCAACGCGCTGCTCGGCGCCGCCCCGGCGAAGGTCATGCCGGCGGCGGAGGTGCGTGCCCTGCGCCGGTACGGCGCCCTCACCGCCGCGCAGGCCACCGCGCTCGTCAACGGCTCGCGGGCCGGCGACGCGCTGATGCTGCCGTGGAAGACCGGCGAGGTCTGGTCGATGACGACCTCAAACGGCTCGCCGCGGCCGCTGGGTTCGCTGGCGTTCTCCGGCGGCGACGGGCGGGTCCTCGCGGCCGGCGACGGCCGCCTCTACCGCTTCTGCGCCGACTCGGGCGGCGGTGCGATGGTCATGCTCGTCCACGGGAGCGGTGTGGCCACCACCTACTACCGGCTCCGCGGCGCGTCGGCGGTACGCGACGGCAGCGTCGTCGAGCAGGGCGCCCCGCTCGGCCGCACCGGTACCGAACGGCCCTGCGGCGGGGCGGCCTCGCCGCGCGCCGAGGTCGGGTTCGGGCTGCGCCGCGGCGGCGGGCCGATCCCCCTCGACGGCGCGCAGATCGGCGGCTGGACGTTCCAGGAGCGGGCCAACCCCCTCCTCGGCTTCGCCGAACGCGGTGTTCTCCAGGTGCTTCCCGGCGGGCTGCTGGCCAACCTCGGCGCGGTCCCCGCGGGGGACGACCCTCCGTCGTCGCCGCCGTCCCCAGGCGCCTCGCCGGAGGACGGCGCCGGAACGCCCCCCGCCCCGGCGGAGGGCGCAACCCAGAAGAGGAGTCCGAGCGGTGCGAATTCGCAACAGTGATGATCCCATGGTCCCCACCTGGGCGCTGCGCCTCGTGCTCGCCGGCGCGGTGCTCGTGCTCGTCGGCGCGGCGACCCCGCAGGGCGCCGTCGCGGTCGCGAACGTGCAGTACTTCCTCAACTTCTTCGCCGGCGTCTTCGCCCTCGTGGCGCTGACCACCGCGGTGATGAGCGGGCTGCTGGCCACCGATCGCCTGATCCTGAAGATCCGGCACCGGGTGCTCGCGCAGGCCCTGCACCGCGCGTCCGCGATCATCTCGGTGGCGATGCTGTTCGCGCACGTGTCGGTGAAGGTGATGGCCGGCCTCGCCCTGCCCGTCAACGTCGTCGTGCCGACGGGCGGGGCGGTCGGCCTCGGCACGGTCGCGTTCGACCTGATGCTCGTCATCGTCGTCACCGGGATGCTGCGGTCGCGGTTCGCGTTCCGGGGCAAGGCGTGGGTGTGGCGGTCGGTCCACGCCCTCGCCTACGTCGCGTGGCCGTTCGCGATCGTGCACGGCCTGATCACCGGCCGGGCCGCGGCGAACTGGGTCGTGCTCTCCTACGTGATGAGCGTGGTGCTGGTCGTGCTCGCCCTGACGACCCGCCTGATCGTGGTGGTCAAACCACGGGAGCTGAACCGCGCCGACGACGAGATCGATCCGTTCTCCAGGCCGGACGGCGCCGGACGCCGCCGCGACCGGCGCGCGATGGCGGCGATGGAGCACGAGGAGGCCCGCGCCGCCGCGGCGGCCCGCGCGAGGGAGGCCGATCCCATGGACGGCTTCGACGACCCGCGCGGCACCGTCCAGGACCCGCGCGGCATGCCCGTGTACGGCGGCGGAAACGACACCGAGGTCTACCGATGACATCGACCGTCACCGTCTCCGGCATCGGCGGTCCGCGGCTCACGCTCGGATTCGACAGGTTCGACCGGCTGGACCTCGACAGGCACCTGGCCGTGCACGGCAGGCTCCGCGCGCCGGACCTGGACGACATCGTCCGCATGTGCGAGCAGGTCGATCTGCGGGGGCGCGGCGGCGCCGGCTTCCCGTTCGCCCGCAAGCTGATGGCCGTGGCGGCGCGGGTCAACTACCCGACGGCCGACCAGACCGCGCTGCTGCCCGGCGAGAGCGGCAACGAACGCGGCTCCAGCGAGGACGTCGTCATCGTGGTGAACGGCGCCGAGGGGGAGCCCGGCAGTTCCAAGGACAAGGTCCTGCTCGAACGGGCGCCGCACCTCGTCCTCGACGGCGCCCAGATCGCCGCGTCCGCGCTCGGCACCCAGCGGATCGTCGTGGCCGTCGAGGACGACGAGGCCGCCCGCTCGGTCCGCGCCGCGATCAGCGAACGGCGGATGCCCGCGCGGGTCGTCCGGCTGACCGAGCGGTTCATCTCCGGGGAGAGCGGCGCGGTGGTCCGCGCGATCAACGGGGAGACGCCGATCCCTCCGGGCGTCAAGGTCCGCGCGTCCGACTCCGGCGTCGATGGCTACCCGACGCTGCTGTCCAACACCGAGACGTTCGCGCAGCTCGCCGTGCTCGTCTCCCTCGGCCCCGACCTGTACGCGTCGGCCGGGACGGACGACGAGCCGGGCACCACGCTGCTCACCGTCGGCGGTACCCAGGTCGTGGAGGCGCCGCTCGGCACGCCGCTCCAGGCCGTGCTCGACCACTGCCAGGTGCCCCCGTCGCCGGGCGTGCTCGTCGGCGGCTACCACGGGATGTGGCTCGGCCCCGCCGCGGTGCCGCGGGCCGTGCTGTCACGCGCGGGGATGCGCCGGGTCGGCGGGACGGTGGGCGCCGGGATCATCCTGCCGCTCAGCCAGGGCACCTGCCCGCTCGGCGAGGTCACCCGGATCGCCTCCTACCTGGCCGCGCAGTCGGCCGGGCAGTGCGGGCCGTGCCGGCTCGGGCTCCCCGACGTCGTGCGGTCCCTCAACTCCCTCACCGAGGGGGCGGGAACGGTGGAGGACGTCCGCCGCGCCGCCGGCATCGGCCGGGGCCGGGGCGCCTGCACCCACCCGGACGGGACCGCCAGGTTCGTCCTTTCGGCGATGGAGGCGTTCGCCGCCGACATCGACGCCCACCGGTGGGGCGGCGGCTGCGATCTGTCGACGTACGGGGTCCTGCCGCTGCCGGTGCCCGACGGCTCGGAGGGCCGGGTGGCGATCGACTGGAGCCGCTGCGACGGGCACGGACTGTGCGCCTACATCGTCCCCGAGCTGATCCAGCTCGACCGGTACGGCTTCCCGGTGGTGCTCGGCACCGACATTCCCTCCTGGATGGAAAAGGACGTGCAGAAGGCGGTCGCGATGTGCCCCGCATTGGCGCTGCGCGTCGTCGACGGCGTCCCCGGCATCCCGTCCAGGCGCTGACCCGACGGTCCGGCGGCCAATTCGGGCGTGTGAAAAAGAGGAAATCAGATGAGCGCTCTTGAACCCGGTACCCCGCGTGGCGCGTATCTCCCACAGAACCCGCGCCGGGTCCGTCGAGAGATCCTCGAAAGGAGGAAGAAGTTCCCTTGAGGAAATCCTACGGAATCGCCGAAATGCGCAGGCTGCCACGCCTTCGCCTGGGCCGCACCCTGCTGATTCTGGCGGCCGTGGCGGCCGTGGGGGCCGCCTTCGTGGTCGTCATGAACCCGGTCGGCGTCCCCGCCAGCGGCGCGGCGAACCTCGGTGGCACCGTGAACACCCGCTGGGGACGTCTGAGCACTTTGGACAGGAAGTTGCTCGTCGCGGTGCGGCAGGCCGGCCTCTGGGAGATCCCCGCAGGCCAGCAGGCACAGCAGCGTGCCTCCAGCCCCCGGGTGAGGGAGGTCGCCGAGATCATCTGGCAGCAGCACGTGCAGCTGGACGCGGACGCCCGCGCGACCGCGGAGCGGCTCGGCGTGCTCCTCCCGAACGAGCCCAACGGGAGCCAGAAAGCCTGGCTGAGAGAGATGTCAGGCAAATTCGGCGCCGATTACGACAAGATCTGGGTGCATCGGCTGCGCGCCGCACACGGGGCGGTCTTCACCGTCATCGCCAAGGTGCGCTCGCAGTCCGAGAACAGCGAGGTCCGTGCGTTCGCCGAGCGTTCCATGAAGTTCGTCAACACGCACATGTCGCTGCTGGAGAGCACCGGCCTGGTACCCAGGCGTGCTCTGAAATGACGTACATCCCACCCCGCAAAAGGGAGTACCTTTCCATGGGAAGCAAGAAAAAAGCCTTCGCCGTGATCATTCCGGCGCTCGCCCTTGTCACGTCGGCGTGTCAGACGACGCCCGGCGGGATCGCCGCCCCGCAACCCGGCGCAAGCACGTCGGCCGCCGCGGACGGCTCGGACCTCGAAGGCGGCGGGAATCTCGACGATGTCAACAACCCGGGCGCCCCCACCGGAGCTCCGACCGGCTACCCGAACGGCGGCGGCCAGCAGCCCGGCGGCGGTCAACAGACCCCGGGCGGCGGTCAGCAAGATCCGGGCGGCGGTCAGCAGGACCCGGGCGGCGGCCAGCAGACCCCGGGCGGCGGTCAGCAAGATCCGGGCGGCGGTCAGCAGGACCCCGGCGGCGGTCAGCAGGACCCGGGCGACGGCGGCGGCCAGCCGGGCGACGGCCAGGGCAACGACCAGGGCGACGGTCAGGGCAACGACCATGGCCAGGGCAACGACCAGGGCCAGGGCAACGACCAGGGCGACGGCCAGGAAGTCGAGATCCCGGAGCTGAGGGCCGACCAGTTCGTCCCGATCCAGCAGGCGCCGCGCGTGCGGCAGCCGCGCAACACCCGGCGGGCCTCCACCGGTGTGTTCAGTGTGGACTGCGGCACGAACGAGGGCCAGGCGCACAGCAACCCCGACAACGTGCTCGCGGCGCCCGGCGTCGTGAACGGCGCGCACCACATCCACGACTACGTCGGCAACCTCGACACCGACGCCTTCTCGACCGACGAGACCTTCGCCGCGGCCGGGACGACCTGCGAGAACGGCGACAAGTCGGCCTACTTCTGGCCGGTGCTGCGGCTTCGCGCGGGCCAGGACGACTCCGAGCGGGCCGAGCAGAGCCAGATCGACGGCAACATCGGCAGCATCGTCGAGCCGGCCGAGGCGCGCCTGGAGTTCCTGGGCAATCCGCGCAGCAAGGTGACCGCGATGCCGCAGTTCATCCGGGTCGCCACCGGTGACGCGAAGGCCGTGACGAACGGCCTGCAGAACGCGAAGGCGCTGTGGACGTGCACGGGCTTCGAGGAGCGGGCGTTCACCGACAAGTACCCGCTCTGCCCGGAGGGCAGCCAGGTCGCGCGTGTGCTGAACTTCCCGAGCTGCTGGGACGGCCAGAACACCGACAGCGCCAACCACCGCGACCACATCGCCTTCCCCGACGAGCGGACGGGCGCCTGCCCGGAGGGCACTCAGGCCGTGCCGCAGCTGCGGATGACCCTGACCTACGACGTGCCCGCGGAGCCGCTGGCGTTCGCGCTGGACAGCTTCCCCGAGTCGGGCCACGACCCGGTGACCGACCACGGCGACTTCATCAACGTGATGGGTGAAGAGCTGATGCAGCAGGCGGTCAACACCATCAACGGCAGGGGCGGCGGCCAGAACGGCGGCGGCGGCCAGAACGGCGATGGCGGTCAGAACGGCGGCGGCCAGGAGGGCGGCGACCAGCCCACGACCCGGCCCAAGCGCCACCACTGATCCACCGGACGTCCGGGTGATCCGGACCGCCCCGGGCTGACCCGGACGCGCGGCCGGTGAGGATGCCGTCTTCGACCTTCGGCGGCATACTCACCGGCCGCGCCCGCGTGCCCGCGCGATTCCGGGCGCCCCGGCTCCGTACGATCGGGGCATGGACATCGTGATCGCGGGCGGGCACGGGAAGATCGCACTGCGGCTGTCGCGGCTGCTGGCCGCGCGGGGGGACACCGTGCTGAGCCTGATCCGCAATCCCGGCCACGCGTCCGACGTGCGCGGCACCGGCGCCGAGCCGGTGGTGTGCGACCTGGAGTCGGCGGACGCCGGCGAGGTCGCCGGCCATCTGACCGGGGCGGACGCGGTCGTGTTCGCCGCCGGGGCGGGGCCGGGCAGCGGCGCGGCGCGCAAGGACACCGTCGACCGGGCCGCGTCGGTGCTGACGGCGGACGCGGCGGAGCGCGCGGGCGTCCGCGGCTTCGTGCAGATCTCCGCGATGGGCGCGGGGGAGCCGCCGCCGCCGGGCCGCGGTGAGGCGTGGGAGGCCTACATCAGGGCCAAGGGCGAGGCGGAGGACGACCTGCGCCGCCGGGACGCCCTCGACTGGCTGATCCTGCGGCCGGGCCGCCTCACCGACGACCCGGCCACCGGCAGGGTGACCCTCGCCGAACCGCCCATCGGGCACGGCGCGGTCACCCGCGACGACGTGGCGGCGGTCATCGTGGCGCTGCTCGACGCCGGCGACGTCCGCCGCCGCACGCTCGACCTCCTCAACGGCGAAACCCCGGTCGGGGACGCCGTCAACGCGCTGCGCTGACCGGGCGAGGGCGGGCCCGCACCCCGGGTCAGCCGGTGTAGAGCGACTCGATCTCGCCGGCGAAGGCCTTCATCACGACGTTGCGCTTGACCTTCAGGCTCGGTGTCATGTGGCCGGCCTCCTCGGTGAAGTCCACGCCGAGGATCACGTACTTCTTGATCGCCTCGGCGCGGCTGACCGACTTGTTGGCCTCGGCGACGGCGGCCTCGATCGCGGCGATGACATCGGGGTCGAGGCGCAGCTCGTCCACCGTCATCGTCTCGGGCTTGCCGTGCCGTTCCTTCCACGGGCCGAGCGCCTCCTCGTCCAGCGTGACGAGGGCGCTGATGAACTTGCGGCCGTCGCCGACGACCAGGCACTGGCTGATCAGCGGGTGCGCGCGGAGCCTGTCCTCCAGCGGTGCGGGCGCGACGTTCTTGCCGGCCGCGGTCACGAGGATCTCCTTCTTGCGGCCGGTGATGCGCAGGAACCCGTCGTCGTCGAGGGAGCCGAGGTCGCCGGTGTGGAGCCAGCCGTCCTCCAGGGCCTCCTTGGTGGCGGCCTCGTTGTTCCAGTAGCCGCGCAGGATGTTGATGCCGCGGACGAGGACCTCGCCGTCCTCGGCGATGCGGACGTCCACGCCCGGGATCGGCTGACCGACGGTGCCGATCTTGAGGGCGGTGGGGCGGTTGACGCTGGCGGGAGCGGTCGTCTCGGTGAGCCCGTAGCCCTCCAGGATCGTGATGCCGACGCCGCGGAAGAAGTGCCCGAGGCGCTCGCCGAGCGCGGCCCCGCCGGACACCGCGTACTGCACCTTGCCGCCGACGGCCGCGCGCAGCTTCCCGTAGACCAGCGCGTCGAAGACCTTGTGCTTGGCCTTGAGGCCGAGGCCCGGCCGGCCGTCGTCCAGTGCCCGGCTGTAGGCGATCGCGGTCTCGGCGGCCGCCTTGAAGATCTTGCCCTTGCCGTCGGCCTCGGCCTTCTGCTCGGCGCCGTTGTAGACCTTCTCGAAGACGCGCGGGACGGCCAGCAGGAAGGTCGGCTGGAAGGAGGCGAGGTCGGGCAGCAGGTTCGGGATGTCGCTGTGCCCGAGGACGATGCCGCCCTCGATCGTGGCGACCTGGATGAGCCGGGCGAACACGTGCGCCAGCGGCAGGAACAGCAGTGTGGAGCTGCCCTCCACGGCGACCTCGGCGATCGCGCCCTGGACGGCGTTGCGGGACGTCGCCACGAGGTTCCCGTGGGTGAGCTCGCAGCCCTTGGGGCGTCCGGTGGTGCCGGAGGTGTAGACGAGCGTGGCGAGGTCCGCGGCGGTGCGGGAGCGGCGGCGCTCCTCGACGACGTCGTCGCCGGTGCCGGTGCCGAGTTCGCGTACCCGGTCGACGCCGCCCGCGTCGATGCCCCAGACGTGCGCGAGGCCGGGGAGGCGCTCGCGCACCTCATCGACCGAGGCCATGTGCGCGTCCGTCTCGGCGAACACGGCCTTCGCGCCGGAGTCGCCGACGATCCACTCGATCTGCTCGGCGGAGGACGTCTCGTAGATGGGGACCGAGACCGCGCCGGCGGTCCAGATCGCGTAGTCGAGAACGGTCCATTCGTAGCGGGTCCGCGACAGCAGGCACACCCGGTCGCCGGACTCGATCCCGGCGGCCACCAGGCCCTTGGCGACGGCCGCGACCTCGGCCGCGAACTCGGCCGCGGTGACGGCGCTCCACGCCGCCCCCTCGCCCGAGCCGTTCTTGCGGCGCGCCACGATCACGCCGGGATCCTCTGCGGCCCTGGTGAAGGGCGCGTCGGTCAGGGTGGCGGAATCGGGGACCTCCACCATCACGGGAACGCTGAACTCGCGCACGGCCTGCTCCTGTAGTCGATCTTCGAGGTCGGCGGGGAAGTCCCCACGAGGCTTCTCCGGTTGACGAATGATACCCATGAGTAGGGACTTTGCCCCGAAGGCCCGGTCATCGGCACCCGCCGGCGGTACGGGTTAACGGCACGGCAAAGACCGGCCGTCACCGGCGGCGTCCGCCGCGTGGTCGCCTACGCTTGGGCCGGTCGCACACGAACGGGGTTCCGGGGGATCGCCATGCTGCTCGAAGTGATCGCGCTGACGGCCGAGGACGCGCGGGCGGCGCAGGACGGCGGCGCCGACCGGCTCGAGGTCGTCGCCGACATGGCCGCGGACGGCCTCACCCCCGATCCCGACGTCGTCGAGGCGGTCCGGAAGGTCACCACTCTGCCGATGCGGGTGATGCTGCGGGCCAACGCCGGTTTCCGCACGACCGGCTTCGAACTGGACCGGCTGAGGCGCGCCGCCGCGGGTCTCGCCGAGGCGGGCGCGGACGGGTTCGTCTTCGGCTTCCTCGACTCGTTCGGCCACATCGACACGGCCGCGACCGGCAAGCTCGCCGCCGACGCCGCCCCGCTGCCCTGGACGTTCCACCGCGCGCTCGACCACGCCGCCGACCCCGGCGCCGCGTGGGACGCCGTCCGGCATCTCGGCGGCGGGCCCGACACGGTCCTCACGGCCGGCTCCGCGCGGGGCGTGGACGCCGGGGTGGACGTCCTCGTCCGGCGCGCCGCCGAGGACCCGGACTCCGCCAAGATGATCATGGCCGGGGGAGGGTTGCGCCGCAAGCACGTCGCGCTCCTCGCCGCCGCGGGCGTGACCGCGTTCCACGTGGGCACCGCCGTCCGCCCGGACGGCGCCTGGGACGCCCCCGTGGAACCCGCGCTCGTGAGCGAGTGGCGCTCCCTGGTGTCCGCCGCGACCGGCTGACCGGGCCCGCCCGCGGTGTTCCGCCCGCGGTGTTCCGCCCGCGGTGTTCCGCCCGGTCGGCGCGGAACCCGGCCATTCTCGTGGGCGGTGTGCCCTATTAGAGTCGGTTCATGAGGATCCACGTGGTGAGCGACGTCCATGGCCGCGCGGATGCGCTGACGAGCGCGGCGGACGGCGCGGACGTGCTCATCTGCCTGGGCGACCTGATCCTGTTCGTCGACTACCACGACCACGCGCAGGGGATCTTCGCCGACCTGTTCGGGCAGGAGAACGCCGAGCACTTCATCACGCTGCGCACCGAGCGGCGCTTCGACGAGGCCCGCGAGTTCTCCCGCGGGCTGTGGGCGTCCCTCGACGGCGACGCGTGGCCCCACATCGAACGCGCGGTCGACCGGCAGTACGCCGAACTGTTCGCGGCCATGCCGGCCCCCGCGTACCTGACGTACGGCAACGTGGACGTCCCGCGCATGTGGGGAGCGCACCTGCGGGACGGCCACCACGTCCTGGACGGCGAGACCACCGAGATCGGCGGCCTCCGGTTCGGGTTCGTCGGCGGCGGCCTGCGCACCGAGTACCGCACCCCCTACGAACTGGACGACGACGCGTTCGCCGCCAAGGTCGAGGCCGTCGGCGAGGTGGACGTGCTGTGCTGCCACATCCCGCCCGACGTCCCCGAGCTGCTGTACGACACGGTGGCGCGCAGGTTCGAACGCGGCAGCAGGGCGATCCTGGACGCGATCCACCGGACGCAGCCGAAGTACGTGCTGTTCGGGCACGTCCACCAGCCGCTCGCGAGCCGGATGCGCATCGGCCGCACCGAATGCGTGAACGTGGGCCACTTCCGGGCCCGTGGCGTGCCGCACGTACTGACGGTGTGAAAGATACTTTCTCTAGGACAGCGGGCCCGCGCGCGTGGGCTCACCGAGAGCCGGAGGGAGACGCAGATGGCGGACCGCACGAGTTCCACCATCACGGTCAAGGCCGGGAAGGCCGAGATCATGGCGGTGATCGCCGACCTTGAGGGGTACCCGGGGTGGGCGAGCGGCATCCGCGGGTTCACCGTCCAGGAGACGGGCGAGGACGGCCGGGCGTCCCTCGCCAAGCTGACCTTCGACGGCGGCCCGTTCAGCGACACCGTCGGCCTCGCCTACACCTGGGAGGGCGACGACCGGGTGACGTGGAAGCTGGTGGAGCAGGGCTCGGTCGTCACCGGCCTGCACGGCTCCTACAGCCTGGAGGAGAGGGACGGATCCACCGAGGTGACCTACGAGCTCGCCGTGGACGTCCGGATACCGCTGATCGGCATGGTGAAGCGCAAGGGCGAGAAGCGGATCACCGACTCGGCCCTCAAGGGCCTCAAACGCCACGTGGAGAGCTGAACACCACGCCCAAGCGATACCGTGCACGCCGACGACCGATGGAAGATGGACCCATGAGCGAGCAGCCGGGCGACGTCCTGGACGAGGCGGCCAAGCTTTTCGACACGCTGATCAGGCGGGTGGCCGGAGGCGGAGGCGCCGGCCGGGACCGCGGTGCGGGCGGGGACGCGTGGGGGCGGGCCACCGCCGAGGAGCCGCGCATCGCCACCGGCGCCCCGGAATGCCTCGACTGCCCGGTCTGCCGGGCGATCGCGGTGAAGCGCGAGGCGGGCGGCGACGTCGGCCGGCATCTGCACGAGGCCGGCCGGTCGCTGCTCGCCGCCGCACTGGACGTGGTGGCGGCGTTCGACCGGACGGGTTCCGGCCGGACGGGTTCCGGCCGGACAAGCCGGAACCGGCCGCCGGAGGCGTCGAAGAGCCCGCGGGCGGGTAGGTCCGAGCGGTCGGAACGTCCGGAGACGGGTGATGTGTGGTCGGTCGCCACGGGCGGCGGCCCCACCGACATCGGGTAGTGCGGTACAGGCTCCAGCCGGGGCGCGCGAGGAGGAGGAAGGGTACATGGCCCTGACCATCGGCGTGGATGTGGGCGGTACGAAGGTCGCCGCAGGGGTCGTCGACGACCGGGGGACGATTCTGGAGAAGGTACGCAGGCCGACTCCATCGACCAACCCCAAGGAGACCGCTGAGACCATCGCCGAGGTCGTCGACCTCCTGGCGGGCAAGTTCGAAGAGGTGTCGGCGGTCGGCCTCGGCACCGCGGGCTTCGTCGACGAGACCCGTTCCACCGTCCTGTTCGCGCCGAACCTGGCCTGGCGGGACGAGCCGATCAAGGAGAAGGTGGAGAGCCTCGTCGGCCTGCCGGTCGTGGTGGAGAACGACGGCAACGCCACCGCCTGGGGCGAGGCCCGCTTCGGCGCCGGCCGCGGCGAGAACTTCCTCGTCCTGGTGGCCCTCGGCACCGGTATCGGCGGCGGCATCATCATCAATGGCGAGCTGTACCGGGGCAGTTTCGGCATCGGCGCCGAGATGGGGCATTTCCGGGTCGTCCCGGACGGCCGCCGCTGCGGCTGCGGCAACCGCGGCTGCTGGGAGCAGTACGCCAGCGGCAACGCCCTCGTCCACGAGGCCCGGGACCTGGCCCGGGTGGCGCCCGCGATGGCGGGACGCCTGCTGGAGCTCGGCGAGGGCCGGCCCGAGGGCATCAGCGGCCCGGAGGTGTCACAGGCGGCCCGCGAGGGAGACAAGGCCGCCCTGGAGTGCTTCCGGACCATCGCGCACTGGGCGGGCCAGGGTCTTGCCGACCTCAGTGCGATCCTCGACCCGGGCGCGTTCATCATCGGCGGCGGCCTGTCGGACGCCGGCGATCTGCTGCTCGACCCGATCCGCTCGGCGTTCGAGGACGCCCTGACCGGCCGCGGCCACCGCCCCCTGCCCGACATCCGCATCGCCGAGCTGGGCTCGGCGGCGGGGATCGTCGGCGCCGCGGACCTGGCACGCGTCCGCCCCCTCCAGGACGTCGTCGTCTAGGGATGGCGTCCGTCCGCCTGCTGAGCTACAACATCCGGTCGCTGCGCGACGACCCGGCCGCCGTGGCCCGGGTCGTCCGCGGCATCGCCCCGGACGTGACGTGCCTGCAGGAGGTCCCGCGCTTCTTGGGCTGGCGCCTCCGGCGCCGCCGACTCGCCCGCGCGTGCGGCCTGCGGATCGCGGCGGGACGGCGGGCCTGCGGGCTCGCCGTCCTCACCGCACCGCACGTCCACCGGGTGGCCCGCGAGTTCCACCTGCTCACCCCCGAACCGGGCCTGCACCGCCGCGCCCTGGCGATCGCCGTCCTGGAGACCGGCGGAACCCGGCTCATCGCCGCGAGCACCCACCTGGACGTGCTGGGCGAGCCGCGCCTGCGCCACGTCCACGAGATCCTCGCCCACCTCGACCGCGCCCGCGCCCGCTACCAGGCCCCGGTCGTCCTCGCCGGAGACTTCAACGAGGACCCCGGTGGCCCATCCTGGACACTCCTCACCGAGCACCTCCGGGACGCCTACCGGGCGGCCCCCGCGGGCGGCGAACTCACCTTCCCCGCCCGCGACCCCCGCAGGCGGATCGACGCCGTCTTCGCCGACCCTTCCGTCCGCATAACCGCCTGCGGTGTCCCCACCCCCGATACGGCCGCCGACCACGCGGAGGCCACAGACCACCGGCCCGTGACGGCCGACCTGGAACTCCCTTAGACGACCGCGCCGTCGTCGGGGTCCCTTGGCTCGTCGCCCATGCGGAGGACGAGGGTGACGAAGCCGCCGATGAAGGCGGCGACGGCCAGGAAGGCGGCCCAGCCGGGGACCTCCCAGTCGAGGATGACGGTGACGAGCAGGTAGACGGGCCCGCCGATCAGGGCGATCCAGGCGCTCTTGGTGAGGGGGTCGGCGCTGGGCAGCGGCGGCGGCGGGGGCGGGATGTAGTGGCCGTCCGCGTCGTCGTCCGGGGGGATCTCCGGATCTTCGGCGGGCTTGATGACGCGGGCGCGGGGGAGGCGTCCGGTGCGGTCGTCGCCTTCCCGCGGGGGGTCGGCGGGCTCGCGGAGGTTCTCCTCGTCGGGCCAGGGGACGTCGTCGCCCTCGGGGACGGAGTCGTACCCGGCGACGATCTCGGCCCAGATGGCGTCCTCGTCGCGGTCGGCGGGGAGGTCGGTGTCCTTGGCCTTGGCGGGGGCGTGGTCCGCGGCGGCGTCGCGGTTCTCCGCGGCGTCGCGGGGGCCGGCGAGGTCGGTTTCGGGGCGTTCGGCGTCCGGGCCGCGGGCGGAGGTGTCGCGCAGTCGGGCGAGGTGGGCGCGCAGGATGCCCTCGGCGGCGGGTTTCATGTCGACGTCGACGTACAGCCGGTCGAGGACGTCGCCGGCGACGGGTTCGCCGGACGGGTCGGTCAGGTCGGAGAGGTCGGACGGCGAGGCCGCGTACGCCGCCACGCCCGCCTCCCCGAGCGCCGCCAGCATCGCGTCGGCGAGGTGCGGCGCGAGGTCGACCAGCGGGGCGTAGGTGTCGGCCGACAGTCCATTGCCACGGCGATTCACGGGGCCGGCTCCTTCGACTCCGGCGTGACCGACAGCACCGGCATGACGGCCTCCGCTCCCCCAACGACATGTGCCCGGTGGCGCCCCCGGCTCGCGGCGGCACTTCCGGACACCCTGAAACGTGTGTCCCACGGTATTCGCTGCGCCGCCCGGGACAAGCCCCCGGGCGCACCCGATTGAGATTTACGTCAGAGCCTACGTTCATTCGGCCGCCGCTCGCCGCATCGCTTCGGCGCGCGACCGGGCGGGCCGCCCGGGACCCGGGGAGTACCGGCCGGTAGATGGATGGGACGTGGAGTGGGAAGATGTCCCATCATCTCTCGTCGGTCAGGGACCGGTCGTGCTCATCCAGGGCACGCGGTCCGAGGAAGGTCCCGCATGCTCTGGTTCTGGATCCTGCTCCGGATCGTTCTCTCGCCCCTCATGTACCTCCTGTGGTGGCCGCGGAACCGGGGGATGAAGAACGTCCCCAAGCGGGGGCCGGCGCTGCTGGTGGGCAACCACCTGTCGTTCGCCGACCATTTCTTCGGGCCGCTGCCGCTGATGCGGCCGATCTTCTTCATCGGCAAGGGCGAGTACTTCACCGGCAAGGGGGTCAAGGGGCTGATCAGCAAGGCGTTCATGACCGGGGTGGGCGTGGTGCCGGTGGACCGGACGGGCGGCTCGGCGGCCGACGCGGCGCTGCAGACCGGGCTGCGGATCCTCGCGGAGGGCAAGCTGCTCGGCATCTACCCGGAGGGCACCCGGGCCCCCGACAACCGGCTGTACCGCGGCAAGACGGGCGCCGCGCGGCTGGCGCTGAAGTCGCGGGTCCCGGTGATCCCGATGGCGATGATCAACACGTTCGAGCTGATGCCGCCCGGCCAGACCTACCCGCGGCTCGGTGTCCGGCCGGGCGTCCGGTTCGGCAAGCCGATGGACTTCTCCCGCCACTACGGCCGCGAGGACGACAAGGCGGTCCTGCGGGAGGTCACCGACGAGATCATGAACGCGATCAGGGAGCTGTCGGGGCAGGAGTACGTCGACCGGTACGCCGCCGAGGTGAAGGCGGAGATGGCCGGCAAGCCGACGCGGCCGGCCGAGGACGACTGAGGCCTGAGCGACCACGTATGAGCGAAGCGGACCGGGGGGTGTGGGGGGTCGTCCCTCCACAGTGGCACGTATGAGCGAAGCGGACCGGGGGGTGTGGGGGGTCGTCCCTCCACAGTGGCACGTATGAGCGAAGCGGACCCGGGGGGTGTGGGGGGTCGTCCCCCACAGCGGCATGGTTGAGCGAAGGCGGACCGGGAGGCGCGGGGCCCGCCCACCCGCGAGGGCGCGGATGATCGGGGCCGAGCCCCGGGGGATGGGGCTCGAGGCCGCGCTGTGGCGGGCGGTGGCGGTCTACCGCGGCCTGGCGCTGGTCTACGCCGGGCTCGTGATCGCGATGAACTCCGGCGGCTACGCGCATACGGCGGCCGGCTGGGCCGTCCTCGGTGTCATGGCCGCCTGGACGGCGTACGCGGTGCGGGCGTTCGGCGACCCGCGCAGGCGGGGGCGGGCGCTGCTGGGCGCCGATCTCGCCGTCGCGGCCGGATGCGTGCTCGCGACGGCCTGGGTGGAGACGGCGGAGAACATCGCGGCCGGGCGGCCGACGCTGCCGGTGTCGTGGGTGGCGGCCGCGGTGCTGTCATGGGCGGTGGCGGGCGGGCGGCGGCTCGGCGTCACCGCGGCGCTCGTGCTCGCCGCCGCGAACCTGACGGTGCACGCCATCGCCGGGACGGCCGGCGGGATGGGGTCGACGACGTTCAACGGCATCGTCCTGCTGTTCCTCGCGGGCCTCGTCGTCGGGCACGTCGTGCGGCTGGCGCTGGAGGCGGAGGCGCGGCTGGCGCGGGCCGTGGAACTGGAGTCGGCCACCCGGGAGCGGGAGCGGCTGGCGCGCCGCATCCACGATTCGGTCCTGCAGGTGCTGGCGATGGTGCAGCGGCGCGGCGGCGAGCTGGGCGGCGAGGCGGCGGAGCTGGGCCGGCTGGCGGGGGAGCAGGAGGCGGCGCTGCGGTCCCTCATCGGCACCGGCCCGGCCGTGCCCGCGCCGTCGCCGGGCGCCGGGGCCGGGGTCGACCTCCGGCCGCTGCTGACCGGCCACGCGTCTCCGTCGGTGACGGTCTCGACGCCGGCGACGGAGGTGCTGCTGCCCGGGCCCGCCGCCCGGGAGGTCGAGGCGGCGGTCGCGGCGGCGCTCGACAACGTCCGGCGGCACTGCGGCGCCGGTGCCCGCGCCTGGGTGCTGCTGGAGGACGGCGCCGGCGAGATCACCGTCAGCGTCCGGGACGACGGCCCCGGCATGGCCGCCGGGCGGCTCGAGGAGGCCGCGGCGGACGGCCGGCTCGGCGTCGCCCAGTCCATCCGCGGCCGGGTGGCCGACCTCGGCGGCAAGGTCACGATCGTCTCCACCGAGGCCGAGGGCACAGAGATCGAGCTGACCGTCCCCCGCCCCTGGCGCGCGGCTTAGGGTGTGGGCGTGAGCGACGTTCCCCTCAGGGTCATGGTCGTGGACGACCATCCGATGTGGCGCGAGGCGGTCGCCCGCGACCTCGCCGAGGCCGGTCACGACGTGGTCGCGACCGCCGGCGAGGGACGCGCCGCCATCCGCGTCGCCGCCGCCGCGCGCCCGCAGGTGGCCGTGGTCGACCTCCAGCTTCCCGACATCGGCGGCGTCGAGGTGACCCGCCATCTGGCCGCCGCGGACCCGCCCGTCCGCGTCCTGGTGCTGTCGGCGAGCGGTGAGCAGCAGGACGTGCTGGAGGCGGTGAAGGCGGGCGCCACCGGCTACCTGCTCAAGTCCGCCGCGCGCGAGGAGTTCCTGGACGCCGTCCGGCGCACCGGCGAGGGCGACGCCGTGTTCACCCCCGGCCTCGCCGGGCTGGTGCTCGGCGAGTACCGCCGCCTCGCCGCCGCGCCCGCCCGCGCCGACGACGACGCGCCGCGACTGACCGACCGCGAGACCGAGGTCCTGCGGCTGGTGGCGAAGGGCCTGACGTACAAGCAGATCGCGCAGCGGCTCGTCCTGTCCCATCGGACGGTGCAGAATCACGTCCAGAACACCCTCGGAAAGCTCCAGCTCCACAACCGCGTCGAACTCGTCCGCTACGCCATCGAGAAGGGTCTCGACCAAGACCGGTAGTGGACAGCGGACCTCCCGCCCGTCACATGAGCGCCGCGTTCGGCCCCGGCCCCTTCGGCTCAGGGCCGGCGGCGGCGCAGGAGGCCCCGCAAGGCGGCCGTGCGGCGGGTGCCCGGGGGCGTGCTGATCCAGGTCGGCGGGCGGATCCGCGTCTTCGGCCGGGACCCGGCGCGCTGATGCCGTCCACTCGGCGGACGACGTGCGGCGGGCGCCCGCGAGCGGCTATGGTCTAGACCAATGGCGGCACGCCGGGGCGGGCGGTGAATGCCCTGTGCGGCCGCGTCCGGATGGCTAGTCTGGCCCTGGCCATGTGAATCGAGGGAGGAGCCCGGTGGCGGGACAAGGAGAGGGCATGCGCGTCGGAGTGCTGACCGGAGGCGGTGACTGCCCCGGACTGAACGCTGTGATCCGCGCGGTCGTGCGCAAGGGCGTCCAGGTCTTCGGCTACGAGTTCGTCGGCTTCCGGGCCGGCTGGCGCGGCCCGCTCGAAGGCGACACCGTGGCCCTCGACGTGCAGGCCGTGCGCGGGATCCTGCCGCGCGGCGGGACGATCCTGGGCTCGTCCCGGACGAACCCCGTCAAGGTCGAGGGCGGCGTCGAGCGCATCAAGGACAACCTGGCCGGCCTCGGCGTGGACGCACTGATCGCGATCGGCGGCGAGGACACCCTCGGCGTCGCGCGCGAGCTGTACGCCAACGGGGTGAACGTCGTCGGCGTCCCGAAGACGATCGACAACGACCTCAACGCGACCGACTACACCTTCGGCTTCGACACCGCGGTGAACATCGGCACCGAGGCCGTCGACCGGCTGCACACCACCGCCGAGAGCCACCACCGCGCGCTGATCTGCGAGGTCATGGGGCGGCACGCGGGCTGGATAGCGCTGCATGTCGGGATGGCCGCCGGTGCCAACGTCATCCTGATTCCCGAGCGGCCCTTCGACATCGACAAGGTCGTCGAGTACGTGGAGAGCCGGTTCAAGACCCGCTACGCGCCGATCATCGTGGTGTCCGAGGGCGCCCACCCGGTCGACGGGCAGATGCAGCTGCAGACCGGGGAGCGGGACGCGTTCGGGCACGTCCGGCTCGGCGGCATGGGGCAGGCCCTCGCCGACGAGATCGAGAAGCGCACCGGCAAGGAGGCCCGCGCCACCGTGCTCGGGCACATCCAGCGCGGCGGCACCCCGACCGCGTTCGACCGCGTCCTCGCCACCCGCTTCGGCCTGCAGGCGATCGACGCCGTCAGCGACGGCGACTACGGCAAGATGGTGGCGCTCCAGGGCACCGACATCATCCGGGTCGGCCTCGACGAGGCGACCAAGACGCTGAAGACCGTCCCGCTGGAGCGATACGCCGAGGCCGAGGTCTTCTTCGGCTGACCGCCCGTCCTGGCGGGAACTCTGCTCCCCGCGCATGCGGGGATGGTCCCACGAGTATCGGGTCGCGGCATCGGCTCCACTGGGCCACACTGGAGGCTCCCTTTCGACCTGTTCCCGCCAGGAGGATCACGCATGACCACGCTCGACCCCGCGCCCGCGACCGTGCCGGCGCCCGCGCCGGCGCCGGCGGACGTCCGGGAGCAGTCACCGGTCGACGGCGAGCCGTGCGTGCTGCTCAAACTCGGCGAGGTCGTCCTCAAGGGCAAGAACCGCGAGCAGTTCGAGCGGCGCCTCGCCGACAACGTCCGCACCGCCGTCCGCCCGATCGCCCGGGTGGACGTCATCCGGCGCCACGGCGTCTTCATCGTCCGCAAGCACGACGCCGATCTGGCGACCATGGAACGGGTGGCGCAGCGCGTCACCGACGTCATGGGCATCGTGTGGGCGCACCGCGCCTGGCGGGTCGGCAAAGACCTCGCCAGCGTCGAACGCGCCGCGCTGGAGCTGATGGACGGGCGGATCGGCTCGTTCGCCGTCCGGGCCCGCCGCCGCGACAAGCGGTTCCCGATGACGTCCATGGAGCTCGACCGGCACATCGGCGCCCTCGTCGCCGCCCGGTACGGGCAGCCCGTCAGGCTCAAGGACCCCGAGCACACGCTGTCGATCGAGGTCGACCGCGACGAGGTGTTCGTCTACTCCGGAGGCCTGCCCGGCCAGGGCGGACTGCCCGTCGGCATGAGCGGCCGCGCCCTCGTGCTGATGTCGGGGGGCATCGACTCGCCCGTCGCCGCCTACCGGATGATGCGCCGCGGCCTGCGCGTCGACTACCTGCACTTCTCCGGCATGCCCTTCACCGGCCCGGAGTCGATCTACAAGGCGTACGCGCTGGTCCGCGAGCTGGACAGGTTCCAGGGCGGCTCCCGGCTGTTCGTCGTCCCGTTCGGCAAGGCGCAGCAGCAGATCAAGACGTCCGGCGCCGACCGGCTCGCCGTGATCGCGCAGCGCCGGCTGATGCTGCGCACCGGCGAGATCCTCGCCCGCCGGCTGCGCGGCAGCGCGCTGATCACCGGTGACGCGCTCGGCCAGGTGTCCAGCCAGACGCTGACCAACATCACCGCGCTGGACGACGCCGTCGAGCTGCCGATCCTGCGTCCCCTCGTCGGCATGGACAAGGTCGAGATCATGGACCAGGCGCGGCGCATCCGCACCCTGACGATCTCCGAGCTGCCGGACGAGGACTGCTGCACCGTGCTGGCGCCGCGCCGCGCCGAGACCAAGGCCAGGATCGACGACCTGCGGCAGATCGAGAAGCGCCTCGACGCCGGGGAACTCGCCGACCAGCTCGCCGGCTCCGTCCAGGAGCACCGTCCCGTCTACGGCGACACGGCCGGCTGAGCGCGGGGCCCGGCGCGCCTAGCGCGCGTCGAAGTCGGTGAGGCGCGGCGGCTCGGGGCCGCCGGGACCCATCAGCGCGATGCGCTCGACGCGGACGATGCGGAACCGGCGGCCCGCGACGGCGATGCCGTTGCGGCGCGTCTCGTCCTCCATCAGCTCCGCCGCCTCGGCGAACTGGGCGACGTCCGCGTCGCCGGGACTCTCCACCGCGGGCACCACGTGCCGGAAGTAGGTGACCAGCGAGGCGCGGGCCCGCTGCGGGGCGTCGTGCAGCCGCCCGACCGGGCGCCAGCGCCGCTCGCTGCGCTCCGCGACCGTGAACGCGGGCGCCAGCGCGACCGGGGTGAGGAACGCGCCGGACGGCTCGTTCCCGATGGCCGCGGCGGCGTCCAGCACCTGGCACAGCAGTTCGGCGGTCGCGAGGTCGGACGCGGAACCGTGGTCGGGCAGCAGCTCGTGGCGGCGGCCGGGCCCGGTGCGGGGGCCGGACGGGTCCACGTCCGTCGGGCGGGGCGGTTCCGGCCCGTCGGGCCCGGTCCGGACCAGCTGCTCGATCCGCACGATCCGGAACCGCCGCTCGCCCGCGTTCACCGCGTCGGTCGGTTCGTCCTGCAGCGTCCGTGCGGCGGCGCGCAGCTCACGCGCCTCCGCGCGGCCCGCGGACACGGCCATGTCCGCCAGATGGACGGCGAGGAGCTCACGCGCGCCCTGCGGCAGCGGGTCGCACGGGCAGATGATCTGCCAGCCGCCCGGGACCTGCTCGGCGGCCGTGAACAGCGCGCCGACGGCCACGAGCTCCGGGTAGGCGGAGATGGCGCGGCACGCGTCCGCGAGCATCACCGCCGCGACCGGGTCGACGCCGTCCAGGTCCTCCGGGAACAGCCGCCCCCCGGCATCACCATCGCCGGTTGTCATGCCGGACATCATCCTCGTCGCGCCCGCTCCGGCCAATGGTTCAGACCAATTTGTTACCGGCCCGTTCGCGTTTTCTCGCGGCTCCGCCGGGAGGCCCGCGGCCCGGCCGGTGCGATGAGGACGATCAGGCTCGCCCCCACCAGCGCCAACCCGCCCGGCGCGGCCGCGCCCAGGTCCTCGTCCAGCAGGACGGTACCGAGGACCGCGGCGACCGCGGGCTCCGCCAGCGTCAGCGTCGTCGCGGTCGTGGCGGGCGTGGTCCGCAGCCCCCGGGCGAACAGAAGATAGCCGCCGCCCGTGGTGATCACCCCGAGGAGAGCGCGGTAAATCGGAGAGAGGAAATCCGGATTCGGGGCGCAGGAGTGCACGGCCCCGGGCACACGCCGGTGCCGGGCCGTGTCAGGACTCGGGTGGAGAGTGCGGTCGCCGCGCCCCGTCAGGAGCGCGGCGGTCCGCAGTCAGGGGTCCAGTACGCCATGGTCCAGAACGATGGCCGGTCAGGCGGGGACGGTGTCGGTGTCGGGCGCCTGTGCCAGGGAGCGGCCGACGATGGGGGGCAGGTCGCGGACCAGCTTGGCGAGCTCGCGCAGGTCGCCGTCCACGAGGGCCTGCGGGCCGTCGCAGAGGGCGGTCTCGGGGTGCGGGTGCACGTCGATGATCACGCCGTCGGCGCCGACCGCGATCGCGGCGCGGGTCAGCGGCAGGACGAGGTCGCGGCTGCCGCCCGAGTGCGACGGGTCCACGATGACCGGCAGGTGGGACAGGCGCTGCGCCACCGGCACGGCGGAGATGTCGAGGGTGTTGCGGGTGGCCTTCTCGAACGTGCGGATGCCGCGCTCGCACAGCACGATGTCGAGGTTGCCGCGCTGCGCGACGTACTCGGCGGCCATCAGCCACTCCTCGATCGTCCCGTTCATGCCGCGCTTGAGCATGACCGGCTTGCCGGACTCGCCGGCGGCCTGCAGGAGGGAGAAGTTCTGCGCGTTGCGGGTGCCGATCTGCAGCATGTCCGCGTAGGAGGCGACGAGGTCGACGTCGCCGGCGTCCACCACCTCGGTGACGATCGGCATTCCGGTCTCCTCGCGCACGTCCGCGAGGATGCGCAGGCCGGTCTCGCCGAGTCCCTGGAACGCGTACGGGGAGGTGCGCGGCTTGAACGCGCCGCCGCGCAGCAGCGTCGCGCCCGCGGCCTGCGCCATCTGCGCCGCGCCGAGGGTCTGCTCGGGGGTCTCCACGGCGCACGGGCCGGCGATCAGCGTCATGGTGCCGGGGCCGACCGGCACGCCGCCGACCCGGACGATCGAGCGCTCGCCGTGGTTCTCGCGGCTCACCAGCTTGTAGGGCGCCGAGATGCGGATGACGTCGGTGACACCGCGCATCCCGCGCAGGTTCAGCGAGCCGAACTGCTGGACGTCGCCGACGAGCCCGACGATGGTGCGTTCCACGCCGCGGCTGACGAAGGCGTCACCTCCCGCCGTCTCGACAAGTGAGACGACGGCCCTGATGTCCGCTTCGTTGGCCTCCTGGGCCATGACGACGACCATTGATGTGCTGCCTCTCCTGTACGCCCGGGATCCCGGTGACCTCGCGGCTTACCCCTGAAACGGCGAAAGCCCCGGGCCAGCCGGCCCGGGGCTTTCGTTCTGTGGTCTGTCAGCGCAGCGCGTGGCAGACCAGCCGCCCGGGCTGGTCGTACCAAAAGAAATAGACGACGCTGCGCATGTGGTCAGCGTAGCCGAATTTCCCGGTGGTGGGCCCGCGCGACCCCGAATATGGCTCAGCTCACCCCGGATGGCAGTATGGCCGCGTCATGTCCCACCCCGAACAGCCCGCGCCGCAGCCGCGGGACCTGCCGCCCGGCCAGTACGTCCCCCGGGGCTGGCCCGTCCTCCACTACGGCCCCGTGCCGAAGTTCCGTCCCAAGGACTGGGATTTCCGGGTCTTCGGCGCGACGGAGTCGGGTGAGCAGCACCGCTGGACCTGGGACGAGTTCGAGGCGCTGCCGACGGCCGCGGCGGTCGCCGACTTCCACTGCGTCACCAAGTTCACGATCCCCGGAAACGAGTGGGAGGGCGTCCCGGGCACGGTGATCGCGGAGTTGGCGCCTCCGGCGCCGGACGCCACGCACGTGATGGTCTGGGCGGAGTACGGCTACAGCGCCAACATCCGGATGACCGACTTCCTCGCGGACACGACGATGTTCGCCACCCACCGCGGCGGTGAGCGGCTCACTCCCGACCACGGGTTCCCCCTGCGCATCGTGATCCCGCACCTGTACGCGTGGAAGAGCGTGAAGTGGGTGCGGGGCGTGGAGTACCTCGTGAAGGACCGCCGCGGCTTCTGGGAGGAGCGCGGCTACCACAACGTCGCCGACCCGTGGCGGGAGCAGCGGTACTCCTACCAGGAGGACGAAGGCGAAGCCCCGCCCCTGTGACCCGCGTGCGCAGACGGGGGCGTTCTTGGTGCGCGCGCGGCCGTGTGGCCGTGTGTGGCCACCCAAGAGGTTCGTAAATGGTCAACACACCGACCCGCACGGAAGACAGACGTTACCGTAAGTCGTCATGGTCCTACCGTCCGTCGTGGACGCCGTGGCGGGCGCCGTGGCCGCCGGTGCCGCCACGGGAGCCTGGGCGCTGCGCCGATGGCTCCGCGTCCCGCGCCGCGCGCCCGCCGATCCCGCCGAGAAGGCGGCGTTCGCGGCCCTGCACACGGTCGCGCGGGCGTCGCCGCCGCTGCGTGCCGGGCTCACCGAGGAATCGGCGCGCAAAGCCGCCCGGCGGCTCAGATCGTTGCTGGGCGCCGAGGCGGTCGCGCTGGTCGGAGTACCGCCCCCGGACGACGCCGCCCATCCCGAGGGCCTCGACGATTCCGGCGACGGCGACGGCCCCGGCGACGGCGGTCCCGAGCCGGTCCGGGAGGCGCCGCGGCTGCTCGCATGGGACGGTGCGGGTCGCGGCGTCCACGCGGCGGAGGCCGTCCAGCACGCCTTGCCGGTCCTGACCTCCGGACGGCCGAGGGTGACGACCCTCGAGCCGCCCGGCTGCCACGACCCGCTGTGCCCCGTCCAGGTCGCGATGGTCGCGCCCCTCACCGTCGAGGGACGTGTCGAGGGGACGCTGACCGCGTACTGGCGGCACCCGTCGGCGGCGCGGGTCAGGGCGGTCGGCGAGGCCGCCCGTCTGGTCACCGGGCAGCTGGAGCTGGCCGGGCTCGACACCGCCCGCATCCGCCTGGCCGAGGCCGAAATGCGGGCCCTGCGCGCTCAGATCTCCCCCCATTTCGTCTACAACTCGCTGACCACGATCGCCTCGTTCGTCCGCACCGACCCCGAGCGCGCCCGGGAGCTGCTGCTGGACTTCGCCGACTTCGCCCGCTACTCCTTCCGCAACCCGCGCGACTTCACCACCCTCGCCGACGAGCTGCGCTCCATCGACCGCTACCTGCTGCTGGAACGCGCCAGGTTCGGCGAACGGCTGAAATGCCGGGTCGAGATCGCGCCCGAGGTGCTGCCGGTCGCGGTGCCGTTCCTGGCGCTGCAGCCGCTGGTCGAGAACGCCGTCCGGCACGGCATGGCGGGCACGGGGGAGGCGTTCCACATCTCGATCGTCGCGCGCGACTCCGGCGCCGAGGCGGCGATCAGCGTCGAGGACGACGGCGTCGGCATGGACCCCGAACGGCTCCAGGAGATCCTCTCCGCCCCGGTGGGCGGGCCCGGGCCGACCGGCTGGGGGAGCGTGACCACCCGGGCGCGGCGCGACGGCGACGGCGCCGGATCCGGGGCCGGAATCGGACTCGCGAACGTCGACGAGCGGATGCGGCAGGTCTACGGAGAGGAGTACGGGCTGACCGTCGAGACCGCTCTCGGCGCCGGGACGAAGGTCAATCTGCGCGTCCCGAAGTACCGTCCGGGGGTGTTTCCGGACTGACCGATGCCCCCGCGACACGCCACTCACTTTTCGGAACCGATTGCGGACAGACGGTAATCGCGGCAAAGTCGCCCTCATGCTCCACGTCCTGGCCGTCGACGATGAACGCCCCGCCCTGGAGGAGCTGGCCTATCTCCTCCGCAGGGATCCGCGCATCGGCCAGGTCAGCTGTGCGGGCGACGCGTCGTCCGCGCTGCGTGACCTGAGCCGGATGCTCGTCGAGGGCGAACGCCTCGACGCCGTGTTCCTGGACATCCGGATGCCCGGGCTCGACGGGCTCGACTTCACCCGCCTGCTCACCGGCTTCACCGCACCCCCGCACGTGGTCTTCGTGACCGCCCACGACGACTGCGCCGTCACCGCCTACGAGCTCGGCGCCCTCGACTACCTGCTGAAGCCCGTCCGTCCCGAGAGGCTCGCCGAGTCGGTCCGCCGGGTCCACGTGGCCGCCCGGCGGGCGGGCCCGGCGGACGAGGACGGCCGCGACGCCGACGACGAGATGATCCCCGTCGAACTCGGCGGGCGCACCCGGCTCGTCTCCCGCCGGTCGGTCACCCACGTCGAGGCGCAGGGCGACTACGTGCGGCTGCACACCGCCGACGGCGGCTACCTGGTCCGCATGCCGCTGTCGGCGCTGACCAAGCGGTGGGAGGCGGCCGGGTTCATCCGGATCCACCGCAGCACCCTGGTCGCGTCCGCGCACGTCACCGAGCTGCGCTTCGACGGCGGCCGCGCGGCCGTCCAGATCGGGGACGAGCTGCTGCAGGTCAGCCGCCGCCACACCCGCGAGGTGCGGGACCTGCTGGTCCGCAAGTTCCACCGGCCGGGCGGCGACGGTGACGGCGACGGCGACGGGGCCGCGGAGGACGACGGCGATGACCGGTGACCGCCCCGCCGCGGTCCCCCAGGCACCAGGTTCCGCCCCACCGCCCACCGCCTCGCCCGCCCCCGGCCCGCCGGATAACGGGCTGCCGGACACCGGCCCACCCGCCCCCGGGTCGCCGGGCGCCGGACCGGCCGATTTAGGGACGGTCGACACCGGTCCGTCCGATCCCAGCTCGCCGGGCTCCGCCGCGTGCGGTTCCGGGACCGCCGAGGTACGCGCCCTCATCCGCACCCAGCTGCGCATCGCCCTCGGGACCTGCGCGATCGTCGTGAGCACGGTGACGGGCCTGCCCGTGCTGCTGGCCACCGTCCCTGCGATCGCACGGGCGCGCGTGCACGGCGTTCCGCTGTGGTGGCTCGTCCTCGCGCTCGGCGTCCAGCCGCTCTGGATCGCCGTCTCGCGGTGCCAGCTGCGACGCGCCGAGCGGGCGGAACGCGACCTGACGAGGCCGGTGGGCCGTCCGTGACCGTGCTGGCCGTGACGGCGGCGCTGATCGCGCTGGTGGCGGTGCTGGGGATGACGGCCGTCCTCGGCCTGTACGGCCGCCGCTCCGCCCGGACGACCTCCGACTTCCTCGTCGCCTCGCGAGGCGTCACCCCCTGGTGGAACGCCTCGGCGGTCAGCAGCGAGTACCTCTCCGCCGCCGCCTACCTCGGCACCGCCGGGCTGGTGCTCGCCTACGGCACCGACATGCTGTGGCTCCCCATCGCCGGGACCGCCGGATACGTGCTGCTCCTGGCGTTCGTCACCGCCCCGCTGCGCAGGTCCGGCGCCTACACCGTCTCCGACTTCGCCGAATGGCGGCTCGGCTCCCGGACCGTCCGGCGGATCGTCACCGGCTGCGTCTGCTGCATCGGCTGGTTCTACCTGCTCCCGCAGTTCCAGGGAGCCGGCGTGACGCTGCACCTGCTGACCGGCGCGCCCGCCTGGACGGGCTGGGCCGTCGTCGTCGCCGTCGTGCTGACCGCCGTCGCCTCCGGTGGAATGCGCAGCATCACCGCCGTCCAGGCCGTCCAGTTCTGGGTGAAGCTGGCCGCCGTGGCCGTCCCCGCCGTGGCGCTGCTGGCGCTGTGGAACCTCGACGGACGCCCCGGCCCGGTGACGGACGGCCCGCCGAGCTTCGAGCGGACCACCCGGGTGCAGGTGCACACCGACGCCGCCGTCACCGTGCCGGCGGCCGTCACCGTCACCGCCCGGGGACGGGTCGACGGCACCGCCCACGACGGCGCCGCGGTGCCGCTCGCGCCCGGCCGCCACACGATCGGCCGGGGGACCGAGGTCGTCTTCCCGGCCGGGGCGGCGGTGCCGCACGCCGAACGGCTCCCCGTGCAGGACGGCGCGGCCTGGGTGACGCCGTTCGGGCGCGACGCGGAACACGGTCTCTTCCGCACCTGCTCGGCGCTGCTCGGCGTTCTCCTGGGCACCATGGGCCTGCCTCACATCCTGATGCGCTTCTACACCAGCACCTGCGGAAGCGCCGCACGCCGCACCGCCGCGTACGTTCCCTGCCTGCTCGCGCTGTTCTCCGTGTTCCCCATCCTGTACGGGACGCTGGGACGCCTCTACGCCCCCGAACTGCTCATGACCGGCGACACCGACGCGACCCTCCTGCTGCTCCCGCAGCGCATGTTCCCCGGGCCCGCCGGTGCGCTGCTCACCGGCCTGATCACCGCCGGGGCCTTCGCCGCGTTCATCTCCACGTCCTGCGGAATCGTCGTGGCCCTCGCCGGGACGCTGTCCCAGTGCACGGGCCGGTCCCAGTGCACGGGCCGCCCCAGCGGCGTCACCGCGTTCCGCGTCGGCGTCGTGGTCACGCTGGCCGTCCCGGTGGCCGTCCTGCCCGCGATCGGCCCGCAGGGCGCGGCCACCCTGGTCACGATGGCGCTCTGCGTGTCGGCCTGCTCCCTGTGCCCGCTCCTCGTCCTCGGCATCTGGTGGCGCGGCCTCACCGCCGCCGGCGCCGCCGCCGGCCTCCTCGCCGGCGGCGGCCTGGCCGCCGCCGCGGGCGTCACCCGGCTGTTCTCCGGCTGCTGGACGGGCTGGCCCGCCGCCGTCCTGACCCAGCCGACCCTGGTCGTCGCACCGGCCGTCTTCGCCGTCATGGTCGCCGTCTCGCTGCTGACCCGCCACCGCGTCCCCCGCCGCGCCGACCAGGCCCTGATGAAACTGCACCTGCCCGAGGACGCGGACGCCCGCTGAACCGCGGGTAAATCATCGACGACCGTTCGCCGCCTGTTGTGGACCGTTCCCACCCACCGCTCGTCCCCCAACATCGACCGCTCACCGCATGATCACGCTACGTACAACTCTGACTACGTACCGCTTATCGAGAGCCGCGTTTTCCTGCGCCGATCGTCCACGCCGGACCCCTAGTGTTCTCAGTGGCACCACACGCCACACCGCCGACGGAGGGCGGGCGGCCGGAAAGCGGCCCACGCCGCATACCACCGCGAACCTCCCACAAGAGCAAATCCGGAGATCCGGCGCGCGCCAGTCGAACGCCGGATCATGCGCCGCTGGATCCCGTACCGGGGGGGTGGGATCCGGTGGCCTATGGCTCGGGCGCCGCTGAACAGTCGGGGGGTTGTTCATCGGCGCCCGAGTCGTGTTTGTTTGCAGTGCCCTTGGCGGTCGGGCCCTGGGGGCCCTCCCTTCGGCGGGCACTGCGTGCGATCGCTGCATCGCTCCGGCTCGCCTTGCGGCTCGCTGCGCGATCAGGTTTCTCGCTTCGCTTGCAACCTGCCTTCGGACGCGATCGCGACGGTTTCGGTCGTCGCGTGGTGCGGTGGTGGCCGGTGTGGGCGCAGTAGTCGGTACCTCTTTGCGCGTACCTGCCGCTTCCAGCCCAACCCCGCCTCCAGGGTCAGTGGGGGGTGTCGCGTAGGTGTTTCAGGGTCTCTATGTCTTTGGCGTGGGGGGCGGGGGCCCGGCCCGGGGTCTCGATGATGAAGGGGAGGCCGGTCACGGCGGGGTGGCGGAACAGGTCGGCGAAGGGCTGTTCGCCGATCAGGCCGGCGCCGATGTTCTGGTGGCGGTCCCGGGTGGAGCCGCAGGGGTCCATCGAGTCGTTGGCGTGGACGAGTTTGAGGCGGCCCTCGCCGACCGTGGCGACCAGCGCGTCGATGGTGTCCTTGACGCCGCCGGGGGCGGACAGGTCGTGGCCCGCGGCGAACGCGTGGCAGGTGTCGAAGCACACGCCGAGCTTGGGGTGGTGTTCGAGGCGCTCGAAGAACGGGCCGAGGTCCTGGACCTTCCGGCAGAGCATCCCGGCCCGGCCCGCCATGGGTTCGAGGAGCAGGTCCGGGCCGTCGTCGGGAATCTCTTCGAGGAGGGGGAGCACCTGGTCATGGACCTGGGCCATCGCCTCGTCGTAGGTCTGGGTGACGGCGGAGCCGGTGTGGACCACGACGCCGCGGGCGCCGATGGCCCGGCCGCGGACCAGGGAGTGGCGGACCGTCGCGATCGACTTCGCGAGGGTCTCCTCGGAGGGGGAGCCGAAGTTGACCAGGTACGGGGCATGGACGTAGACGGGGACGCCGGAGCGGCGCAGCTTCTCGTCCTCGGCGGGCTTGCCCTCGGGGAGGGCCCAGCCGCGCGGGTTCGCCACGAACACCTGGACGGCTTCCGCGCCGATCTCGGCGGCGTACTTCAGGCCGCCGGTGGCCAGGCCGCCGGCCACGGGGACATGGGCCCCGACGGGGCTCTGGGGTGAGGTCATGACCGGCTCAGCCTATCCGGTCACGGCCCCTTGACGATGGTCACGGTGGAGCCGCGCGGGGCCTCGCCGCTGCTCGGGGACTGGAAGCGGACGATGTCGCCGCCGAAACCCGTCACATTGACCTTGAAGCCGGATTCCTTCAGGGCCTTCTTGGCGTCGCCCACGGTGCGGCCGGTCATGTTCGGCACGGGGACGTTCTGCTCGCTGCCGTCGTCGCAGCCGAACTGGAACGGGCCCGCGTCGACGAGGCAGTCGCGCTTGTTGACGACGATCGTGACGTCGTCGCCGCGGGAGACGCCGGTGCCCTCGGACGGGGCCTGGTCGATCACGGAGTTCGGTTCCTTGCCGTCGACCTGCCGCTTCTCGACCTTGACGTCGAGGCCCATCGAACGCAGCCGGTTGGCGGCGGCGTCGCCGTTCTCGCCGATGAGGTCGGGCATGGACATGCCGGTGGAGACGATGACGGCGACCGGGTCGTCGGGGGACTGCTTCTCACCCGCGTCCGGGTCGGTGCCGATGACCCTGTCCTTGGCGACGGTCTGGGAGGGGGTGGTGCTCGTCCGCCCGACCTTGAAGCCTTCGTTCTCGAGGGTCTGCTCGGCCTCGGGCAGGGTCTTGCCCGCGACGTCCGGCACCTGGCGCGGAGTGATGCCCTTGGACGGCGTCAGGGTGACGGTCCGGCCCTCGGCGATGCGGGCGCCGGCGGGCGGGTCGGACTTGGCGACGTTGCCCTTGTGGACCCGGTCGTCGTAGACGGGTTCCGCGGTCCGCACGTCGAGGCCGGCGCTCTCCAGCTGGTCGCGGGCGTCGGCGACCTTCATCCCGATGATCGACGACGGGACGT
The DNA here is from genome assembly GCF_043198455.1 of Spirillospora sp. NPDC048824. Classification (NCBI taxonomy): domain Bacteria; kingdom Bacillati; phylum Actinomycetota; class Actinomycetes; order Streptosporangiales; family Thermomonosporaceae; genus Spirillospora; species Spirillospora sp. NPDC048824. Next base: position 405,228 of record NZ_JBICUS010000003.1, on the reverse strand, counting down.
GCTCGTACTGCCCGGACGTCTGGTACCAGACGGCCCAGCCGAGGATGAGCGCCGCGATCGCGCCGATGGCGACCAGGACGTAGCGGCCGGTCAGTGCCCCGATGGCGCGGTCGGTCGCGGTGCGCCGGGGGACGTGCTCGGACGGGTGGTCGGCGGGCAGGGTGCGCCGGTCGAGGACGGCCGTGCGTCCGCCGGGGGGCGCCTCCAGGACGCTCGTGGCGTTGCGGGAGGCCTCTTCCAGGCGCCGGTCGAAGTCGCCGGGGAGGCCGCCGTACACCTCGGCGACCTCGGCGTGGTACTGGTTCGCGTCCACCGGGCGGCGCGCCGGGTCGTGGCTCGTCGCGTCGGTGACCAGGGCGTCCACCTGCGGCGGCAGGCCGGGGACGACGCCGGACGGCGGCGGGACGGTCTCGTTGACGTGCTTGTAGGCGACGGCCAGGGGCGTGTCGCCCCGGTGGGGCAGATGCCCGGTGATCAGCTCGAACAGCATGATCCCGGCGGCGTACACGTCGGAGCGGACGTCGGCGCTGCCGGCCGTGACCTGCTCGGGCGCCAGGTAGCCGACCGTCCCGATGATCATCCCGGTCTTGGTCATCTTGCTCGCGGTCTCGGCCCGCGCGAGGCCGAAGTCGGCGACCTTGACCTGGCCGTCCTCGGTGATCAGCACGTTCTCGGGTTTGACGTCGCGGTGCACGAGACCGGCCCGGTGGGCCGCGCCGAGGGCGGCGAGCACCGGTTGCATGATCTCCAGCGCCGCCCGGGGGCCGAGCCGGCCGAGCGAGGTCAGCGCGTCGCGCAGCGTCTGCCCCGCGACGTACTCCATCACCAGGAAGACGTGCTCGCCGTCGGTGCGCTGGTCGTAGACGGCGACGACGTTCGGGTGGGACAGAGCCGCCGCGGCCTTGGCCTCACCGATGAAGCGGGCGACGAAGTCCTCGTCGGAGGCGAGTCCGGCGTGCATCACCTTGATCGCGACGATGCGGTCGAGCCTGATGTCGCGCGCGACGTAGACCGTGGCCATGCCGCCGCGCGCGATGCGGGACTCAATGCGGTAGCGCCCGTCGAGCACCTGCCCGACGAGTGGATCAGCAACCGTCGTGTCCATCGGTGCGAGTTTACGGGCGAATCCCCGTGGATCCCATCAGTCCCGAGTATGAGCCTCGATGAGCACGGAGCGCGGCTCCTGCGGCGCGGCCGGTTCCGGCGGGACGCGGCGGCGGCTGCGGGAGACGGCCACGCCGGCGAGGCACAGCAGGCCGCCGCCGAGGGTGATCAGGCCGGGGACCTCGCCGAGGAACAGCCACGACATCAGCACGACGATGGCCGGGACGGCGTAGGTGGTGGCGCCCATCTTCCCGGCGGACGTGCGGGCCAGCGCGTATCCCCAGGTGGTGAACGCGATGGCGGTGGGGAAGATGCCCAGGTAGACCATGTTGAGGGTGGCGCCGGCCGGGGCGTCCGCGGCCTCGGAGACGAGCTGCCAGGAGAACGGCAGGCAGGCGAGGGCGCCGATCGCGCAGGCGAACGTGGTGAACTGCAGGGCCGAGGCGTGCCGGAGGGCGGGCTTCTGGCTGACGACGCCCGCCGCGTAGGTGACCGCGGCGACCATGCACAGCAGGACGCCCAGGACGGATGAGCCTCCCTCGCCGGACATCGACAGCCCGACGACGGCGGCGCCGGCGAACGACACCACCAGGCCGGCCATCAGCCGGGGCGGCAGCCCCTCCTTCAGCAGCCAGCCGCCGAGGAGCGCGATGAGGATGGGCCCGATGTTGACGATCAGGGCCGCGGTGCCCGCGTCCACCAGTTGCTCGCCCCAGTTCAGGGCGACCATGTAGGCGCCGAACCACAGGATGCCCGCGGCGATGATGCCCGGCCAGGCGCCCCTGGGCGGAAGTCCTTCGCGCCGGACGAGCCACAGCGCGCCCAGCACGACCGTCCCGGAGAGGAGGCGGCCCAGGGCGAGGGCGCCGGGGCTGTACTCGGCGCCGGCGCTGCGGATGGAGACGAACGCGGAGGCCCAGAGCACCACCGTGACCGTGGCGGCGGCCACCGCGATTTTGTCGATGCCCGGCGCGGCCGTCTGCGGGCTGTCCTGCTGCATAGTGACGCACCTTAGGTATGGGACGTTTCCACGAACACCGAAGGAACGTGCCGGGTTGCGGCGCGGCCTGGTGCACCGCCCCAGTCTCACCAAGCCGACATTTCAGGTCTAGCGAATATTTCTATAAGCGAGTCTTTAGCGTTGCTACGACGTGGCGAGGCCTTCGAACGGCGACGACGCCTGGGCGTAGCGGCGCTTGGGGATCCGCCCGGCCAGCCGCGCGAGCCGCCCGGCCTCGACCGCGTGCCGCATCGCGGCGGCCATCCGCGCGGGGGACTGCGCGCGGGTGACGGCGGTCGCGAGCAGGACCGCGTCGCAGCCCAGCTCCATGGCCAGGGCCGCGTCGGACGCGGTGCCCAGGCCCGCGTCCAGGATGACCGGGACGCCCGCCCGCTCGACGATCAGCTCGATGTTGTGCGGGTTGCGGATGCCGAGCCCCGACCCGATCGGGGAGCCGAGCGGCATCACGGCGGCGCACCCGGCCTGCTCCAGGCGCCGCGCGAGGACGGGGTCGTCATTGGTGTACGGCAGCACGGCGAACCCGTCGTCGACGAGCTGCTCCGCGGCGTCGACCAGCTCGATCGGGTCGGGCAGCAGCGTGTGCTCGTCGGCGATGACCTCCAGCTTGACCCAGTTCGTGCCGAGGGCCTCCCGGGCGAGCTTGGCGGTGAGGACCGCCTCGCCCGCAGTGAAGCAGCCGGCCGTGTTCGGCAGCACCCGGATCCCGCACTCGGCCAGGACGTCCAGCACCGAGCCGCGCGCGGACGGGTCCACCCGCCGCATCGCGACCGTGGTCAGCTCCGTCCCGGACGCGGTGAGCGCCTCCCGCAGCACCCGCATGCTGGGCGCGCCCCCGGTCCCCATGATCAGCCGCGAGCCGAGCTCCTCGCCCGCGATGACCAGCCTGTCGTCGTCCACCTTCAGCCTCCTTGGACCGCCGTGAGCACTTCGAGCCTGTCGCCGTCGCGCAGGGCCGTCGACTCCCACGCGGAACGCCGGACGACCTCGTCGTTCAGCGCGGCGGCCACGCCGGTCCCGGCGGCGGTGACGGACGCGACCACCTCGGCCACGCTGGCGCCCTCGGGCAGCTCGCGCGGCTCGCCGTTGACGAACACCTTCATCAGCGCACCTCGGCCATCAGCGCACCTCGGCGGAGAAGCGGCCGGGGGAGAACGGCGCGGCGACGCCGGGGACGGGCTCGTCCAGGAGCATCGCCGACAGGATGTCGGCGCTCACCGGGGTCAGCAGGATGCCGTTGCGGAAATGCCCGGTGCCGACGACGAGGCCGGGGAGCGCGGACGGGCCCATCACTGGCGCGTTGTCGGGGGAGCCGGGACGCAGTCCGGCCGAGACCTCGGCGAACTCCAGTTCGGTGATGCCGGGTACCAGCTCGCGGGCGTCCCGCAGCAGCTCCCAGAGTCCGCCGGCGGTGACGCGCGTGTCGAAGCCGAGTTCCTCCTGCGTGGCGCCGAGGACGATCTCGCCGTCCGCGCGCGGCACCAGGTAGACCGAGGAGCCCTTCACCAGCCCCCGCGTGGCGCGGCCGAGGAACGGCGTCCGGGTGCGGAGGCGGATCACCTGGCCCTTCACCGGGCGGACGGGTGGAACGGTCCCGGGAGGCAGGCCGTCGAGGTCGCCCGACCACGGGCCGGCGGCCAGCAGCACCCGGTCGGCGGGGATCACCGTCCCGTCGTCCAGCCGTGCCCCGGCGGCCGCGTCGTTCGCCACGGCGATGCCGGCGGCCCGGCGCCGGACGAGCCGGACGCCCGTCTTCCCGGCCGCGGCCAGCAGGGCCGTGGTCAGTCTGCGCGGGTCGATCGAGCCGTCCTCGGGGGCGTGCAGGCCGCCGCGGACGCCGGGGGCGAGCATGGGCTCCAGCCTCCGGCACTCCCGCCCGGTCAGCGCCTCGGCGGGGATGCCGAGGCTCTCCTGGAAGCGGCGCAGCTCGTCCAGGTACGTCAGGTCGTCGGAGTCGAACGCGACCTGGAGGATCCCGTCGGTGCGGTAGCCGGTCTCCAGGCCGGTCAGCTCCTCCAGTTCGGCGGCGAACGCGCCGTACCGGTCGCGGGAGGCGAGGCCGAGCCGCAGCAGCGGCTCCTCGCCGTAGGTCACCTCGCTGACGGGTGTCAGCATGCCCGCCGCCACCGATGACGCGCCGCTCGCGGGCTCCGGATCGACCAGGGTGACGCGGGCGCCGGCCGCCGCGGCCCGCCAGGCGGTGGCCAGGCCGATGACCCCGGCGCCTATGATCACGATCTCCATGCGCGCTCCCTTCGCCGGCATGATCCGGATCAGGTCGTGGCGGTCGGCGGCCCGTTCCAGCCGCCCTCTCAGCCCGGTCGCACCGGACTCCCGCGCTTCTGCTGTTTTATCCGGTTCCACTCTACGACCTCGGTAGCGTGCGCAGCTGTCTGGACGATCGTCCGAGCCTCGATCGCGCCCCGTTAGGGTGACCTTATGGACAGGGTCATCGTCGTGGGCGGAGGGCTGGCCGGCGTGCGCGCCGTGGAGGTCCTGAGGAACAAGGGGTACGAGGGCGCGCTGACCCTCGTCTCGGCGGAACGGCACCGGCCCTACGACCGGCCGCCGCTGTCCAAGGCCGTCCTCGCGGGCGACTCCGACGACACGACGGTCGACGTCGACTGGGACGCCATGCGCTGCGACCTGCTGCTCGGCGAGCGCGCCACCGGCCTGCGCCTGGACGAACCGGGACGCGGCGGCATCGTCGCGTCCACGGTGGGCGATCTTCCGTTCGACGGGCTGGTCATCGCGACCGGCGCCGTCCCGGTCACGCTGCCGGGGGACGGGCGCCAGCACGTCCTGCGCACCGTCGACGAGGCCCGCGAGCTGCGGTCCCGGCTCACCGGGGGCGCGCGGATCGTCATCGTGGGGGCGGGCTGGATCGGCGCCGAGGTCGCCACCACCGCAGCCGGGAAGGGCTGCGCCGTGACCGTCGTCGAGGCCGCCGACACCCCGCTCGAGGGCGCGATCGGTCCCGAGGTGGGCGCGCTCACCGTCCCGTGGTACGCCGAGGCGGGCGTCGAGCTGCGCACCGGCGTCAAGGTCGCGGCCGTGCAGGACGGCGGTCTCCTGCTGGCCGACGGCACCCGGATCGAGGCGGACGAGGTCGTCGCCGGCATCGGCGTCCGGCCCGCCCTGTCCTGGCTGGAGGACTCGGGGCTGCTGCTGGAGCGCGGCGTGGTGACCGACGGCTCGTTCCGCGCCTACCAGGGCGAGGAGGAGCCCGGCTCGCTGCGCCCGGACGTCGTGGCCGTCGGCGACTGCGCCGCGTGGTGGTCGCGGCGGTACGGGCGGCGGCTCCTCGTCGAGCACTGGGACACCGCCCTCAACGCCCCCGAGGTGGCCGCCGCGACGCTCCTCGGCGAGGACGCCGTGTACGACGCCGCCCCGTACTTCTGGTCCGAGCAGTTCGGCCGCATGGTGCAGTACACGGGCAGTCACGCCGCGTCCGAGCGGATCGTCCACCGCGGCGACCCGGCCGGCCGCAAATGGGCGGTGGCGTGGCTGACCGGCGACCGCCTCGACGCGGTCCTCACCGTCGACCGGCCGCGCGACCTGGTGCAGGCGCGGCGCGTCATCGCCGCCGGGACGCCCGTGGACCCCGGCGCGATCGCCGACCCCGGCGTGCCCCTCCGGCAGGCCGTTCGCTGAAGGCGATCAACGCCGGGACGTTACGGCTGTGCAGGGGGTTTGAGGGTTCCGAAGGAGTGGTAGCAAGGGGGCGTGACGCAGATGCACGCAACCGTTGACAGCGCACTCGACCCCCGGACCGACGCCCTCGCGGGCGAATGGCTCTCCCTGCGGGAGGCCGCCGAACGACTCGGGATCAAGCCCAACCGGATCAAGCAGCTCATCAGCGAGCGCAGGCTCCTGGCGGTGCGCCGGGAAGGAACCCCCATGGTGCCCGCCGCCTTCATCAAGGACGGTCAGGTCATCAAGGGGCTGCCGGGCACGCTGACGCTCCTGTCGGACGCGGGCTACGACGACGTGGAGACGATCCGCTGGCTGTTCACCGCCGACGACACTCTGCCGGGGACGCCCGTGGACGCGCTCACGGAGAACCGGGGGACCGAGGTCCGCCGCCGCGCCCAGGCGCTGGCCTTCTAGGGCGCCCGCGCCGTCCGGCCGAGGGCCGCCCCCGGGATCCGGCGGAAGACAAGGCACGTGACACGATCGCGGGGTCGTGCGCGGCGGGACGTGACCGCCGCGCGACCCCGCGATCTCTCCTGTGGAAGGACGGACTCCGGCCGTGTCCAGGCATCTCCCCTCCGAACGCGCCGTCGCGCTGCGCGCCCGGCTCAGCCGGTCCCGCCTCTACCTCTGCACGGACGCGAGAGAGCGCCAGGGGGACCTGCCCGCCTTCCTGGACGCCGTGCTCGCGGGCGGCGTCGACCTCGTCCAGCTCCGCCAGAAGGGCCTGGAGGCCCGGCAGGAGATGGAGTACCTGGAGACCTTCCGGGCGGCCTGCGACCGGCACGGGGCACTGCTCGCGGTCAACGACCGGGCCGACGTCGCGCACGCCGTCCGCGCCGACGTGCTGCATCTCGGCCAGGACGACCTGCCGGTGGCCGCCGCCCGGGAGATCGTCGGCGGCGACATGCTGATCGGCCGGTCCACGCACTCGGGCGAGCAGGCGTCCGCGGCCGCCGCCGAGCCGGGCGTCGACTACTTCTGCGCCGGCCCGGTGTGGCCGACCCCGACCAAACCGGGCCGTCCCGCGCCCGGCCCCAAGCTGCTCGAATACGTCGCGGCGCAGCGCGTCGCCCGCCCCTGGTTCGCGATCGGCGGGATCGACCTCGGCAACCTCGGTGCGGTGACGGCCGCGGGCGCGGGCCGGGTCGTGGTGGTACGGGCGATCACCGAGGCCGGCGATCCGGGCGCCGCCGCGGCGGAGTTCGCCCGCCGGCTCGCCGGCTGACCTCCGTGTGGGGATTTGACCCGTATCACGGTGCGGGCCGGGGCCCGATCGCGGACAATGGGATCATGAGCGTGGGACCCGACGACGACCGGCCGGTGAATCTCGGCGACGAGCTGGAGATCCTGCCCGACCAGACCTCCGACGACACCGACGTCGGATGGGGCGAATGGCGCGGCGGCGACGACGACTCGCGCCTCCTGGAGGACCGCCCCCCGCACTGGTGACGCCGGGCCGCGCGGATCCGGACCACGGCTGGAATACGGCTGGAACAAGGCTAGAACAGCATGCCCAGGGCGAACCCGGCGACGACCACGGCGGCGAGCGCGACCATCATCCGCCACCGGTAGCGCGGGATCCTGGTCGGCCGCGGTTTCGTCATCGGTCCCTGCCCTTCGCGTAGCGCGCGGACGATCTGCGGCGCGGTCGGCCGGGCGGCGGGGTTCTTGTCCAGGCAGCGGGCCGCGAGGTCGCGCAGCGGGCCCGCCATGTCGCCGAGGTCGGGCCTGCGGGACGTGACGCGCCGCATGACGGCCGCGCTCGGCCCGGTGCCGAACGGCGGGCGCCCCGTCGCGGCGAACACCATCGCGGCGCCCCAGGCGAACACGTCCGCGGGCGGCCCGACCGGCTCGTCCTCGATCTGCTCCGGCGCCATGTACGCGGGCGTGCCGACCGGCCCCGTCGTCAGCGGCGTGTCGAGCGCGGCGTCGGCGGTGCGGGCGATGCCGAAGTCGATGACCTTCGCGCCGTCCGGGCCGAGCAGCACGTTGCCGGGCTTGAAGTCGCGGTGCACGATCCCGGCGCGGTGGATCGCGGCCAGCGCCGCCGCCGTCCGGAGCGCGACCTTGCGCAGCTGCGGCGCGGGCAGCGGACCGCGGTCCTCGACGATGTGCTGGAGCGGCGGCCCCTCGACGAACTCGCTGACGATGTAGGGCCGGTCGCCGGTCATGTCCGCGTCCAGGACGCGCGCGGTGTGCCGCCCGGACACCTGCAGGGCCGCGTCCGCCTCCTTGACGAAGCGGCTGCGCGCCCGGTCCCCGGCCGCCGTTCCGCCCCGCAGCAGCTTGACGGTGACGAGCTCGCCGTCGCCGTCCCGCCCGAGGTAGACGACGCCCTGCCCGCCCTCGCCGAGCCGCCCGAGCAGCGTGTAGCCGCCGAGGCCGCGCGGATCGTCGGGGCCGAGCGGCGTCTCGTGTCGCCGGTCCGGTCCGTGCGGCGGACGGGCCGCGCCGCCGCGCCGCGGCCCGTCCACCGCACGGGCGGGCCGCGTCTTGGCCGGGTGGCCGGAGTGACCCTGCCCGGCCCGCGCGGGCCGGGCGGCGGGCCGCGCGGGATGGGGGTTCGTCCTCCCGCGGGAGGTGTCGTGCGGCAAAAGAGGCTCCGACTCGGCGGGGACGGACGAAGATTTCCTCATTTGTACCGTGTAACCGGGGCGTACGGCAGAGGAACCTCGATCTTTCCCTTTACCGGCACCCTCCGAGCGTCCCCGTCTGGGCGATCTCCCGCGACGAGGAGCCGACCATGACCCTGTAGCAGCCGTCTGCGACCTTCCACGCCTTCGCGCCTTCGTTCCAGTAGGCGAACGAACGCGGGGACAGCGGGAACGTCACCCTCGTGCTCTCACCGGGGGCCAGTGCGACCTTCGTGTAGCCCTTGAGCTGCTTGGGCGGCTGCGGGACGTCCACGCCCGGCGACGGCATGCCGATGTACAGCTGCGGGACGGCGATGCCGGCGCGCCGGCCGGTGTTCGTCACCGTCACCTGCACCGACTCTGTGCCGGCCTCCAGGCCGCTGTAGCCGAACGTGGTGTAGGACAGCCCGTGCCCGAACGGGAACCGCGGTGTGATGCCCCTCGCGTCGTAGTGCCGGTAGCCGACCATGACGCCCTCGGAGAGCGCGATGGTCTCGTCGACGCCGGGATACTGCGCGGGGTTCGCGGACGCCGGCGCGTCGTTCTCGTTGACGGGGAACGTCACCGGAAGCCGCCCGCCCGGGTCCACGTCGCCGTACAGGACGCGGGCCAAGGCGTTCCCTGCCTCCTGACCGGGATACCAGGCCTCGACGATGCCCTTCACCTGCCCGGCCCACGGTGTCAGCACCGGACCGCCGGTGTTGAGCACGACGATGGTGTTCGGGTTGGCCTTGGCGACCTCGGAGATCAGCCCGTCCTGGTCGCCCCTGAGCGGCTCGCCGCACTCCAGCGTCAGGCACGACTTGTCGAAGAACTCGCCCTGGCCGTCGGTGGCGAACACGATCGCCACGTCCGCCGCACGCGCGGCGTTCGCCGCCGCACCGCGGTCGTCGCCGTTGTTGAACGTGATCTGTGTTCCGGACCCCGCGCGGCGCGCGATGCCGTCCTGCGCGCTGACCGTGGTGAACGGGACGACCTGCGCAGAACCGTGCCCGCTCGGGCTCTGCTGCGCGGCCCGGCCGATCAGCGCGATCGACTCCGGGGCCTTCAGCGGCAGGATCCCGTCGTTCTTCAGCAGCGTGATCCCGGCCTCCTCGACCTTCCCGGCCGCGGTCTCGCTCGCCGTCCGGTCGATGCGGGTGAGGTCGTTCGGGTACGCCTGCCGGTCGAACACCCCGAACTCGAACATCGTCCGCAGGACGTTGCGGACGTGCCCGTCGATGGTCGCCTGCGTGACCTTCCCCTGCCCGGCGGCCGTCTTCAGCATGAAAGCGTTGTACCTCAGGCCGACCGGCAGTTCCATGTCGAGCCCGCCGTTGGCCGCGTCGGCGGCGTCCTTGGGGGCGAAGTGGTCGGAGGCCACGTACCCCTTGAAGCCCCACTCCGACCGCAGGATCTTGTTGAGGACGGTGTCGTCCTGGCAGGCCCACCGGTCGTTCAGCAGGCCGAACCCGCACATGACGGTCGCCGCGCCGCCCTGCTTCACGGCGGCCTCGAACGGCGGCAGGTAGATCTCCCGCAGGGTGCGCGGGTCCACCTTCATGTTCAGCGACAGCCGGTCGGTCTCCTGCGTGTAGACGGCCAGGTGCTTGACCGACGTCATCACGCCCTCGGCCTGCGCGCCCTTGATCCAGGGCACCCCGAGGGTCGCCGACAGGTACGGGTCCTCACCGAAGCCCTCGAACGTCCGGCCGTTGCGGGGGGTGCGCAGGACGTCCACGGTCGGGCCGAAGACGACGTCGTTGCCGCGGTGCCTGGCCTCCCACGCCACCGTCCGGCCGTACAGCTTCGCGGTCTCCGCGCTGAATCCCGCCGCGAGCGCGATCGGCGCGGGCAGCGCCGTCGCCTTGCCCTGCCGGACGCCCGCGGGCCCGTCGGCCATGTAGACCGGGGGGATGCCGAGCCGCTCGATCCCGTTGTTGGTGTCGGCGTGCGCGGTCTCGAAGTACCCGCCGAGCGGGCCGCCGAAGATGTCGTCCGCCGCGAGCATCGCGATCTTCTCGTCGGCGGTCATCTCCGGCAGCAGCAGGTCCGTCCGCCGGTCCGGTGTCAGCGAGGTGTCGCACCACGGCCGCTGCGCCGGGTCGCCGCACCGTCCGGTGTCCGCGCGCGCGTCATCGGGGGCCGACACCGCCGCCAGCGCCAGGACGGACGCGAGCACGCCCGCGGCCGGCAGCCATTTCCCCACCCGCATCAGTGCTCCTCCTCGTTCCGCACGCGCCCCTCGTCCTGCACGCGCTCGCCGAACCGGCGTGGACGGCTCGGTCCACGTCGCGGCGCAGGGTCGAAGCGCGGGACGCGGTCGCCCGGGGTGTCGGCACACATGGCGACATTTCTGCCACCAATCGGTGGGAAAGTTCTAGTCCACCGGGGAAATTTGACCGGATCGTGTCACTTGAGGGCTCAGGTGCTGCGTGCGGTGGCCGCCACCGCGAGTTCCGAGAGTGCCGCGTGGGACTCCCCGTCGACGGGCGCGGAGCGCAGCGCCTCCTCCGCCTCGGCCAGGTAGCGCTCGATCATCTCCTCGCAGGCGGCGAGCCCGCCGGCCTCCTCGATGATCGCGCGCAGCTCGTCCACGCCGGCGCGGTCCAGTTCCGGGTCGCCCAGGCGCCGCCGCACCGCCGCGGCCTGCGCCGCGGACGCGCGTTCCAGGGTCAGGGCGACCAGCACCGTCCGCTTGCCCTCGCGCAGGTCGTCGCCCGCGGGCTTGCCGGTCTCGGCCGGGTCCCCGAACACGCCGAGGACGTCGTCGCGGAGCTGGAACGCGATGCCGAGCGGCAGGCCGTAGCCGGTGAGTGCGGCGGTCACGTCCGGGCGGGCCCCGGCGAGCGCCGCGCCGAGATGCAGGGGGCGCTCGATCGTGTACTTGGCGCTCTTGTACTCCACCACCCGCAGCGCCGTGGCGACCGTCGCCTCGCCGCGCGTGCCCTCCAGCATGTCGAGGTACTGCCCGCACATGACCTCGGTGCGCATCAGGTCGTACACCGCCCGGCCGCGCCGCCTGCGGTCGCCGTCCAGCCCGCACGTCTCGAACATCTCGCCCGACCAGGCCAGGCACAGGTCGCCGAGCAGGATCGCGGCGCCGCCGCCGAACGCCTCCGCGTCGCCCGGCCACGCCTGCGCGCGGTGCAGCGCCTCGAACCTGCGGTGGACGGACGGCTGGCCGCGCCGGGTGTCGCTGGAGTCCATGACGTCGTCGTGGATCAGCGCGCTCGCCTGCAGCAGCTCCAGGGACGCGGCCGCGGCCACGATGCCGGGGCCGTCCTCGCCGCCCGCGGCGCGCCACCCCCAGTAGCAGAACGCGGGACGCAGCCGCTTGCCACCGCCCAGCAGGGCGTCCAGGGCGGACACCATGGGCGTGAGATCGTCACTGATGGTCAGCAGGGCCGGGCGCTGCCGGTCGACGAAGGCCAGGAGCGCCTCGTCGACCTCCTTGCGGATGCGGCTGGTCGACATGCCGTGATCGTATCCACGTGGGTGGATTCAACCGTCCATCGGAAACGTGAGATGTCGTTAGATCTTCAGAAATGCGCCCATTATGGCCGTGCGGTGTGCCGAGCATCACTCCGATCGGCGGGTGCGCCGGGCTTCTGTAGGCTTGGGGAATGCGACGTCTGCGGCCGAATCGTCCCCCCACCGTCCGGGAGCTCCTGGCCTCCGGCGGCAGGTCCTTCTCGTTCGAGTTCTTCCCGCCCAAGACCGACAAGGGCGCCCTGAACCTCTGGCGTGCCATCCGGGAACTGGAGTCCCTCCACCCGACCTTCGTGTCCGTGACCTACGGCGCCGGCGGCGGCACCCGCGACAAGACCGTCGACATCGTCGAGCGGATCGCCACCGACACCACGCTCACCCCCGTCGCCCACTTCACCGCCGTCAACCACTCCCAGGCCGAGCTGCGGAACCTGATCGGGCGGTTCGCCTCCGTCGGCGTCCGCAACATCCTCGCCGTGCGCGGCGACCCGCCCGGCGACCCGATGGGGGAGTGGGTCAAGCACCCCGACGGCGTCGCGTACGCCTCCGACCTCGTCCGGATGATCCGCTCCTACGGCGACTTCTGCGTCGGCGTGGCCGCGTTCCCCTACAAGCACCCGCGCTCACCCGACGTCGACAGCGACGTCCGCCACTTCGTCGAGAAGTGCCGCGCCGGCGCCGACTACGCGATCACGCAGATGTTCTTCCGCGCCGAGGACTACTTCCGCCTCCGCGACCGCGTCGACGCCGCCGGCTGCGACGTGCCGATCCTGCCCGGCATCATGCCGGTCACCCAGATGAGCACGATCGAGCGGTCCGAGCAGCTGTCGGGCGCGCCGTTCCCGCCCGAGGTCAGGGCCCGCTTCGAGGCCGTCGCCGACGACCCGGAGGCGGTGCGCCGCCTCGGCGTCGAACACGCCGCCGAGCTGTGCCGCGAACTGCTCGACCAGGACGCCCCCGGCATCCACTTCATCACCTTCAACAAGTCCACGGCGACGCGCGAGGTCTACGGGCTGCTGGACGCCGGCGCGTACGGCGTCAAGGGCAGCGCCCCGCCCATGACCGCGTAGCGGGGCCCGCCGCCGGGGAACTCGAAGCCGGTCAGCAGATCGACCATGCCGACCGAGCGGTAGAGGGAGCGGGCCGGCGTGTCCGGCCGCCTGTCCAGCGTCGACAGCACGACGGTCCGCTCCGGCCTGCCCTCGCACAGCGCGTTGAGCAGGCCCCGTCCCAGGCCCCTGCCCTGGGAGTCCGGGTGGACGTGAAGCTCCGCCACCTCGAACGTGTCGTCCAGCCACCGCTCGGCGTGTCCGGGCCCCTCCAGATCGCTGAGCGCCTGGAAGACGACGTCATGCCACCACTGGCCGCGCGTCCCGTGGAACCCGTACGCGAACCCCTGGACGGGGCCCGCCAGCACGGGCAGCGCGCCACGCCGCTCCACCACGAACGCCCGGAAACCGGGATGCGACGCGTGCCGCTCCATGATGGTGTGGCGGCCGGGAATCTGCTCGTTCGGCGGTTCCATCGCGGCCGCGTACACGTCCAGCATGGGGTTGAGCCTGCGCAGAAAGGCGCGTTCGTCGATCTCGCGCAGCTTCGGGTCCCTCACGCGACTGAGACTAGACCCGGGGGATGGTCCGCGGTGCAGCGCAGAGCCGATCGCCGGCGCCCCAGGTGACGCGGCCGGCGGCCTTTCCGGCCGTCCGTGTCACCGGCCGTCGAGAGCCCTGCGCACCGATGCGTCGTCACGGGCCACGACGGCGGCCCCGCCGGTCAGGACGATCGGACGCTGGATCAGCACGGGGTTCGCCACCATGATCTCGATCCACCGGGCCCGGTCGCGTTCGAGGTCCTTCAGCCCGAGTTCCTTGGCGACCGGCTCGTTCAGGCGTGCCACGTCCCACGGCTCGGCGCCGATCCGGGTGAGCACCGCGTCGAACTCGTCCGCCGTGGGCGGCTCGTCCAGGTAACGGCGCTCGGTGTACTCCACGCCCGCCTCGTCCAGTGCCGCCTTCGCGGCCCGGCTCTTCGAGCAGCGCGGGTTGTGCCAGAGCTCCATGTCACTCATTCTCGCGTCACTCCACTTCCGCCGGGGTGCCCCCGGTGATCCTCAGCAGTTCCTCATACGACGTGGGGAAGACGGTGTGCGGGTGCCCGCCGGCCGCCCAGACCCGCTCGTACTTGTCCAGCCAGACGTCCACGAGCGTCCGGACCGGCGCGGGGTGGCCCAGCGGCGCGACGCCGCCGATCGGCTGCCCCGTCGCCTCCCGGACGAACTCCGGCGACGCCCTCTTCACCTTCGCCGCCCCCACCAGCGACGCGACCTTCGCCGTGTCGACGCGGTGCGCGCCGCTCGTCAGCACCAGCAGCGGCGCCCCGTCGGCGTCGAACAGCAGGCTGTTGGCGATGGCCCCCACCTCGCAGCCCAGCTGCTCCGCGGCGGCCTGCGCCGTCCGCGCGGAGTCGGGCAGCTCGACGACGGCTCCCGTCGCGCCCTGGTCGAGCAGGGCCTTCGCGACGCGTTCGGCATTCGGGTGCATGGGAAGCACTTTAAGCTCAGCGCATGCGCGGAAGACCGATGGGCATGCGGAAGAGCGCGGTTCTGCCGATTGCGGCCGTCCTCCTGGCGAGCTGCAGCGGGACGGACGAAGCGGCCCCGCCGCCGCCGAAGACCTCACCGGCCGCGAAGCCGGCCACGCCGACGCCCACGCCGACCCCCACGCACCGCGAGTTGAAGCCGGGCGCGAAGGGCTCCGATGTCGAGGAGCTTCAGCGCCGCCTCAAGCAGCTGCGCTACGACCCGGGCAAGATCGACGGGAAGTACGGGCCGTCCACCCAGATGGCCGTCTGGGCGTTCCAGGCGGTCAACCGCATGAAGCAGAAGGGCACGCTCGGCAAGTCGTTCCGGGAGGCCCTGGCCGACCCCGAGGAACCTCGCCCGGTGGCCAAGAAGCGCGAGAAGGACCGCGTCGACGTGGATCTGAAGCGCCAGTACCTCGTCGTCTACAAGGACGGCACGCCGCGCCTCATCACGCACGTCTCGTCGGGCTCGGGCGAGCTCTTCTGCACCGAGGACCGCGGGTGCCGGTACGCCACGACCGGCACGGGCGACTTCCGGACGGGACGCCGCTTCTCCGGCTGGGAGACCTCGCCCCTGGGACGGCTCTACAACCCGGTCTACTTCAACGGCGGCATCGCCTTCCACGGCGCCCTGAGCGTGCCCAGGGACCCCGCCTCGCACGGCTGCGTCCGGATGCCGATGCACATCGCCGAGTACTTCCCGGACCTGCTCGGAACCAACGTCCCCGTGCACGTCAGGCGGCCTCGCTGAGGTCCCGCCGCGGAACCGTCGTACCCCGTTGTTCTCCTGCCGTCATGCCCGCTGACCTGCGGGATGCGACACCCGTTCGAACACGTTGACGAATCGTCGTCAGGGCGGTTTACTGGTCATGCGTCGAACTTATGTTCGACGTGGTGCGGGACTCGCGGCCCGCGCCAGGGCGACGTCCCCGCCGTTCGCGGTGTTTCGGCGGGACGGACGGCCGGGCGGAGTGAGGGGAAGCTCTCCGCCCGGCCGGCCCGAGCCCCGGAAGGAGGCAGAAATGTCCGGACCGATGACCGCACGCGGAGTCCACTCCGCCGCCCAGTCCGTCCCGCCACCGAGCCCGCGGCACCGTCCGCTGCCCGCGCCGCGCCCGGCGCACACGGCGGTCGGCCAGCTGCATGCCGCCCGCATGGGCCTCGCGGAGGCCGCCGAGGCCACCTCGCCCGCCGTCCGCTACGTCTGCGCCCACCTGGCCGCGCTGCGCGCCGCCGCCGCGGTGCTGGCGTCCAAGGAACCGCTGGAGACCCACCGCCGCGGGCGTCCCCGCAGCGTCTGGGTGCTGCTGCCCGAGGCCGAGCCCGCACTGCGCGAGTGGGCCGCCTTCTTCGCCGCCGGCGCCGACAAGCGCGCCGCGGCGGAGGCGGGCCTGCCGCGCGCGGTCACTCCGCGTGAGGCCGAGGAACTCCTGCACGACGCCGACGTCTTCGTCACCCTCGTCGAAGACACCCTCGGCATCGTCGGCCAGCCGACGCTGCCCGTGCCCGAAGCCAGCTAGCCGCTCCTCGGGCCGTCCCACCTCCCCGGGACCGGCCCCGCCGGAGGCCGGGGCGACCGTCCCGCCGATCTCACCACAGGGCGGCGGCCCCGGCCTCCGGCGCCCTGGGCGATCGCGCCGGCGACGGCCGCAACCCCCCGAGCCGGCCCCGCCGGCGCGATCCCGCCCGCTCCCGCCCGCTCCCGGCCGCGCCGCCGCGCCGCCGCGCTCGCGTGCGGGCGTGCCGGCTCGCGTCGTGGCCGGTGGTGCCGCCCGTCCCGGTGGTGCCGGCGGTGCGGTCAGGGACCGTGGACGGGGCGGTCGCCGGAGGCCGGTTCGCTGAGGACCCCGTGCGACTGCAGGTGGTCGATCAGGAGACGGCCGATGTGCCTGATGTGTTCGGCCATGGCCTCGCGGGCGGCGCCGGCGTCACGGGCGCGGAGGGCGTCGAAGACGGCGGAGTGGTCGTGCGCCGAAGCCTCCGCCCACCCCTCGATGGTGCCGAAGAAGCCCAGCGGGACGTAGTGGACGGTCAGGTTGAGCAGTGACGCCATGCGGGACGACCCCGGCGAGCGGTTGATCGTCCGGTGGATCTCGTGGTTGAGACGGTCGACCTGCTCGGCGTCGCGTTCGCGGGCCGCGGCCTCCAGGCGGACCTGGACCCGCTGGAGGCGCTCGATCTCGGCGCCGTCCAGGGCGACGGCGGCGCGGGCGGCGAGTTCACCGGCGATGTACGCCTGCACGGCGAACAGGTCGGTGACGTCCTGCGCGGTGATGGGCAGCACCCGGAAGCCGCGGCGCGGCTCCCAGCGGACGGCGCCCTCGCTGTGCAGGATCATCAGCGCCTCGCGCACGGGGGTCGCGCTGATGCCCAGCTCGGCGGCCAGATGCTCGGTCCGGACGTAGTCCGGGGCGCGCAGCTCGCCGATCATGATGGCCTCGCGGACGTGGGAGGCGACCATCTCGCTGAGCTGGTGCCTGACGGCCGGCACGGGACGGCGCCCGGCGCGCGGCGCCTGGCCGACGGGCATGGTCTCCCCCGCTCTCCTTGCCGGAACGACGTGAGCATATCGTCGGGTGACCGCGCGGCCCCGCGGTGCGGGGCGGGGGCGCGCGACATCGCCGGACGGGCGGTGCATATTCTATAGAATCCGCCGACATCCACCGCGAGGAGCCGCTGTGCGCGACCGAGACGCCCTCTACATCGACGGAGCGTGGACCAGCCCGCTGGGCGGCGGGGTCATCGCCGTCGAGAACCCCGCGACCGAGGAGACCCTCGCCACCGTGCCCGAGGGGACCGCCGAGGACGTCGACCGCGCCGTCCGGGCCGCCCGGGCCGCGCTGCCCGCCTGGTCGGCGACGTCGTACGCGGAGCGTTCGGCGTTCCTCGGCCGCCTCCACGACGCGCTCGCGAGCCGCGAGGAGACCATCGCGCGGACGATCGCGAGCGAGGTCGGCACGCCGATGCGCATCGCGACCCGCATCCAGGCCGGGCTGCCGCGGACGGTGGTGGCCGGGTACGCCGAGATGATCGCCGGCGGAGTGCCGGACGAGCGCGTCGGCAACTCCCTGATCGTCCGCGAGCCGGCCGGCGTCGTCGCCGCGATCACGCCGTGGAACTATCCGCTGCACCAGATCACCTGCAAGCTCGCCCCCGCGCTCGCGGCCGGCTGCACGATCGTGATCAAGCCGAGTGAGATCGCCCCGCTGGTCGCCTACGAGCTGCTGGACGCCGTCCACGAGGCCGGGCTGCCCGCCGGCGTGGTCAACCTCGTCCCCGGATACGGCCAGGTCGTCGGCGAGACCCTCGCCACCCACCCCGAGGTCGACATGGTGTCGTTCACCGGGTCGGTGCGGGCGGGCTCCCGCGTCGCCGAACTGGCCGCCGGGACGATCAAGAAGGTCGCGCTGGAGCTGGGCGGCAAGTCCGCGAACGTCATCCTGGACGACGCCGACGTCAAGACCGCCGTGAAGGTCGGCGTCTCCAACGCGTTCCTCAACGGTGGCCAGACGTGCACGGCCTGGACGCGGATGCTCGTCCACCGGGACCTCTACGACCAGGCCCTCGAACTCGCCCGGGGTTTCGCGGAGGGCTTCGTCCCGGGGGACCCGCTCGACCCGTCCACCAAGCTGGGCCCGATGGTGTCCGGGGCGCAGCTCGACCGGGTGCGCGGCTTCATCGACACCGGCGTCTCCGAGGGCGCGCGTGTCGTGACGGGTGGAACCGCCACGCCGGACGGGTTCGACCGCGGCCACTACATCTCGGCGACCGTGCTGGCCGATGTCGACCAGGACGCGACGGTCGCGCAGGAGGAGATCTTCGGGCCGGTCCTGTCCGTCATCCCGTTCCGGGACGAGGACGAGGCGCTCCAGATCGCGAACAACTCCCGCTACGGTCTCGCGGGGGCCGTGTGGGCGGCCGACCAGGACCGGGCCGTCGCGTTCGCCCGCCAGGTGAAGACGGGTTCCATCGACGTCAACGGCGGCGCCTTCAACCCGATGGCCCCGTTCGGCGGCTACAAGCAGTCCGGCGTCGGCCGGGAGATGGGCCGCTTCGGCCTCGACGAGTTCACCGAGATCAAGACCATCCAGCTCTGATCCCCAGCCGAGGAGAACACCCATGGTCAAGGCCGTCGTCGCCACCGAGCCGGACGCTCCGCTGCGGGTCCGCGACATCGAACTGCCCCCGGTCGGCCCCCGGGACGTGCGGGTCCGGGTGGCGGCGGCCGGGGTGTGCCACTCCGATCTGTCGATGATCAACGGCACGCTCGCGCCGGCGTTCCCCCTCGTCCTCGGCCACGAGGCCGCGGGGACGGTCGCCGAGGTGGGCGCGGACGTGACGAAGGTGCGGCCCGGCGACCACGTCGTGCTGAACTGGGCGGCCGCCTGCGGCGAGTGCTGGTTCTGCGGGCAGGGCGAGCCGTGGCTGTGCAGCGCCGTGGAGGGCGCCGTGAGCCCCTCGTCCGGTGCCACGCTGGACGGCGCCGAGCTCTACGCGTGCATGGGCGTCGGCGGGTTCGCCGAAGAGCTGGTCGCCCCGGAACGCTCGGTGGTGCCGCTGCCCGCGTCCGCCCCGCTCGACCTGGGGGCGCTGCTCGGATGCGCCGTGCTGACGGGGATCGGCGCCGTCCGCAACACCGCGCAGGTCCGTGAGGGGCAGTCGGTGCTCGTCATCGGTCTCGGCGGCATCGGGCTGTCGACCGTCATGGGCGCGCGCCTCGCCGGTGCCGGGACCATCATCGCCGTGGACCGGGGGACCGAGAAGGAGGGCCTCGCCAGGGCGGCGGGCGCGACGCACTACCTGGAAGGCGACCCCAAGCTGGCCAAGCAGGTCCGCGCCCTGACGGAAGGACGCGGCGCCGACCACGCCTTCGAATGCGTGGGCAGGGCCGAACTGATCCGGACGGCCTGGCAGTCGGTGCGCCGCGGCGGCCAGTGCACGGTCGTCGGCGTCGGCGCCCGCGACGACGCCGCCACCTTCAACGCGTTGGAGCTGTTCCACTTCAACCGGCGCCTGACCAGTTCCGTCTACGGATCGTCCGATCCCGACCGGGACGTGCCGCTGCTCGTGCAGGAGATCGAGGCGGGACGGCTCGACCTGTCCACCCTGGTCACCCACCGCATCGGACTGGACGGCGTCGCCGAGGCGTTCGACCGGATGCGGGCCGGGCACGGCGCCCGCTCCCTCATCGAGGTCGCCCGATGACCCTCCCGCTCGCCGGGATGCGGGTGGTCGAGCTGTCCAGCTTCGTCGCCGTCCCGCTGGGCGGGATGACGCTCGCCCAGCTCGGCGCGGACGTGATCCGCGTCGACCAGGTCGGCGGCGGCCCCGACATCGACCGCTGGCCCCTCGCCCCGTCCGGCCGCAGCCTGTACTGGGCCGGGCTCAACAAGGGCAAGCGGTCCGTCACCGTCGACCTGCGCTCCCCGGAGGGCCGCGAACTGGTCGCGGGGCTCGTCGCCGAGAGCGGCACCGTCGTGACCAACGCGCCGCCACGCGACGGGCTCACCTACGAGGCGTTGCGCGAGACCCGTCCCGACCTCATCCACGTGCAGCTCCAGGGCCGCCGGGACGGGGGCAACGCCGTCGACTACACGGTGAACGCCGCCATGGGCTTCCCGTCCATCACGGGCCCGTCCGGCCAGGCGGGCCCGGTCAACCACGCACTTCCCGCCTGGGACATCGCGTGCGGCCTCTACCTCACGATCGGCCTGCTCGCCGCCGAACGGCACCGCCTGCGCACGGGCGAGGGCCGGAGCCTCCGCGTCGCGCTGCAGGACGTCGCCCTGGCCACGGCCGGGAACCTCGGCTACCTCGCCGAGGCCCAGCTCGGCGGGGTCCGCCCCCGGCTCGGCAACAACCTCTTCGGCGACTTCGGCCGCGACTTCGCCACCGCCGACGGCCGCGTCATGGTCGTCACCCTGACCCCCCGCCACTGGCGCGACCTGGTGGAGGCCACCGGGTTCGGCGAGGTCACCGCCGCCCTAGAACGCGCCCTCGACGCCGATTTCCGCCGCGCCGCGGACCGCTACACCTACCGCGAGACCATCGCCGGCGTCCTCGCCCCGTGGTTCGCGTCCCGCACCTGCGCACAGGTCGAGGACGCCTTGCAGAACACGTCCGTCCTGTGCTCCCGCTACCGGGACTTCGCGGAAGTGACCGCGGACCTGGGCACCGAACCCCTCATGGCCGCCCTGGACCAGCCGGGCATAGGCCCCCATCTGGCCCCGGGCTCCCCGCTGCGCCTCGACGGGACGTCCCCGCCCCCCGTCCCGGCCCCGGCCCTGGGCGAGCACACGGACGAGGTCCTCCAGGACGTCCTGTCCCTTTCCCCGGACCGCGTGAAGGCCCTCCGCGCCCGCCGCGTCACCGGCGAGTCGTGACCGGGACGCCGAGGCCCGGCGGCGGGTCAGCGGCGGCGGCGCCGGTAGGAGACCGCCAGGGCGGCGAGGAGGGGCGCCCAGGCCGCTATGGGAAGGTAGAGGAAGCCGACGAGCGTGTGGCCGGCCGGCGTCATGCCGTCATGGGGCATCGCCCACCAGGCCAGTAGCGGCGTCCACAGGAAGGCGAGGACGGCGACGCCCAACCAGGCGGGTATCAGGACCGCTATGGGCGGGATGTTCCTGCCGCCGATGAACGGGACCCGGCGGGGGATCACCTCGCCCCACCGCTGGACCAGGCCGAGCGCCAGCAGCGCGGCGCCCTCGGTGAGCACGGAGAGCATGATCAGGTAGAAGGGCCCCGAGAACCCGGGCGGGCGCACCGCCTGGAGGCCGCTGTCGGTGTAGCCGAGGTGGAAGCCCATGGCGAGGCCGAGCCGCCACAGAGCGGACGGCAGCGCGAGCAGCGTGATCGCGTGCGCGGCCCGGTGAGCCCAGCGGGGGGCGCGGCGGACGCGGGCGCCGCGCCCGGGGGAGGCGCCTACGCCGGCGAAGGCGTCCTCGGGAGCGGTTGCGGTCGTCATGGACACGATCATGCCCGCCGGGTCCGGCCGGGGCCTCCCGCCGCCGGGTGAGCCGCATCCCCCGGGCGGCGTATGAGATTGTTAGGCAGGCGAACTAAGGGAGGTCATGGTGTCGGCGCGGGGCGGGCGGGGGCTGGTGCCGCTGCTGGCGTTCCTCGGCGTGATGGCCTACTCGCTGTCCATGGCCGTCGTGACGCCCGCGCTGCCGCAGATCCAGGAGGGCCTGGACACGACGCCCGCCGGCGCCGCGTGGGCGCTCACCGCGATGACCCTCTCCGCGGCCGTCGCCACGCCGGTGGTCGGCCGCCTGGGGGACCTGTACGGGCCGCGGCGCGTCCTGCTGACCGTGCTCACGGTCGCCACCGTGGGAATGGTCATCGCCGCCCTGGCGCCGGACGTGCCGGTCATGCTGGCCGGACGGACCCTCGGCGGCGTCGGCAGCGGCGTCTTCCCGCTGGCCTACACGATCATCCGGGACGTCATCCCCGCCGCACGCAGGGCCTCGGCGGTCGGGCTGATGTCGTCCATGCTGGGGCTCGGCGGCGCCGTCTCCTGGTGCCTGGCGGGGCCGATCATCGACTTCCTGGGCTGGAGGTGGCTCCTCTGGGTGCCGGTCGCCGGTCTGGTGCCCGGGATCGTCCTCGCCTGGTGGATCGTTCCGCGCGCCGAATCCCGGGAGGCCGCCAGCGTCGACTGGTGGGGCGCGCTCCTCTTCGCCGCCTGGCTGGCCGCCGCCCTCACCGCCCTCACCCAGGGCATCGAGTGGGGCTGGACGTCCCCGGGCGTCCTCGGCCTGCTCGCCGTGTCGCTCGTGACGGCCGCCGCCTGGCTGTGGGTGGAGGGCCGCGTCTGCGAACCTCTCATCGACCTGCGGCAGATGCGGGCACGCGGCGTCTGGACGGCGCACGCCGCGTCGCTGCTGTCCGGCTACGCGCTCATGGCGGGCGGGCTTCTGTTCCCCCTCCTCGTCCAGCTCCCGGAGGGCACCGGCTACGGTTTCGGTGGAACGGCCACCCAGGCGGCCATGCTGCAACTGCCCGCCAGCATCGGCATGACCGCCGCGGGAATGACGGCGGGCCTCCTCGACCGGCGGATCGGGTCGCGCATGGTCCTTTTCGGCGGCGCGCTGATGACGGGTCTCGGGTACGCGTTCGTGGCCGCCCAGCACGAGGCCATGTGGCAGCTCTACGCCGGCGGCCTGGCCCGCGGGATCGGCCTGGGCCTGGCCTACGCCGCCGTCGCGAACCTCGTCGTCGCCGCCGTCCCCGCGAGCGAGACGGGCGTCGCCACCGGCATCAACACCCTCATCCGGACGGTCGGCGCCTCCCTCGGGCCCCAGATCAGCGCGGTCATCCTCGTGACGGTCCCCGGGGACGGCGGCTACACCGCGGGGTTCGGCATGAGCGCCGCCGTCATGGCCCTGGTCATCCCCCTCGCCCTCCTCGTCCCGCGACGGGGGCGCCGAGGCGGGGAGGCCCGGCGTCTCGCGGACGAGCCGCGCACCGCGCTCATGATGTCCCGGGCGGAGCGATAGCGGGGCGGGGCCCGCCGGGCGCCTGGACGCGCGACGGGGCCCGGCACGGTGCCGGGCCCCGTCGCGGTGGTGCGGGTTCTCTCAGAACGACTCGACGGCGCGGCGCGCCTCCGGGTCGAGGACGCCCCAGCCGATGAGCTCTTCGGTCAGCTCCGTCGGGGACTTGTCGTAGATGACCGCGAGTGAACGCAGGTCTTCCTGGCGGATGGACAGGACCTTTCCGTTGTAGTCGCCCCGCTGGCTCTGAATCGTCGCGGCGTAACGGGCGAGAGGACCGGCCTTGTCTTTCGGAAGCTGCTGCAACCGCTCTAGATCGATCACGAGCTTGGGTGTAGGCCCGAGCGGGCTCGGCGCGGCTCCGCCGGGCAGCAACTCGGAAACCGGCACGCCGTAGAAATCGGCGAGCTCGGCCAGCTTCTGAACGGTGACGGCGCGGTCGCCCCGCTCGTACGAACCCACGACGACGGCCTTCCAGCGGCCACGTGACTTCTCTTCCACACCGTGCAGGGACAGGCCCTGCTGGGTGCGGATGGCGCGCAGTCGCGCGCCGAGAGCCTTAGCGTATTCAGACGGCATTGTGCGGCCCCCAGGCTCACTTTCGTCGTCGTCGGACTCCGGCGGTCGCCGGAGGGGGACAGTTCTGCGGGACCTTTTGCGCCACAGGAACCCGTCCCCAGGGATGGTTACGGACAGTGACGGTAAAACGGAGAAGGCCCTAGGTCAAGCTGATTGGAAAAAAGCGGTCGAATCCGCCGGACTCGATCCGGACGGTCCGGATCGTCCGCAACCCCTGTGGGCAGGGCGTGAACGGCCGGTCACACGGCCGGTCCGCGGTCCGGCGGCCGATCGAATGTGACCCCTCTCACCTGCGAAGACGTGGAGCGGTCCGAGTGCGGGGCGGTTTCGGCCTGGTGCTAACGTGGGGGCGACAAGACGTCCTTTAAGGCCCGTCCAGTGAGGCGGGAAAGGAGGTTCGGTGGTGAATGCTGCCTCCAGGCCGGAACGGCCTGCCGGGGCGCGCGTGGCGGACGGTGACCCCCGGCCCAAGGCCGTTCTGGAGGGACCCGACATCAGGCGCGCGCTGACCCGGATCGCGCACGAGATCCTTGAGCGGACCAAGGGCGGGCACGACGTCCTGCTGCTCGGCATCCAGACCCGCGGCGTGACGCTGGCCGAGCGGCTGGCGGGGGCGCTGCGCGAGGTCGAGGGCCGCCCGGTGCCGTGGGGTTCGCTCGACGTGACCATGTACCGCGACGACCTGCGGATGCGGCCCGCCCGCGCGCTCGGCCGCACCGAGCTGCCCTCCGACGGGATCGACGACCGGGTCGTCGTCCTGGTCGACGACGTCCTGTTCTCCGGGCGGACGGTGCGCGCCGCGCTCGACGCGCTGAACGACCTCGGGCGGCCCCGCGCCGTCCAGCTCGCCGTGCTCGTCGACCGGGGGCACCGGGAGCTGCCGATCCGCGCCGACTACGTGGGCAAGAACCTGCCCACCTCGATGCGCGAGACCGTGAAGGTCCTGCTGGACGAGAACGACGGGCGCGACGAGGTGCTGCTGGGCCCGGTGCCGCTCGGCCCGACAGGGGGTGCCTGATGAACCGCCATCTGATCTCCGCCGCCGACCTGAGCCGCGACGACGCGCTGCTCGTCCTCGACACGGCCGAGGAGCTCGCGCAGATCGCGGGGCGCTCCATCAAGAAACTGCCGACGCTGCGGGGCCGGACGGTCGTCAACCTCTTCTTCGAGGACTCCACCCGCACCCGCATCTCGTTCGAGGCGGCCGCCAAGCGGCTGTCCGCGGACGTCATCAACTTCTCCGTCAAGGGGTCGAGCGTCTCCAAGGGCGAGAGCCTGAAGGACACCGCCCTGACGCTGGAGGCGATGGGCGCGGACGGCGTCGTCATCCGGCACGGCGCCTCGGGCGCCCCGCACCGGTTGGCGGGCTGGGTCCAGGGCAGCGTCGTCAACGCCGGCGACGGCACGCACGAGCACCCGACGCAGGCGCTCCTGGACGCCTTCACCATGCGCAAGCGCCTGGGCGACCTGGAGGGCCGCAAGGTCACGATCGTCGGCGACGTCCTGCACAGCCGGGTGGCACGATCCAACGTCCTGCTGCTCGACACGCTCGGCGCCGACGTCACCGTGGTCGCGCCGCCGACGCTGCTGCCGGTCGCGATCGGCACGTGGCCGTGCTCGGTCTCCTACGACCTGGACGGGGTGCTCCCCAAGAGCGACGTCATCATGATGCTGCGCGTCCAGCAGGAGCGGATGAACGCCGCCTACTTCCCGACCGTCCGCGAGTACAGCCGCCGCTACGGCCTGGACGCCGAGCGCATGGCGGAACTGCCCGACCACGCCATCGTCATGCATCCCGGGCCTATGAACCGCGGCGTCGAGATCGCCGCGGAGGTCGCCGACTCCGTCCGCTCCACCATCGTCGAGCAGGTCGCCAACGGCGTCAGCGCCCGCATGGCCGTCCTCTATCTGCTCCTCGGCGGCTCCGAGGCGGCGATCGGCAAGGAGGTCTCGGGATGACGGGGCCTTCCTGCTCCTCGGCGACGGTTCCGAATCCCGCCATCCGCCAGGAGGTCTCCCAATGAGTTTTCTAATCAAGGGCGTGCGCGTTCTCGGTGGGGAGGGCGCCGACATCCTGGTCCGTGACGGCGTCATCGCCGAGGTGGGTTCCGGGCTGGACGCGGCCGGGGCGCAGGCCGTCGAAGCCGAAGGGCTCATCGCCCTGCCCGGTCTCGTGGACCTGCACACCCATCTGCGCGAGCCCGGCCGCGAGGACGCCGAGACCGTCGAGTCCGGGACGAAGGCCGCCGCGGTCGGCGGATACACCGCCGTCCACGCGATGGCCAACACCGACCCGGTCGCCGACACGGCCGGTGTGGTCGAGCAGGTGTGGCGCCTGGGACGCGAGGCCGGGTACTGCGACGTCCAGCCCGTGGGGGCGGTCACGCGCGGCATCGCCGGGGAACAGCTCGCGGAACTGGGCGCCATGGCCGATTCGGCCGCCCGGGTACGGGTCTTCTCGGACGACGGGCACTGCGTGTCCGACGCGGTCATCATGCGCAGGGCACTGGAGTACGTGAAGGCGTTCGACGGGATCGTCGCCCAGCACGCGCAGGAGCCGCGCCTCACCGAGGGCTCGCAGATGAACGAGGGAGAGATGTCCGCGGCGCTCGGCCTGCGCGGCTGGCCCGCCGTCGCCGAGGAGGCGATCATCGCCCGGGACGTGCTGCTCGCCCAGCACGTCGGGTCGCGGCTGCACGTCTGCCACGTGTCCACGGCCGGCTCGGTGGAGATCATCCGGTGGGCCAAGAGCCGGGGCTGCCCGGTGACCGCCGAGGTCACCCCGCATCACCTGCTGCTGAACGACGCGCTCGCCGGGTCCTACGACCCGATCTTCAAGGTCAACCCGCCGCTGCGCACCGCCGACGACGTCGCCGCGCTGCGCGGTGCCCTCGCGGACGGGACGATCGACTGCGTCGCCACCGACCACGCCCCGCACCCGGTGGAGGCCAAGGAGACCGAGTGGGCGGTGGCCGCGATGGGCATGATCGGCCTGGAGACGGCGCTGCCGGTCGTCCAGGAGGCCATGGTCGAGACCGGGCTGCTCGACTGGGCCGGGGTCGCCGACCGGATGTCCGCCCGTCCCGCCCGCATCGGCCGCCTCTCCGGACAGGGTCGTCCGCTCGAGGCGGGCTCGCCCGCCAACATCACGCTGTACGACCCGTCGCCGCGCCGTTCCGTGGACCCGTCGGCCATGACGTCCAAGAGCCGCAACACCCCGTTCGCGGGACTGGAGCTGCCCGGGCGGATCGTCGCCACGTTCCTGCGAGGCAAGCCGACCGTCCTGGAAGGGAAGCTCCAATGACCCCTGCTCTACTCGTTCTGGAAGACGGCAGGGTGTTCCACGGCGCCGCGTACGGGGCCGTGGGGGAGACCTTCGGCGAGATGGTCTTCAACACCGGCATGACCGGTTACCAGGAGACCCTGACCGACCCTTCGTACGCGCGGCAGATCGTGGCCATGACGTCCCCCCACATAGGCAACACCGGCGTCAACGGCGAGGACCCCGAGTCACGCCGCATCCAGGTGGCCGGGTACGTGGTGCGCGAACCCGCCCGTGTGGCGTCGAACTGGCGCGCCACCGGGTCGCTGGGTTCCGCGCTGCGCGAGCAGGGCGTGGTGGGCATCGCCATCCCCGGCACGCGTGCGCTGACGCGGCACCTGCGCGACAGGGGCGCGATGCGCGCGGGCGTCTTCAGCGGTGCGGCCGCGGTCGCGCCCGGTGAGGACGCGCTGCTGGAGCGCGTGCGGCGGAGCCCCTCGATGGAGGGCGCCGACCTCGCGCGGGACGTGTCGACCACCGAGCCGTACGTCGTCCAGGCGCAGGGAGGCAGGCGCTTCACCGTCGCCGCCGTCGACCTCGGCATCAAGGCGATGACGCCGAACCGGCTGGCCATGCGCGGCTGCGAGGTGCACATCCTGCCGGCGACCAGCACGGCCGAGGAGATCCTCGCGCTCGGCCCGGACGGGGTGTTCTTCTCCAACGGCCCCGGCGACCCCGCCGCGGCCGGCTACGCGGTGGACGCGCTGAAGGGCGTCCTCGACGCCGGGACCCCGTTCTTCGGCATCTGCTTCGGCAACCAGATATTCGGGCGCGCGCTCGGGCTCGGGACGTACAAGCTGCGGTTCGGCCACAGGGGCGTCAACCAGCCCGTCCAGGACCGGGCGACCGGCGGTGTCCACATCTCGGCCCACAACCACGGGTTCGCGGTGGACGCCCCCAAGGACGGCCCGTTCGACACCCCCTACGGCCCCGCCGAAGTCACCCATGTCAACCTCAACGACGGTTGCGTGGAAGGACTGAGACTGCTGGAGCGTCCCGCGTTCAGCGTCCAGTACCACCCGGAGGCCGCGGCCGGCCCGCACGACGCGTCCGGCCTCTTCGACCGTTTCTGCGAACTGATGGAGGCGTCGAAGTAATGCCGCGCAGGGAAGATCTGAAGTCCGTCCTGGTCATCGGCTCCGGGCCGATCG
Source organism: Spirillospora sp. NPDC048824 (assembly GCF_043198455.1). Lineage (NCBI taxonomy): Bacteria > Bacillati > Actinomycetota > Actinomycetes > Streptosporangiales > Thermomonosporaceae > Spirillospora > Spirillospora sp. NPDC048824. The sequence goes on along the minus strand of NZ_JBICUS010000003.1, from coordinate 377,179 downwards.
TCATCGGGCAGGCGTGCGAGTTCGACTACTCCGGTACCCAGGCGTGCCGGGTGCTGAAGGCCGAGGGCCTGCGGGTGACGCTGGTCAACAGCAACCCGGCCACGATCATGACCGACCCGGAGTTCGCCGACGCGACCTATGTCGAGCCGATCACCCCCGAGGTCGTCGAGAAGATCATCGCGAAGGAGCGGCCGGACGCGCTGCTGCCCACGCTCGGCGGCCAGACGGCCCTGAACACCGCCATCGCGCTCTATGAGGGCGGCGTCCTCGCCCAGTACGGGGTCGAGCTGATCGGCGCCGACGTGGACGCGATCCAGGCCGGGGAGAACCGGGAGAAGTTCAAGGAGGTCGTCGCCAAGGTCGCGCGGGAGCGGGGCCTGAACGCCGAGTCCGCCCGGTCGCTCATCTGCCACACGATGGAGGAGTGCCTCGCCGCCGCCGGGGAGCTGGGCTACCCGCTCGTCGTCCGGCCGTCGTTCACGATGGGCGGCGCCGGCTCCGGGTTCGCCCACGACGAGGACGACCTGCGCCGCATCGCCGGCACGGGCCTCGACGCGTCCCCGACCACCGAGGTGCTCCTGGAGGAGTCGATCCTCGGCTGGAAGGAGTACGAGCTTGAGGTCATGCGCGACCGCCACGACAACGTGGTGATCGTGTGCTCGATCGAGAACCTCGACCCGATGGGCGTGCACACCGGCGACTCGATCACGGTCGCGCCCGCGCTGACGCTGACCGACCGCGAGTACCAGAACATGCGCGACGTCGCGATCGCGGTGATCCGCGAGGTCGGCGTCGACACCGGCGGCTGCAACATCCAGTTCGCCGTGCACCCCGGCACCGGCCGGATGATCGTCATCGAGATGAACCCGCGGGTGTCGCGGTCGTCGGCGCTGGCGTCCAAGGCCACCGGCTTCCCCATCGCCAAGATCGCGGCGAAGCTGGCGATCGGGTACACGCTGGACGAGATCCCCAACGACATCACCCGCGAGACGCCCGCGTCGTTCGAGCCCACGCTCGACTACGTCGTGGTCAAGGTGCCGCGGTTCGCGTTCGAGAAGTTCCCCGGCGCGGACGGCACCCTCACCACGCACATGAAGTCCGTGGGCGAGGCCATGGCCATCGGACGCTGCTTCACCGAGGCGCTGCAGAAGGCCCTGCGGTCGCTGGAGCAGAAGGGCTCGTCGTTCAGCTGGGCGGGTACGGCGGACGCCGCCGAGCTGGTCGAGTCGGCCAAGCGCCCGCATGATGGGCGGCTCAAGGACGTGCAGCGCGCGCTCTGGGCGGGCGCCGGCATCGACGACCTCTACAAGGCGACCGGCATCGATCCCTGGTTCCTGGACCAGATCGCGGCGATCAACGAGGTCGCCGAAGAGATCCGTACCGCCGACGACGCGCTCACCAGGGACAAGCTGCTGCGCGCCAAGCGGCACGGGTTCTCCGACGCGCAGATCGGCGAACTGCGGAACCTCTCCGAGGAAGTGGTCAGGGAACTGCGCCACGCCCTCGGCATCCGCCCCGTCTACCTCACCGTGGACACCTGCGCCGCCGAGTTCGAGGCGCAGACCCCGTACCTCTACTCCGCCTACGACGAGGAGACGGAAGTGCCGCCGGGTGCCAAGCCCAAGGTGCTCATCCTCGGCAGCGGACCCAACCGCATAGGCCAGGGCGTCGAGTTCGACTACTCCTGCGTCCACGCGTCGTTCACGCTGGCCGAGGCGGGCTACGAGACCGTGATGGTCAACTGCAACCCGGAGACGGTCTCCACCGACTACGACACCTCCGACCGGCTCTACTTCGAGCCACTCACCCTGGAGGACGTCCTAGAGGTCGTCTACGCGGAACAGCAGTCCGGCGAGGTCGCGGGCGTCATCGTCCAGCTGGGGGGCCAGACGCCCCTGGGCCTCGCCCAGAAGCTCAAGAACGCGGGTGTCCCGATCGTGGGCACCTCGCCCGAGAGCATCCACCTCGCGGAGGAGCGCGGCGCGTTCGGACGCGTCCTGCACCGGGCGGGGCTGCTCGCGCCCAAGCACGGCACCGCCTCGTCCTACGAGGAGGCCCGCGAGATCGCCGACGAGATCGGTTACCCGGTTCTCGTCCGTCCCTCGTACGTCCTCGGCGGCCGCGGCATGGAGATCGTGTACGACGACGCGACGCTGGAGTCGTACATGACCCGCGCCGCCGAGACGCTCGGCGCGGCGGCCCTGGCGGAGCATCCCGTCCTGGTCGACCGCTTCCTGGACGAGGCCATCGAGATCGACGTCGACGCCCTGTACGACGGTGAGGACCTGTACCTCGGCGGTGTCATGGAGCACATCGAGGAGGCCGGTATCCACTCCGGCGACTCGGCGTGCGCGCTGCCCCCCATCACCCTCGGGAACGACGACATCCGCCGCATCCGGGAATCGACGGAGGCGCTCGCACGCGGCATCGGGGTGCGCGGGCTCATGAACGTCCAGTACGCGCTCTCCGCGGGCGTCCTGTACGTCCTGGAGGCGAACCCGCGCGCGTCCCGCACCGTCCCGTTCGTGTCCAAGGCGACGGCCGTGCCGCTGGCCAAGGCCGCCGCCCGCGTCATGATGGGCGCCACCATCGCCGGACTGCGGGCCGAGGGGATGCTGCCCGAGTCGGGCGACGGCGGGACGCTGCCGCCGGACGCGCCGATCGCCGTGAAGGAGGCCGTCCTGCCGTTCGACCGGTTCCGCAACGAGCGCGGCCAGGGCGTCGACACCGTCCTCGGCCCCGAGATGCGCTCGACCGGTGAGGTCATGGGCATCGACGAGGTGTTCGGCACCGCCTTCGCCAAGTCGCAGCAGGCCGCCTACGGCTCGCTGCCGACCAAGGGACGCGCGTTCGTCTCCGTCGCGAACCGGGACAAACGGCACATGGTGTTCCCCGTCAAGCGCCTCGCTGACCTGGGCTTTGAGATTCTTGCCACGGAAGGGACCGCCGGGGTCCTGCGCCGCAACGGCGTGCGTGCCAAGATCGTGCGCAAGCACAGCGAGGGTCCGGGCCCGTCCGGCGAGCCCACGATCGTGCGGCGCGTCCTGGACGGCGAGGTCGACCTCATCGTCAACACTCCCTTCGGCAGCCCCGGGCAGTCCGGGCCGCGGCTCGACGGTTACGAGATCCGCACCGCGGCCGTGCTGCGGGGCGTACCGTGCGTGACGACCGTCCAGGGCCTCGCGGCGGCCGTGCAGGGCATCGAGGCCGTCGCCGGCGGCCAGGTCGGCGTCCGCTCCCTCCAGGAGCACGCCGAGCGGCTCGGCGGCGCCCACGGGCGCGCCGGCGGGCCCGCACCGGGCGGTGAAGGAAGCATGACGCCCGAGTGACAGAAGCCGGGCGGGCGGGGCGGGCGGGAACGCCGCGTCCCCGCCCGCCCGGCGCATGCGACGAGGAGAGGGAGACGGGTGTCCGACACACCGGTGCAGACGTCGGGGACGGTTCTGACGGTCCGCCAGGTGCAGGACTACCACGCGCTGACGCTGGTGGCCCCGGCCATCGCCGAGCGGTTCCGGCCCGGCCAGTTCGTGGCGCTCGCCGTCGGCGGCGAGCACACGTCCCGGCTGATCCGCCGCTGCTTCGGGGTGCACGAGGTCAAGTCCGACTACGGCGGCACCGTCGAGCTGGTGTTCGCCGACACCGAGCCCGGCACCGCCTGGCTCGCCGGACGCCGCTCCCGCGACCAGATCGACCTCGTCGGGCCGCTCGGACGCCCGTTCCGGCTTCCCCGCGACCCGGTGACCTGCCTGCTCGTCGGCGGCGGCCCCGGCGCCGCCGCCCTGTTCGCCCTCGCCGACGCCCTGCTGCGGCGCGGCTGCCGGGTGCACTTCGTGCTCGGCGGGCCGTCCGCCCGGCAGGTCTTCGGCTCCCGCATGGCGCAGCGCATCGGTGACAGCTCCGCCGTCGCCACCGATGACGGGTCGATGGGGGAGAGGGGCACCGTCCGCGACGTCCTGCCCCGCGTGATCGAGGAGACCGGTGCCGACGTCGTCTACGGGTGCGGGCCCACGGACCTGCTCCGCTCGGTCACGCAGGTCGCCGGCGACTTCGGCCTGCCCTCGCAGGTCTCGGTCGAGGAGTTCCTGCAGCGGACGGGCGCGTGCGGAATCGGCGTGTGCATGACGTGCATGCTGCCCGTCCACGGGGAGGACGGCGTGACCCGCATGGTCCGCGCCTGCGCGGACGGTCCCGTCCTGCGCGGCGACCGCATCCGGTGGGGCGACCTCGGAACCATCCCGTTCGACGCGCTCGGTGCTCCGCGCGTCCTGAGCGTCTCGGAAGGGGGCTCCCAATGAGCGACCGGGTGAGCGACCGGGTCAGGACGACACTGGGACCTCTGGAGCTGCCCAATCCCGTCATGACGGCCTCCGGGTGCGGTGGGTCGGGACGTGAGCTCGCCCAGTTCTTCGACCTCTCCCGCCTGGGCGCGTTCGTCAGCACGTCCGTGATGGCCCAAGCGCGCGCGGGCCGCCCCACACCCCGCGTGACCGAAACCCCCAGCGGTCTCCTCACCGCCATGGGCCTCCCCGGCCCAGGCGTCGAGTCGTTCCTGGAACGCGACCTCCCGTGGCTCATGGAGCAGGAGGTCCGCACGATCGTCTCCGTCGCCGGCAACAGCGTCGAGGAGTACGGCGAACTGGGGCGCCGCCTCCGCAACGTCCCGGGCATCGCCGCCATCGAGGTCAACATCGCCTGCCCGAACGTCGAGGACCGCGGCCGCATGTTCGCCTGGCACCCCGCCGCCGCCAGGTCCGTCGTCCGGGCCGTCCGCGACAACGCCCGGCCGGGCGTCCCCATCTTCGCCAAGCTCGCCCCCGACGTGACCGACATCGTCACCATCGCCCTCGCCTGCGTCGACGCGGGCGCCGACGGCCTCACCCTCATCAACACCATCGAGGCCATGGCGATCGACCCCCGGACGCTCCGTCCCGCCCTCACCGGCGTGTCGGGCGGCCTGTCCGGGCCGGCCGTCCGGCCCATCGCGGTCCGCTGCGTCTACCAGGTGCACTCCGCGCTGCCCACGACGCCCATCATCGGCGTCGGCGGCGTCGCCACCGGCCTGGACGCGCTCGAGTTCATCCTCGCCGGGGCCTCCGCCGTCGCCGTCGGAACCGCCGTCTTCCACGACCCCACGGCCGGGCCACGCGTCCTGCGCGAGCTGGAGGAGGCCCTCGTGGCCCGACGCATCGGACGTCTCGCCGACGCCGTCGGCCTCGCGCACAAGCCCGCCGGGTACGTCCCGCCCCAGGTGCGCCCGCAAGAGCCCGAGAAGGAGAAGCTGTGACCGCCCCCATCGCCGTCGCGCTGGACGCGCCCGACCTGGAGACGGCCGCGCGCTGGGCCACCCTGGTGACGCCGCACGTCTCCACCGTCAAAGTGGGCCTGGAGCTCTACCTGCGGTACGGGCCGGACGTCGTCGCCAGCGTCCGGGGCGCCAGCCGCGTCCAGGTCTTCCTGGACCTCAAGCTGCACGACATCCCCGCGACCGTCCGCGGCGCCGCCCGCGCCGTCGCCCGCCTCAAGCCCTCCTACCTGACCGTGCACGCCGCGGGCGGCCCCGCCATGATCCGCGCGGCGGTCGAGGCGGTCCCGGCCACCAAGATCGCCGCGGTAACCGTCCTGACGTCGCTCGGCGAGGCCGACCTCACCGCCCTCGGCCTCGCCGGCCCCGCCCCGGACGCCGTCCGCCGGCTGGCCGCCCTGGCCGTCGAGGCGGGCGCGCAGGCACTCGTCTGCTCCCCGCAGGAGGCCGCCGCCGTCCGCGCCGAGGTCGGTCCCGACATCATGCTCATCACCCCGGGCGTCCGCCCCGCCGGCTCCGCCAACCAGGACCAGGCCCGCGTCGCCACCCCCGAGGACGCCCTCGCCGCCGGCGCCGACCTCCTGGTCATCGGACGCCCCATAACCGCCGCCCCCGACCCCGGCGCCGCGGCGGCCGCCATAGCCGCCGCCCTGCGCAGGAAGTCGGCCGGGACTCCCTGAACGAGATCCCATGGGGAGCGGATGCGGTGCTCAATGGTGCGTGCGGCCGCTGTGGCGAGATGTGCTTTCGAGGTGAGTTTTGAGTGTTCTCGGGGCGCGGGGTATCGCACTTTGTGGTTTTAGTCGCATGCCAATGCGGAGACGGTCTCGTCCACATTGGGATACGTGGTGAAGGGCGAACTCGTTCACGCGGGGCGGCGATTCACACCCGGGATCGTCTCCGGCTCATGGCCGGCGGCGGGTCCGGTGGTTCGGTGGCGGGTTCGGCGCCCTGGCGGTGGGCGGGGGAGCTGGTGCGGTGGCGGGGGCCTCCGGTGTGGGAGCGATCTTGGCGGGCTGGAGTGCTGTCGAGGATGACAGTAACGGTCCGGTCGCGACGTGCGGAACGGCGTGGCGTGACGAGTGTCACTCGGTCGGGATCATTTGTGGGGGACCTCACAGCGGGCCGCCGCGGGGGTCCGCCCGCGGCGGACGGGAGCGTGGCGCGGCGGCCCGCCGGGGGCGCGGACCGTACGGCAAAGCGGTATCGAGTGCCGCATTTGGGGTCGGAAAGGGGGGATTTTCACGATCATGCGAAAGTCCCAGCAAGGCAGGGTGATGCACGAATGAGGGCCCGCAGTTGTGTACACTCTGTATTCAGGACACTCCGGGGAGTGATTTTCATGAATTTGTGGCGGGCTAAACGGCACTTCACGTTGCCTAATGGGCGGTGAACTCGCTAGTTTCCCAACCCGTCCGACTCCGTCGAGTGGAAACCTGAGGTGACCCGGCGTGGCTCTTCCGCCCCTAACCCCCGAACAGCGCGCCGCAGCCCTGGAGAAGGCTGCCAAGGCTCGCAAGGAGCGGGCCGAGGTTAAGAACCGGCTCAAGCACGGGGGAACCTCGCTCGCCGAGGTTCTCAAAGAGGGTCAGTCCGACGACGTCATCGGAAAGATGAAGGTGTCGGCCCTTCTTGAATCGCTGCCCGGTGTGGGCAAGGTCCGTGCAAAGCAGATCATGGAGCGTCTGGGCATCGCCGAGTCCCGCCGTGTGCGGGGCCTCGGTGCGAACCAGCGCGCCTCCCTGGAGCGTGAGTTCGGCGGAAGTGCGAACCGCTGACGCGCGACTCACGGGCGGGCGCGGCGGTCTGACCGCCGCGGCCGGCTCGGGGCGACCCGAATCCGGCTCCATCCCGTCCGGCTCCGGCGCACACGGAGGACGCTTCTCATCCCCGGCAGGCCCGCACAGGCCACGCCTTCGCGGACAGGCCGGATGAGAATGTCCAATCCCGCGCCGGACGGCTCCAAGCCGCATGACCCGCTCGCGCGGCGGCTGACGGTCCTGTCCGGGCCGTCGGGCGTCGGCAAGAGCACGGTCGTCGCCGAGATCCGGCGATCACACCCCCGGGTGTGGCTGTCGGTCTCGGTGACCACCCGGCCCCCCCGGCCGGGTGAAACCCACGGTGTGCAGTACTTCTTCGTCGACGACGCCGGTTTCGACCGGCTCGTCGACGAGGGGGAGCTCCTCGAATGGGCCGAGTTCGCGGGCAACCGCTACGGGACCCCGCGGCGGCCCGTCGAGGAGCGGCTCTCCCTCGGTGAGCCGGTGCTCCTGGAGATCGATCTGCAGGGCGCCCGGCAGGTCCGCCGGTCCATGGCCGAGGCGCTGCTGGTGTTCCTCGCGCCGCCCAGCTGGGAGGAGCTCGTCCGCAGGCTGACCGGCCGCGGCACCGAGCCCGCCGAAGTGATCGAGCGCCGCCTCGAGGCCGCCCGCGTCGAACTCGCCGCCGAGAAGGAGTTCGACGTCACGCTCGTCAACACGTCCGTCCGGGACGTGTGCGATGAGCTGCTAGCCTTGATGGTTGTTCGTTAACACGCGATCCAGGGGAAGGCCACCGAGTGGCAGCCAGCAATGAAGGCATCACCAACCCGTCGATCGACGAGCTCCTCGAAGTCGTCGACACCAAGTACGGCCTCGTGAGCATCGCGGCCAAGCGCGCCCGGCAGATCAACGCCTACTACGCCCAGCTGGGCGAGGGCCTGCTGGAGTACGTCGGCCCGCTCGTCGAGACGCAGGTCCAGGAGAAGCCGCTGTCGATCGCGCTGCGCGAGACGCGCGAGGGCCTCCTGAACGCCGAGCCCATCGAGGGCTGAGGCGGCGAGGCCTCGGGCGGCCCCGGCGCGGAGGCGCCGGGCGCCTGATGGGACAGTGGCCGACATGACCTCCCCCAAGCCGCGCGTCGTGCTCGGCGTGAGCGCCGGCATCGCCGCGTACAAGGCGTGCGAGCTGCTCCGGCGGTTCACCGAGTCGGGTCACGACGTCACCGTCGTCCCGACTACCGACGCGCTCCGCTTCGTCGGCGAGCCCACCTGGGCGGCCCTGTCCGGCAAACCGGTCTCCCCGCGGGTCTGGGACGACGTCGCCGCGGTCCCGCACGTCCGGCTCGGGCAGAACGCCGATCTCGTGTTCGTCGCCCCCGCCACCGCCGACCTGCTCGCGCGCGCCGCGCACGGGCTGGCGGACGACCTGCTCACCAACACCCTGCTCACCGCCCGCTGCCCGGTCGTGTTCGCGCCCGCGATGCACACCGAGATGTGGGACCACCCGGCGACCCGGGCGAACGTGGCGACGCTGCGGGCCCGCGGCGCCGTCGTGATCGAACCGGCCTCGGGACGTCTCACCGGCAAGGACACCGGGCCGGGCCGGCTGCCCGACCCGGCCGAGCTGTTCGAGGTCGCCCGGCACGTCCTGGCCCGCGGCGCCGACGGCCGCGACCTCGCCGGGCGCCACATCGTCGTCTCCGCCGGCGGGACCCGGGAGGCGATCGACCCCGTCCGCTTCATCGGCAACCGCTCGTCCGGCCTGCAGGGCTACGCCCTCGCCCGCACCGCCGTCGCACGCGGCGCGCGCGTCACCCTCGTGTCCGCCAACGTCGCCCTCCCCGACCCGGCCGGGGCCGAGGTCGTGACCACCGGGTCCGCCGAGGAGATGCGCAAGGCCGTCCTGGAGGCCGCGGGCACGGCCGACGCGGTCGTCATGGCCGCCGCCGTCGCCGACTTCCGCCCGTCCGGCTACCAGGGCTCGAAGATCAAGAAGACCGAGGGCGGCGAGCCGGAGCCGATCCGGCTGGTCAAGAACCCCGACATCCTGGCCGAGCTGGGCGGGCTCCGCCGTCCCGGGCAGGTGATCGTCGGTTTCGCGGCCGAGACCGACGACGTCCTGGAGAACGGCCGCGCCAAGCTCGCCCGCAAGCGCAGCGACCTGCTCGTCGTCAACCAGGTCGGCGAGGACCTGACGTTCGGGCGCCCCGACAACGCCGCCGTCATCCTCGGCGCCGACGGCTCGCAGACCGAGGTGCCGCGCGGCGCCAAGGCGGCGCTCGCCGAGGTCGTCTGGGACCTCGTCGCCGCCCGCCTCGACCCGCCGCCGACCGACTGACCGGAGGTGCCCCACCAGCGCCGCGCTAGCGGTGCTGGACGACGATCCCGCTAGACTTCGGCCCAACACCCGTGGGAAACCCCGGCGGGGGGCGGGGTCCCCTGCCGAACTCGACAAGAAATCCGTCCTGCGACGCCAGTCAGCAGCCGCTGCAAGGAGTTCACGTACGTGCCTCGCCGCCTGTTCACCTCCGAGTCCGTCACCGAAGGACACCCGGACAAGATCGCGGACCAGATCAGCGACGCGATCCTCGACTCGATGCTCAAGGACGACCCGAAGAGCCGAGTCGCCGTCGAAACGATGATCACGACCGGTCAGGTGCATGTGGCCGGTGAGGTCACCACCGAGACCTACGTGGACATCCCGGGCGTGATCCGCGAGAAGATCCTGGAGATCGGCTACGACTCGTCCAAGAAGGGCTTCGACGGCCACTCCTGCGGCGTGTCGGTGTCCATCGGCGCGCAGTCGCCCGACATCGCCCAGGGCGTCGACGACGCCTACGAGGCCCGCGAGGGCGAGGGCGTGGACGACCTGGACCGGCAGGGCGCCGGAGACCAGGGGCTGATGTTCGGCTACGCCACCAACGAGTCGCCCGACCTGATGCCGCTGCCGATCACGCTGGCGCACCGGCTCGCGCACCGGCTGTCGGCGGTCCGCAAGAGCGGCGACGTGCCCTACCTGCGTCCCGACGGCAAGACCCAGGTCACCATCGAGTACGACGGCGACCGCGGCGTCCGCCTCGACACCGTCGTCGTGTCCAGCCAGCACGCCCCCGACATCGACCTGAAGGAACTGCTGGCCCCCGACGTCAAGGAGCACGTCGTCGACCCGGTGCTCGCCGAGTTCGACCTCGACATCGAGGGCTACCGGCTGCTGGTCAACCCCACCGGCCGCTTCGAGATCGGCGGCCCGATGGGCGACGCCGGGCTCACCGGCCGCAAGATCATCGTGGACACCTACGGCGGGATGGCGCGGCACGGCGGCGGCGCCTTCTCCGGCAAGGACCCGTCCAAGGTCGACCGGTCCGCCGCGTACGCGATGCGCTGGGTCGCCAAGAACATCGTCGCGGCGCAGCTCGCCGACCGCGCCGAGGTGCAGGTCGCCTACGCCATCGGCAAGGCGCACCCGGTCGGGGTGTTCGTGGAGACGTTCGGCACCGAGAAGGTCGCCCCCGAGAAGATCGAGAAGGCGATCTCCGAGGTCTTCGACCTGCGCCCGGCCGCGATCGTCCGCGACCTGGACCTGCTCCGCCCGATCTACCAGCAGACCGCCGCGTACGGCCACTTCGGCCGGTCCGAGCCCGACTTCTCCTGGGAGTCGACGGACCGCGCCAAGGACCTGGCCTCCGCGGCCGGCCTGTGACGGCGAGCCGCCTGTGACCACGGGCCGCCTGTGACGACGGGGCCCCGGGGATCTCCTCCCCGGGGCCTCTCCGTGCGCGGGATCCTGCGGCCGGTCAGGGGTCGCAGTGGTTGCCGCGCTGCAGGCCGTAGCGGGCGGCGATGGTGTACCGGCCGGGCGTGGCCGCCTCCAGCCGGACGAAGTCGCCGTCGCGCGTCAGGCACGCGTCCCCGCCCGTCACCCTGAGCCACGGGGACCAGTAGGTGCGCACCAGGACGGAGCCGCTGGACGGCATGTCGACGACGAGTTCGCCGGAGTCGAGCCGGTGCACGGACGCCGGACGGTCGACCAGGGGCGTCGCGCGCAGGACGCGGAACAGGCGCCAGTGCTCGTCGCGCCAGATCTCCGTCAGGTACGGCTGGCCGTCCTCGACGAGCGCCTCCTCCTCCTGCGCGGACCAGTCCGTTTCCTGCTCGGGCAGGACGACGTACTGCACCGCCCACTCGCTCAGCCAGTCGCGGTAGGCGCCGGGCGTCAGCGCGCCCTCTTCGTAGAACAGTTCGTGGCGTTCCGCGTCGACCTGCCGGTTCCAGCCGCGCGCGAGGGTGAAGTGGCGGCTCATGCCGGACGATTCCCAGTGGGAGCGCAGCGGGACGACCTCGATGCGCCCCTTGTCGGCGCCGAGTGCGTTCAGTTCGGCGACGAGCCCGCTGGCGTGGGCGGCGGCCGCGTCGGCGGGTTCGGTGTGGATGAGGTCGTCGACGGGTTTCACGACCTGCCAGGACGCCGTGACGATGAACGCCAGGGACAGCACGGCGATCCGGAACCGCCCGTGCGCGCGCGCGACGGCCGACAGCAGGAACATCCCGCCGAACAGCAGGGAGAGCCGTTCGACGTTGCTGCCGACCGGGGACGGGATCAGCCAGGTCAGGGCGATCCCGGCCAGGTACGCCCCCGCGCCGATCCGGATGAACCTCCAGCTCTTCGGCGCGCACGTCAGCACCGCGATCACGCTGGTGACGGCGGGCAGGACGATGGCGGTGAACGAGATGGGCTGGATGCCGTCGAAGGGGAACAGCAGGCTCGTCGTGCCCACCACGACGGGGAGGCCGACGGCGACGCAGATCCCGGCGCGGCGGCGTCCGGTCAGGATCATGGCGGCGGCCAGCACCAGGAGGAAGAGCCCCGCGACCGGGCTCGCGAGCGAGGCGAGCAGGCTGAGCCCGGCCATCCCGGCCGCGCGCAGGGCGGGGGTGCCGCGCGGGGTGAACGCGACGATCACCGCCATGAGCGCGAACATGAGCCCCAGGCCGAACGTGACCCGGCCGGACGCGGCGTTGCACGACAGCGCGAACGCGGCCCACAGGGAGGCGGGCAAGGCCACCGGCGCCCTGAATCGCCTCAGCAGATGTGCGGTGAGGGCGGCCGAGACCGTGCCGGTCACCACCGCCACCGTGCGAATGCCGAACAGCGCCATCAGATGCGGTGACATGACGCTGTAGGAGGCGGGGTGCATACCGCCGTACCAGGCGAAGCTGTACGCGGCGTCGGGGTGCTCCCAGGCGAAGTCCGTCCAGGCGGCCTGTGCCGCGAGGTCGCCGCCCTCGGTCGCCAGGAAGAGCCCCCACACGAGGTGGAGGACGGCCGCCGCGAACGTGGCGGCCACGACCGGGTGGCGTGGGTTCGCCCACTTTCTCCAGGCCGGACGGGCCCGCGGGTCTCCGGGGCGGCGCGACGGCCCGTGCCGGACCGGGGCGTCCGCCCGTTCGTGGGTATGCGCTGTGGTCATCGCCTGCACGGGCTCGTCGGATGGCGGGGCGCGGAAGGCATCGGGCGATGGGCCGGCGGGTGCGCACCCCGTTCAAAGGATCAACCCTAGCGTGCACGTTCGGTTGTCGGGCTGATCTGGTAGGACGGGGGCGTGACGAAGGACGGCGGGGGAACGGACCTGATCCCGGGGCTGGGCGAGCTGCCGACGACACCGGCGGAGAAGCCGGGCAGACCGGGCAACCCGCGGAAGTCCGGGAAGGCCGGGAAGGCCGGGAAGGCCGGGAAGAAGGGGGCGCGTCGTCCCGCCGAGGAGCGGCCCGTCGCGCGGATCGCGGTCGACATGTCCCTTCCGCACCTGGATCGTCCGTTCGACTACCTGGTGCCCGCCGAGATGGACGCCAAGGCCGTCCCCGGGTGCCGGGTGAGGGTGCGCTTCGCCGGCCAGCTCGTCGACGGTTTCCTGCTGGAGCGGGTCACCGAGAGCGACCACGAAGGAAAACTGCTTTACCTGGAGCGGGTCACCTCCTCCGAGCCGGTGCTCACCCCGGAGATCGCGGCACTGGTGCGGGAGGTGGCCGACCGGTACGCGGGAACGTTCGCGGACGTGCTCCGGCTGGCGGTCCCGCCCCGCCACGCGCGCGTCGAAGCGGAACCGGTGGCCGCGCCCCACGGCGAGGAGTCCGAGCCGTCCGGGGACGGCGATACGGCCGATCCAACCGATACGGCCGATATCGGTGTCTGGCGTGATTATCCGGCGGGGCCGTCGTTCCTGAGCGCGCTGGCCGAGGGCAGGGCACCGCGCGCGGTGTGGACGGCCCTCCCCGGCCCTGACTGGACGGCGGCCATAGCGCGCGCCGTCGCCGCGACCCTGCGGGGTGGGCGCGGCGCACTCGTCGTCGTGGCCGACGGCCGCGACGTGGCGCGGATGGACGCCGCGATGAAGGCGGAACTGGGGGAGGGCCTCCACGTCGCCCTGACGGCGGAGCTCGGCCCGGCGGAGCGGTACCGGAGGTGGCTGGCGGTCCTGCGCGGCTCCGCACGGGCCGTCGTCGGCACACGCGCCGCCATGTTCGCGCCCGTCGCCGATCTCGGGCTGGCCGTGCTGTGGGACGACGGCGACGACGTCCACGCCGAACCGCACAGCCCGTACCCGCACCCCCGCGACGTCCTCGCCCTGCGCGCACACAGAACGGGTGCGGCGGCTCTGATAGGCGGATTCACCAGAACCACCGACGCGACCCAGCTCGTCGAGTCCGGCTGGGCGCACACGCTGGCCGCGGACCGGGAACGTGTCCGGACGGCGATGCCGCGCGTCCGTTACGTGGGGGAGGACGCCCAGCTCGCCCGTGACGCCGCCGCCCGGACCGCGCGCCTGCCGAACGTCGCGTTCGAAGCGGCGCGGCAGGCGCTGGCGGACGGGCCCGTCCTCGTGCAGGTTCCGCGGCGCGGATACGTCCCGGGCATAGCGTGCGGGCGCTGCCGCACACCCGCCCAGTGCGCGGCCTGCCAGGGGCCGCTGTCGCTGCCCTCGTCCCACGCCGCCCCCCATTGCCGGTGGTGCGGACGCATCGCGGGTGACTGGCACTGCCCCGAATGCGGCTTCTTCCAGGTGCGTGCGGTGGTGGTCGGCGCCAAACGCACCGCGGAGGAGCTGGGCAGGGCGTTTCCCGGTGTTCCGGTGCGCACCTCTGGGCGGGACGCGATCCTCGGACACGTCGGCCCGGAGCGGGCCCTGGTGGTGTCCACGCCGGGCGCCGAACCGCCCGCGGAAGGCGGATACCGGGCGGCGCTGCTGCTCGACGGCTGGGTGCTGCTGGGCCGGCCGGATCTGCGCGCCGGGGAGGAGACGCTGCGGCGCTGGATGAACGCGGCGGCGCTCGTCCGCCCGCACGGGCCGGTCGTGGTGGCCGCGGAGGGGTCGCTGCCCGCCGTGCAGGCCCTCGTCCGGTGGGACCCGGTCACCTACGCGGAGCGGGAACTGGCCGAGCGCAGGGACGTGGGTTTCCCGCCCGCCGCGCGGATGGCGTCCCTGACCGCGTCCTCGACGGCGATCCGGGAGCTCCTGGCCGACGCCCGGTTGCCCGAGGGGGCGGAGGTGCTCGGGCCCGTCCCCGTCCCGCAGCCGCCTGGCCCGCAGGCCGGGGGCGACGCGCCGCAGAAGGAACGCGCGCTGATCCGGGTCCCACGGACGGCGGGCAACGCCCTTGCGCGCTCACTGAAGGAAGCCCAGGGCGTACGCAGTGCGCGCAAGGCGGCGGAGACCGTACGAGTGCAGATCGACCCCCTGGAGCTGATCTGACGCCTGGAGCTGATCTGACCCCTGGAGCTGATCTGACCCCTGGAGCTGATCTGACCAATAGGGTTCTCGGGTGGCCGACAACTGGGTGGAGACCACCGTGGGCGACCTGCGGCGGTGGGCGGACGAACGCGGCGAGGCGCTGGACGAGCCGGGTGCTCGGCTCCTGCTCGAACTCGCGCGGGAGGAGATGGGCCTGCCCGGCCCGGAGGCACTCACTCCGGAGCGTCTCCGCGAACTCCTGCTGGAGGTGTTTCCCGGGTCCGTGGTCGCAGGGCGCGACGACGTTCCCACGGTTCTGGACGTCCTGCGCAGGGTCGTCGCGTACCTGGACGACACCCGCGCCCTCCCCGACGGCGCCGCCGCGGGCCTGGAGGCCGAGATCGAACGGACCGGCCCCGAGTTCGCGGACCTGGTCGCCGAGCTCGACACCGAGGAACGGCAGGCGGCCGCCGAGGTCATCGGCGGGCTGATGCGGGCCGACGGCGTCTCCCTGGACGACCAGGAGGCGGTCGACGCGTGGATCCGCGAGTTCGAGGCGCTCCCCGAGGAGGAGCGCTACGCCCGCACCGAGGGGTACCTGCGGCAGGTCGAGGAACTCGTCGTCCCGCCCGTACGGCTCGCCTCCGAGGCGGAGCTGGCGGACGCCGTCCGCCGCTCCCGCCTGACCCGGAACGTCCTCGGCCTGGCCGACTGGACGGGCGAGCGCGACCTCACCGAGCACGACTCGCTCACCGAGGCCGACGCCGAGGCCGCGGGCCTCGCCCTGGGCATGGAGGTCCCGCGGCGCCACGGCCAGATGGAGGACGCGGGTGAACTGGAGCGGATCTGGTGGGCCGCCGTAGAGGCGGAGGCCATCACGGCCGAGGACGGCAAGTCCGCCCCAGGGCCCGCCTTGGAAGGCCTCCGTTCCAGCGATGACGCGGCGCTGCTCACCGCCTGGCTGCCGCTGTTCGACGCGCTCGTCGTGCCCGGGCACGACTATGCGGACGGCCTGGACGCGGTCGAACTCGTCCAGAACGAGATGACCGGCGTCCTGATCCACCTGTACGAGCAGGAGGAGCCGACCGAGCCCGGAACGCTCATCGGCGCCCTGCTCGACCACGTCGAGGAGGCCTACGACCTCACCGACGCCGAGACCATGCCCGCGCTCGTGTCGGACGCGTTCTTCCTCGAACTGGCGGTCCTTGAGGAATGGGGCGTCGTCGAAACGTCCGGCGAGGGGCGGGCCCTGACGCCGCTGGGCGTGTGGGCCGTCCGGGAGATGCTGCTCGCGGACGGGTTCACCGCGCCGGTCATCGGCGAGCTGGCCGGCTCCAGGGCGTCAGACCTGGTCGCCGGCCTCACCTGGTACCGGCCGGACGCCGCCGACGAGGAGATCGACGGGTGGCTGGCCCGCCACGACCCCAAGGACGCCGCCGCCGACCTGCTGGACGTCATGCGCACGGGCGGCCCCGGCGCACGCAACCTCGCCGCGGCGGTCCTGCACCGCATCGGCCCGGAGGCCGCCGCCGTGGTCCGCGCCGCGCAGGAGCATCCGCTGGTCTCGCCCTACGCCGCGCTCTGGCTGAACGCCGCGGGGGACCCGTCCGGGCGGGAACTGGCCCGCGAGGAGTACCTGTGGGTGTTCGTCGACACCGTCGCGGGGATGCTGGAGACCGCCGAGCCCGATGAGGCGGTCGAGGCGGCCCTCATCGACGCGCCGCCGGGTGCGGAAATGGAACTGATGGTCGACGACCTCTGGCGCACCGACCATCCCGGTGTGGCCGACGTCCTGGAGGCCCTGGGCGCGCACCACCCCGACAAGGCGACCGCCAAGGCGGCCCGCACCGCCGCCTACAAGGCGCGTTCGGCGTACCAGGGGGCACGCCGCAGCGTGTGAATGTTCACGGGACGCCTCCGTAGACTGGGACGGTGCATCCCACACGGTGCATCCCACTGTGCACGAACGCGGGTACCTCGCAGGAAACGGAGTCCTCGTTGGCCGTCAAGCCCATCCGCCTTTTCGGCGATCCCGTGCTGCGCACGCCCGCGGATCCGGTGAAGGACTTCGACAAGGAGCTGCGGCAGCTCGTCAAGGACCTCACCGACACGATGATCGACGCTCCGGGGGCGGGCCTGGCCGCGCCGCAGCTCGGCGTGGGCCTGCGGGTGTTCACCTACTACGTCGACGACCGGCTGGGCCACGTCGTCAACCCGACCCTGGACCTGTCGGACGAGCAGGAGACCGACGACGAGGGCTGCCTGTCCCTTCCCGGCTTGGCGTTCCCCACGGTGCGCGCCGTCCGGGCCGTGGCGAAGGGCTTCAACATGCACGGGGAGCCGATCACGCTGGAGGGCACGCACATGCTGGCCCGCTGCGTCCAGCACGAGACCGACCACCTCGACGGCGTCATCTTCATCGACCGGATGGACCCCGAGCAGCGCAAGACCGCGATGAAGGCGATCAGGGAGGCCGAGTGGTTCGGCGCCCCGGCCCCGATCGTCAAGGAGTCCCCGCACCGCACCTTCGGGAAGGCGATCTAGGTGAGGCTCGTCTTCGCTGGAACACCCGAGACCGCGCTCCCGTCCCTGAGAGCGCTTCTGGCGTCCTCGCACGAGGTCGCCGCGGTCGTGACCCGGCCGGACGGACGTTCGGGCCGTGGGCGCCATCTGAGCGCCAGCCCGGTCGCGGAGCTCGCGGCCGAGGCCGGTGTCGAGGTCCTCAAGCCCGCCAAGGCCCGTGATCCCGAGTTCCTCGGCCGGCTCCGCGAGATCGCGCCCGACTGCTGCCCCGTCGTCGCCTACGGGGCGCTGCTGCCCCGCGAGGCCCTGGACATCCCCCGGCACGGCTGGGTGAACCTGCACTTCTCGCTGCTGCCCGCCTGGCGCGGCGCCGCACCCGTGCAGCGTGCGATCCTGCACGGCGACGACATGACCGGCGCGGCCACGTTCCAGATCGAGGAGGGGCTGGACACCGGTCCCGTCTACGGCGTCCTCACCGAGCCGATCCGTCCGGCCGACACCACCGGCGACCTGCTGGGCCGGTTGTCCATCGCCGGAGCGAGCCTCCTCCTCGACACCGTGAACGGCATTGAGGAGGGCGTACTGGAGCCCCGGCCACAGCCCACGGAGGGCGTGTCCCACGCGGCCAAGCTGACGCCCGAGGACGGTCACGTCGACTGGCGCAGCCCGGCACTGCACATCGACCGCCTCATCCGCGCATGCACACCCGCTCCCGGCGCGTGGACGAACTTCCGCGACACGCGGGTCAAACTGGGGCCGGTACGCCCGGTACCCGACGCGGAGAAGCTGTCACCCGGCGAACTGCGTCCGGGAAAGAGCGAGGTACTGGTGGGGACGGCCACGCACCCCGTCGCACTGGGCGACGTCCAGCCGCAGGGCAAGCGCCGCATGGCCGCCGCCGACTGGACCCGCGGTATCGACATCGACAAGGACACGCTGCACTGATGCCGCCCGCCCCTAACCGCCGACGCGCACCGAACCGCAGGCCCGGCGGTCCCCGCAAGACGGGACGTCCCCAGGACCTCGTCCGGCGCACCGCGTTCGACGTGATCCGCGCGGTCGAGACACGCGACGCCTACGCCAACCTCCTGCTCCCCACGCGCCTGCGCGACCGCGGCCTCTCGGGCCGCGACGCCGCCCTCGCCACCGAGCTCACCTACGGCACGCTGCGCGGCCGGGGCACCTACGACGCGGTGCTCGCGCTGTGCAGCGACCGTGAACTGCGCCGCATCGACGCGCCCCTCCTGGATGTCCTGCGCCTCGGCGCCCACCAGATCCTCGCGACCCGCATCCCACCGCATGCCGCGGTGGGGACGACGGTCGAGCTGGCGCGCTCGGTCTCCGGCCCCGGGCAGGCCAAGTTCGCCAACGCGGTACTGCGCAAGGTCGCCGGCCGCGACATGGACGAGTGGCTGGAGATCGTGGCACCGGCCGACGCGGACACGACGACCCGCCTCTCGGTCGCGCACAGCCACCCGAAGTGGATCGTGTCCGCCCTTCGGGACGCCGTCGGCGCCGACGAGATCGAAGAACTCCTCGCCGCGGACAACGCGCGGCCGCGCGTCACCCTGGTCGCCCGCCCCGGCCGGGCGACCGTCCAAGAGTTGTACGACACGGGTGCGGAGCCCGCCGCGTACTCGCCCTACGCGGCCCTTCTGCCCGAGGGCGACCCGGCGGCCATCGCCGCCGTCGGTGAAGGACGCGCCGCCGTCCAGGACGAGGCCAGCCAGTTGGTCGCCCTCGCCTTGGCCGATGCGCCACTGGACGGCCCGGACGCACGCTGGGCGGACCTCTGTGCGGGCCCCGGAGGCAAGGCGGGCCTACTGTCCGGCCTCGCGACCCAGCGCGACGCGCGGCTCCTGGCCGCGGACATCCAGCCGCACCGCGCCGGTCTCGTCCGCGGCGCGGTCGACGGCCGTGCCGGAGTGGTCGCCGCGGACGGGACCAGGCCCGCATGGCGTCCCGGGTCCTTCGACCGGATCATGGTGGACGCGCCCTGCACCGGCCTCGGCGCGCTGCGCCGCCGCCCTGAGGCCCGCTGGCGCCGCGGCCCCGAGTCGGTCGCCGAACTCGGTCCCCTCCAGCGCGGGCTGCTCGGATCGGCCCTCGACTCCGTCCGCCCCGGCGGCGTGGTCGCCTACGTCACCTGCTCACCCCATCTCGCCGAGACCCGGGTGGTCGTGGACGACGTCCTGCGCGGCCGCGACGACGTGGAACGGCTCGACGCCCCGGCCGTCCTGACGTCGCTCGCGCATGACCTCACCGGCCTGGGGAAGGGGCCTTACGCGCAGTTCTGGCCGCATCGCCACGGAACGGACGCGATGTTCCTGGCCCTCCTGCGTCGCACCTAGCCTCTGGGGGTTCCGTGCTGACCGGCTTCTGGCATGTCATGTCGTTCCTGGGCAGCGCGGCTTTCTACGTCCCCCTGATAGTGGTCTTGTTCTGGTGCGTGGCTCCACGCCTGGCAGCGCGGGCCGCGGTGATCCTGCTGTTCGGCGCGTTCCTCAACACGCTCCTCAAACTCGTCTTCCACGATCCGCGTCCCTACTGGACGGACCCCGCGGTCGAAGGCGAGCAGTCGCACTCGTCGTTCGGGATGCCGTCCGGCCATGCCCAGAACGCCCCGGTGGCCTGGGGCTTCTTCGCCGCCCAGACACGGCGCCGGCTCCTCTGGGCGGCCGCGGCCGTCATCGTCGTCCTGATCGGAGCCTCCCGGGTCCAACTGGGCGTCCACTCGATCGGCCAGGTCCTGGGCGGCGGAGCCATCGGCCTGACCCTTCTCGTGGCCGCCCTGGCGCTGGAACCCATCGTCGTCCCGTGGTGGAGACGCCGTCACCTGGCCGTGCAGATGGCGCTCGCCCTCGCGGTCTCTCTGCTGCTGCTGGGCGCGGCCTGGGCGGCCCTGCAGCCGCTCCAAGACTGGCAGTGGCCGAGCGCCTGGGTCCGCGCCATCCGAGCGGCCGGAGGTGACATCGACCCTGTCGACCTCGTCGAAGCGGCCAGAGCCACGGGCGGGTTCTGCGGAGTCCTGGCCGGGATATCCCTGCTCGCCGCCCGTGGCTGGTTCGATCCCGGCGGAAAGCTCTGGCAACGCCTGGCACGCCTCCCGGTGGGCCTCCTCGGCACCGCCGTCGTCTCCGCCTTCGCCGGGGCGAACGTGGTCCAGTCGTTCATCGTCCAGGCGGTGCTCGGCCTGTGGGTCACGGCCGGTGCGCCGGAGGTCTTCGTCCGCCTCCGCCTGGCCGGCCGCACCACCCCCGCGCTCACCCGGCCGGGTGATGAGCGGACGGGACTGCGGCAATAGGATCGGGACATCATGGCTCCTCAGATCGCACCCAGCATCCTGTCCGCTGACTTCGCCCGCCTGGCCGACGACGTCGCGCGCGTCGCCGACTCCGCCGACTGGGTCCACGTCGACGTCATGGACAACCACTTCGTCCCGAACCTCACCTTGGGGCTGCCCATCGTCAAGGCACTGCTGAAGCACAGCGCGCTGCCGCTCGACTGCCACCTCATGATCGAGGACCCGGATCGCTGGGCTCCCGAGTACGCGGAGGCCGGCGCGAAGAGCGTCACCATCCACGCCGAGGCCGCGAAGGCCCCCATCCGCACCCTGCGCACCATCCGCGCCGCGGGCGCGCGCGCGGGACTGGGCGTCAACCCGGCCACCCCCGTCGACGGGTTCGAAGACCTCCTGGGCGAGATCGACATGCTTTTGCTCATGACCGTCGAGCCGGGCTTCGGCGGCCAGAAGTTCCTGGACGTCGTCCTGCCGAAGATCCGCCGCGCCCGCGAGCTCATCAAGGGCCGCGACCTCCCCGTCTGGCTCCAGGTCGACGGCGGGGTCAGCGCGGAGACCATCGAACGCTGCGCCGAAGCGGGAGCCGACGTGTTCGTCGCGGGCAGCGCCGTCTACGGAGCCGACGACCCCGCCGAGGCCGTCCGCAGGCTCCGCGGCCAGGCCGAGGAAGCGACGGCCAAGGCCGACTGGTGATCCTGCCCTGCGCCGCCGTCCTGTTCGACGTGGACGGCACCCTCGTCGACTCCACGCCCCTCGTCGAATGGGCGGCGCGCGAATGGGCGGCCGAATACGGCATCGACGCCGACGAGTTCCTGTCCGACGCCCACGGCCGCCGGACAGGCGACCGTGTGGCCGACTTCCTCCCCCCGGACCAGGTCCGCGAGGCCGCCGCACGCCTGGACGCCCTGGAATCCTCCGGCACCGACGGCATAACCGCCCTCCCCGGCGCCGTGGACCTCCTCACCAACATGAACGGCCTGCCCTGTGCCTTCGTCACCTCAATGGACAGGGCGCAGCTGAAACTCCGCACGGACGTGGCCGCCATCCCGCTCCCGCCCACGGTGATAACGGCCGAAGACGTCGAGAACGGCAAACCGGACCCGTCCGGTTACCTGCGGGCAGCCCGACGGCTAGGAGTGGACCCGGCCGCCTGCATCGTCATAGAGGACGCCCCCGCAGGCATAGCCGCAGGCCGCGCCGCCGGCGCCACCGTCCTGGCCGTGACCACCAGCCACGATTCCGCCGTGTTGACCGAAGCCCACCGCATCATCCCGGACCTGACGGTGGTGACCACGACCCGAACCGCCCTACACCTCACCGCCCGCTGAATCCGCAGCCGGTGCGATCCCGGCCAGAGCCACGGTGACGAGCCTCCCGTCTCCGTGCCGATGCCGAGGGCGGAGCGGAACATCTCATGGACCTGGAAGCGCTTGGCGGCCCCGAGGTTGAGGTGCTGCACCTGGTGGCTTCCCAGGAACCTGCCGCTCGCGTTGGCCTCCGCGGTGAGCAGGCCCGCCCGCCAGAGGACCTCGATGAGGTCGTTCGGGTTGCAGAACGGCAGCCACGACTCGGTCCCGTGCGTGGGGATGTCGCCGACCGCCAGTTCCAGGCACAGCAGTTCGATCTGGTCACGGCCGAAGGTGTGCGGATGGTTGCGGAAGACCTCGAAGACGCTCAGCAGGCCCGGGTACTGGGAGCGGTACTCGGCGGCGATGTCCTTGGTCCGCTCGGCCGAGTAGCCGTACTCGCAGCGCTCGATCGCCGAATACGGCACCGGGAGCCTGGACGTCCGTCCCCTGGCCTGCGCCAGCGCCTCCGAGCAGAACTGGATGATCTCCCTCGGCCGGTACAGCGTCCTGTCGACCATGTAGCGGAAGGATCCGTCTCTCGTCTGGCCCGGCGGCGAGGCGAAGACCGCCGACCAGCAGGCCCGGTCGCCGGCCTGTTCCAGGGCCTCCACGTCGAAGCCCTTCTCGTGGGCCGAGTACCGGATCCGCTTGGCGATCAGCTCCAGCAGCGACTCCTCGGACCAGTAGATCTTCTCCAGCAGGTCCCGGTGCTTCTGGGCGTCCTCGTAGAGGGCGGGGATGTCGTCGTACAGCTCCTGCCGTAGCGAGACGTAGACGCGCAGGTTGGGGTGCAGCGCGTTGATCGACACGCACGCCTGGAACAGCCCCGAAACGAACGCCTTGGCGTCCTCGGACGAGTCCCACCCGCGGTCGAGCTCGTCCACGAGCACCACGACCCGCTGGC
This sequence comes from Spirillospora sp. NPDC048824, assembly GCF_043198455.1. Classification (NCBI taxonomy): domain Bacteria; kingdom Bacillati; phylum Actinomycetota; class Actinomycetes; order Streptosporangiales; family Thermomonosporaceae; genus Spirillospora; species Spirillospora sp. NPDC048824. Next base: position 354,314 of record NZ_JBICUS010000003.1, on the reverse strand, counting down.
CGTCCAGAACCTTCCGCAGCGCCGGCAGCAGGTTCTGGATCTCCTCCAGTTTGTAGAGGCGGTCCAGCTCGCGGGTCCGCAGACCGGCCTCGATCGGCCCGATCTTGATGGCCTCCAGCCGCTTCAGATACGACACCAGCAGCGACAGCGTGCCGAGCTGGCTGGCGCCGTGGTTGTCGCGGATGTACTTGTGGATCTCCCGTCCGCCGCCCTTGGTCAGCCGCATGCCCTTCCTCGCCAGCGCCTTCATGACGAGGATGTAGATCAGGTACTTCCAGGCGGCGGCATAGGCCCCGTGCTTCGCCCACGACCCCGCGTCCTCCGCCTCCATCGTCGAGCTGAGCAGCTCGTAGGAGTAGTCCTCGGGGCTCAGTTCGATGACGTGGCTGCCCGCCGCGCGCTCCCGCTTGGCCAGCACCTTGAAGATCGCGCTCTTCCCGGCCCCGCGGTTGCCCATCAGGATCGTCTTCGCCCCCGACCGGACCCGCTGGTAGGCATCGGATTCGACGAAGTACTTCTCCAGCCCCCGCGAGATGTCCCGCTCGGCAGACGGCGTCCCGAAGTCGAGAACATCCAAGATCTTCGGCGACAGGCTCAACCTGCCCATGGGCCTCCCCAGCGAGCGGCACGGCTTCCGCAAACGAGTTTCGCCCACCCCCTTCGCCCCGGCAAGACCCACCACAAACCGGACGCCTCGCGCACGTCCGCCGGACGGTCCGAAACCCGTACGCACGCCCCGCCCCGCCGGCGGGGCCGTCGTCATGCGTCACTTGCGTCCCGTGCTCTACCCGCATTCAAGATCGTTGAACGTTGAATTAACCGGGATGTGCCGTCGGGTGGTGGCGATGGTCACATCGGGCGGGAATGGATGGCGTGGCACACTGGTTGCCAAGCATGAAACGCGTGCTCCGGGGTCGGTGAAATTCCGAACCGGCGGTGACAGTCCGCGACCCGGCCGAAGCCATCGGCCGGTTGACCCGGTGAAACTCCGGGACCGACGGTTAAAGTCCGGATGGGAGGCGGCGCGCGGTACGCCCCTGACCAGGGCGTGCGCTGATGTATGGACGTCCCCGGAGCCCTGATCTAGGAGGCCCGGGAGAGGATGTTCACCGGCATCGTCGAGGAACTCGGCGAAATCGTGGGGATCGAACCCCAGGGTGACTCGGTCAAGCTCACGGTCCGCGGGCCGCTCGTCACCCGGGACGCCGTGCACGGCGCGTCGATCGCCGTCAACGGCGTCTGTCTCACCGTCGTGGACGTCAAGGACGACGTCTTCACCGCGGACGCCATCAAGGAGACGCTGGACAAGTCCAGCCTCGGCGCGCTCGAAACCGGCTCCAAGGTCAACCTGGAACGTCCGGTGCGGCTCTCCGACCGGCTCGGAGGGCATCTCGTCCAGGGCCATGTGGACGGCGTCGGCGAGATCATCTCCCGGGAGCCGGGGGAGCGGTGGGACGTCGTCACCGTGTCCCTGCCCCCGGACCTGAGCCGCTACCTCGTGGACAAGGGCTCGATCACCGTGGACGGGATCAGCCTCACGGTCGTGGAAGCGGGCGCCGACCGGTTCAGCATCGCCCTCATCCCGACGACCCTCTCGCTCACCACGCTCGGCCACAAGAAGACCGGCGACCCGGTGAACCTCGAAGTGGACGTCGTCGCCAAGTACGTCGAACGCATGCTGGGTGACCGCTCCGGGTCCCCCTACAGGAGGCACTCATGAGTGGCAACGACGACGGGATCTTCGACTCCATCGAATCGGCGGTCGCCGACATCGCGGCGGGACGCGCCGTCGTGGTCGTCGACGACGAGGACCGCGAGAACGAGGGCGACATCATCTTCGCGGCGGCGAAGGCGACGCCCGAGCTGCTGACGTTCACGATCCGCTACACCAGCGGCGTCATCTGCGTGCCGATGGAGGGCGGCGACCTCGACCGGCTGCAGATCCCGCTGATGACGGCGCAGAACACCGAGCGCATGCGCACCGCGTACACGATCAGCGTCGACGCGCGGCTCGGCGTCAGCACCGGCATCTCCGCCGCCGACCGGGCCCACACGATCCGGACGCTGTGCGATTCGGCGTCGGAGCCGCGCGACCTGGTCCGCCCCGGCCACATCTTCCCGCTGCGCTACCGCGAGGGCGGCGTGCTGCGCCGCCGGGGCCACACCGAGGCCTCCGTCGACCTCGCCAGGATGGCGGGGCTCACCCCGGCGGGCGTCCTCGCCGAGGTCGTGAACGAGGACGGCACCATGGCGCGGCTGCCGGAACTCCAGGTCTTCGCCAAGGAGCACGGGCTCAGGCTCATCTCGATCGAGCAGCTCGTCGAGTACCGCAGGCGCCACGAGGCGATGGTCACGCGCGTCGTGGAGACCGGGCTGCCCAACCGGTACGGGACGTGGCGCGCGGTCGGGTTCTCCAGCGCCATCGACGGCGGCGAGCACGTCGCGCTGGTCCTCGGGGACATCGGCGACGGTGAGGACGTCCTGATCCGGGCCCACTCGGAATGCCTCACCGGTGACGTCCTGCACTCCGAGCGCTGCGACTGCGGAACGCAGCTGGACGCCGCCATGGAACGCATCGCGGAAGAGGGACGCGGCATCGTCCTGTACCTGCGCGGCCACGAGGGACGCGGCATCGGCCTGCTCGCCAAGCTGCAGGCGTACGCGCTCCAGGACAACGGGTCCGACACCGTCGACGCCAACCTGGAGCTCGGGCTCCCCGCCGACGCGCGCGAGTACTCCAACGCCGCCCACATGCTGCGTGACCTCGGCGTACGCTCGGTAAGGGTGCTCACCAACAACCCGGACAAGCTCAGGGGCCTGGACGGTTTCGGCCTGGACGTCCGGGGACGCGAGTCGATGCCCGTCATCGTCACCGAACACAACCGGCGCTACCTGACGGTCAAGCGCGACCGTCTCGGACACCAGATCGAGGGACTCTCTTGAGCGGCGCGGGACGCCCCGAGGACATCACCGTCGACGCCGCCGGCATCACGCTCGGCGTCGTCTGCACCCGCTGGCACGGGCGCATCACCGACCAGCTCCTGGACCGCGCGCTCGCTGCGGCGAAGGCGTGCGGCGTCGACCAGCCCGTCGTCGCCCGCGTCGCGGGCGCGCTCGAACTGCCGGTGATCGCGCAGCAGCTCGCCCGCGACCTCGACGCCGTCGTCTGCCTCGGCGCGGTCATCCGGGGCGCGACCGCCCATTTCGACTACGTCTGCGACTCCGTCACCGCGGGTGTGACCCGTGTCGCGCTCGACGAGGCGACTCCGGTGGGCAATGGTGTCCTCACGTGTGACACCATTGAGCAGGCACTGGAACGCAGCGGGCTGCCCGACAGCTCCGAGGACAAGGGATGGGAGGCGACTGTGGCCGCACTCGACACGGCACTGACCCTGCGAGGTCTGCGGCATCACGGTCACGCCGGGCACGGTATGGAGCATATGTAGGGGTCCAGGGGCTCCGTCCCTGAATGACTCGTGCATATGTAGGGGTCCAGGGGCTCCGTCCCTGAATGACTCGTGCATATGTAGGGGTCCAGGGGCTCCGTCCCTGAATGACCTGCGCATCAGCGCTCCTGAACGAACCGGGTATCTCACTCTCATCTCACCGAAAGGCAATTCCGTGCTGTCACTAGTCCTGCCCAAGGGGTCGCTGGAGAAGGCGACCATGCAGCTGTTCGACGCCGCCGACCTCACCGTCCAGCGGGCGTCGGACCGCGACTACCGCGCATCCATCGACGACCCACGCATCGACCGGGTCCGCGTCCTGCGCCCGCAGGAGATCCCGACCTACATCGAGCAGGGCCTGTTCGACCTCGGCATCACCGGCCGTGACTGGATCACCGAGACCGACTCCGACGTGGTGAGCCTCGGCGAGCTGAAGTACTCGAAGGCGACGTCCAACCCCGTCCGCGTGATCATGGCGGTGCCGGACGGCGCGCCCTGGCAGACGGTGTCCGACCTGCCGGAGGGCGTCCGGATCTCCACCGAGTTCCCGGCGATGACCAAGCGGTTCCTCGACCAGCACGGCGTGAAGGCCACGGTCGTCCCGTCCTACGGCGCGACGGAGGCGAAGGTCCCCGACATCGTGGACGTGATCGTCGACCTCACCGAGACCGGCTCGTCCCTGCGCAAGAACGGCCTGCGCATTCTCGACACGCTCCTGACGAGCTACACCGAGCTGGTCGCCAACCGCGAGGCCTACGAGGACGCGGAGAAGCGCGCCGCGATGGAGGACGTCTCCCTGCTCCTGCAGGGCGCGATCCGCGCGCGCGGCAAGGTGCTGCTGAAGCTGAACGTCGCCCAGGGCGACCTGCAGAAGGTCCTCGACATCATGCCCGCGATGGCGTCGCCCACCGTGACCTCCCTCGCGGGCGGCGAGTCGAACGCCGTGGAGTCCGTGGTCGCCAAGCGCGGCGTCAACACGCTGATCCCGGCGCTGAAGGCCGCCGGCGCCCACGACATCCTCGAGATCCCGATCGCGAAGATCGTTGACTGAGGTTCCGGCACTGCCGACCGTGTGGCGCCCACGCACCACCCGGATCGTCGCCTACATCACGGCGGGCGTGATCGTGCTGGGCCTGATCGTGCTCGCCGTGGTGGTGGCGCCCCAGTTCGGGTTGCTCGACCGCGTCCTCATGGTCGCGTTCGGCGTCTTCATGGCGTGGATCCTGCACATGCTCGCGCGCTGCCGCGTCGCCGCCGACGAGTCGGGCCTCACCGTCGTCAATGCGTTCCGGACCCGGCGCTTCGAGTGGCCGGAGGTCGTGGACGTCTCCATGTCCATCGGCGAACCCTGGCCCACCCTCGACCTGGCCGACGGCACGTCCATCGGCGCGATGGGCATCAACGGCGCCGAGAAGACCCTCGCCGCCCGCCAGCTCACCGAGCTCAAGGCGCTCCTCCACACCCGAGGCGAAGCCCCCGACCCCACCTGATCGGGCTTGTTCTAGGCTGTTGTCCGGTCCGAGAGCGCCGTCGTGTGCCACAGTGGGCCCCGTGAGTGCTCAGAGTGTCGAGGCATATGCAGAAAGTAGCTACATGGGTGCTGCATCGCTGCCAGACTGGGTGATCCCCCCGCCGGACGGCTTCACTGCTGATGACTTCCTTCGCATGCGTGGTCTGCCCCGGCACACGGAGCTGATCGACGGGAGCTTGGTCTTCGTGAGCCCGCAGCGCAAGTGGCATGTCGGAGTGATCGACCTACTCAAGGACGAACTCAACCGACAGGCGCCCGAGCACCTGAAGGCCGACCGGGAGATGGCGGTGAGACTCGCCAGGCGCCAGGTGCCGGAGCCGGACGTCATGGTCGTGACTCGAGAGGCTTTCGATCGTGACGATCCGGACACGTACTACCTTCCGGAAGATCTCGTGCTTGTGGTCGAGGCCGTCTCGCCGGATTCCGAGGAGCGCGATCGGGACACCAAGCCCCGGAGGTATGCGGCCGCGGGGATCCGGAATTTCTGGCGGGTGGAGAGAATCGAAGGCCGCGCAGTTGTCTACGTGTATGAGCTCGACCCCTCCAGCAACTCCTTCTTTCTGACCGGCATCCATCACGACCAGCTCAAGGTGACGGTGCCGTTCGACATCGAGATCGACCTCACCGCGGTCAGGCGCTGACGAGGGGCCGATCTCGCGCGGCTCGGGCGCGGCGACCCGTCCAGGTGGCGGCGGAGGCCGTGAAGGTGACCGGCGCCGAGCCGCCGTGATGGCGGGAGGCGGACCGCGAAAACGCAAGGGGCCCGAGCATGTGAGTTGCGCCTCGGGCTGAGTAGCCTGAGAGCCGTGGGGGAGACGGCGCCGGTGACGGTGGACCAGGTGACGATGGACCAGGTCGGGTCGCCCGCGGAGCTCGCGGGCCTGCTCGACAGGCACGCCTACCTGTGCGACGAGGGGCTCGCGACGGCGTGCTTCCTCGCCCTGCGCATGGGGCGGCCGCTCTTCCTGGAGGGAGAGGCGGGCGTCGGCAAGACCGAGCTGGCCAAAACGCTCGCGCGGGCGCTCGGCGCACCGCTGATCCGGCTGCAGTGCTACGAGGGCCTTGACGCGTCCCAGGCCCTGTACGACTGGGACTTCCCGCGCCAGCTCCTGCACCTGCGCGCCGCCGAGGCCGCGGGCGTCAGCGACGTGACCCGGCTGGAGGGCGAGCTGTACGACCGGCGGTTCCTGCTGGCCAGGCCGCTGCTCCAGGCCCTCGAAACCTCGCCGAGCGTCCTGCTGGTGGACGAGATAGACCGCGCCGACGACGAGTTCGAGGCGTTCCTCCTCGAAGTCCTCAGCGACTTCACGATCACCGTCCCCGAGCTGGGCACGATCCGCGCGGAGCGCCCGCCGGTCGTCGTGGTCACCTCCAACCGCACCCGCGAGGTCCACGACGCGCTGAAGCGGCGCTGCCTGTACCACTGGCTGGAGCACCCGTCGTTCGACCGCGAGGTCGCCATCATCAGGCGGCGGCTGCCGGACGCGGCGGAGCGCCTCGCCGGGCAGGTCGCCGGCGCCGCGCAGCGGATGCGCGAGACGGACCTGCTGAAGCCCCCCGGCGTCGCCGAGACCCTCGACTGGACCGAGGCCCTCGTCGCGCTCGGCGTCCGCGAGCTGGACCCGGGGACCGCGGCGGTGACCCTCGGCGCCGTCCTGAAGTACCGCGAGGACCAGCAGCGGGTGCTCGGCGGCGGCCTAGAGGCCCTGCTCAACGGGGGGTGAGCTCAACGGGGGGTGAGCCGGGCGTGGAGCGGGACGTCACCGAGACGATGGTCGGCTTCGCCAGGACGGTGCGCGCGGCGGGCGGCGCCGCCGACCCCGAGCGGGTGCAGGCGATGCTGGCGGCCCTCGACCACCTTGAGGTCCTCGATCCGTCCGACGTGTACTGGGCGGGACGCCTGACGCTGTGCGCCGACCCCGACGACCTCGCCCGCTACGACCGGTGCTTCGCCGCGTACTTCTCCGGCGCGACCGTCCGCCCGGGGCGCCGCCCGCCGCCGCCCGTGGTCGTCCGCCGGATGACGATGCCCGACCCGGGCGCGGAGGCGGGCGAGGAGCAGACCGGGGACCTGAAGGCCGTCACCGCCAGCGCGGCCGAGGTGCTGCGCGACCGCGACATGGCGCGGCTCAGCGCCGCCGAGCGCGCCGAGGTCGCCCGGCTGATCGCGGTGCTGGACGCGGGCGCCGAGCAGCGCAGATCACGGCGGTTCGCGCCGTCGCCGACGGGCCGCCTCGACCCGGCCCGGACGGTCCGGGAGACGCTGCGGCGCGGCGGCGAGACGTCCCTGCTGCGGCGCCGCACGCACCGCACCCGCCCGCGCCGCGTCGTGCTGATCGTGGACGTCAGCGGATCGATGAGCCCCTACGCCGACGCGCTGCTGCGGTTCGCGCACGCCGCCGCCCGCTCCGGCGGCCGGGACGTGGAGGTGTTCAGCGCCGGGACGCGGCTGACCCGCCTCACCCGGGAGCTGCGGCACCGCGACCCGGACGCGGCGATGGCGGCGGCGTCCGCGGCCATCCCGGACTGGAGCGGCGGCACCCGGCTCGGCGAGGAGCTGAAGGAGTTCCTCGACCGGTTCGGGCAGCGCGGCCTGGCCCGCGGCGCGATCGTGGTGATCGCGTCCGACGGCTGGGAGCGCGGCGACGCGGCGCTGCTCGGCGAGCAGATGGCGCGGCTGCACCGGCTCGCGCACCGGGTCGTGTGGGCGAACCCGCACAAGGCGCGTCCCGGGTACGAGCCGCTGACCGCGGGGATGGCCGCGGCGCTCCCGCACGTCGACGACTTCACGTCCGGGCACAGCCTCGCGGCGCTGGAGGAGCTGGCCCGCCTCGTGGCCGGCGCCGGGCGCCGGGGCCCGAGGAACTCCAGCGGCACAGGTAACTCCGGCAGCACAGGCAACTCCGGCAACTCCGGGAAGGGGAACGCACATGCGTGACGTCCTCGGCGACATCGCCGGCTGGTACGCGTCCGGGGAGACGTTCGGGCTCGCGACCGTCGTGAACACCTTCCGCAGCGCGCCGCGTCCGCCGGGCGCGGCGATGGCGGTGTCGCCCGGCGGGGAGGTGGCGGGCAGCGTGTCCGGCGGCTGCGTCGAAGGGGCCGTCTACGAGCTGGCGCAGTCGGTGCTGGAGACCGGTGAGCCGGTCGTGCAGCGGTACGGGGTCAGCGACGACGACGCGTTCGCCGTCGGCCTGACCTGCGGCGGGATCCTGGACGTGCTGGTGGAGCCGGTCGGACCCGGCACGTTTCCGGAGTTCGCCGACGTCGCCGCGTCGATCGAGCGGCACGACCCCGTCGCCGTCGCCACCGTCGTCGCCGGCCCGGGACGGATCGGCGCCCGCCGCGTCGTCTGGACCGACCGCGCGTCCGGGTCGCTCGCGCCGGACGCCCCGCACGCCGCCCGCCTCGACGCCGCGGTCGACGACGACGCGCGCGGCATGCTCGCCCAGGGCCTCACCGGGCAGCGCCACTACGGGCCCGAGGGGGAGCGGCGCCTGGACGACCTGACCGTCTTCGTGCATTCGTACGCCCCGCCGCCCCGGCTGCTGGTGTTCGGCGCGATCGACTTCGCCGCCGCCGTGGCCCGGGTCGGCAAGTTCCTCGGCTACCACGTGACGGTGTGCGACGCGCGGCCCGTCTTCGCCACGCCCAAGCGGTTCCCGGAGGCGGACGAGGTCGTGGTGAAGTGGCCGCACAAGTTCCTGCAGGAGACGGGCGCCGCCATCGACGAGCGGACGGCGATCTGCGTCCTGACCCACGACCCCAAGTTCGACGTCCCGCTGCTGGAGGTCGCGCTGCGCACCGGCGCCGGCTACGTCGGCGCGATGGGGTCGCGCCGCACCCACGACGACCGTCTCGCCCGGCTCCGCGAGGCCGGGATGACCGAGGCGGAGCTGGGGCGGCTGCGCTCGCCGATCGGCCTCGACCTCGGCGCCCGCACCCCGGAGGAGACGGCGGTCTCGATCGCGGCCGAACTCGTCCAGCTCCGCTGGGGCGGGTCCGGGCGTCCGCTGACCGACACCTCCGGCAGGATCCACGCCGACGCGCCGTGACCGGACTACCCTCACAGGATGACGGTGCGGTCTTTCGGGGGACACGGTGCGGAGCCCCCCGCGGGCCTGCTGCTCGCGGCGGGGGAGGGCAGGCGCCTCGGACGCCCCAAGGCGACGCTCGAACTGGACGGTGAACGGCTGGTCGACCGGGGCGTGCGGATGCTGCGGGACGCGGGCTGCTCCCCGGTCCTCGTGGTGGCCGGCGCCGAACCGGTCGAGGTCATCGGCGCCGTCGTCGTCCCCAACGCGGCCTGGCGCGACGGCATGGGCTCGTCGCTGCGCGCCGGGCTCGCCGCGCTGCCGCCGGCCTGCCCCGCCGTCGTGGTCGCGCTCGTCGACCAGCCCCTCGTCACCTCCGCGGCGGTGACACGCCTGATCGCGGCCTACGAGGAGGGCGCCGAGATCGCCGTTGCGACCTACGGGGGAGCGCCGCGCAACCCCGTCCTCCTGCGCGCCGGGCACTTCGCCGCCGCCGCCGAGGCCGCGGTCGGCGACATGGGCGCACGCGGCTACCTGCGCGCACACCCCGGCGTCACCACGCACGTCCCCTGCGACGACGTGGCGGCACCCGACGACATAGACACCCCCGGCGACCTGCTCAGCTACGAACGGGGCGCCTTCACCCGCCGCCCGCCCCGCCCGTGATCACGAGACCGGGAGGACGCTCTCGTCGAGGGCGCCGCAGTCCACGGCGCGGCGGAGGCGGGACGTGAGCGCCTTGATGGTGGCGGGCTCGTCCAGGACGCCCGGGTCGCCCGCCGCCTGCTCGTGCCATGCCCGGACCCGCCCGATGACGTCGTCGACGCCGCTCAGGTGGAAGGCGTACACGGCGGCGTAGCGGCTCGGCAGGTGCGCGGGATGCAGGTCCCAGCCCTGGTAGAAGCCGTGCCGCAGCGAATGCAGGACATGCCCGGCGTGCGTCGCCCAGGCCGCGTTGACCTCGTCCGGCCCGTCGTTGCGGGGGATGACGTTGGTGGAGCCGTCCGACAGCCGCACGCCGGTGCCCGCGAACGTGACCTGCATGACGTGCCGGGCGAAGTCGCAGGCGGGATGGTCGAGGCGCTGCTCGTGCGGCGGCAGCCCCAGCGCGGCGGTGTAGTCGAACACGCCGAAGTGGGCGGCGGTGAGACGGCCGCCGGCGGCGGCCGCGATGCCGCGCAGCGCGGTCCGGCCGTCGCCGTCCAGGATCGCCTCGGGCGTCTCGACCTGGATCTCGAACCGCAGGATGCCGGACGGCAGGCCGAGCGCGGTCTCCAGCCGGTCCAGGTACTCCACGAACAGCGCGACGTGCTCGGCCGCGACCACCTTCGGGAACGTGATGGTGAACCCGCCGGGCAGCCGCCCGAGGCGGTCGCGCAGGGCGGTGAGGAACCCGTCGAGCGTCCGCATCGCGCGTTCGTGCCCGCCGTCGGCGAACGACTTGATCCGCACCCCCCAGTAGTGGGGGAGGCCCTTGACCTGGTACGCGGCGGCGACGGCCTCGACGACCTGTTCGACGTGCGCGTCCTCCTCCGCGTCGGGCCGCACGCCGTAGCCGTCCTCGAAGTCGATCCGCACGTCCTCGACCGGCTCGGCGGACAGCTTCGCCGCGACCCGCTCGCGGACCAGCCCGGCGATCTCCGGGTCGAGCCCGAACGCCGCGCCGAACGACCCGGCGCCCGGCGTGTGCGTGTTCAGCAGCCGCAGTGCCTCGGCGCCGAAGTCGGCCGGCGTCGAGCGGGAGAACCGGTCGGCCGGAACGTACACCGTGTGCACCGGCTGCCGGCCGTCGGCGCCGCCGGGATGGCGCTCGCCGTGCTCGTCGCGGACGGCGGCGATGCGCGCGGACAGGTCGTCGAACGAGGAGACGCTGAAGTTCACCCCGCCATGATCCCCCAACCCGCACCGGCTAGGGAACCCGCCGGGCGTCAGGAGCCCGCGGCGATGCCGTAGGTGCCGGTGTGCCCGGTGCCGGGCTTCAGGTCGATGAGGCCCTCGCCGGTCGCGAACGCGTTGGGCGGGCAGGTCATGGGCTCGACGCCCAGGCCCTCGCGGGGGTCCGGGGCGTTGTCGGCGGTGTAGATCATCATCCAGGGGTGCGCCTCGTCCGCCCAGAGCCGCACCGTCCGGCCGCCGCCGGCCAGGGTCACCCAGACGCGGCCGTCGCCGTCGCGGTTCAGGCCGGCGAACGCGGTGTCGATCCGCCGGTCGCTGAGGACCGGGCCGGCGCGCAGGTCGTACTTGGTGCCCGTGACGTCGAGGGACGGCCCCGACGGGATCATCCGCTCGTCCACCGGGACGTAGCGGTCCGCGCGGAGCGTGACCTCGCAGCCGTCGATGGGCTCGCCGACCGTCAGGTAGGGGTGGGAGCCGTGCCCGTACGGGGCGGTCACCGTGCCGGGGTTGCGGGCGGTGACGCGGACGCGCAGGCCGTCCGCCGCGTCCAGGGAGTACTCGGCCTCCAGGTCGAGGCGGAAGGGGTACCCGGCCGTCGCGAGGAGGCGGTGCGTCAGCCGCACCCGGTGCGGCTCGTGCTCGGCGGCCCGCCACGGCGCCCAGCGGGCGAGGCCGTGGATGGCGCAGTCGCGGGCGGGTTCGGAGATGTCGAGCTGGTGCGAGACGCCGCCGTAGTCGTAGCGGCCGTGGTCGACGCGGTTCGGCCACGGGATCAGCAGATGCCCGAACGCCGCCGGGGCCGGCTCGTCGGCGCCGTGCGACAGCACCAGCGGCCGCCCCTCGTGCGTGAGCTCGCGCAGGCTCGCGCCCGACTCGGTGATGACGGCCTGGTACGGCCCGGCGCTGAGGGCGTACTGCTCCCCGGTGATCGACTCGCTCATGTCCGGGACGTTACCCGCTGCCGTGCCCCCTACGCGGGCCCGTGAGCGCTCTCCGCCAGGGCGTGCAGGGCGTCGGTGAAGATCTCCGCCGGCGGTTCGACCAGGCCGGCGCCGACCTGGCCGGTGCCCGCCTCCCGCCCCGCGATGCCGGTGTCGATGACGGGCAGGATCCCGGTGCGGACGACGCGGGTGACGTCGACGCCGGCGGGGGTGCCCCGGAACGACAGCAGCGGGATCTGCAGCGACGGATGCTCGGCGAGCGTGATCTCGTACATCCGCTGGGTGGCGGCCACCGCGTCCGGTACCTCGCCGCCGACGAACCGGACGATCGCGGGCGCGGCGGCGAGCGCGAACCCGCCCATCCCGGCCGTCTCGGTGATCGCCGAGTCGCCGATGTCGGGGTTGGCGTCGTCCGGGCCGTAGCCGCCCAGGTAGAGGCCGTCCGGTACCCCGGCGGGGCCGGTGAACCAGCGGTCGCCCGTCCCCGACACCTGGATGCCGAAGTCGGTGCCGTTGCGGGCCATCGCCACGACCAGGCTGGAGCCGGGGACGCCGCGGGCCGCGTCCGCGCACGCCTTCGCCGCCGCCATCCCCGGGTTCAGGAAGAAGTGCTCGTTGCCGGCCGCGAACCGCAGCGCCTCGGCGGCCACGCCTCGCGGCACGTCCTCGGCGGCGGCCAGGTCGGGCGCCAGCTCGCGCAGCAGCAGCGACGTCGCCGCCCGGTTCCGGTTGTGCAGCTCGTCGCCCATCTGCAGCGCCTGCGCGATGAGCGACATCAGGTCGAGCGGGCCGTGCCGGCGGACGGCCGCCTGGAGAGCGGGCCCGAGCGCCTCGCCCATCCACGTCAGCCGCTCGATGACCTCCGGCCCGTACGCCCCGTACCGCAGGACCTTCCCGAGCCCCTCGTTGAGCGAGCAGTACGACCTGCCGCCGTGCTCGGCGTCCTCCACCACCCACATCCACATGGACGAACTGACGACACCGGCCATCGGCCCCACGGTGGCGTGGTGATGGCACGGTTCGAGCGTCGCCGCCCCGCGCTCCAGCTCACGTTCCGCGCCGAGCGGCGTCTCCGCCAGCCCCTCCAGGAGCATCGCGCCGATGAGCGCGCCGCGCATCGGGCCGGACGCGCGTTCCCATTCCAGCGGCGGGCCGGCGTGCAGGAACGTTCCCGCGTCCAGGCCGAGCACCTCGCGGGCCGGGCGCACGTCCACGAGGTGGGGACGGGCCGTCACCATGCGCTCCACGGCGCGGGCGTTGGCGCCGGCGTGGCCCGGGTCGCCGAGGACCGCCGCGAGCGCCTGCTCGGTCCCGGCGGGCGGCGGCCGCCAGTCGACCGTCTCCACCGGGACGGCCTGTTCGGCGAGCGCGCCGGTGAGTATCTCCACCCCGGCGGCGACGACCACGGGGTCGCGCGTGAGCAGCCCGCCGAGCAGGTGCCGCTGGTCGCTCATCCGGGCCCCTCTTCCTCGGGCTCTTCTTCCTCGGGCTCTTCTTCCACGGGCCTCTCTTCCACGGGCCCTTCCAGCATCGACAGGGCGTGCCGCGTCGCCTCGGCGTTGGAGGCGAACACGTCCGCGCCGGCGCCGCTCAGCGCCGCGGCCTGCCGGTCGCGGTCCTGCGGGTCCGCGGGCGTCCCGCACAGCGACACGACGACGGCCAGGCCGGGACGGTCCTTCACCGCGGCGGCGATGGCCGGGGCCAGCGACGCCGCCGGGTCGGGCTCGGCGCCGTGCCCGAGCACGACGTCCAGCAGCAGGACGCCGCACTCGCCGCCGGACGCCTCGGCGGCCAGCGCCTCCAGCCGCAGCGTCGGGTCGATCATGGGGTGGGCGCGGCCCCGCGTGTAGGCGTCGTCGCCGAAGTCGGTGAACCGGTGACCGTGTGCGTCGGTGCCCCGCGCCACCAGATCCCAGCCCAGCGCGCCCCGCGCGATCATCTCCGCCTCGTCCCGCAGCGTCCCGCCCGCGAACAGCCCCCGCAGCGCCCGCCCGGCGACCGGCACCGGACGCCGGGCCGCCGCCCAGCGCGGCCACTCCGGAACGGTCCGGCCGAGCGCCTTCACCGTCTTCTCCGCCGCCTGCGTGAGATCGTCCTCAGCGGCCATCGGCAACGCGAACACGACCGGGGTGTCCAGCCGCCGGGCCGCCTCCCGGATCAGGTCCGCGACCTGCGGCGCGGGCGGCTTGGACACCAGGACGATCAGCTCGGTGCGCGGGTCGGCGTCCAGCGCCGCCAGCGCCGCCAGCGCCGACCGCCCGCTCACCTCCGGCGACAGGTCCCGGCCGCCGACGCCCAGAACGTGGGTGACGCCGACGCCCGCCTCGTCCAGCAGGCACATCACCTGCTGGGCGCCCGTCCCGGACGCCGCGACGATCCCCACCGGCCCCGGTCGCACCGCGTTCGCGAACCCGAGGCCCGCGCCGCCGATCATCGCCGTCCCGCAGTCGGGCCCCATCACGATGAGGCCGCGCCGCGCCGCCGCCTCCTTCAGCGCGACCTCCTGCGCGAGCGGCACGTTGTCGCTGAAGATCATCACGTTGAGCCCGGCGTCGAGGGCGTCCATCGCCTCCGGGAACACGTGCGGGCCCGGCACCGACAGCAGCGCGACGGTCGCGTCCGCGCGGGCCGCCGCCGACCCGGTCGTCCGCGCCGGCACCGGCGCGCCCAGCACCCCGGACCCGGCGGGCGGCCGGGACGCCTCGCGCAGCAGCCCGTCCAGCGCCACGCGCGCCTCGTCGATGCCCCGCCCGTCCCCGCCCTGCCCGCCTTCGCCCTGCGCGCCTTCGCCCGGTCCGGTCTCCTGGGCGCCGTCCACCCGGATCGCCACGATCAGGTCGTCCGGCCCCGCGTCCGCCGGCACATCGAAGCCCATCCGGACGAACATCTCCCGGTTGAGCTCGGTGCCCATCGCCACCATCGCCCCGGCCACCCCGGGACGCTCCGACAACGACCGGCTCACCCGCATGAGCGTGACCGAATCGTGGTATCTCCCCCGCCGCACCTCGACCCAGTCGCTCATGCCCGTCTCCTGTGAGGGGGCGACCCCCCACACCCCCCGGTTCGCTTCGCTCATGCCCGTCTCCTGTGAGGGGGCGACCCCCCACACCCCCCGGTTCGCTTCGCTCATGCAGAAACCCTCGGGCTGCGGCGCGCGTTCGCGGTGTGCGCCGCGTTCGCGGTGTGCGCCGTGAGGGCGAGGGTGGCGCGGCAGCCGGCGAGGACCCCGTGCGCCAGGTCGGTGCCGGAGGTGTGGCCGACCGCGAGGAGACGGCGGACGGCCGCGGTCGGCGGCTCATGTCCGGCGACGCAGCGCAGCACCGCGGCGACCTCGGCGCCCGCGCCGCCCGCCGCCGCGCAGTGCAGCAGCGTCGCGGCCAGCGCGGTCGTGCGGGTGCCCGCGTCGGCGGTGACGGCGGCGCCGAGCCAGTCGGCCAGCCGCACCGCGGTCCTGCCGTGCCGGACCGCGTCCCCGACGAGGCGCAGGGACACCAGCAGGCCGCACAGGATGTCGTCGCCGCTCGGCGTCAGGCCAGGGCCGAGGCCCACGATCCGCTCGGCCGCCTCGACGGCGCCCGCGAGGTCGCCGCCGGCGCAGCACTCGGCGAGCACGTCCGGATCGGGGTGGCCGGACAGGCCGCCGCCCGCCATCCCGGCGTCGGTGAACGCGGCCTCCAGCGACCGGATGCCGGTCGCGAGCGCGGCGGGCTGCATCCCGCCGAGTGCCGGAGACGGGTCCCACCAGCGGCGGATCCGGACCCGCAGCCCGTCCGCCTCGACCCGGCCGTCGCCGACGAAGGCGTCGCCGCCCTCGCGGACGGAGCGGAACGGGTGCTCGCGGCGCGTCGCGACGACCACCACGGCGTTCGGCAGCCGGTGCGCGTCGGAGGCGACGACGGCGAGCACGCGCGGTTCTGGGCCGCCCCGCATCTCCAGGTACAGCGCCGAGGGGAAGACGGCGATGACCCGCGCGGCGCGGCGCGGCGGGTCCAGCAGCGGCCGCAGCGCGAGGCTCGCCGCGCCGGCGGCGGGCGGCCGCCCGCCGGGCCGTGCCGGGAGCGGGATCGGGTCGCGGACGAGGGCAGTCACTGATCCTCCCGAGGCCGGTATCGGTTGTCGTCCGGCACACGGCGTCCGGCGGGTGGGCGGACCGGCCTCTGCGGAGACCGTAGAACGGCCCCCGCGGCGGACGTATGGAGAAAGCTGCCAAGGATGGTTGTCATCGTTCGTCTTTGTTGTCAGTGTTGATCAGGAACAGGTAGCGATCACGCCGTAACGGGCGATGTACGCACCAAAAGGCGAGGTGACCCCTGGCATGAGTTACACCAGCGCGGACCCGGGCCCACCGGCCCTCAGGCTCGCGAGCACCGGAACACTGACCTATGGCCTGTCGGTCGGCGAGGTCCTCGGCGTCAGCACCCTCAACGGCGCCCGCCTCATCGCCGGACGGGCCGGACTCGAGCGCATCGTCCAGCGGCTCAACGTGATGGAGGTCCCCGACATCCTGTCGTGGGTCAAACCGAACGAGCTGCTCCTGACCACCGGCTACCCCCTCCGCAACACCCCCCAGTCGCTCGGCAACCTGGTCGCCGACCTGGACGAGCGCGGCCTCGCGGCCCTGGCCATCAAGCTCGGCCGCTACCTCGACTCGCTCCCCGCCGAGATGATCGCGCAGGCGGACCGGCGCGGCTTCCCCCTGATCCTGCTCCCCAACGACGTCGGCTTCGACGACATCCTCAACCAGGTCCTGACCGACATCCTGAACCGGCAGGCGGCCGTGCTCGCGCGCACCGAGGAGGTGCACCGGGCACTCGTGCAGATCGTGCTGTGCGGCGGCGGCCTCCAGGAGGTCGTGGACGAGGTCGCGGCGCTGCTGGAGGCGGCGGTCGTCGTCCTGGACGGCGAGCAGCGCGTGCTCGCCGGCGCCGGGCCGGACGAGCACGTCCAGGCGATGCGCGCGTTCGACGCGGGCCGGCACGCGGCGTGCGGGCGCGGCGGCTGCGGCATCATCGGCGCGCACGGCACCGGCGACCACCTGGTCGTGCCCGTGATGGCGGGCGGCTTCGACCACGGCCGCATCGTCGCGTTCAGCCCGGACGGCACGCTGCGCGGCACCGACCTCGGCATCCTGGAACGGGCCGCGACCGTCGCCGCGCTCGTGGTGACCAAGCAGCAGGCCGTCGCCGCCGTCGAGAGCAAGTACCGCGCCGACTTCCTGCGCGACATCCTCGCGGGACGCGCGGGCGACGACGGCCGGGTCATCGCCCACTGCGACGGGTTCGGCTGGGACCTGGACCGCCCGGTGATGGTCGTCGTCGCCGAACTCGACGGCCGCCCGCGCGGCACCGGCGGGCCGGTTCCGGCCACGGCCCCCGAGAACGACGCGACGGGCCGCGGGAAAGGATCCGAGTCCGACGGCGGGAACCGCGGCGGGCGCGGCATCGAGGAACGGTCCGCGCAGGAGCGCCTCGCCGCCGCCTGGACCACGGCCGTCCGGCGGCACGACCGGGGCGCGGCCGTCGCGAGCTTCGCACACGAGGTCGTCGCGATCGTCGGCGCCGACGGCGGCGATCCGGCCGAGCTGACGGCCGGACCGCTCCACGCGATGGTCAAGGAGGCGTCGTCGATCTTCGCCGAGCACCAGCCGGTGCGGCGGACGTTCTCCACCGGCATCAGCCGGACGGTGTCGTCCCCCGCGGCGCTGCCCGAGGCGTACGAGCAGGCGGTCAAGGCCGTCAGGGTCGGCCGCCAGCTCAACGGCACGGGCGCGCGGGCGCACTTCGACCAGCTCGGTGTGTACCGGCTGCTGAGCCTGGTCTCCGACCCGGACGAGCTGCACGCGTTCGTCCGGGAGACGCTGGGCGACCTGGCCGCCGACGACGAGCCGGAGCTGGTGGACCTGCGCCGCACCCTCCAGGTGCTGCTGGAGACCAACCTCAACGTCGCCGAGACCGCGCGCCGGCTCCACTTCCACTACAACACGCTGCGCTACCGCATCGGGAAACTGGAACGGATGCTCGGAGCGTTCACCGAGGACGCGCATCTGCGGCTCAACCTCACCCTCGCCCTTCACGTACTGCGCATGCGCGGTATCTGAGGGTAGTGCCACCGCCTCGGCCGCGTCCGCCCGGCGCGCCGGGGCGGCCTCACGGGCCGCCGCACGGGCCACCGCACGTGCCACCACACGGGCCTGTCCTCCCAATCGAGGACCCGGGCTTTGGCAGATGTCGCCGATGCCCGTCCATCAGGGTAGATCTACCTTGCCCGCATGAACGCGGTCGGCTGAACGCGGCCGGTTGAACAGGGAGGGGCCCCCGATGGTGATCGGCTGGAAGCTGCACGGCGACGGACGCACACCGCCGCCCGGTGAGGTCGTCAGACCCGACGAGCGGCTGTCGTGGCCGCGCACCGCGGGCATCGGCGCGCAGCATGTGGTGGCGATGTTCGGGGCGACGTTCGTGTTCCCCGTGGTGATGGGCCTGGACCCCAACCTGGCCATCATGATGTCCGGGGTAGCCACGATCCTGTTCCTGCTGATCGTCGGCGGCCAGGTGCCGAGCTACCTCGGCACGAGCGCGTCGTTCGTCGGCGCGGTCGCGGCGATCCGCGCGGCGGGCGGCGACAGCGCCACCGTGACCGGCGCGATCCTCGTCGCGGGCGCCGTGCTCGCGGGAGTGGGCGTACTGATCCACTTCGTGGGCGGCGACGTCATTCACCGGATCTTCCCGCCGGTGGTGACCGGCGCCGTGGTCATGCTGATCGGATTCAACCTGGCCCCCGTGGTCGCCACCGTCTACTGGCCTCAGGACCAGTGGGTGGCGCTGGCGACGCTGGCGTTCGCCGTGCTGTGCGCGGTGCTGCTGCGGGGGTTCTGGGCGCGCATCACGATCCTTCTGGCGCTGGTGTTCGGCTACGTGCTGTCGTGGGTCCTCGACAAGGCCGTCGGTTCCATCACGTCGGTGCTGCCGGGTCAGAACCTGCTGGACGCGTCGGGCCAGGCGTGCGCGGCGGAGGGGCCCTACTGCGTGGCGACCGCGTTCGCGCACGACCGGGTCGAGTTCGCCGGCGTGGAGTCGGCGAGCTGGTTCGGGTTCCCGAGCCTGCACGGCCCCGACTTCAAGACGTCGGCGATCCTGCTGGCGCTGCCGGCGGTCATCGCGCTCATCGCGGAGAACACCGGGCACGTCAAGGCCGTGTCAGCGATGACCGGTGACGACCTCGACCCCGTCCTCGGCCGCGCCATCGCCGCCGATGGCATCGGCACCGTCCTGGCCTCCTCGGTCGGCGGCTCGCCCACCACCACCTACGCCGAGAACATCGGCGTGATGGCGGCGACGCGCATCTACTCGACGGCCGCGTACTACGTCGCCGCGCTCGTGGCGATCCTGTTCGGGCTGTGCCCCAAGTTCGGGGCGCTGGTCGCCGCGACACCGGGCGGCGTGCTCGGCGGCATCACCGTCGTGCTGTACGGGATGATCGGCCTGCTCGGTGCGAAGATCTGGGTCGAGAACCGGGTGGACTTCGCCGACCCCGTCAACCTCGTCCCGGTGGCGGCCGCGATCATCCTGGCGATCGGGAACGTGACACTCCAGATCACCGACGACTTCCCGCTGCAGGGCATCGCGCTCGGTACCATCGCGGTCCTGCTCGGCTACCACGTCCTGAACGCGGTGCGCCGCCCGGACGGGTCGGGCGGCGGCATCATCGCGCCGTCGGAGAAGGAGATCGGCGGCCCGGTCCGCCACCCGAAGAAGGAAGCGCCCGGCACCGAGACGGGCTGAGGGGACCGCGCAGTGAAGCCACCGCCGTTCGGCTACCACGCCCCGGCCACCCTGGACGAGGCGCTGGACGCGCTCGCCGCCGCACCGTCGGGCAAGGTGCTCGCCGGCGGCCAGAGCCTCATCCCGCTGCTCAACATGCGGCTCGCCGCCCCGTCCGACCTCGTCGACATCAACCGCGTGGGCGAACTCGACACCGTCCACGCGGGAGACGGGGGCGTGCGGGTCGGCGCGCTCGCCCGGCACGCGCGGGTGGAGCGCTCCGCGGAGGCCGCGGCGGTCCAGCCGCTGCTCGCGCAGGCGCTCCGGCACGTCGCGCATCCCGTCATCCGCAACCGGGGCACGGTCGTCGGGAGCCTCGCGCACGCCGATCCCGCCGGGGAGATGCCGGCCGTGCTGGCGGTCCTCGGCGGGACGGTCGAGGCGGCGTCCGCGCGTGGACGCCGGACGATCCCGGCCGCCGAGTTCTTCGCCGGGCCGCTGGAGTCGGCGCTCGAACCCGGTGAGCTGGCCGTCTCCGCGTTCTTCCCGGCGGCGCCGCCGCGCACCGGCACCGCGTTCGCCGAGACGGCGCGGCGGCACGGCGACTACGCGCTCGCCGGCGTCGCCGCCGTCGTCACCCTCGACGAGGACCTGCGGGTGTCGGCCGCCCGCGCCGGGTACCTCGGCATCTGCGACGTCCCGCTCGTCCTCGACCTGACCGGCCCGGCGGGCCCGCACGGCGACTGGGCGGCGGCCGCCGCGCACGTCCGGGAACGCGTCGACCCCGACACCGACATCCACGCGGGCGCCGAGTACCGGCGGCACCTGACCGGCGTGCTCACCGAGCGCGCCCTGACGATCGCGGCGGCCGCCGCCATGGACTCGGCGGCGGGCGCCGGGATGAACGCGGCGGCGGCCGACGCGCCGCGGAAGGCGGGAGACTGATGGAGGAGAGCCTCGACGTCGCGATGACCGTCAACGGGACGCTCCGCACGGCCCGCGTCCCCGCCCGGCGGCTGCTGTCGGACCTGCTCCGGCACGACCTCCGGCTCACCGGCACCCACGTCGGCTGCGAGCACGGCGTCTGCGGGTGCTGCACCGTCCTGCTGGACGGCGAGCCCGTGCGGTCGTGCCTGATGTTCGCCGTCACCGCCTCCGGGCACGACATCACGACCGTCGAGGGCCTCGCCGGCGAGGACGGGACGCCGTCACCCGTCCAGCGGGCCTTCCGCGAGTGCCACGGCCTGCAATGCGGCTTCTGCACGCCCGGGTTCCTCTGCACGGTCACGGCGCTGCTGCGCGAGACGCCGCGTCCGACCGAGGACCAGGTCCTTGAGGGGATCTCCGGGAACCTGTGCCGCTGCACCGGCTACCAGAACATCGTCAAATCGGTGCACCGCGCCGCGGACCTGCTCGCCCGGCAAGCCGAAGAAGGGGAGGACTAGATGGGGACGCGGGTCTTCGGTGAGCCGGTCGAGCGCCGCGAGGACGGCAGGCTCCTCACCGGCAGGGGCCGCTACCTGGACGACCTCGGGCACGACGCGCTCGCGGCGGCGTTCGTCCGGTCCCCGCACGCGCACGCCCGGATCGCCGACATCGACGTGTCCGGCGCCCTCGACGTGGACGGCCTCGTCGCCGTCTACACCTGGGAGGACCTGCCGGGCCGGGTGGGGGAGCCGCTGCCGCTGCTGATCCCGCACCCGTCGCTCACCCACGGCCGCACCGGCCACCCGCTCGCCCGCGACGTCGTCCGGCATGTCGGGGAGCCCGTCGCGATGGTCGTCGCCCGCGACCGCTACCTGGCCGAGGACGCCGCCGAACGCATCCGCGTGGAGTACGAGACGCTGCCCGCCGTCGTCGGCATCGAGGCCGCGTCCCGGGCCGGGAACCTCGTCCACGACGATGTGCCGGGCAACGTCGGCGCCGTCCTGACCCAGGAGAACGGGGACGCCGCCGCCGCGATCGCCGCCGCCCCGCACGTGCTGGAGTTCAGCCTCGCGATCGAGCGCAGCGCGTCGATGCCCCTCGAAGGACGCGGCGTGTACGCGCGGTGGGACGCCGACGACGGGTCGCTGCGCGTCTACTCGTCCACGCAGGCGTCCACCAGCGTGCGCGCCGCGATCGCCGCGCGGCTCGGGCTGCCGAACGGCAAGGTCGAGGTGATCGCGCCGGACGTCGGCGGCGGCTTCGGCGTCAAGATCGTCCACCCGTGGCCGGAGGAGATCCTCGTCCCGTGGGCGGCGCGGCTGCTGGACCGCGAGATCAAGTGGGCCGAGGACCGCCGCGAGCACTTCGTGTCCGCCGCCCACGAGCGCGGCCAGCTCCAGGACGTGCGGGTCGGGTTCGACGACGACGGCCGCATCCTCGGCCTGGACGTCCGGATCCGGCACGACCACGGCGCCTACACCCCGTACGGGATCATCATCCCGATCGTCACGTCCACCCAGCTCCTCGGCCCGTACAAGATCGGCGCGTACCGGGCGGAGGTCGTCAGCCTCTACACCAACACGCTGATCGTCACCCCGTACCGGGGCGCGGGCCGTCCCCAGGGCGTGTTCTGCATGGAGCGGACGATGGACCGCGTCGCCCGCCACCTCGGCCGCGACCGCGCCGACGTGCGCGCCGCGAACTTCATCCAGCCCGACGAGTTCCCTTACGACCAGGGCCTCACGTTCCAGGACGGCCGCCCCCTCATCTACGACTCGGGCGACTACCCGGAGCTGCTCCGCAAGGCGCGGGACCTGATCGGCTGGGACGGTTTCGAGGCCGAACGCGCCGCCGCCTCGTCCCGGGGCCGCCGCCTCGGCATCGGCCTCGGCGTCTACGTCGAGGGGACGGGCGTCGGTCCGTACGAGGGCGGGCACGTCGAGATCGACACCTCCGGGCGGGTGCACGTCTCCACGGGCCTGACCTCGCAGGGGCAGGGCCACGAGACCGTGTTCGCGCAGATCGCCGCCGCCGAACTCGGCGTCCCCATCGAGGACGTGCACGTGACGACGGGCGACACCCGCCGGTTCGGGTACGCGGTCGGGACGTTCGCGTCCCGCGCCGCGGTCATGAGCGGCAACGCGATCGCGCTCGCCGCCCGCAAGGTCCGCGACAAGGCGCTGCGCATCGCCGGCGAGGCCCTCGAAGCCGACCCCCGCGACCTCGACATCAACGACGGCGTCGTGCACGTGCGGGGCGACCCGTCGTCGGCGGTGCCGCTGCGGACGGTCGCGGTGCTGTCGAACCCGCTGCGGTACGCGTTCGACGAGGAGGCCGCGGCGGCGACGCAGTTCGCGGTCGGCCGCCCCGTCACCGAGCCGCCCGTCGCGGCCGGGGACGAGCCGGGGCTGGAGGGACGCGACTACTACTCGCCCGTCCGGTCCACGTTCGCGGCCGGGGCGCACGCCGCGATCGTGGAGGTCGACCCGGACACGGCGGAGATCGCCGTCCTGCGGTACGCGGTGGTCCACGACTGCGGGCGGCTCATCAACCCGATGGTCGTCGAGGGGCAGATCCACGGCGGCGTCGCGCAGGGCATCGGCGGCGCGCTGTACGAGCGGATGGTCTACGACGAGTCGGGGCAGCTGCTGAACGCCTCGTTCATGGACTTCCTCATGCCGTACGCGACGGAGATCCCCCGCATCGAGACCGACCATCTGGAGACGCCGTCGCCGCTGAACCCCCTGGGGATCAAGGGCGCGGGGGAGGCGGGCGTGATCCCGGTGTCGGCGGTGATCGCCTCGGCGATCGAGGACGCCGAGGGCATCCGCGTGGAGTCGATGCCGATCTCCCCGGACGAGCTCTACATGCTCCGGCGGCGCGCCGGCAGCGACCCGTCCCTACGCGTCCGGGAGGGCGTCCGCGCAGGCTGACGGGCTGGTGCCGGCGGGCTGGTGCCGGGCGGGCTGGTCCGGGCGGGGTGGTGCTGGCGGGGTTGGCTCGGGTTGCGGGGGACCTCAACCCCGCCAGCGTGTTGACGATAGTGAAGCGCCGCCTTTGCGTTCGGCGTAACCGGGATTCCTCCGGGAAGGTCGGCTTTCAGCCGTGCGCCTGGGGCTTGTCGGGGACGTTGCCGCCGAGGGACTTCGGCAGGTAGTTCTCGACGGCGGCGGGCCGGAAGCCGGCCTGCTCGATCCAGTTCAGGATCATCTGGAGCTGCTGGGCGAGGCCCTTGCGGTAGTGCATGAGGACGATGTCGCCGGGTTTGAACCCCTTGCCGCCGTCGCCGCGCGCGAAGCCGTTGAAGCCGACGCCGGGGCCGGACGTGCCGTTGTAGAACTCCGCCGACCACAGCAGGATCGACTTGATGCCGCACTCCTTGGCCATCCGGCGGGTGGTCTCGTTGAAGCTGCCGAACGGGGGGCGGAGGATCTCGGGGCGGCGTCCGTACTGCTTCTGGATCTGGTCGGACGCCTCGCAGATCTCCTTCTTCTGCGCGTCGGGACCGAGCGTCGCCATGTTGGGGTGACTGACGGTGTGGTTCTCCATCACCGAGCCCGCGTTGCGCATGGCCCAGAAGTACTGTCCCTGGCCTTTGATGTAGGTGGAGGTCAGGAACGTCATCATCGGAACCTTCTCCTTCCGGACGAGGTTCACGAACTCGGCGTCGTAGGTGTAGCCGTCGTCGATGGTGAGGAAGACGACGCGGTCCTGCGTCTCGATGTTCTTGATGACCGGGGGGAGCCCGTCCTTGGAGGGTTCGGGCATCGTCCAGGAGCCGGGCTTCGGCGTCGCCCACTTCTGGTCGGCGAGCACCGAGGCGAGTTGCGTGCGCATCGGCGGTCCCGAGTCGCCCGGGAGGGCGGTCGCGACGGGCCAGCCGCCCGCGGCCACGCCGAGCACTCCGGCGGCCACCATGGTGATGACGGGCGTCTTCCCTCGCATCTGCCGCGTACTCCGTTCGTTCGGTGGGGTCGTTCGGTCGGGTCGTCCGGTGGGGTCGTCCGGTGGGGCTCGCTTCGGTTGACGCGCCGGTGGCGGCGCGAGTTCGCGGCCGACGGAACCCGCCGGACATATCTGACCATTTCCAGGGGGCGTGCGGGTAGCTTCGCCCAAACCTCGGCGTGGAGTCGGCAGATGTTGCCGTTCGGCCGGGCGGCGGCATTCCCTAAGGTCGGGTCATGCAGCTCAACGGCAGTGCCACCGTCGCCGCGCCGCTCGCCCGCGTGTGGGACGCGCTCCAGAATCCGGCGGTCCTGGCCAGGACGATCCCCGGGTGCCGTTCCCTGGAGGAGACGGGCCCCGACACCTACCGCATGACCGTCTCGGCGGGCGTCGCCTCGATCCAGGGCACCTACGTGGGGCAGGTCGAACTCGCCGAACCCGACCCGCCGCGCTCGTTCGTCCTGCGGGCACGCGGGCAGGGGGCGCCCGGGACGGTGGACGCCACGGTCCGCGTGCGGCTCTCCGGCGGCGACGGCGCGACGCGGATCGACTACGACGCGGACGCGGTCGTGGGCGGGATGGTCGGCGGCGTCGGCCAGCGGATGCTGGGCAGCGTCGCCAAACGCACCGCCGGCGAGTTCTTCGCCGCCGTCGAACGCGACCTTGCCGCACTCGCGTCCGCACCCGTGTCCACACCCGCGGAACCGGAGCCCGCCGGGCCGCGGGCACCGGGCGTCCCGGCCGCGGCCGGTGCGGCGGGCGCGGTCTACGCGGGACGCGCCGCGGCCGAGCCGGAGCGGGCGTCCGTGGCGTGGCCGATGGCCGTCGCGTTCGGCTCCGGCGGCGCCGTCGCGCTGGCCGGAGTCGCGCTCGGCTACCTGCTCGGCAGGCGATCCCGCACCCGCTGAGCCCCGTCCACGCCGGGAACCCGTCCACGCCGGGAACCGGCCCACGTCGGGGCGCGCACTTGCTGATAAACGACGGCGGGCACCCGGGGCGATCGATCACCCAGGGTGCCCGCCGGTCGGAGGCGTCAGCCGGCCGCCATCAGGTCGACGACGAAGATGAGCGTCTCGCCCGGCTTGATGGCGGGGCTCGGGCTGCGGTCGCCGTAGGCGAGGTGCGGCGGGATGACGAGCTTGCGGCGGCCGCCGACCTTCATGCCGACCAGGCCCATGTCCCAGCCCTTGATGACGCGGCCGGTGCCGAGCTGGAAGTCGAGGGTGGAGCCCCGGTTCCAGGAGGCGTCGAATTCCTCGCCGGTCGACCACGACACGCCGACGTAGTGCATCGACACGTTCGAGCCCTTGGCGGCCTCGGGGCCGTCGCCCTCGGTGATGTCGGTGATGTCGAGGTACTCGGGCGGCTGGCCCTCGGGGAAGTCGATCTCGGGGCGTTCAAGCGCCATGAACGGGCTCCAGCGGTCTCGTGGAATGCGTCGGTCGATTGGAACGGCCCAGCCTAGCGGCATCGCGGTCTGACGAAAGAACACCGCGTCCATTGGCAGATCACGACGGTTTCCCAGGTGGCGAGTGTCCGGTAGACCCTTGACCATGGCGAGGCGGCTGCGGATCGGGATCGACACGGGCGGGACGTTCACCGACGTCGTCGCGCTGGACATGGACGCGACCGGGGACGGCGGGGGGATCGTCACCACGAAGACGCCCTCGACGCCCGCCGACCCCGCGGAGGGGTTCGCGGCGGGCGTCGCCAAGGTGCTGGGGCTGCTCGGTGCGGGTCCGGAGGACGTCGCGGCGCTGTCGCACGGCACGACGGTCGCGACGAACCGCCTCCTGGAGGACCGGATCGACGACCTCGGGTTCATCACGACCGAGGGGTTCGAGTCGATCCTGGAGATCGCGCGGCAGAGCGTCCCCGACGGGTACGGCAACAGCTACTTCTGGGTGAAGCCGCCGCGGATCGTCCCCGCGCACCGGGTGCGGACGGTCGGCGGGCGGCTCGACCACACCGGCGCGGAACTGCGCCCGTTCGACGAGGAGTCGGCGGTCGCGGCGGCCCGCTGGTTCCGCGACGCGGGGATCCTCGCGATCGGGGTGTGCTTCCTGCACTCCTACGCCGACCCGTCGCACGAGCTGGCGATGCGGGACGTGCTGCGCCGCGAGCATCCGGACGCGGTGGTGTCGCTGTCGTGCGAGGTGCTGCGCGAGTACCGCGAGTACGAGCGGTCGGTGACGACGCTGGTGGACGCCGCCGTCAAACCCGCGATGAACGGATACCTGGCGCGGATCGCCGAACGCGTCGCGGCCCGCCTGCTGGTGATGAAGAGCAACGGGGGCGTGCTGTCGGCGGAGGAGGTGGCCCGGCAGCCGATCACGACCGTGCTGTCCGGCCCGGCGGCGGGCGCGCTCGGCGCCGCGTTCGTCGTCGCCCACCGTGGCCGGGGAACGGGTGGTCGGCGAACGGGTGGACATGGAGCAGGCGGTCATGGCTCGGTGGTCACGCTGGACGGCGGCGGCACGTCCACCGACGTCGCGGTCGTCCTCGACGGCGAGCCGACGCTCACGACCGAGGGGACGATCGGGCGGCATCCCGTCAAGATCCCGATGATCGACATCGTGACCGTCGGGGCGGGCGGCGGCTCGGTCGCGTGGCGGTCGCCCGAGGGCGCGCTGAAGGTCGGCCCGCGCAGCGCGGGCGCCGACCCGGGCCCGCTCTGCTACGGACGCGGCGGCACCGAGGTGACGGTGACCGACGCGCACGCCGTCCTCGGCCGCATCCCGCCGCACCTCCTCGGCGGCGAGGTCCCGCTGGACGTGGGCGCCGCCCGGACCGGCGTCGAAGCCCTGGCCGGGCGACTCGGTCTCCCGTTCGAGCGGGCCGCCGCGGGCGTCCTGGAGATCTCGGCGTGGAACCAGGCGAACGCCATCCGGCAGATCACCGTGAAGCGGGGCCTGGACGTCCGCGACTACCCCCTCGTCGCGTTCGGCGGCTCCGGGCCGCTGCTCGCGTGCCGGCTGCTCGACGTCCTCGGCCTGCCCGCCGCCGTGATCCCCGAGAACCCCGGCAACGTGTCGGCGTTCGGGCTCCTCACGGTGGACGTGAAGAACGACTACGTCCGGACGCGGGTCGTCCGCGACGCCGAAATCGATCCCGCGCTGCTGGACGGCGTCTACGCCGACCTCGAAGGGGAGGCCGCCGCCGCCCTCGAACGCGAGGGCTTCCCGGAGGACGGGCGCCGCTTCGCCCGCTCCGCCGACCTGCGGTACTACGGGCAGGCGTTCGAGGTCCGGGTCCCCGCGCCCGCCGGGCCGCCGGACGAGGCGTTCCGCGCCGAGGTGGTCCGCCGGTTCCACGACGCCCACGAGGCCCTCTACGGCTACTGCTACCGCGACGACCCGCGGCACCCGGTCGAATGGGTCAACCTGCGGGTCTCCGGCATCGGCCCGATCGCCCGCCCCCGCCTGGCGGAACGCCCGCCCGGGGACGGCGACCCGTCGCGTGCACGCACCGGTACCCGGCCCGTCTACTTCGACGCCTGGGAGGAGACGGACGTCTACCGGCGCGAGAAACTCGCCCCGGGCGACAGGATCGGGGGCCCGGCCGTCATCGAGGAGTTCGGCTCGACGCTGCCGCTGCACCCCGGCTTCACCGCGGAACTCGACGGCCACGGCAACCTGGTGGTGACCCGATGATCGACCCGATCCTCCTGGAGATCGTCGAGGGCACCCTCACGTCGGTGGAACGCGAGGTCGAGACGGCCATCGCCCGCACGGCCCGCTCCCCGATGATCCGGGACGCGCACGACTTCCGCGCGGGCATCCACGACCGCCGCCTCCGCAAACTCACCGGACGCTCCTACTCGGCCCTCGTCCAGCCGGTCGCCCGCGACTTCCCGCTGGAGGAGATGCGTCCGGGCGACGTGTTCTTCCACAACGACGTGTACCTGTCGGAGGGCGGCATCGGGCACCTGCCCGACCTGTGTGTCACGGTCCCGGTGTTCCACGGCGGCGAGGTTGTCGCGTTCGTCCAGGCGTTCGGCCACCACGACGACATCGGCGGCGCCGTCCCCGGCTCGATGCCGAGCCACGCCCGCAGCGCGTTCGAGGAGGGCCTGATGGTCCCGCCGATCAAACTGTGGGACCAGGGCGTCCCGAACGCGGCGGCGTTGACGATCATGACCCGCAACTCCCGGATGCCCGACTCCCTGGCCGGCGACCTGGACGCCGAATGCTCGGCGTGCCTCATGGGCGCCCGCCGCCTCGGCGACCTGTTCGCCCGCTACGGCCGCGCCGACATCGAGGCGTGCTTCGACGCCGTCATCGGCAAGACCACCGAGACGTTCCGCCGCGAACTTCTCTCCAAGATCCCGGACGGGACGTTCGTGTGGGAGGACTACGCCGAGCACGACGGCGTCGACCCGCCCCGCCTGCACGCCCAGCGCATCACGCTGACCGTCGAGAAGGCGGCGGACGTCCCCCTGACCATCGACTTCGCGGGCACATCGCCCCAGGCCAAGGGCCCCATCAACCACGCCGGAGACTACGCGGACGGCGTCTTCCTGAAGAAGTGGCTGGCGCCCGTCCTGCGGAACCTGGCCGACACTCCCGAGCGCGCCGCCGAACTGGACGTGAACGAGGGCGTGGTGCCGCTCATCGAGATGCGCTTCCCGGAGAAGGGGACGCTCCTCACCCCCGTCTTCCCGGCCCCGACCAACGCCCGGACCTTCGTCATCCTGCGCCTCCTCGGCGTCCTCGCGGGCGTCCTGGCCAAGGCCACGGGCGGCCGGATGCCCGCCGACCAGGAGACGATCCGCTACACCGGCGTCTACGGCGAGGACGACCGCGGCCCGTACCTGATGCGCGAGGTCCTCGGCGGAGGCTCCGGCGGCCGCTACTACGCCGACGGGGAGGACACCATCCACGTCGTGCCCGACTCCCGCAACATCCCCGCCGAGTTCGCCGAGTCCCGCTGGCCGTTCGTCGTCGAACGCCTCGGCCTGGCCGTCGACTCCGGCGGCCCGGGGGAGTACCGCGGCGGCCTCGGCTACGACAAGCACCTGCGCATGCTCCGCGACGCCCACTACATGTCGATCGCCGACCGCTCGATCCTGTCCTGCTGGGGCGTCAACGGCGGCCGGGCAGGACGCCCCTTCCGCGTCGACATCGACGGCGAGGAGATGGAGGGCCTGGTGGACGGCCATCCCGTCAAGGCCGGCCAGATCATCCGCATCCGCACCACGGGCGGCGGTGGCTGGGGCGACCCCCTGAACCGCGACCCGTCCCGCGTGGTCGGCGACGTCCGCGACGGCAAGGTCTCACCCGAAGGCGCCCGCACCGACTACGGCGTGATCCTGGACGGCGGCCAAGTGGACGAGGAGGCGACCGCCTCCCTGCGCACGCGCCTACGCGCCGAACGCACCCCCACCCCGTTCTTCGACCGGGGCCCCGGCTACCCGGAACTCTCGGGAGGACTCCCATCCGCCGACCTCGACACCCTCTGAGACGTCACCCCGCCCTCCACCCCAGAGCGGCGTCCCGCTCTCCGTCTCTGAGCGGTGCCCGGCCCTCCGGCCCAGAGCCGTGTCCGGCCGTCCGGCCCGGAGCGGTGTCCCGCCGTCCAGCTCTGAACGGCGTCCCGCCCTCCCAGTCCAGAGCGGTGCGCCTGCGACTGGCGCATCATGGGACGTCCCTCGCGGACAGCTCGAAGGAGCCGGTGTCGATCCCGCGCGTCAGGACCCGGCGTGGACGGATACGGATCCACGCCGAGTCGAACGGCATGCCCGCCTCGATGCGTTCGCCGAGCTCCTCGCCCCCGGTGAGGTGCGTTTCCGCGCGCCCCCTGATCTCGATGCCGCGTGGCGCCCAGGGATCGACGGACGCCAGGTCGTCCACGGCGAACGCGACCTCGGGGTTGCGTTCGGCATCGCGGAACTTCTTGCTCGCCGCCATGCCGCTGCCGGCGTGGCCGCCGATCACGATGCTCTGGTCGTCCGCATCGAAGAAGACCCCTACCGGCGTGATGTGGGGCCGGCCACCGGGTCCTACGGTGGCCAGGCGGCCGAGGAGCCGGCCGTGCCTCGGGCGCCGACGTCCTGTGCCCGGGAGGACTGCCGCCCGAAGACCAGGTGCGTCCAACGGTGCGGGCGCTGCTCGACCGGCTTCATCCCGCCCCGGCGGTGGTCCTCAACCGGCTCGGCGACACCCTGGCCCACACCCCTGGCTACGAGCGGCTCGCCGGGCCCATCGGCCTGCTGGACGGCGAGCCGCCGAACCGGGCCCGGTTCGTCTTCACCGACGAGCGGGCCCGGACCGCCTACCCCGACTGGGACCGCGTCGCCGACGAACGGGTCGCCGCGCTCAGGGCGGAATCGTCACCGGACGATCCGTACCTCACCCATCTCGTCGAAGAGCTGACCATCACGGCGGGCGCACCGTTCACCGAACGGCTCCACGCCGCCCCGGCCACACCCCGCCGCACGGGCGTCGAGCGCCTCGTCCACCCCGGGGTAGGAGAGCTGCGGCTGGCCTACGAGGTCCTCGACGCTCAGACCCAGACCATGATCGTCTACTTTCCGGCCGACGACACGACCTCCGCTGACCTGGACCACCTCACCCGCGACCCCGGCACCACCCTGCACGTGATCCACGGCTGACCCCGCGCGCCCGCATCACGTCCCCAAGCCCTGGGGTTGTCACTGGGGGGCGTAAGCGGCTGGTGACCAGGGTGTTCTAGGTGTACTGCTCAGGGACGGGGTCAATCTGGTGATGGGTGGTTTGCCGCCGGTTGCGGTGTGGGGCCGGTGGTGATTGTAAGAGTGCAGCCACGCTGGGAGGGCTTTGCGGCGGGCTTGTTCGGAGCTGTAGAAGCGGCCGAGGGCCCAGCCGTCGGCCAGGCCAGGGTGCGGTGGGGGCGTTCGACCTTCCCGTTGGTCTGGGGCCGGTAGGGCCTGGTCTTCTTGGGTCGGATGCCGAGCTGGGCGCACGCGTCGCGCCAGGCGTGGGATTTGTAGGCCGAGCCGTTGTCGCTGAGCACTCGCTCGACGGTGACGCCCCGGGCGGCGAACCAGGCGACGGCGTTGCCGAGCACCCCAATGGCGGTGGCGGCCTTCTCGTCGTCGTGGATCTCGGCGTAGGCGAGGCGGGTGTGGTCGTCGATGACGGTGTACACGAACGCGGTGCCGACCCGCGGTTCGCGGCGGGTGTTGCGGGCGCCGGTGCGGCGGGCGGTGGCCTCACGGCTGCGTTCGCCCTGGACCCGGCCGACGAACCCCAGCCGCCGCCGTCGGGGATGTTGCCGAGTTTCTTGACGTCCACGTGCCCTGCCCGGGCCCAGCCGCTGCTTCCACCGCAGGTGCACGATCTTGCGGACCATCGACTGCGGGGTGCGGGACGGGCTGTGACGCGGCCGACAGGACCGGTCGGCCATGCCGGCCGCACCCTCGGCCCGGTACCTGTCGGCCCAGCGTTTGGTCTTTGGCCCGGCCTTAGCTGGGCGACCGGGTGGTACCCGGACCCGACCCACCGGTTGCGCGCCGAGGATGCCCCGCACGTGCCGGATCTCAGGAAACCGGAGGCCGTCCTCACTCCGTTCGCCGGCTCCGACCATTCGACGACATCGTGGTGCCGGCCTTCTCCGACGACGGCCGCTTTCTCGCCGTCACCAGCGAAGACGGCGAGCTGGCCGTCTACGACACGGCAGACCGGTCCAAACGTCTCCGCGTGACACCCGTCTCGGCCGGCCGGGATGTCATGTGGGTGCCCGGGCGGCACGTGGTCACGCTCAAGGAGGACGAGGACGACGAGGTTCTCCCGTGGGCCTACGACCTCGACGCCGACACCGAGATCGACATTGCGGTGCAGCCGGGCCGCGCACGCTCGCGCACCGGCCGCTTCCGGGTCGAGTACGGCGTCGGCGATCGGGTGGACTTCAACTCCGGGCGGTCCACGCCCGAGCGTACGGTGTGGCTCGGTGACGGATCCGCCGACCGGGTAACGCGCGTGACCTTCAGCGCGGACGAGCCCCGGATGTTCGTCGCGCACGGCTCGAAGGTGCACGTGATCGAGCCCGCCACCGGCCGGGCCCTGGACACCATCGCCGTGCCAGGCGACTGGCTGAACGCTGTGGCGGCGAGCCCGGACGGCGCGTACCTGGCCGTGGCGAGCGAGGATTGGAACGATGAGCGGAAGAGCACACCGGACATCTACCGGGTCGCCGACCGTGAGCTCATCATGCGGCGCCCGACCAAGGACCCCATGCAGGCTGGGATCAGTGCCCAAGCCCTGGCCTGGTCGCCCGACGGCGCTCGGCTGGCGGCCATCGTCGAGAACCAGATCCATCTCTTCCGCGTCGGCCTGCCAGACGAGCCACCAGTCGGTCTCAGGCTCTCGGCGCCGTGATGGGCTCGATATGGGTATAGCGACGAGACCGATAGCGAGACACGCGACCCCTCAGCAGAGCCGACCGAGGCGTCTCCGGCCTGGACTGGCCTGGGGACTGGCCTGGGGCCGGGCTGGACATGACCGGGGCCGGGCTTGGACCTGGGGTTGAGCGGATGCAGGTGCGGCTGTTCGTTTCTAGGGACCGGCGGTTTGGCGTTGGCCTCGGGGTTGGAGCCTGGTTCGGGGTGGAGGGGGCCGGGGTGTACGGCGTCGGCGAATGCGGTCGGCGGGTGCGGCAAGGGGTTCGTGCGGCACTGGTCCCACGTTGGTTGGCGTGTCCGGTTCCCGAGGCTGGGGGACTGCGGGGGGAGGCGCCGGTGGTGGACGGTGGCCGGGTGCGTCATCGGGGCTGTGGGGGCGGTAATCGGGGGTGTGGAGGCGGTAGATGTAGCGTCCGTCGGCACCCCGGGTGATGCGAATCTGTGCCGGGTTGGCGTGTTTGTGTCGGTTGTGCCAGCCGCAGCAGGGGGCGAGTTTGTCGATGTCCGTGGGGCTGTTGCCCAGCGCCCAGCCATGCACGTGGTCGACTTCGCACAGGGTGGCGGGGACCTCGCACCCTTCGACCGCACATGTGGGGTAGAGGGCTTCGAGGACGCGACGCTGGGCGGCGGTGGCGAGCCGGACGGTGTGCCCGAGGTAGAGGGGAAGACTGCCCCGGCCGAGGATCAGGGCTGAGACGCCGGCGTTGAGGGCGATGCGCCGCGCCTGGGCGGCCGGGATGGGGGTGCCGTCGGTCAGGCGTGCGGGGGTCGTGCCGCCGGTGAGGGTGTCAAGGTCGCAGAGGACGGTGACCTTGGTGGCGCGATGTCCGCCCGACAGGACGTGCGTCAGGGCCGCCGCCGTGCGTTCGGACAGGTCGCGGCGGTCGTCGGCCCCCGCTGGTTTGGCCAGGGGCGCGAGGGTGCCGTCCCAGATGGCGGCGTCTTCGGCGTTGAGCCAGCCCTTCACGTAGCGGCCGCCGTCCAGGGAGCGGGTGGAGTCGATCCAGGATCGTTCGTAGCCGCGCCGGGATTCGGGGTCGGGTTTCTCGGTGCCGTCGCGTTCGGCGATCAGGTCGGTGATCCGGGTGCCGAACGCGGCGACCTTACCGGCGGAGAACCCCTTCCCGGCCAGATCGAGCAGGATCTCTTCGGCGGCGGCGCAGTCGTCATCGTCCAGACGGGTCACGGCACCGGCCACGGTGGCGGCGTACCCGTAGGACAGGCCCCCGCAGGCGAGCAGATCGCCGACCTTGGGCAGGCGGTGGAGCTGGCGAGCCAGAGCGAGACGTTCCTTCGCGCGGGCCTCGCGCATGCCGAGGCGGGAGCGCAGCCAGGCACGGGAGGACGGGTAGCCCCAGCGGCGCATCTCACCGGCGGCGTCCACCAGGCCGATGAGCCCCGCGAGGACGCTCTCGTGCCGGTCGGTGGCGGCGGCGAGGGTCTCGGCGGCCCGCATGCACTCCGCCGGGGAGTCGGGTGCGTCCCGGCGGGCGAGTTCGGCTGCGATCGAGGCCGCCGCGTCCACCAGCCGGGTGGTGGACATCGACGCCACATCGATGATCTCAGTCGAACACATGCTCCAATGTTATCGAACGAACACAGAGCGTGTTCGCATTCGGAGGTGAGAATATTGAGTCCCTCTGGACAGGCGAGGAGGGCGGCCCATCGAAGTCCTCGCGCTCGGCCGCCTCAGCGCCCGGGTTCGCGTCCGGCGGCGAGTTCCTCGAAGACATGGTCGGGGTCGTGCTGTTTCCAGTACCGGAACATCAACGAGACACGGCCGTCCGCACCGAACGAGTTGATCGGCCGTGACGAGTCGACGAGATAACGCGGTTCGTCTCACTGCTGTGCCACGACCGCCAGGGGACTGTCGGCGACGAGAATCCACGTGGCCTCGCCGCTCGCGATTGAGGCGAGGAAGTGCCGGTCAAGGAGGTACGCGACCACGTCGGACAGGGACGTCTCGGGCGGCAGATCGATCGTCTCGGCGTGGGGGAGGGCATCGTCGCCCATGGCGACGCTGCCGCGATCCACATTGATCATCATTGCCGGGCGGCCGTTCGTGCCCGCCAGGTCTCGGCCTCGTCCGCACGCCCTGTTCGCGTCAGCAGGCCGGCGAGCAGTTCCGCGGCGCCGGCATGCCCCTTCTCGGCCGCGGCGGTGAGCCACGACTCCGCCTCCGGAAGGTCGTCCGCCTCCAGCTTCAGGCGTCCGAGGTTGGCCATCCCATCAATGCCGCCGGCGGTGGCGGCCTCACGGAACCACCGCTCGGCGTCCGCGTGGCTCCCCTGGAGGACGTACTGGATGGCCAGGTTGTTCATCGCGATGTCGAAACCGGCCTCGGTGGCGCGCCGATACCAGTCCATCGCCTCCTCCCGGAGACTGGTGCGGCTGAGGACGGAACCCAGGTTGTTCATCGCCGGGACGTGACCCGCCTCCGCCGCGCGGCGATACCAGCGCTCCGCCTCCTCGGGGAGGGACAGTCCCAGTTCGTACATCGCCCATGGATCTCCGTCCTGGGCGGCACGGCCGAGCCAGGTGACGGCGTCGCCGTCCCGGCCCGCCTCCCAGGCGAGCCACACCATGCACTTGACGGACGCGAGGTCGCCGTCCTCGGCCACCGGACGGAAGTGGTCCCGGGCTTCCTCGACCAGTCCGAACCGGGCCAGCCGCGCACACCAGGCGGGTGCGGCGTCCGTGTCGTCCTCGGCCGCCGCCTGCTTCAGTGCGATCACCGCCGCCGGTCCGATCCCCTCGGAGAGCCTGTCGTCAACGCTCATCCCGCCAACCTACTGAAGTGATTTCTCTGACTTGTCGGTTTCGAGGGAAAGGTGCCCATTTCACGGGACGATCCGGTCCATACCCATTTCCCGCGTTGGGGTCGCGGGTCACGTCGCATGCGGCCGAGAGTGCCCGGACGATCTGCAGACCCCGGCCGCCGTTGTCGTCGAACGCGTCCTCGGAGAGGCCGAGGGTTTCGAGGGTGAGATCGACCTTCGGCTTGACTCGGGGCAGGTCGGGGCTGCCGTCCCAGACGGCGATGACGATCCCTTGCGCGTCCCGGCTGAGCCGGAGGCGCAGCTCCTTGTGCGGCGTGTGCTCGGCCGCGTTGGTGACGAGTTCCGAGACGACGAGAAGCGCATTGTCCAGAATGTGAAAGTAGTTCCATTTGCGGATTCGCGCGTCGACAAGTGTGCGTGCGAGCCCCACTGAAGCCGGTGTGCCGAAAAGTGGGATGATCAAGTCCACGGTCACCGTCATCACCATCGTCCCGTCCTTGTCTCGGTTTCCGATTTCCTGCGACAGGGGTCACGAGTTATGTCTAACTTTCTGCTGTACTCGAAATCTGAAAACCAAGGAGACGCGATGCCCCCCGTTCGCGAACCCCTGGACCCTCGGGTCTCGATGTGGCACTTCCTGTCCTTCTTCATGCGTTTCATGCGCGAGAAGGCCGGCCTGTCGCTCTCTCAGTGCGGCGAGATCATGGGCGCTGCTCGGTCCACTGTTTCCAACCTGGAGGCGGGCAGGCGCCGCCCTCAGGACGATCAAATGCGGCTGCTCGACAAGCGCTACGGGACGGGTCTGCTTTTTCAGCTCATTCTGTGGATTGCCCGAATGGCGCATGACCCGGACTGGGCGCGTCAGTGCATGGAGTACGAGAAGCGGTCCACGGCGATCAAGACCTACCACGGGAAGGCGATACCCCGCCCCTTCCAGACTGAGGGATACATCCGCGCGCTCCTCGAAACGGAGACGACCACGGACATCGAGGCCGGGATCGCCATGCGTGTGGAGCGGCAGCGCTTGATCTTGGAGCGCCCAGACCCACCTACGCTGTGGATGCTCGTGGATGAGAGCGTTATGGCATCTCCCGTCGGTGGTCCCGAGGTCATGAAGCATCAACTGGAGCACTTGCTCGACATGGCGAGCCGCCAGAACGTCATCATGCGGATCGTGCCGACTGCGGTCGGCGCTCACCAAGGATTGACGGGCCGTTCCAAGTCATCTGTCTGGAAGAGCGGGACGCCGCCTACGCAGGCGCCCAACACGGCGGACGCTTGATCGAGAGCCCCATCGAGGTGAAGGACTTTTCGACTAGGTTCGAACGTATCGGTGTGAAGGCCCTCCCCGAAGATCGCGTTCCGCCAGCCGGTCCAGGTCGGCGAGGGTCGGCTGCGGGCGCCCCTGGTCCTCGGGCGCGCGAAGGACGCCGATGACCTCCCGGAGATCCTCCAGCGCCTGGTGCGCGCTGTCCCGGCACCGGCCACCGCCGCCGCAGGGACAGCGCTGCGCAGGCCAGCGCGCCCGTGATCTGGTCGGCGATCACCCGTGCGGTCCCCACGCCCTGCGTCGCCGTGTCGAAGGCGATCACGGAGAAGCCCGCGGCGAGGAGGAAGAGGCCGATGTCGATGAGCCAGTCCCGGGTGGCGCGGCGCATAATCCGGGAACCTACTTCGGCACCTGCCGCGTTCGTGCACTGCGGCGCGGAGGCGAGACCGTCGGATGACAGACGAGGACGTGATCCGCGACTTTGGTCTGCACCGGTCGATCCCGTCGACCGATGGCGGCCCCGGAACGGGCTGTCTAGCTTCGGGCCATGAAGGGTCTTCTCGGTTTCCTGTGCTTCGTCCTGCTCGCCCAGGGCGTCGGCGGGCTCATGCGGGAACTCACCGGCAGAGGGCCCCACCTGTGGGGCCTCACTCACAAGATCGGTTTCCTGGACGACCACCAGGTCTACGCCAACATCGGCCTGATCGTGCTGGGCCTGGCGGTTCACCGTGATGTCGCTCGTGCTGCTCGGCCAGATCACCCCTGTCGGGATTCTGCTGTCCCCCTCGGCCCGAGCGCACTTCAGGTACACCCGGGTGCCCGGAAACGGTGCCGGGTGAGGGCGGTGCGGGCCGGGGGCCGGCCGGGCCGCGCGGTCAGGAGGGGCCGGAGCAGGTCGAGAAGCGGTGATGGGTGAAGGTGGTGCCGTCCACGAAGAGGTCGGAGCGGTCGCGGGTGGCGTCGGCGGCGAAGTGGGCGTTCTCGCGGGTGGCCCAGTCATCCCAGGCGCCGGCGTACTCGGGGCCGTCGCGGTCGAGGGCGCGGGCGCGGCGGAGGTCGCGGGGCGCGTCGATCCAGATGCGGTAGGCGGCCGGCGACTCCGCCCAGGCCGCGCCGACGCCTTCGAGTACGACGACGGGCGCGGGCGGGATCTCCTCCTCCGGGCCGTAGCGGTCGCGGTGCCAGTCGTAGCGGCGCAGGACGGCGGGACGGCCGTCCCGGAGGGGTGTCAGGACCGTGTCGCGGAGGGGCGGCCACCAGGTGAGCGGGTCGGCGTCCCAGGGCACCCGGAAGTCGTCCGACCGCACGACCGGCGCGCCCGAGAGGACGGCGGCCAGGTGGTCGGTGAACGTCGACTTGCCGGCGCCGCTCGGGCCGTCGACCGCGACGAGCCGCACGGGGCCGCAGGACGGCGGCAGTGCGAGCAGGCGCACGGCGAGCGCGGGGTACGTCAGGGTGGCGTCCGGCACGGACGGCATACTTCCAGGTGCCGCCCCCGAAGGAGGACGTCCTTGCCCGGACCGCTCGAAGACGTTGTGATCGTCGACCTCAGCCGCGTGGTGGCGGGTCCGCAGGCCACGATGACGCTCGCCGACCTCGGCGCCAGGGTGATCAAGGTGGAGCAGCCCGGCGGCGGTGACGAGACGCGGGGCTGGGGGCCGCCGTTCGCGGGCGACGAGCAGGTCAGCACCTACTACCTGTCGATCAACCGCAACAAGGAGTCGATCACCCTCGACCTGAAGGCCGCCGGCGGCAAGGACACCCTTGCGCGGCTGGTGCGGCACGCCGACGTGCTCGTGGAGAACTTCCGGCCGGGCGTCCTCGACCGGCTCGGCTTCCCGGTGGAGCGGCTGCACGAGCTGAACCCGGGCCTGATCGTCCTGTCGATCACGGGGTTCGGGCATGAAGGGCCGGAGGGCGGACGTCCCGGCTACGACGCGATCGTGCAGGGCGAGGCGGGCATCATGAGCGTGACGGGGCCGCCCGGCACGCCGAGCAAGGTCGGGTTGTCGATCGCCGACATCCTCGCAGCGGGCAACGGTGTGGCCGGGGTGCTGGCCGCACTGTACGAGCGGGCGCGCACCGGGCGCGGCGCGGTCGTCCGCACGTCGCTGCTGGCTTCGGTGGTCGGCGCGCACATGTTCCAGGGGACGCGCTGGACCGTCGCCCGCGACGTCCCCGAGTCGGTCGGCAACGACCACCCGTCGATCGCCCCGTACGGGACGTTCCGCTGCAAGGACGGGCAGATCCAGATCGGCGTCGCCAACCAGAACCTGTGGCGCCGGTTCGCGGCGGTCGTCGGCCTCGACCCCGGCGACCCCCGGTACGCGACGATCCCGGACCGATCCGCCAACCGCGCCGAGCTGACCGGCGACATCGAGCGGGTCCTGGGCGGCGACACCCGTGAGGTCTGGCTGGCGCGGCTGAACGAGGCGGGCGTCCCGGCCGGGGCGATCCGGTCGATCGACGAGGTGTACGAGTGGGAGCAGACCCGCTCGCAGGGGCTCGTCGTCGAGGTCGACCATCCGCAGCTGGGACGGATCGAGCTGCCGGGGCCCGCGCTGCGGTTCGACGGGGCGCCGCCGCGCGAGCACTCCGCGCCGCCGCTGCTCGGCGAGCACAATGACGCGGTGATGGCCTGGCTCGACGAATGCGACGGGCTTGACGAACGCGACGGGCTTGACGAACGCGACGGGCTTGACGAGGCGGAGAGGGGCGAGTGATGGACCTGCTCGGCGAGTCGGGCGGCCCGGTGCGGATCGACGGGCGGGAACTGGCGCGTGACGAACTCCTCGGATGGGCGTCGGCCGTCGCCGCGGAGATCCGGGGCGCGGACGCCGTCGCCGTCCACGCCACCGCGTCCCTGGAGACGGTCGCCGCGGTCGTCGGCGGTGTCCTCGCGGGCGTCCCGGTCGTGCCGCTGCCGCCGGACTCCGGGCCCGCCGAACGCGCGCACATCCTGGGCGACTCGGGCGCGAGCCTGCTGCTTGCGGCGAGCGGCACGCGGCCGGCGGACGGGGAACCGCCCCTCATCCCGGTCGACGGGCTCCCGCGCAACGGAAGCGAACGGACGGGCGCCGGCGCCGCCGCGGACGCGACCGCGATGATCCTCTACACGAGCGGGACGACCGGCGCCCCGAAGGGCGTGCTGATCTCGCGGGGCGCGATCGCCGCCGGGCTGGACGCCCTCGCCGAAGCGTGGGCGTGGACACCCGGCGATGTCCTCGTCCACGGGCTGCCCCTCTTCCACGTGCACGGTCTCGTCCTCGGCGTCCTCGGGGCCCTCCGGGTGGGGTCGCCGCTCGTCCACACCGGACGTCCCAGACCCGAGGCGTACGCGGCCACAGCGCAGGACGACGGCGGAAGCCTGTTCTTCGGCGTCCCCACCGTCTGGTCGCGGACGGCGGCGGACCCGTCCACCGCGCGGGCCCTGCGCACCGCGCGGCTCCTCGTCTCCGGCAGCGCGCCGCTCCCCGTGCCCGTCTTCGAACGGCTCGCGGAACTCACCGGCCATC
Source organism: Spirillospora sp. NPDC048824 (assembly GCF_043198455.1). Lineage (NCBI taxonomy): Bacteria > Bacillati > Actinomycetota > Actinomycetes > Streptosporangiales > Thermomonosporaceae > Spirillospora > Spirillospora sp. NPDC048824. The sequence continues at coordinate 313,889 of NZ_JBICUS010000003.1, read as the reverse complement.
GTCCGGTCGAGCGCTACGGCATGACCGAGACCCTCATCACGGTCAGCGCGCGCGCCGACGGCGACCGGCGTCCCGGATATGTCGGCACGCCGCTGCCCGGTGTCGAGACCCGGCTGATGGGCGAGGACGGCTGGCCCGTCCCGCGCGACGGGGAGACGCCCGGTGAGCTGCACGTCCGGGCGCCGCTGCTGTTCAAGGGCTACCTCAACCGCCCCGACGCCACCGCGGAGTCGTTCGCCGCGGACGGCTGGTTCCGCACCGGCGACATCGCGACCATCGGCCCGGACGGCTGGCACCGGATCGTCGGCCGCGCGTCCACCGACCTGATCAAGAGCGGCGGCTACCGGATCGGCGCCGGTGAGATCGAGAACGCGCTGCTCGCGCACCCCGGCGTCCGCGAGGCCGCCGTCGTCGGCACCCCCCACGACGACCTCGGCGAGCAGGTCACCGCCTACGTGGTCGCCGACGGTGTGGGCGAGAAGCAGCTGATCGACTTCGTCGCCGGAAGCCTGTCGGTGCACAAGCGGCCACGCGTGGTGCACCTGGTCGGCTCCCTGCCCCGCAACGCCATGGGCAAGGTCGTCAAGACCCGCCTGACCGACCTCGCGCCTTAGTGGTCTGCGCCGTAAGTTCCTCGGGGGTTGAGTGCGGTCAGTTGCCGAGGTAGAGGCCGCAGGCGCAGTCGAGAGCTTCTTGTGGGGTGCCCGCGGTCATGCCGTTGGGCAGGATCTGGTTCTGGTATTTCCCGCTGCTGGCCAGGTAGAGGCCGAATCCCCAGGTTGAGGCCGATCCGCCGTAGCGGAGCCGGATGAGGGGCTGCCGGTGACCGTCGGGTCGTTCTCCTTCGACGTAGGCGAACTGGCCGTGGTAGTGGATGTGCAGGTCACGCAGTTGGGGCCAGTGCTGGCGGGCGTGCGAGCGCAGCCGCTGGGCCAGTGAAGTCTTGGTCGAGGCAGGAATCGCAGGCGGCATGTGGCCATCTTGCCTGCTGCGGCGTGTCCTGCGTGGGTGCCGGGCACGGGCGGACAAGATCGGATCTCCCTGTTCACGATCTTGTCTAGAAGGCTCTGCGGTGCCCGCCTCTCATGCTCGCCAGATCACCTTGACCGGCCCCGAACGGCGTCGGCTGACCAAGCTCGCCTCTTCCCGCACCGCTGCTCACCAGCACGTGGTCAGGGCCCAGATCGTGCTGGACGCCGCCAATGGCTGCTCCAACGCCCAGATCGCCCGTCGTCGGGGCATCGGCGTCGACACCGCCCGGCTCTGGCGCGGCCGGTATGGCGACCAGGGCGCGGCGGGCCTGGCCGACCGGCCCCGGTCCGGGCGGCCGGCACGTTTCACCCCGGCCCAGGTCGCCGAGGTCAAGGCGCTGGCCTGCCAACTGCCGGCCGAGACCGGGATCCCGCTGTCACGCTGGAGCTGTGGTGACCTGGCCGATCAGGTCGTGGCCCGGGGCGTCGCACCGGCGATGTCGGCCTCCACCGTGCGCCGCATCCTGGCCGCCGACGCGCTCAAGCCCTGGCAGCACCGGTCCTGGCTGTTCATCCGCGACCCGGCCTTCGCCGTCAAGGCCGGTCGTGTGCTGGACCTGTACGCCCGAGTCTTCGACGGCGTCCGGCTCGGCGACGACGAGTATGTGATCTCCTCCGATGAGAAGACCTCGATCCAGGCGCGCTGCCGCTGCCATCCCACCCTGCCGCCGGGCACCTCGCGCACCATGCGCGTCGAGCACGAATACGACCGCGGCGGCGCACTGGCCTATCTGGCCGCCTACGACGTCCACCACGCCCAAGTCATCGGACTATGCAGCGAGACCACCGGGATCGACCCGTTCACCGACTTGGTCGACGAGGTCATGACCCGCCAACCCTGCGCCTCGGCCCGCCGGGTGTTCTGGATCGTCGACAACGGCTCCTCCCACCGCGGCCAGGCCGCGATCGACCGGCTGACCAGGCGATACCCGAACACGGTCATGGTCCACACACCGGTGCACGCCTCGTGGCTGAACCAGGTGGAGATCTACTTCTCCATCCTCCAGCGCAAGGTCCTGGCTCCCAACGACTTCACCGACCTGGACCAGGTCCAAGACCGGCTGACCGCCTTCGAGCACCGCTACAACCAGACCGCCCGGCCCTTCAACTGGAAGTTCACCCGGGCCGACCTGCAGAACCTACTGGCCCGAATCCAGCAGCACGAAGAAGCCGAGCACGAAACCCAGCACCAACATCAGCCTGCTCTGCCAACCGCAGCCTGACCCCCGAGGAACTTACGGCGCGGACCACTAAGGAGACGCGATGCCCCCCGTTCGCGAGCCCCTGGACCCTCGGATCTCGATGTGGCACTTCCTGGCCTTCTTCATGCGTTTCATGCGGGAGAAGGCCGGCCTGTCGCTCACCCAGTGCGGCGAGATCATGGGGGCTGCGCGGTCCACTGTTTCCAACCTGGAGGCAGGCAGGCGCCGTCCTCAGGATGATCAAATGCGAATGCTGGACCGGCACTACGGGACGGGTCTGCTTTTTCAGCTCATTCTCTGGTTTGCCCGAATGGCCCATGATCCGGACTGGGCGCGCCAGTGCATGGAGTACGAGAAGCGGTCCACGGCGATCAAGACCTACCACGGGAAGGCGATACCTCGGCCGTTCCAGACCGAGGGGTACATCCGCGCGCTCCTGGAGACGGAGACGACCACGGACATCGAGGCCGGGATCGCCATGCGTGTGGAGCGGCAGGCCTTGATCCTGGAACGCTCGGACGCGCCCATACTGTGGGTGCTCGTGGACGAGAGCGTTCTGGCGTCTCCCATCGGTGGTCCCGAGATCATGAAGCACCAACTGGAGCACCTGCTCGACATGGCGAGCCACCAGAACGTCATCATGCGGATCGTGCCGACTGCGGCTGGCGCTCACCAGGGATTCGACGGGCCGTTCCAGGTGATCTGCCTGGAGGAGCGGGACGTCGCCTACGCCGGTGCCCAACACGGCGGACGCTTGATCGAGAGCCCCATCGAGGTGAGGGACTTTTCGACTAGGTTCGAACGTATCGGTGCGAAGGCCCTCCCCGAAGACGCCTCGCGCGCCCTCGTCGAGCACCATTTGGAGCAGTACTCATGATCGTTCATTGGCGGACGAGCAGCCATAGCGGTGGCACCAATGACCATCAGTGCGTTGAGCTGGGACGACTTGCGCCGGGCGTTGGGATCGGGATGCGTGACTCGAAAGACCCGGACGGAGGACACCTCACCTTGACTGTGGCCGAATTCGCCGCGCTGCTGGACGGCATCCGGACCGTGAAACGATCGCCGTAAGGCGTTCGATTCGTGCACACCCCCGGCGGTGCGATGTGGAGCTGGCCTGGTGGCTGCCCGTAGCGGCGATGCTCGGCATCGTTCTCGGCATCTCGTTCGCTTACGTTGTCGTCAAGCGTCGAAGGGGCGAGCGGGAGGCGCGGAATCCGGACTGGAGGGCCGAGCAGCACGAGGCCCGGCGCGCAGCGGCACTCGATCGGGAGGTCGCCCGGGTGGAGGCCGCACGGCGTGAAATGGCCGAGCGGATGGGCGCCCGGCAGGCGGAGGCCGATCGGGCGGCCGAGCGGCTGAGCGGCGACGCGCGGAAGGCCGCCGAGGAGACGTCGGCTGAGATCGCGCGCCGGGCCGAGGAGGCGGCGCTTCGGGCCGAGGAGGGCCTGCGTCAACTCCGCCGCCGACAGGACGGGTGACGACGGGCGCGATGCTGGCTCGCCCGCACGACCGACCGGATCGTCTACGACCCCGACGGCTGGACCATCCCTCGGCCGACGGCTCGCGCACGGCCCACTCCGAGCACACGGTGGCCGTCACCGAGGACGGCCCCTTGGTGCTCACCCGGCGCGAATCAGACCGCCCTGAAACCTTGCCGCCTGACGACGCGCGGTGAGCCGCGCCGGTGAGGAAGGGACGCAGCACGGCCTCGTAGTCGCTCAGCGGGGGAGCGGTGTCACCCTGGCGGGGCCCGGGGTCAGGGTCGTTGCCGTAGACGACCTGGTAGGGAGGACACCCCGTCTTCTGGTTCTGGCCGTCCATCATCTGGCCGGCGATCCTGCGGCCGGTGCTCGCCTCGTAGATGTCGAGGCTGCGGCGCCCCTGGTAGGTCTCGGTGCGCAGGCCGCCCTCGTAAAGGCAGACCTTGATCGGCTTGTCGGACACACGTCCCGCCGGGTGGCTGCACGCCACCAGCTCCACCTGGTCCGGGGCCGGCCGCCGATCCCCGTCACCCGTGGTCGCGAGTTCGGGAGGCCCCGCGCTTTCACGGAAGAACACCAGCGGGTGCGGGCCCCCTCCCTCGTACTTCGCGGCCCGCTCGAAGGGCCGGTCCTGCTGCCAGCAGAGGCGCGCGAGGTCCTGCAGCCGCTCGGGGCGCTCACCGAGGACGGCGGGGACGACCCAGGGCTGCACGATCCACCACACCAGGGCCAGCACCGCCACGCCCCCCCGCGCCGATCACCAGCCGGGGCCGCGGCGACGCCCGCACCGGCCCCGGCTTTTCCAGGGTCCTGGCCAGATCCCTTCGGGCGGTGACCGGGCCGACGAACATGGACCGTTCTTCGGTGCCCTCCATCCACGACAGCCGCACGACCGCCCCTTTGGCGCCCCGCTCCGGCGTCGTCAGCGCATCCCATGGGATGGCGATGGCGGGCACGTCCCCTCGCGACCACACCAGCAGACCGCCCTCGCAGACCGCGAACCAGTGCCGCCGCCCGTCGGCCCCGGAGAACGGAACGAGGTAGGCCCAGCAGGCCAGGCCGAGGTACACCAGCACGGGCAGCAGAAGGGTGTAGCGCCAGTCGAAGGCGGCGACCACCCCCTCCGCCATGGCGAAGCCGAAGATCCAGGGCGCCAGCTCACCCCAGTCGGGCCGGCCCCGGTGCTGCCGGTGCACCCGCCGGACGCCGCCCAGCCCCGCCTCGGCGGCCTCCTTCGACACGGAACGACGCACCGTCGCCCCCTTCACCGCTCAGCCTCGCACCGACGGGGAAGGGCATCGTCGCCCATCGCGACGCCGCCGCGATCCATGTCGATCGTCATCAGCGGGTCCGTGCGCGCCAGGCCTCGGCCTCGTCCGCGCGGCCCGTCTCCGCCATCAGGGCGGCCAGCCGCTCCATGGCGCCCTCGTGTCCCTGCCCGGCCGCGGCGGTGAGCCAGGTCTCGGCGTCCTGAAGCTCGCCCGCCTCCTGCTTCAGGCGTCCGAGGTTGGCCATCCCGTCGACGTTGCCGGTGTCGGCCGCCCGCCGGAACCAGAGCGCGGCGTCCGCGTGGTTCCCCCGCGTGACGTACTGGACGGCCACGTTGTTCATCGCGATGCCGACGCCGGCCTCGGCCGCGCGCAGGTACCAGTCCATCGCCTCCTCGCGGTGACCGGCACGGCTGAGGCGCGACCCCAGGTTGTTCATCGCCGTCGCGTGGCCCGCCTCGGCGGCCCGGTGGTACCACCGCTCCGCCTCGTCCTCCGGGACGGACCGTCCCAGTTCGAACATCGACCACGGGTCACCGGCCTGGGCGGCGTGCCCGAGCCACATCCTGGCGTCGCCGTCGTGGCCCGCCTCCCAGGCGAGCCACACCATGCATTTGACCGAGGCGAGATCACCTGCCTCGGCCGCCGGGCGGAAGTGCCGCGCGGCGGCTTCGACCATTCCGAACTGCCCCAGCCGCGCACACCACAATGACGCGCCCTGATCATCGTCCTCGGCCGCCGCCTGCGGCAGCGCGACCACCGCCGCGGGACCGATCCCCTGGGAAAGCCGACCCTCAACGCTCATAGCGCCAAAAGTACTGACGCCGATCACACAGCGACGCCCGTTTTCACCAGATGTGATCGTTTCAGGTCTGCCGGCCCCGAGGTTCTGCTCACCGGGCCCGGGAACTCGTCCTCACTGGTGGGGCGGCCGGTGCACCCGCCGCGAGCATCCTGCGGAAGGAGAGGGTGAGTAGCAGGGCCGTCAGGACCAGGAGGGCGCTCGTCCAGAGCGGGCCGTGGTTGCCGAGCGGGGTGGTGAGGGTGGTCGCGGCGATCAGCGGGCCCACCGCGGCGCCCACGTTGAGGGCGGCGGTCGCGTACGAGCCGGCCATGGTGGGGGCTCCCGCCGACTCATAGAGGACCCGTGTGATCAGGGTGCTGCCCAGCGCGAATGACAGGGCGCCCTGGACGAACACGAGGGGGAGCAGGGCGAGCGGAATTCCCGCCAGGACGGCCAGGGCCACCCAGCCGATGAGCAGCAGCGGGCCGCCTACCGCGATGACCAGGCCGGGACGCTGGTCCGACAGTCGTCCGGCGACGGTGACGCCGGTGAAGGAACCGGCGCCGAAGAGCACCAGGGCGACCGAGACCCACAGCTCGCCCAGGCCGGCGGAGCCGGTCACGACCGGGGCGAGGAAGGTGAAGCTTCCGAACGTCGCCGCGTTCACCAGTGCGCCGAGCAGCATGACCAGGATCAATCGGGGGCTTCCCAGTTGCGCGAGTTCCGGCCGCAGGGCGCCGCCGGCCTTGTCCGCCCGCTCCGGCCGCGGTGGGATTCCCTTGAGGACGGCGATGGCCGCGGGCAGGCAGAGGGCGGCGACGGCCCAGAACGCGGCGCGCCACCCGAGCAGAGTGCCGAGGACCGAGCCGCCGGGGACGCCGGCGACCGTGGCCACGGTCGTGCCCGACAGCAGGACGGCCAGCGCGCGTCCCTTGTCGCCGGCGGAGACGAGCGCGGCGGCGGTGGTCAGGGCGACGGCGAGGAAGCCCGCGTTCGTGAGGGCCGCCACGACCCGGGTGGCGAGCAGGACCGTGAAGCTCGTGGTGGTCGCCCCTACGACGTGGGTCGCCGCGAACACGAGGACGAAGCCGAGGAGGCTCGCTCGTGCGGGCCAGTTGCGGGCGAGGCCGGCCATGAGCGGGGCGCCGGCGACCATTCCGATCGCGAAGGCCGAGGTGAGTGTGCCTGCCGTCCCGACCGTGACGCCGAGGTCTGAGGCGATGTCCGGCAGGAGGCCGGCGAGCATGAATTCGGAGGTGCCCATGGCGAAGACCGCCATGGCGAGCAGATAGAGAGCGAGAGGCATCGAGTGGCTCCGAGGTGAGGAGAAGCACGAGAGGACGTCTCGTCACCGCGGTCAGCGCCCAAGGCGCGCTCGTCCGGCCGCGGAAGGCGGCGGGACGGCAGGAACTGCGAACTCAGTGGTTGAGGGGGCTGACGGCGTGACCGAAAGCCCCCACCTTGGATGCCTCAGGGCTCGACATGGCCCGCACGCTATCCGACGCCGTCCGACGACGCACATCGTTTCCATCGTGGTCACCCTCGCGAGGATCACCCGGGTGTCCTGAAGCGGTGCTGGGTGAAGGTGGTGCCGTCTACCCGGAGGTCGCAGCGGGCGCGGGTCCCGTCCTCGGTGAGGTGGGTCGATTCGCGCGCGGCCCAGGCGTCCCAGGCTTCGGCGTATTCGGGGCCGTCGCGGTCGAGGGTGCGGGCGCGGCGGAGGTCGTGGGGCGCGTCGATCCAGATGCGGTAGGCGGCCGGTGACTCCGCCCAGGCCGCGCCGACGCCTTCGACGATGAGGACGGGGGCGGGAGGGATCTCCTCCTGCGGGCCGTAGCGGTCGTGGTGCCAGTCGTAGCGGCGCAGGACGGCGGGACGGCCGTCGCGGAGGGGGCCGAGGACCGTCTCACGCAGGGGGCGCCACCAGGTGAGGGGGTCGGCGTCCCACGGCACGCTGAAATCGTCCGAGCGGATGATCGGCGCTCCGGCGAGGACGGCGGCCAGGTGGTCGCTGAACGTGGACTTCCCCGCGCCGCTCGGGCCGTCCACCGCGACCAGGCGCACCGGGCCGCAGGACGGCGGCAGGGTGAGCAGGCGCGCGGCGAGCGCGGGGTAGGTCACGGTTGCGTCCGGCACGGACGGCATACTTCCAGGTGCCGGTCCCCGGAGGGAGAACGTCGTGGAGAGGGGCGAGTGATGGACCTACTCGGCGAGTCGGGTGGCCCGGTGCGGGTCGCCGGACGGGACCTGGCGCGCGACGAACTGCTCGGCTGGGCGTCCGCCGTCGCCGCGGAGCTCCGGGGCGCCGGAGCCGTCGCGGTCCATGCCACGGCGACGCTGGAGACGGTCGCGGCCGTCGCAGGCGGCGTCCTCGCGGGCGTCCCGGTGGTGCCGCTGCCGCCCGACTCGGGCCCCGCCGAACGCGCCCACATCCTCGGCGACTCGGGCGCGAGCCTCCTGCTGGCAGCGGGCGAGGTGGAACCGACAGACGGGGAACCGCCGCTGATTCCCGTCGATGCGCTCCCTCGCAACGGAAGCGGGCACGCCCCGGTGGACGCCGCCGCGACCGCGCTGATCCTCTACACGAGCGGGACGACCGGTGCCCCCAAGGGCGTCCTGATCTCGCGGGGCGCGATCGCCGCCGGGCTGGACGCCCTCGCCGAAGCCTGGGAGTGGACCCCCGACGACGTCCTGGTCCACGGTCTGCCCCTCTTCCACGTGCACGGTCTCGTCCTCGGCGTCCTCGGGGCCCTCCGGGTGGGGTCGCCGCTCGTCCACACGGGACGCCCTAGACCCGAGGCGTACGCGGCCACAGCGCAGGACGACGGCGGGAGCCTGTTCTTCGGCGTCCCCACCGTCTGGTCGAGGACGGCGGCGGAACCCTCCACCGCGCGGGCTCTCCGCACCGCGCGGCTGCTTGTCTCCGGCAGCGCGCCGCTCCCCGTGCCCGTCTTCGAACGGCTCGCGGAACTCACCGGCCATCGTCCGGTCGAGCGCTACGGCATGACCGAGACCCTCATCACGGTCAGCGCGCGCGCCGACGGCGACCGGCGTCCCGGATATGTCGGCACGCCGCTGCCCGGTGTCGAGACCCGGCTGATGGGCGAGGACGGCTGGCCCGTCCCGCGCGACGGGGAGACGCCCGGTGAGCTGCACGTCCGGGCGCCGCTGCTGTTCAAGGGCTACCTCAACCGCCCCGACGCCACCGCGGAGTCGTTCGCCGCGGACGGCTGGTTCCGCACCGGCGACATCGCGACCATCGGCCCGGACGGCTGGCACCGGATCGTCGGCCGCGCGTCCACCGACCTGATCAAGAGCGGCGGCTACCGGATCGGCGCCGGTGAGATCGAGAACGCGCTGCTCGCGCACCCCGGCGTCCGCGAGGCCGCCGTCGTCGGCACCCCCCACGACGACCTCGGCGAGCAGGTCACCGCCTACGTGGTCGCCGACGGTGTGGGCGAGAAGCAGCTGATCGACTTCGTCGCCGGAAGCCTGTCGGTGCACAAGCGGCCACGCGTGGTGCACCTGGTCGGCTCCCTGCCCCGCAACGCCATGGGCAAGGTCGTCAAGACCCGCCTGACCGACCTCGCGCCTTAGGGGAGAAGTCCGGGCGCGTGGTCGGCGTCGCCCGCTGAGAGCCGCCCGCATGACACCTGTCATGCCGATGGGGTGACAGGCGCCGGTGGAACCGGTGACACGCGCGTCTACCGGCGGGCGCGCGGAACCGCGACGCTGGGGGGCGGAGCCCGCCCGCTCGATGCCCGCGCACGATTACAGTGCAGGCGAGGAGGAACCCGACATGGCGGTCGCCACCACGGCGGATCTGGAAGAGCAGGACAACCGCAGGCTGGAACGGTATCGGCGGGGGACGTACCGCTCGTTCCTGCTCGCGGCCGTGGGGTTCATCGCGCCGAGCCTGGCCGGGCTGGTGGCCGCCTACGACGACGGTCACGTCGGCGTCCCGGTCGTCCTCGCGGTGATCGCGGGCCTCGCCCTGCTCACCTGGTACTACGCGCGGCTCGTCCGGACGGGCCTGGACGGCGGGGCGTCCCGGCGCGACATCGCGGCCGGCGGCGCCGTGGCCGCCGTGCTGAGCCTGATGCTCCTCACCAACCCGCTGTTCAACCTGATCGCGGTCATCTGGGTGTCCGCGGTGGTGCTGTCGCCGATGAGCCGCCGGCAGATCGCCGCCCTCTGCCTCGGCACGGCCGCGTACTGCTCGGCGCTCACCACGATCTCCGCGCGGTACCTCTACCCGGACGGCGGCATGCCCTGGTACGGCCTCCTGCCCATGATGTTCGCGGTCTACGTCGCCGCCTGCGGGTTCGTCGTGTTCTGCAACCGGTACCAGCGCCGCATGTGGGAGATGCACCAGGAGACCTACGCGGCCCGGGGGGCCCTCGCCCGGCTCGCGGTGACCGAGGAGCGGCTCCGTTTCTCCCGCGACCTGCACGACCTTCTCGGCCACAGCCTCTCCCTGATCGCGGTGAAGAGCGAGCTGGCGATGCGGACGGTGGGCGCCGACCCGGACCGGGCCGTCGCCGAGATGGCCGACGTCCGGCGCACCGCCCGGGAGGCGCTGCGGGAGGTGAGGGCCGCCGTCAACGGTTACCGCGCCGTCGAGCTGGACGCCGAGCTTGCCGGGGCGCGTGCCGTGCTGGAGGCCGCCGGGATCCGCTGCGAGATCGGAGACCTGCCGGGCGCGCTGCCGCCGGAGGTCCGCGCGGTACTGGCCTGGGTGATCCGCGAGGGCACCACCAACGTGATCAAGCACAGCGAGGCCCGGCACTGCACCGTCACGCTGACCTCCCACGGCGACTCCGTGGCCCTTGAGATGCGCAACGACGGCGCCCGCGGCGGCGACGACGCCGACGGCGCGGGCCTCACCGGCCTCGCCGAGCGCGTCGCCGTGCTCGGCGGCGAGATCACCTCCGGCCGGCACGGGCGCGCCGACTTCGTCCTGCGCGCCGTCGTCCCCCTCCCCGCCCCCGCGCCGGCCGAGGCCGTGCCCGGCGACACCGCGTCCGCCAAGGCCGTGTCCGCGGACGCCGTGCCCGCGGACGCCGTGCCCGCCGACACCGGGGGGAGCCGCGCGTGATCCGGATCCTGCTGGCCGACGACGAGCACCTCATCCGCGGCGCCGTCGCCGCGCTGCTCGGCCTCGAACCCGACCTGGAGGTCGTCGCCGAGGCCGGCCGGGGCGACGAGGTCGCCGCCGCCGTCGCCGAGCACGACCCGGACGTCGCCGTCCTGGACATCGAGATGCCCGGCGCGGACGGCCTCACCGTCGCCGAGCAGCTCAACGCCTCCGGCGCCCGCTGCTCGGTCTGCATCCTGACGAGCTTCGGCCGCCCCGGCTACCTGCGCCGCGCCATGGCCGCCGGGGTCCGCGGGTTCGTCGCCAAGGACGCCCCCACGCAGGAACTCGCCGCCGCCATCCGCAAGGTGCACGGCGGTGGCCGCTACCTGGACGCCGAACTCGCCGCCGGCGCCATGGCCGCCGGCGACAACCCGCTCTCCGAGCGCGAGCGCGAGGTCCTGCGCCTCACCGGCACCGGCACCGAGACCGCCCGCATCGCCGCCCACCTCCACCTGTCCGAGGGCACCGTCCGCAACTACCTCTCCACCGCCATGACCAAGCTCGGCGAGTCCAACCGCCTCGCCGCCGTCCGCGCCGCGAGGGAGATGGGCTGGATCTGACGCCGCTACCCTGGTCGGCGTGGGTGACCCTCTCGTAGCGCGCATGCAGGGATTCGGCGAGACGATCTTCGCCGAGATGTCGGCCCTCGCCGTCCGGACCGGCTCGATCAACCTCGGCCAGGGCTTTCCGGATTCCGACGGCCCGCAGGCCGTGCTGGACGCCGCGGTAGAGGCGATCCGGTCGGGAGCGAACCAGTACCCGCCGGGGCCGGGGCTGCCGGAGCTCCGGGAGGCCGTCGCGGCGCAGCGGCTTCAGCGGTACGGGCTGTCGTACGACCCGGCGGCCGAGGTGTTCGTGACCGTTGGCGCCACGGAGGGCATCGCCGCGTCGGTGCTCGCGCTCGCCGGGCCGGGCGACGAGGTCATCGTGTTCGAGCCGTACTACGACTCCTACGCGGCCGTGATCGCGCTCTCCGGCGCCGTCCGCAGGCCCGTCATGCTCCGCCCGGTCGAGGGCCGCTTCACCTTCGACCCGGACGAGCTGCGCGCCGCGGCCGGCCCCCGCACCCGGGCGATCCTGGTGAACTCGCCGCACAACCCGGCGGGCACCGTGTTCACACGCGCCGAGCTGGAGGCCATCGCGGGCGTCTGCCGCGAACACGACCTGGTCGCGATCACGGACGAGGTCTACGAGTACCTGACGTTCGACGACGCCGAGCACATGCCCCTGGCGACGCTCGACGGCATGCGCGAGCGGACGGTGTCGGTGTCGTCGGCGGGCAAGTCGTTCTCCGTCACCGGATGGAAGACCGGCTGGGTGACCGCGCCCGCGCCCCATGTCCGCGCCGTCCAGACGGTGAAGCAGTTCCTCACCTACGCGGTCAGCGCCCCCTACCAGCGGGCCGCCGCGTACGCGCTGGGCAACGAGATCCCCTGGGTGGAGGAACTGCGCACGTCCCTGCAGGCCAAGCGGGACCGTCTCATCACCGGCCTGGAGGCCGCAGGGTTCAGCACGTACCGGCCGCAGGGCACCTACTTCGTGCAGGCCGACATCCGTCCGCTGGGGTTCACCGACGGCATGGAACTGGCCCGCGCCCTGCCGGAGAAGGCGGGCGTTGTAGCGATCCCGGCACAGGTCTTCTACGACCACGCCGAAGCCGGCGCGCATTTCGTCCGCTTCGCGTTCTGCAAGAAGGACGAGGTCATCGACGAGGCCGTCGAACGCCTCACCCGCCTGCACTGAAATATCCGGGCCGCACCTGTAAACGGCGCCGCCCGCACGGGATTACGACACGATGACCGACTTCGAGATGAGGTTTTCGTGGATGATCCCGAATCACGGTTCACCCGCCTGTACGACGAGAACCACCGCCGCGTGCTGGCGTACGCGCTCACCCGTGCCGAACCCCACACGGCGGAGGACATCGCGGGCGAGACGTTCCTGATCGCCTGGCGGCGGCTGGACGCCATCGGTGATCCGGCGCTGCCCTGGCTGCTCGGCGTCGCCCGCAACCTGCTGCACAAGCAGCGCGACCGGGGCAGGCGCGGGCGGGTCCTCGCCGAGCGCATCCGGGCGCTGACGACGCCCGCCGACCTCGCGGCCTGGGACGTCGCCGTGCACGTCGTGGAACGCGAGACCGCACTGGCGGCGATCGCCGCGCTGCCCGAGCGCGACCTGGAGATCCTCGCGCTCGTCAACTGGCACGGCCTCGACCCCCGGCAGGCGGCGAAGGTCATGGGCTGCTCGGTGCCCACCTTCGCCGTCCGGCTGCACCGGGCGCGGCGGCGGCTCGCCCGCGCCCTGGACGCCCCCGGCCCCGCCCCGGGCCGTGCCGCCCCCGCCGCCCCCGTCGCCGAGAAGGCGGCCCGATGACCATTGGAGAGAAGATGGACACCGACACGACCTTCCGCGCGCTCCGGCCCGCCGCCCTGGACGAGCTGGCGGACGAGGGCCACGCCCGCCGCCGCGACACCGACCTGGCGCGGGCCATGAACTCCGCCGCCGAGGCCCGGCCCCGAGTGCGCAGGCGCCGCCCGGCACTGCTGGCCGCCGGTGTCGCGGCCGCGGCCTGCGCCGCCGGCGGCGCGATCGTCGCCACAGGCGGGAACGGGCACACGCCATCACCGCCCGCGACGGCCGAAAGGTCCGTCGACGCGCGCACGATCCTGCTCGCCGGTGCCGAGACGGCCGAGCGTGCCCCGGGCAGAATGGGGCGCTACTGGTACGTGCGCAGCCAGACCAGGACGACGCACACGCACGAGGCGGACCTGCCGGGTGCTCGGCCGCGGCGTCCGGGTGCCGGCCGGCCCGCCCGGGACCCGAAGAAGCTCCCCTACACCTTCGTGACCACGGGGGGAGAGGAGAGCTGGACGGCGCGGTCCCCGCGCGACCGCACGAGGACGGTCACCGGGATCGACGTGCGGACGAGCTTCCCCACGCCGCGTGACGAGGCGGAATGGCGCCGGGCGGGCTCCCCCGAGCTGCTGTCGAAGGAGGACCGGGCCCCGTCGGTGAACGACTACGACATGCCGATCACCTACCAGGTCGGGAACGCCGACCTGACCATGGACGAACTGCGCGAGCTTCCCGTGGACGCGGCGGCCCTGGGCAAGGAGCTGCGGCGCCGCTACGAGGCGGACCTGCGGAAGGCGGGCGGGCCGCAGAACGTCGACCCGTACCCGTACTTCGTCTGGGTGACGGCGCAGGACCTGCTGGCGGGCCCGACCACGCCGGGCACGAAGGCCGCGCTGTACCGGGTTCTCGCCGGGCAGCCGGGCGTGCGGTCGGACGGAGCGGTCACCGATGACCGCGGCCGCCGGGGCGCGGCCGTATCGATGGGGGGCCCGGCCGGGCGCATCCGGCTGGTCATCGACCAGAAGACGGCGGAGCTGCTCGCGTACCAGTCCTCCGTCGGGAAGGACGGCGACGCCGGCCTGTCGCAGACGTACCTTCAGGCGGGCTGGGTCGATTCCCTGGGCGAGCGGCCCTGACCGCTTGGGCGGAGATTGCCGAACGGGCGGCGTTCCTTGGGCTGGTTTAGCCCATGAGCGCCGCCCGTCGCCGGGCTAGCGTTCGGGCCGTGAGCTGGAACGGCGGGGAGGACGGGGGACCGCTCGGCGGGGAGCGGATCCTGATCGCGCTCGGCGGCAACGCCATGACCGCGCCGGACGGCAGCGCCACGCCGGACGCCCAGGCGGCGGCGATCGAGCGCGCGATGGGCCCGGTGGCCGGCCTCGTCGCGGCGGGCGCGCGGGTCGCGCTCACCCACGGCAACGGGCCCCAGGTCGGCAACCTGCTGATCAAGAACCAGCTCGCGGCGGGTGTGGTGCCGCCCGTCCCGCTGGACTGGTGCGGCGCGCAGACCCAGGCCACCGTCGGTGTGATGATCATGAACGCGCTGGAGCGGGCCCTGGCCGCGAGGGGCACGGCCCGCCCGGTGTCCACGGTCGTGACGCGCACGCTCGTGGACACGTCCGACCCCGGGTTCACCGACCCCGCCAAGCCGGTCGGCCGCTACTTCCCCGAAGCGGAGGCACGGCGCGCCACGGCGCTCGGCCAGGTGTGGCGGCCCTTCGGGGAGCGGGGCTGGCGGCGCGTCGTCGCCTCCCCGGAGCCCCTGGACATTCTGGACGCCGGCGCGGCGGCGGCGCTGCTGGACGCCGGGCACGTCGTGGTCGCTGCGGGCGGCGGAGGCGTGCCCGTGGCCCGCGTGGACGGGACGCTGCGCGGCGTCGAGGCCGTCGTCGACAAGGACCTGGCGGCGCAGCTGCTGGCCCGGCGGCTGGGCGCGGCCACCCTGGTGATCGCGACCGATGTGGAGAACGCGATGACCGGGTTCGGCACCCCGCACGCGCGTCCGCTGCACCGCACGACGGTCGCGGAACTGCGCGAGCTGGCCGCCGCCGGGCATTTCGCCGGCGGCAGCATGGGCCCGAAGGTGGAGGCGGTGCGGCGGTTCGTCGCCGCCGGCGGGCGGCGCGCCGCGATCGCGTCGCTGGCCCGGCTGGGCGACGCGGCGCACGGCAAGGCCGGGACGGTCGTGGAGGCGTGACCCGGGGTACAGGACGATCACCAGAGCAGCCGAGGAGCGATGACGTGCCCGATCCGATCGAAGTCCGCAAGATCCCCATCGAGAGCGTGACCGACGCGTCCGGGCTGGCCCGGCTGATCGACGACGGCGTCCTGGACGCCGACCGGGTGCTCGCCGTCGTCGGCAAGACCGAGGGCAACGGCGGCGTGAACGACTACACGCGGCTGCTGGCCGACCGCGCGTTCCGCGAGGTGCTGCTCGGCAAGGGGACCCGTACCGCGGACGAGGTGCGGCGCGTCCCGCTGGTGTGGTCGGGCGGCACCGACGGCGTCCTGTCCCCGCACGCCACCGTCTTCGCCACCGTCGACCCGGCGAAGGCGCCGAGGTCGGACGAGCCGCGCCTGTCGGTCGGCGTCGCGATGAGCGAGATCATCCTGCCCGAGGACATCGGCCGGCCCGCGATGGTCGAGACCGTCGCCGCGGGCGTCCGCGAGGCGATGAAGACCGCCGGGATCGACGACCCCGGCGACGTCCACTACGTCCAGACCAAGACGCCGCTGCTCACCCTCGACACCATCAACGACGCCAAGTCGCGCGGCCGCGACGTCGTCACCGAGGACACCCTCAAGTCGATGGACATCTCCAACTCCACGACCGCGCTCGGCATCGCCGTCGCGCTCGGCGAGATCGAGACGCCTTCCGCGGAGCAGATCCACAAGGACCTGTCGCTGTTCTCGTCGGTGGCGTCCTGCTCGTCCGGCGTGGAACTCGACCGGGCGCAGATCGTCGTCGTCGGGAACGTGCGCGGCATCGGCGGCCGGTACCGCGCCGGGCACGGTGTGATGAACGACGCACTGGACGCCGACGGCATCTGGGACGCGATCAGGTCGGCGGGCCTCGACCTGCCGGAACGCCCTCGGACGCCCGACCTCGGCGACCGCCTCGTCAACGTGTTCATCAAGTGCGAGGCCGACCCGGGCGGCTCGGTCCGGGGACGCCGCAACATCATGCTGGACGACTCCGACGTGCACTGGCACCGGCAGATCAAGGCGTGCGTCGGGGGCGTCGCGGCGTCCGTCACGGGCGACCCGGCGGTGTTCGTGTCGGTGGCCGCCGTCCACCAGGGGCCGTCCGGCGGCGGCACCGTCGCGGCCATCGCCGACCTCGGCTGACCGCGCCGGTGGCGGAAAGCATCCGAATAGTCGCCCACGGTGCCCGGTGGAGGTTATAGCCTTCCTGGCGTGTCCGGACTGACCATTCCCGAACCCCAGTTCCCCGGGGACGACGGCAGCGCCGACCCGCGGCTGTGCGAGGCCCTCGCCGGCTACGCGGCGGGGCGCGTGGGCGTGCACGTGGTGCTGCGGCGGCTCCAGGGTGCGCGGCTCCTGGTGCCCATCGTCGCCGTCCTCACCGAAGAAGAGGACCTGCCGCCCGGCGAGCCGCGCCGGGAGAAGACGAGCGACATGGCGCTGCCCACGCTCATCGGCGACGACGGGCGGCGCGGTGTCCTCGGCTTCACCTGCACCGAGACGATGAAGGCGTGGCGCGCCGACGCCCGCCCCGTCGCGGTCCGCGCCGGGGAGGCGTGCCGCGCCACCCTCGACGAGGGCGCGGACGCCCTGGTCGTGGACGTGGCGGGCCCGGTCCCGTTCGCCGTGGACGGCCTGCGCCTGCACCTGCTCGCCGAGGGCCGCCCCGTCCCGCCCCCGCACGAGGACCCCGACGTCCTCGCCGCCGTCGAGGCCGCGTTCGGCTCCGACGAGTCCGTCAGCGGGGTCCGCGTCACCGAGGGCACGTCCGCCGAGGTCGCCGTCCGGTTCGCCGTCGTCGCGGGCCACGACGAGCGCCGCACCGTGCAGCGGGTGTCCGACCGGCTCGCCGAGGTGCTGCGCGGCCGCATCGTCGGCGGCGTCGAACTGAACGTCGTCCGCCGGTAAATCATTGGCGTCCCGCGCCGCCTCACAGGCAGGCTGGGCGGCATGACCGACGTCGACTCATTCGTCGCGGACGGGTTCGTCTGGGTGGCGGGCGCCTTCTCCCGCCGGCTGGCCGCCGAATGCCGGGAGATCCTCTGGCGGGACACCGGCTGCGACCCCGGCGACCGCTCGACGTGGACGCGGCCCGTCGTCCGGCTCGGCGACTACGCACAGGAGCCGTTCCGGGCCGCTGCCAACACGCCGGAGCTGCACGCCGCGTTCGACGCGATCGTCGGCGCGGGGGCCTGGCGGCCGCGCGGGAGCCTCGGGACGTTCCCGGTGCGGTTCCCCGGCGCCGAAGCGCCCGGTGACGACGGCTGGCACATCGACGCGAGCTTCCCCGGCGACGACCCGTCCGACTTCATGTCCTACCGGGTGAACGTGGCGTCCAAGGGGCGCGCGCTGCTGATGCTGTTCCTGTTCTCGGACGTGGGCGAGGACGACGCGCCCACCCGCGTCCGGGCCGGCTCGCACCTTGACGTCCCGCCGATCCTCGAACCGGCGGGCGACGATGGCCTCGCGTTCATGGACATCGCGGGCAAGGCCGTCCAGGCATCCGAGGAGCGTCCCGTCGTCCTGGCGACCGGGCAGGCCGGCGACGTCTACCTGTGCCACCCGTTCCTCGTGCACGCCGCGCAGCCGCACCACGGCACGGAGCCGCGGTTCATGGCGCAGCCGCCGCTGGCCCCGGCGGGGCCGCTCCCCGAATCGTCCCCGGTGCGGATCGCGATCGACCGAGGTCTCGGGCGCTGAGCTTCTAGGCTTGGTCGTCCCGTCACCCTTGGAGATTTCCGTGCTGACCATGCAGGACGCCCTGATCCGGCTCACCGGCTACTGGGCGGGGCGCGGCTGCCTCGTCGCGCAGCCGATGAACACCGAGGTCGGGGCGGGCACGCTGAACCCGGCCACCGCGCTGCGCGCCGAGTACGAGATGAGCCGCTACTACCTCGACGACGCCGACATCGGGGCGAACCGCGAGCTGTTCGAGGCGTACGCGGCGGAGGCGCGGCGGATGCTGGACGCCCGGCTGCCCGTCCCCGCCCACTCCTACGTCCTGAAGTGCTCGCACGCGTTCAACGTCCTGGACGCGCGCGGCGCGATCGGCACGACCGAGCGCGCCCGCGCGTTCGCCCGGATGCGGGGACTCGCCCACGACGCCGCCGCGCTGTGGGTGGAGCGCCGCGCCGAACTGGGCTACCCCCTCGGCGACGCCGCGACGCGTCCCGCCGCCGTCACCGCGCCGGACGCGCCGGCCTCCCTCGCCTCGACTGCCGCGTTCACCCTGGAGATCGGCGTCGAGGAGCTCCCGCCGCACGAGGTCGCCCGCACGGCGGACGATGTGGCGGAACGGCTGCTGCGCGGGCTTGAGGAGGCAGGCCTGTTCACGGACGCCTCATCGCTCGACGGCTACGCGACGCCACGCCGCATCATCGTGCTCGTCCGCGACCTGGAGCCCCGGGAACCGGACACCGAGCAGGTCGTGAAGGGGCCGCGCCTCGCCGCCGCCTACGACGCGGCCGGTGAGCCGACGCGGGCGTTGCGGGGGTTCGCGCGGGGCCACGGGGTCGATGTCTCGGACGTCCGGCAGGTCACGGTGGGCGGCGGAGAATACGCCGGGTTCGTCCGCGAGGTGGTGGGCCGCCCCGCCGCCGAGGTCCTGGCGGGCCTGCTCCCGGAGATCGTCACCGGGCTGCGCGCCGGGAGGAACATGCGGTGGAACGCGCACGGCCTGGCGTTCGCCCGCCCGATCCGCTGGCTGCTCGCCCTCCTGGACGGGCACGAGATCCCGTTCACCGTGTCCCGCATGACGGCGGGCCGTTCCACCCGCGTCCACCGCACGGCGGGCGAGCCGCGGGTCGAGGTCCCGGACGCGTCGTCGCTGATCTCGGCGCTTCGCGAGCACGGGATCGAACCCGACCCGGCCCGCCGCCGTTCCCGCGTCATCGAGGACGCCGGGGTGCTCGCCCGCGGCCGCGGGGGCGTCATCGACTTCGCCGGTGAGCGGGACCTCGTCGAAGAGATCGTCAACCTCGTCGAGGAACCCGTCGCCATCCTGGGCTCCTTCGACGAGAAGTACCTGGAGCTGCCCGAGGAGATCCTCACCACGGTCATGCGCAAGCACCAGCGCTACCTGCCGGTGCGGACGTCCACGGACGACCTTCTCCCGTACTTCGTCACCGTCGCCAACGGCGAATGCGACCACGACGCCGTCCGGACCGGGAACGAGGCGGTCCTGCGCGCGCGCTACGAAGACGCTTCCTTCTTCTACCAGCAGGACCTCCGCCACACGCCCGAACAGATCAAGGACGGCCTCGCCAGGCTCACGTTCACCGAACGGCTCGGCTCGATGGCCGACCGCTCGTCCCGCATCGCCGCGATCGCCGCCGAACTGGCGGATCGCCTCGACCCCGCTCCGGACGAGCGGGAGACGATCCGCCGCGCCGCCGGGCTGGCCAAGTTCGACCTCGCCTCGTCCATGGTCATCGAGCTGCCGAGCCTCGCCGGGACGATGGCCCGCGAGTACGCCCGCCGCGCGGGCGAGGACGAGGCCGTCGCGCAGGCCCTCCACGAGATGGAGCTTCCCCGCTCCGCCGGGGACGCCCTGCCCGTCACGGCCGCCGGGGCGCTGCTGTCCGTCGCCGACCGGCTCGACCTCCTCGCCGGGCTGTTCGCCGTCGGCTCCGCCCCCACCGGCGGTTCCGACCCGTTCGGCCTGCGCCGCGCCGCCCTCGCGCTGACCGCGATCCTGCGGGCCGTCCCGCGCCTCGCGCCCGTCACGGTGGGGGACGGCCTCGCCGTCGCCGCGCACCACCAGCCCGTCGACGTCACCCCCGAGGCCCTCGCCGAGGCGGAACGGTTCGTCGCGCGCCGCCTGGAGCAGAACCTCCTGGACGAGGGCCGCGCCGTCCACATCGTCCGGGCGGTCCTCCCGCACGCGGGCGCTCCCGCCCGCGCCGCCCAGGCCGCGGCCGACCTGGAGGACCTGCTCCGCTCGTCGCGGTTCGCGCGGCTCACGGCGGCGCTGCAGCGCGTCCTGCGCATCGTCCCGGACGGCACCGCCGCCGGCTACGACCCGGCGCTCTTCACCGAACCCGCGGAAAGGGACCTGCACGCCGCGTTCACCGCCGTCCAGGACGAACTCACCGCCCACCCAACACTGCCGGAGTTCTACGCGGCCGCGACCGCCCTCATCGACCCGATCGGCACCTACTTCGACGACGTCATGGTCATGGACGAGGACCCGGCCCGGCGCGCCAACCGCCTCGGCTTCCTCGCCG
Organism: Spirillospora sp. NPDC048824; assembly: GCF_043198455.1. NCBI lineage: Bacteria > Bacillati > Actinomycetota > Actinomycetes > Streptosporangiales > Thermomonosporaceae > Spirillospora > Spirillospora sp. NPDC048824. Next base: position 293,195 of record NZ_JBICUS010000003.1, on the reverse strand, counting down.
CGGTCAGGGACCGGACGGCCCCCGTCCTCGACTGGCGCGAGATCGCCTAAGCCCAGGTGACGGGCAGGCCGTGCGACGGTCCCTCGCCGAGGATCCTCCGCTCGCCGCCCGGCCACAGCCGCAGCGCCACGACCTGAACGGCGTCGAGGCGGGACGCGTCGCGTCCCTCGAACGACAGGTGGGCGACCGGAGCCTCCTCGCTCGCCGCCGCGCCCGCCTCCTCCAGATGGCGGTGCATCCGCGCGGCCTCGTCCTCGGACAGGTACGCCCGCATCGTCGAATGCCACACGACCGTCGCCACGCCTGGCTCCGGGGCCAGGCCGCTGAGGAAGTCCGCCGCGCCCGCCCGCACGACCGTCGCGGGAACCCGCGCGGCCACCTCGAACGCCGCCCGCAGCCGCTCGACCCGCGCCGCCTGATCGGGCCACACGTACGACAGCAGCCGCCGCTGAGCCTGCGGCGAGGTCGCGTCCAGCGGACTCAGGTCGCATCCCCGCCGCTCGGCGAGGGTGAGCGGCGCGTCCACCGGGGGAAGGCCCCGCCAGGCGTCAGGGAGCACGACCGGCGACTCCGGCCCGTACGCACCGTGCTCGTGCAGGATCCGGAAATGGTCGGCGCGCAGGTTCAGGCCGGCGCTGGCGCCGATCTCCAGCAGCCGGATCGGCAGGGCCGTCGCCTCGGCCACCGCGAGGAGCCCGCCGACCAGCGGGGCAGCTCGTCCGACCTCGTTCGTCTGCGGCGGGTCCGCGAGCCCCGCGCGTATCTCCGCCGCGTGCTCGACCAGCACGTCCCGGAACGCGGGCCAGGCGGCCAGGGGATCCTTCGTCCCGCCCGCGGTCGGGTAGTGCCCGGCGAGCTCCGGCGCCCGCCCTTCCAGGACGAGCCGGTGCACGGTCCCCAGCATGCTCAGGATGAATCGCGGCTCCGCACGGTCCCCGAGCACCTCCGCCACGGCCCCGCCGGGGTCGTCCGCCGCCCGCGTGAGAAGCTCCGCGTACATCGGCGACCCCAGCTCCGCGCACCCCCGCGCCTGGGCCAGCAACGCCTCCCTCATCGTCCCACCTCTGCCGACTAGCCTCTCAGATGGTGGACGGCGTCACGGGCGGGCGCGCGGAGTCAATAGGATCGGGGCATGCTGCGCTGGTTGACCGCGGGGGAGTCCCATGGCCCGGCCCTCACCGCGATCGTGGAGGGGCTGCCGGCCGGTGTGCGCGTGACCTCGGGGGAGATCGCCGAGGAACTGCGCCGCCGCCGGCTCGGCCATGGGCGGGGCGCCCGGATGAAGTTCGAGCAGGACCAGGTGACGATCCTCGGCGGCGTCCGGCACGGGGTGACGCTCGGCGGCCCGGTCGCGATCGAGGTCGGAAACACCGAATGGCCCAAATGGGAGACGGTGATGTCGGCCGACCCCGTGGACGCCGACCTCCTCGCGGCGCAGGCGCGCAACGCCCCGCTGTCGCAGCCGCGGCCCGGCCACGCCGACCTCGTCGGCATGCAGAAGTACGGCTTCGACGACGCCCGGCCCGTCCTGGAGCGGGCGAGCGCGCGGGAGACCGCGGCGCGGGTCGCGCTCGGGACCGTCGCCAAGGCGTTCCTCAAGCAGGCCCTCGGTGTGGACGTGCTGAGCCACGTGATCGCGCTCGGCGAGGTCGAGGCGCCCGACGGCGTCCTGCCGGGGCCGGGCGACCTCGCGCGGGTGGACGAGAGCCCGGTGCGCTGCTTCGACGACGAGGCGTCCGCCGCGATGGTCGCGCACATCGACGAGACCAAGAAGGCCGGCGACACCCTCGGCGGCGTCGTGGAGGTCCTCGCCTACGGGCTGCCGCCCGGCCTCGGCAGCCACGTCCACTGGGACCGGCGCCTCGACTCGCGGCTCGCCGGGGTCCTGATGGGCATCCAGGCGATCAAGGGCGTGGAACTCGGCGACGGGTTCACCACCGCGCGGCGCCCCGGCTCCCGGGCCCACGACGAGATCGACGGCACCCCCGAGGGGATCCGGCGGCGGACGAACCGGGCCGGCGGCGTCGAGGGCGGCATGACGACCGGCGAGGTGCTGCGGGTGCGGGCCGCGATGAAGCCGATCTCGACCGTCCCGCGCCGCCTCGACACCATCGACGTGAAGACCGGCGAGCCCGCCAAGGCCATCAACCAGCGCAGCGACGTCACCGCCGTCCCCGCGGCCGGGGTCGTCGCCGAGGCGATGGTGGCGCTGATCCTCGCGGACGCGGCGCTGGAGAAGTTCGGCGGCGACTCCGCCGAGGAGACCGCCCGTAACCTGCGGGGATACGTGTCCTCGCTGACCGTCAAGTGAACTGGACCCGCTGACATGCGACCGAAGGCAGTCATCATCGGGCCGCCCGGCTCCGGCAAGACCACGATCGGCGGCGCGCTCGCCGGAAGGCTCGGCGTCGCGCTGCGCGACACCGACGCCGATGTGGAGAAGACGGCCGGCAAGCCGGTCGGCGAGATCTTCGTCGACGACGGCGAGGAGCGTTTCCGCGAGCTGGAACGCGCGGCCGTCGCGGCGGCGCTGGCCGGGCACGACGGCGTCGTCGCGCTCGGCGGCGGCGCCGTCCTGGCGCGGGAGACGCAGGAACTGCTCGCCGGGCACACCGTCGTCTACCTGCGGGTCGGGCTGTCGGAGGCGATCAAGCGGGTGGGGCTGGCGTCGGCGCGGCCGCTGCTGGTCCTCAACCCGCGCAGCCAGATGCGCAAGCTCCTGGAGGAGCGCCTGCCGATCTACGAGCGGCTCGGCACGGTTCAGGTCGACACGGACGGCCGCGAGCCGGACGACGTCGTCGAGGAAGTCGTCAAGGCCCTTGAGGACGAGTCGTGACGCAGGCGCGGGTGCACGTCGGCGGCGCCGACCCGTACGACGTCGTCATCGGGACCGGTGTCCTCGGCGAACTGCCGGGCCTGGTCGGGGAACGCGCCCGGACGGTCGCAGTCGTGCACGCCGAGGGGCTGCCGGAGATCGCCCGCCCCGTGTGCGGTGCCCTTGAACAGGCCGGATACACCGTCCACCCGCTGCCCGTCCCGGACGGCGAGGCCGCGAAGGAGGTCGGTGTCCTCGCCGGGCTGTGGTCGGCGTTCGCCCGGTCCGGCATGACCCGGACGGACGTCGTCGTCGGCGTCGGCGGCGGCGCGACCACCGACCTCGCCGGGTTCGCGGCGGCGTCGTGGCTGCGCGGAGTGCGGGCGGTGCTCGTCCCGACGACGCTGCTCGGCATGGTGGACGCGGCCGTCGGCGGCAAGACCGGCATCAACGTCCCGGAGGGCAAGAACCTCGTCGGCGCGTTCCATCCGCCCGCCGGCGTGCTGTGCGACCTGGCCACGCTGCCGACGATGCCCCGCGAGGACTACGTCAGCGGCCTCGCCGAGATCATCAAGGCGGGGTTCATCGCCGACCCGAAGATCCTGGAACTGGTCGAGGACGACCCGGAGGGCGCGGCGTCCCCGGACGGCCCGCACACCCGTGAGCTGGTCGAACGCGCCGTCCAGGTCAAGGCGGACGTGGTGTCCGCCGACCTCAGGGAGAGCGGCCTGAGGGAGATCCTCAACTACGGCCACACCCTGGCGCACGCGATCGAGAAGGCCGAGGACTACCGGTTCCGGCACGGCCACGCCGTCGCGATCGGCATGGTCTACGCCGCCGAGCTGGCCCGCCTCGCCGGGCGCCTCCCGGACGGCGTCGTCCAGCGGCACCGTGACGTGCTCGCCTCCGTCGGCCTGCCCGTCTCCTACGGCGCCGACTGGCCCGCCCTGCGCGCCACCATGACGATCGACAAGAAGTCGCGGGGCGCCACCCTGCGGTTCGTCGTCCTCGACGGCATCGCCGAGCCCGGCCGCCTCGAAGGCCCGGACGAGGAACTGCTCGCCGCCGCGTACCGGGAGATCGGCCGGCGGGGGTCCGAGGGGCGTCCTCCGGAGGGGAGCGGCCGATGACGCGAGTGCTCGTCCTGAACGGACCGAACCTGCGCCGGCTCGGCGTCCGCGAGCCCGACAAGTACGGGTCGACCAGCTTCGACGATCTCGCCGCGCTGTGCCGCGACGCCGGCCGCGGCCTCGGCCTGGACGTCGAGGTCCGGCAGACCGACGACGAGGCCGAGATGATGCGCTGGGTGCACGAGGCCGCCGACGGGCGCATCCCCATCGTGCTGAACCCGGCCGCGTTCACCCACTACTCGTACGCGCTGCGGGACGCGCTCGCCCAGCGCACGGCGCCGCTCATCGAGGTGCACATCACCAACCCGGCGACCCGCGAGGAGTTCCGCCACACCTCCGTCGTCGCCGGCGTAGCCACCGGCACCATCGCCGGCTTCGGCACGATGTCCTACGTCCTGGCCCTCCAGGCCATCGCCGAGCTGACCGCCGAGAACACCTGACAGCCGAGACCCATCGACCGCAGGAGCCGCCGACCGCCGAGAACTACTCGGCCTCCTGCACGGCCCTGCGGGTCATGTCCTTGAGCTCGGCGACGACGTCGTCGAGGGGCGCGACGTCGCGGTGGGCGCGGCACAGGATGGTGGCGCCCTCGACCGCGGCGACGGTCAGGCGGGCCAGGCGGGCGGCGCGGTCGTCGGCGACGCCCGCGTTGCCGAGGCCGGTGGCGAGGGTGTCCTGCCAGAGGCCGAACGCCGCCGCGGCGGCCGCGGCGAGCTGCGGCGCGTCGTCGTGGCATTCCACGGTGACGGCCACGATCGGGCAGCCCGCGCGGAACTCGCTCTTCATGAGGACCTGCCGCCACCAGCCGACGAAGGCGTCCACGGCGGACGCGGGATCGCCGCCCTCGGTGGCGGCGAGGATGCCGGCGTTGAGGAAGTCGCCGGCGTAGCGGACCGCCTCCTCGGCGAGCTGCGCCTTGCCGTCCGGGAAGTGGTGGTAGATCGACCCGCGCGGCGCGCCGCTGTGCGCGATGACGTCGCGGAACCCGGTGCCGCTGTAGCCGCGCTCGCGGAAGAGGTAGGCGGCGCTGCGCACCATGCGTTCCCGGCTGTCCGTCCCCATGGTTCGATTATGACATTCATCATAGGCTGTTCGCATTGACCATGACGATCGTCATAGGAACTCTGGCTTATGCCGGACGTCATACCGAGCGGGGGAGTGCACCCGCCGACTACCCGCGAGTAGGGTCGGCTCAGGCACGGACGAAGGAGACTCTCGTGATCGATCTCCAGCGCGACGGGGACGTGTACGTCTTGCGGTTCGACGCGGGTGAGAACCGCTTCAGCCCCGACTTCCTCGGCGCGGCCGAGGGTGCGCTCGACACCCTGGAGAAGAACGACGGGCCGGGCGCCCTCGTCACCGTCGGGACCGGCAAGTTCTACTCCAACGGACTCGACCTCGACTGGCTCGGCGCCAACCAGGACAGGTTCGAGGACTACCTGCGCCGGGTCCACGGCCTGTACGCGCGCGTCCTGTCGCTGCCGATGCCCACGGTCGCCGCGCTGAACGGGCACGCGTTCGCCGGCGGCGGCATGCTCGCCCTCGCCCACGACTTCGCCGTCATGCGGACGGACCGCGGCTACTTCTGCCTGCCCGAGGTCGATCTCGGCATGACGTTCACGCCCGGGATGAACGCGCTGATCCAGTCGCGGCTGCCGAAGCGCACCGCGCACGAGGCGATGGTCACGGGCCGCCGGTACACGGCCGAGCAGGCGGAGGCGGCCGGGATCGTCCAGCGCACCGCCGCCGAGGACGAGGTCCTGCCCGCCGCCGTCGAGTGGGCCGCGTCCATGGCCGGCAAGAACGGCACGACCGTGGGGAAGATCCGCGCCGACCTGTACCGGCCGGCGCTGGACGCTCTGAACGGCCCGGCCCTGTCCTGACCCTCGTCGCGGCCGGGCCGCCGGAGTAGGTTACGTTCGACTGGAATCTGATTCGGTTATGGAAGGGACGCCGATGCGCATCGGGATGGCGCTCAGTTACTCCGGCGGTTTCAAGGAGACCGTCGAGGAGCTGGCCGACTATGAGAAGGCCGGGCTCGACATCGTCTATGTAGCGGAGGCGTACAGCTTCGACGCGGTGAGCCAGATGGGCTACATCGCCGCCAGGACCGAACGGGTGGAGATCGCCTCCGGCATCCTCAACATCTACTCGCGGACGCCGACCGCCATCGCGCAGACCGCCGCGGGCCTGGACTACGTCTCGGACGGACGGTTCACGCTCGGCATCGGCGCGTCCGGCCCGCAGGTCATCGAGGGGTTCCACGGCGTCCCCTACACCGCGCCGCTCGGCCGCACCCGCGAGATCATCGACATCTGCCGCAAGACGTGGCGGCGCGAGCGGGTCCAGTACGACGGCAAGCACTACAAGCTGCCGCTGCCCGAGGGGCAGGGCACCGGGCTCGGCAAGGCTCTCAAGATCATCAACCACCCGGTGCGGGCGGACATCCCGGTCATGGTCGCCGCGATCGGCCCGAAGAACGTCGAGCTGACCGCCGAGATCGCCAACGGCTGGGAGCCGATCTTCTACATGCCGGAGAAGGCCAAGGACGTGTGGGGCCCGTCCCTGGCCGCAGGGAAGGCCAAGCGCGACCCGTCCCTCGGCGAGCTGGACGTCGTCGGGCAGTCCGCCCTCGCCATCGGCGACGACGTGCAGGGCTACCTGGAGTTCGGCCGCCCGATGGCCGCGCTGTACATCGGCGGCATGGGCGCCAAGGGCAGGAACTTCTACAACGACCTCGCCCGCCGGTACGGCTTCGAGAAGGAGGCCGAGGAGATCCAGGACCTGTACCTCGACGGCAAGAAGGACGAGGCCGCCGCGAAGGTCCCGCAGGAACTGCTGGAGAAGATGTCGCTCATCGGCTCCGAGGGCCACGTCCGCGAGCGGCTCGCCGCGATGAAGGAGTCCGGCGTCACCACGCTGAACGTCTCCCCGATCGCGGGCGACCACAAGGGCCGCCTCGCCCTCATCGAGAAGGTCAAGGAGATGGCCGCCGGCCTGTAGCCCGACCGGGCACGGGGTCGGGCCTGGCCGGACGCGCGAATCCGTGTTTATGTGGGGCGTGTGAAAGTCTCCGTGGCCCGTGAGACCGCTGAGGGCGAGCGGCGCGTGGCACTGGTCCCCGAGCTCGTCGGGCGCCTGACCGGCGCCGGCCTGGAGGTGGGCGTCGAGCCCTCGGCGGGCCTGCACGCCCACCACCGGGACGAGGACTACCGCGAGGCCGGGGCCGCGGTCGCCGCGGACGCCCTGGACGGCGCCGACGTCCTGCTGGGCGTGCGGGCGCCGGCGCCGGAGCAGGTCCGCCGGCTGTCTGGGGCCGCGACGGTCGTCTCGTTCCTGCCCCGGGCCGATGACCTCGACGTGGTCCGGCTGCTGCGCGACAGCGGCCGGACCGCGTTCGCGATGGAACTGGTGCCCCGCATCTCCAGGGCCCAGTCGATGGACGCCCTGTCCTCGCAGGCGCTGATCGCCGGATATCGCGCGGCGGTGGTCGCGGCCGAGCGGCTGCCGCGGCTGTTCCCCCTGTACATGACCGCGGCGGGCACGATCCCGCCGGCCCGCGTCCTGGTGCTGGGCGCCGGGGTCGCGGGGCTGCAGGCCATCGCCACCGCCCGCAGGCTCGGCGCCGCGGTCAGCGTCTACGACGTGCGCGCGGCGGCGGCCGAGGAGGTGCGCAGCGTCGGCGCGGACTTCGTCGAGCTCGACCTGCCGAGCCTGGAGGGCGCCGGCGGCTACGCCAGGGAGATGACCGAGGAGCGCTCGCGGCTGCAGCGCGAGCTGCTGGCCCCGCACGTGGCCGCGGCCGATGTGCTGATCACCACGGCCGCGGTGCCGGGGCGGCGGGCGCCGGTGCTGGTGACCGCGGAGATGCTGGCGGGCATGCGGCCCGGCTCGGTGGTGGTCGACCTGGCCGCCGAGCAGGGCGGCAACGTGGAGGGCGCCCGGCCGGGCGAGGAGGCCGTGGTCGGCGGCGTGCCGGTGTGGGGCGGCCGCGACGTGCCGAGCCAGCTTCCGGCGCAGGCCAGCCGCCTGTACGCGGGCAACGTCGTCAGCCTGCTGCTGCTCATGGCCGACGGCGGGGTGGTCGAGCCCGACCTCGGCGACGAGGTGCTGGCGGGCGCCTGCCTCATCCACCGCGGCGAGGTCCGCCATGCCCCGACCCGCGAACTGCTGGAGGAGTGATGGACGGCGTCGCCCTGCTCACGGTGTTCGTGCTGGCGGTGTTCACCGGCTACGAGGTCATCTCGAAGGTGTCGACGACGCTGCACACCCCGCTGATGTCGGGGTCGAACGCCATCAGCGGCATCATCCTGGTCGGCACGATCGTGGTGGCGGCGCGGGCCGACTCGGCGGGCGCGCTCACCCTCGCGCTGATCGCGGTCGCGCTGGGCGCGGTCAACACCGTCGGGGGGTTCCTGGTCACCGACCGGATGCTGCACATGTTCCGGCGGCGGGATCCGAAGGCGGTGCGCGGGGCGTCCGCGGACTCCACGGACCCGGGGGCCCGGCCATGAACGAGACCTGGACGTCGCTCGCCTACCTGCTGGCGGCGGTGTGCTTCATCGTCGCCCTCAAGGGGCTGTCGTCGCCCCGCAGGGCGCGGGCCGGCAACCTGGCCGGCGCGGCAGGCGCCGTGATCGCCGTCGTCGTGACGTTCGTGGACGCCGGTACCAGCAACCTTCCCTACATCCTCGCCGCGCTCGTCGTCGGCGGCGGTGCGGGCGCCGTCGCCGCGCGCCGTGTCGCGATGACCGGCATGCCGCAGATGGTGGCGGTGTTCAACGGAGTCGGCGGCGCCGCGGGCACCCTGGTGGCGCTGGTGGAACTGTCGTCCGGCGACCCGTCGCGGGGGGAGGTGGCGGTCGGCGCGTTCACCGTGCTGATCGGCGCGGTGACCTTCTCCGGTTCCATGCTCACCTTCGCCAAGCTGCAGGAGCTGATGACGGGGCGGCCGGTCGTCTTCCCGGGGATGCGGTGGGCGGCCGTGCTGCTGGTGATCGCCACCCTCGTGCCCGGCGTCTGGACGGCGCTGGACGGGCCGGTCGCCGCGGCCGCCGTGCTCGCGGTGCTGAGCCTGGTCGCCGGGGTCTTCCTGGTCCTGCCGGTGGGCGGCGCCGACGTGCCCATCGTGATCTCGCTGCTCAACGCGTTCAGCGGCATCACCGTGGCGGCCGGCGGCTACGTCCTCGGCAACACGCTGCTGATCGTCGCCGGCACGCTGGTGGGCGCCTCCGGCATCCTGCTGACCCGGCTGATGGCGAGCGCGATGGGACGCTCCGTCGTCAACATCCTCTTCGGCGCCTTCGCCGGGACGACGCTGGGCGGCGGTACCGCCACCGACCGGCCGGTCCGCTCCGCCGGGCCCGAGGACATCGCGATCCTGCTGGGGTACGCGCGCAAGGTCATCATGGCGCCCGGATACGGGCTGGCGGTCGCCCAGGGGCAGCACGCCCTGGGCGACCTGGCCGAGGAACTCGGCCGCCGCGGCGTCGAGGTCCTGTACGCGGTGCATCCCGTCGCCGGCCGCATGCCCGGCCACATGAACGTGCTGCTCGCCGAGGCCGACGTCCCCTACGAGCGGCTCAAGGAGATGGACGTCGTCAACCCCGAGTTCCGGACCGCCGACATCGCCCTGGTCGTCGGAGCCAACGACGTCGTCAACCCCGCCGCCCGCACCGTGCCCGGGTCGCCGATCTACGGCATGCCCATCCTCGACGCCGACCAGGCCCGGTCCATCGTGTTCCTGAAGCGCTCGCTGCGCCCCGGCTTCGCCGGCATCGAGAACGAGTTGTTGCACGACCCCAAGACGACACTGCTGTTCGGTGACGCCAAGGACTCGCTCACGCGGCTTCTGGCCGCCCTCAAGAACGTCTGACCGGGCCCGGCCCGCCGCTCTCAGAGGGCGGCGTGGACCTCCTTGGCGACGCGTTCGCCGGAGCGGACGGCGCCGTCCATGTAGCCCGTCCAGTAGTCGGACGTCTCGGTGCCCGCCCAGTGGACCGGGCCGCACGGCGCCCGCAGCGCCGGGCCGAAGGCCGTGAGCGCGCCGGGCGGCGCGATGCCAGTCGGGCCGCCGCCGCTCCACATCTCGTTGTCCCAGCGCTGGAACGCCGTGATCCGCGGGGCGCCCGCCTTGTCGCCGAACAGCTTCTTGAACGAGTCGAGCCCCGCGGCCCTGATCTCGTCCGCCGGCGCGCCGTCGAGCCTCCTGATGTTGGCCTGGTTCATGAAGCCCATCAGGATGCCGCGCGACCCGTCCGGCGGGCTGTTGTCGAACGTCGCGTCGATGGCGCCGCTGTCGGCGACGGCCTGCCCGGTGAGGCCGTCCGCCCGCCAGAACGGGGTGTCGTAGACGCCGACGAACTTGGCGATCGAGCCCATCGGGTAGCGCTGCATCAGCTGCGCCCTGCTGGCGGGCAGCGCCGGCGAATAGTCGATCTTGTCGGCGATCGCCGGGGACATCGCCACCACGACCCGCTTCGCCGACACCGTGATCCCGTCCGCGTTGACGGTGACGCCGCCCGAACCGGTGACGATGGACCGCACCGGCGCGTTGTAGCGGACGGCGCCGCCGAGGCTCGCCGCCAGGCGGATGGGCACCTGCTCCGAGCCGCCGACGAACCGGGACTCCTGCGCGCCGTCCTTGGTGTTGATCAGCCGGTCGATCGTCCCCGGGTTGCTCTCGTTGCCCGCGGCGGCCGCGTAGTGCAGCAGGTAGAGCAGCGACACCTCCTGCGAGCGCATCGACAGCGTCGAGGAGACGAACGCGTCCATCAGGAACCGGGCGCCGCTGCTGATCGAGTTGGCCCGCGACCAGGTGTGGAACGTCTGGGCGTCCCACTCGTCGGCCTTCGCCGCCTTCCACGGTTCGCCGACCGGGACGTCCTTGATCATGCCGCCGAGCTTCAGCAGCGCGATCTCCAGGTCGATGACGCCCCAGTCCGGCGGGACCGCGCCGAGGATGCCGTCGGTCTCGTACAGGGACCGCGTTCCGTTGCGGTAGTAGACGTTCTTGCCGGTGTTGTAGGTCTTGAAGGTCTCCACGCCCATGTCCCGGGTGAGCGCGGCGATGCGGTCCTGGGTGGGGCCGATGAACTCGGCGCCGCCCTCGCTGGTGGTGCCGTCGCCGAGCGGCAGGCCGTAGACGCGGCCGCCGGGCCGGTCGCGGGCCTCCAGGACGATCACCGACCTGCCGGCCGCGGCGAGGTCGCGGGCGGCGCTCAGTCCGGACAGGCCGGCGCCGACGATCACCACGTCGGCGGTGAGGGGTGCGGTTCGGGCGGCGGCGGGCGGTGCCGCGGCCGCGGAGACGACGGCTCCGACGGCGGTGAGCGCGCCTGTGCCGAGCAGTCTGCGGCGGCTGACTCGGGTCACGGGAATGCCTCCTGGGGGGAAGTCCAAGAGCGGGGGACGGAAGATCACACGGTCGGTCACGCTATGCCAGCCCCGGCGGAAAAGTCGAGGGTTCTTCATGTTTTGTGATCGCGATGTTCGGTGACCGCTCCACCGTGCCCGCGGCCGGACCCGCCGCCCGGACGTGCCCTAGAGTCCTGGCCATGGGGGAGACGCACATCGCGCGGCGCCGCCGGCTGGCCGCGCTCGTCGCCGGGCGCGACGCCGGCGCCCTGCTGGTGACCGGCCTCGTCAACGTCCGCTACCTGACGGGCCTCGACAGCTCCAGGGCCGCGCTGCTCGTCCCGGCCGCCGGCCCGGCCGTGCTCGCCACCGACGGCCGCTACGCCGGCATGGCCGCGCAGGTCTGCCCCGAGCTCCCCGTCATCGTCGACCGGCAGGTGGCGGCCGCGCTCGTCACGCGGGCCGCCGCCGACGGCCACGGCCGGCTCGGCTTCGAGGCCCACCACCTCACCGTCGAGCAGCACACCGGGCTCCGCGACCAGGCCGACATCGAACTGACCGCCCCCGGCCACCTGGTCGAGGACCTGCGCATGGTCAAGGACGAGGAGGAGATCGCCCTGCTGCGCGAGGCGTGCGCCATCACCGGGCGCGCGTTCGAGGCCGTCCTCCCCGCGATCCGCGCCGGGGTCACCGAGCGGGCCGTCGCCATCGCGCTCGAACGGGCGATGGCGGACCTCGGCGCCGACGCCCCCGCCTTCGAGTCGATCGTCGCGTCCGGGCCGAACGGCGCCGTCCCGCACCACCATCCGGGCGGCCGCGAACTCCAGGGCGGCGACCTCGTGACCATGGACTTCGGTGCCCGGTACGGCGGCTACCACGCCGACATGACCCGCACCGTCGCGATCGGCGAGCCCGCCGGATGGCAGCGCGACCTCTACGACCTCGTCCACCGCGCGCAACTCGCCGCGATCGGCGCCGCCGCCCCCGGCGCCGACACCCAGGCCGTCGACGCCGCCGCCCGCGACGTCATCAAGGCCGCGGGGCACGGCGACGCGTTCACCCACGGGCTCGGGCACGGCGTCGGCCTGGAGATCCACGAGGCTCCGCTCATGGGGTACGACAAGACCGGTAGGCTGATGGACCGGGTTCCGATCACCGCGGAGCCGGGGATCTACCTCGCGGGCCGGGGCGGGGTCCGCATCGAGGACACCCTCGTGGTCCGCGCGGACGGCCCGGAGCTCCTCACCACAACGACCAAGGACCTGCTCGTGCTCTGACGCGGGCCCGCGACCGGGAGAACAACGCAGTGGCGACGACGAACGACCTGAAGAACGGCATGACGCTGAACCTCGACGGCCAGCTGTGGACCGTCCTGGAATTCCAGCACGTCAAGCCCGGCAAGGGCGGCGCGTTCGTCCGTACCAAGATCAAGAACGTGCTGTCGGGCAAGGTCGTCGACAAGACCTTCAACGCCGGCACCAAGGTCGAGGTGGCCAGCGTCGACAAGCGGGAGATGCAGTACCTCTACCGCGAGGGCGACGACTTCGTCTTCATGGACACCGAGACCTACGACCAGCCCCACATCCCCCAGGCCGTCGTCGGCGACGCGGCGAACTACCTGCTCCCCGAGCAGAACGCCACGATCGCCTTCAACAACGAGAACCCGCTGTACATCGAGCTGCCCGCCGCGGTCGTGCTGGAGATCACCGAGACCGAGCCCGGGCTGCAGGGCGACCGCTCCACCGGCGGCAGCAAGCCCGCCACCCTGGAGACCGGCGCGCAGATCCAGGTGCCGCTGTTCATCACCACCGGCGAGAAGGTCAAGGTCGACACCCGCTCCGGCGATTACCTCGGCCGCGGCTGAGGCGATGAGCGCACGCACGAAGGCACGCAAACTCGCGCTGGACATCCTGTTCGCGGCGGAGCTGCGGGAGGAGCGACCGACCGCGGTGCTCGCCGCCCGCGGCCGGCCCAACCAGGACGAGCTGGCCGAATACCCGCACGCCGTCCGGCTGATCGAGGGCGTCCAGGAGCACCGGGAGCGCATCGACGAGCTGATCGCGACCTACGCGACCGGATGGACGCTGGAGCGGATGCCGGTCGTCGACCGCAGCGTCCTGCGGATGGGAGCCTTCGAGCTGCTGTGGGTCGACGACGTCCCCGACGGCGTCGCGGTCGCCGAGGCGGTCGGCCTGGTCACCGAGCTGTCCACCGACGAGTCCCCGCGCTTCGTCAACGGCCTCCTGTCCCGCCTCCAGCAGCTGAAACCCTCCCTAACCTTGTAGCACAGACCCCAGCGGTCGCCTCGACCACGCACTAACCTCGACAGTCGAGATCGCGTCCGAAGGCAGGTTTCGAGCTTGCGAGGAACCTGATCGCGCAGCGAGTCGGAGCGATGCAGCGATCGCACGCAGGGCTCGACGATGGAGGGCCCTCTAGGGCCCGAAGGAGGAGGGCACTGCAATGAAATACAGCCGCGTGCGCAGCGCGGTCCTGTGGGAGGCCCTGCGCACCGTCCTCGACCGCATCGCGCCGGAGGCCGGCCAGAGCGAGGTCGTGGACGTCGGCGGCGGCACCGGCGGCTTCGCGGTGCCGCTCGCCGAACTCGGGCACCGGGTCACCGTGGTCGACGCCAACCCCGACGCGCTCGCCGCACTGGAACGCCGCGCCGCCGAGTCCGGGGTGACCGTCCGCGCGGTGCAGGGCGACGCCGTCGACCTCCCCGACCTGCTGGGCCCGGACGCCGCCGACCTGGTGCTGTGCCACAGCGTCCTGGAGTACGTGGACGACCCCGGCGAGGCGATGGCGGCGCTGACCGGCACCGTCCGACCCGGCGGCTCGGTCAGCCTGCTGGTCGCCGGGCAGATCGCCGCCGCGCTGCACCGCGCGGTGTCCGGGCACTTCGACGACGCCCGCCGGGTGCTGACCGACCCGTCCGGCCGGTGGGGCGAGGGCGACCGCATGCCCCGCCGGTTCACCCGGGAGACGCTGTCGTCGCTGGCGCGCGGCGCGGACCTGCGGGTCGCCGAGCTGCACGGCGTCCGGATCTTCGCCGACCTCGTGCCGAGCGGCATGGTGGACGGCGACGCCGACTCGGCCGACGCGCTGATCGCGCTGGAGTCGGCCGCGGCCGTCCATCCCGTCCTGCGGGAACTCGCCACCCAGCTGCACCTGGTGGCCGACAAACCGGCCGGGTAGCAGCCGTGAGCCGCAAGCAGCAGCTGCATCGGCCGGGGCCGCAGCCCGGCCCGCCCGCCGACGACACCGGATGCGCGATCCTGCATGTTGACATGGACGCGTTCTTCGTCAGCGTCGAGCTCCTCGAACGCTCCGAACTGCGGGGACGTCCCGTGATCGTGGGCGCCGCGGGGCCGCGCGGGGTGGTGTCGGCGGCGTCCTACGAGGCCCGCCGGTTCGGCGTGCACTCGGCGATGCCGATGACCCGGGCGCGGCGGCTGTGCCCGCAGGCGGTGATCCTGCCGGTGAGCCACGGCAAGTACTCCCGCGTGTCCGCCGCGGTGTTCGAGCTCTTCCGCTCCATCACGCCGCTGGTGGAGGGCCTGTCGCTGGACGAGGCGTTCCTCGACGTGGCGGGCGCCCGGCGGCGGCTCGGCCGGCCCGCCGAGATCGCGGCGATGATCCGCGAGCAGGTCCGCGACCAGCAGGGCATCACCTGCTCGGTCGGCGTCGCCAGCACCAAGTTCATCGCCAAGCTGGCCTCCACCCGGTGCAAGCCCGACGGGTTGCTCGTCGTGCCCCCGGACGGCGTCGTGGACTTCCTGCACCCGCTGCCCGTCGCGTCCCTGTGGGGCGTCGGGGAGCGGACGGAGGCGGCGCTGGCCCGCCTCGGGCTGCGGACCGTGGGGCAGCTCGCCCAGGTGCCGCCGGAGACGCTGAGGCGTGAGCTGGGCAACGCGACGGGCACCCATCTGCACGCGCTGGCCTGGGGCCGCGACCCCCGCGAGGTCGTCCCGCACACGCCCGACAAGAGCATCGGCGCCGAGGAGACGTTCGACACCGACATCGACGACCCGGAGGTCATCCGCCGCGAGCTGCTGCGGCTGGCGGAGAAGGTCGGCGCCAGGCTGCGGGAGAGCGGGAACGCCGGTCGGACGGTGAGCGTCAAACTACGGATGGCGAGCTTCAAGACGATCACGCGGGCGCGGACGCTGGACGAGCCGACCGATCTCGCGCGTGTGATCTATATCACAGCATGCGAGCTCTATGAGGGGGCGGGGCTGGATCGGGTACGTCTCCGACTGGTCGGGGTCAGGATGGAGAACCTTGGTCCCGCCGGCGAGGCCCCCCGTCAGCTCGCCTTCGACGAGCCGGAACGCGGCTGGCGTGAGGCCGAGCGAGCCATGGACCAGGTCGCGCACCGGTTCGGCCGCGGCGCGGTCCGCCCCGCGGCGCTGGTCCGGCGCGCGGCCGACGGTGACGGACGTGACGGCAGGGACGGCAGGGACGGAAGACAATGAAAGAAGGCTGTGAGGTGACCGGCGCCGGGCCCTCGACGGGCCGTTCGCTTTCGTACGCTCGACAGTGCTCGTATTCTGGGCATATCACCGTTGACGTTCGCGTCCTGCATCGGATACCCCGCCGCGGGGCTGTCGTTGGGAGGTGCCGTGCCGCTCTCTGAGCACGAGCAGCGCATGCTCGAACAGATCGAATCGGCGTTGTACGCCGAGGATCCGAAGTTCGCTCACGCGGTTCGCTCGACCAACCCCCAGGTCCACTACAAGCGCCGGATCGCCAAGGCCGCCTTCGGCTTTGTCGTGGGCGTGTGCACCCTGATGGCCGGTCTTGTGATCAACGCGGGCACCGTGACCATCGCGGTCAGCGTGACCGGCTTCCTCCTCATGGTGGTGTGCTGCGTCTGGGCGTTGACGAGTTGGAAGCGGATGACCGGAATCGGAAACGAGCCCGCGTCAGGCGGCGGCGGCCGGCAGGCCAAGCCCGCCAAGTCCGACAGACCCGCGAAGGCGGGCTTCATGGAACGCATGGAAGAGCGCTGGCGCCGCCGCAACGAGGGCGACTAGCTCTTCCCGGCCGTCCCGGTCCGACACGGGCACTGCCCGCATCGGCCGGGACGGACGTATGCCCGGGAAACGTATGCCCGGGAAACATGTGCCCGGGGAACGTGTGCCCGGAAACGCATGCCCGGGCCCCCGGCGCGGGGGCTACCGGCGGCGCAGGCGGCCGGGCAGGTCGTTCAGGCGGGCGGTCACGTCCAGCACGCGGTCACCCGCCGACCGGAGCGTCTCCCGCGTCTGCGCCATCGTGGACGGCGGCAGCAGCCGGGCGCGCCAGCGGGTCCGGCGCCCCACGGACGCGGCGAACGCCTCCCGGACGGTGCGGACGTCCGCGCGCAGCACCTCCGGGCGTTCGGGGGAGCGGGACAGGGAGTAGCGGGCGAGCTCCTCGGCGCGGGCGATGCGGGTGAGAGCCCGCGCGCCCGCCGCGTCCAGTTCCAGTAGCTCCCCGAGGCGGCGCGCGGTGGCGCGCGGCGAGTCACTGGAACGCCATTCGAACCCGTGGTCGAGTGCGTCGGCGCGCATCTCCCGCCATGCGGCGTGGGCGGCGCCCGCGGGATCGGGCTCCCACTCCGGGGAGGCCGCGCCGGACGGCGCCCTCCCGGAGGAGCGCTCCGGAGCCGGCCCGGCCGCCGGTGGGGGCGGCGCCGTCAGAGCCGCCCAGCGGCGGCGCCGGGTGACCACCCGCAGCGTCATCGGGACCGCCAACAGCAGCAGGACGAGGAGCCCGCCCGCCAGCCAGGGCGTCGCGGAGAACCCGCCCTCCTCGTCCTCCTGAGCGGCGGCGGCGCCCTCCGGGCCCGTGTCGCTGCGGTTCCCCGGCCCGGCGCTGGGCACGGCCGCGCCGTCGTCGGCGGGCGACGACGACTCCGGCGCCGGCGCGTTCCGGCCCTCCGAGTCGCCGCCGGTGCTGACCGCCGGAAGGGTGTAGCCGGGGGCGTCGGCGGTGCCCTGCCCGGCGGTGCCCGACGGCGTCGGCTCGAAACGCACCCAGCCGGTGCCCTGGAAGTACAGCTCCGGCCAGGCGTGCGCGTCGCGGGACCGGACGACCCACTCGCCGGGCTTGGTCTCGCTGCCCGGCGTGTAGCCCATCGCGACGCGCGACGGAATGCCGAGGATCCGGGCCATCAGCGCCATCGACGCCGCGAACTGCTCGCAGTAGCCGCGCTTGCTGTGCAGGAGGAAGTCGACGAGGTCGCTGCCGTGCTGCGGCGCCGGCGCGGAAAGGTCATAGGTGAACCCGCCGGTCTGGGTGAACCAGCGCTGCAACCGCACGGCCTGCCTGAATGCGGTCGCCGACCCGGCGGTGACGTCCTGCGCGAGCTGCCTGACCTGCTGCGGGATGTTCTTCGGCACCGCCGTGTAGTGCGAGACGATCTCGGCCGGGTAGTTGCCGGCGGCGGCGAGCTGCGCCGGCGTCGGCTCCGCGCGCAGGCTCTCGACGGTGTAGGAGCGCCCGCCCGCGGAGTCGCGCAGCGAGTAGACCATCAGCGACGGGCCGTGCACCCGCCAGTCGCCTTTGATCGACACCTTCGACGGGGCGTACGGCACCGGCAGGAACGTCATGTTCCTGACCTCGGGCCGGACCTCCACCTTGGTCCTCACCTTCCGGACGGAGGCGGCGGACAGTCCGGGCGGCGGCGGGAGGTCGTCCCCGGTCAGCCGGTCCTTGGAGCTGCTGCGCAGGGGGCTGTAGGTCCACCTGTCGCCGTCGAACCGGTCGAGGGCGTACAGGCGCAGGTAGTCGGGTCCCTGCGGGTCGTCCGTCCGGTAGGTGAGCACGACCGAGTCGTCCAGCCGGGTCAGCTCCCGCTTCAGGCTGACCAGCGGGTCGGGCGTGGTCACCGTCTGGGTGCCGCCGCCTTCACCGCCGCCCAGGCCGAGGAAGCCGCGGGGCTGTAGCCCGGGCACCGCCGCGGGGACGAGCACGGCGACGGCGACGGCCCCGACGGCGATCCGGCGGCCGCTCGCCGCCAGCGCCGCCGCGTCGAGCCGGACGGCCGACTCCTCCGGGCGGAGCTCGGTCCCCGCCAGCGGGACGTCCCGCTGGCGGCGCCGCGTCGTCACCGTCCGGCCCCAGCCGCCGACCCGCTCGCGGGAGTCGGCCATCAGCAGCGCGAGGAACCCCGCCGCCCCGACGCCGAACGCCAGCCAGCTGACGCCGTCCTCGCGGACCGCGGCGGGCACGCTGTACATGGCCAGCAGCGGCAGCCCGGCGGGGGCGGACCGGCGCAGCCGCACGGCCAGCAGGTCGACCAGGACGGCGACGAGCCCGACCCCGGCGGCGGCCATCATCGAGATCCCGGGCAGCAGCGGGACGGGTGCCGCGTACCGGTTGGCGGCCTGCCAGCCGGCCTCGTTGAGGTCGGCGAGGTGGCGCAGCGACTCCGGCGACGGGATGACCGCCAGCCACGCCCGGCCGTCGGCGTAGACGAGGTTGAGGTAGAGCAGCAGCGCCAGCAGCCCGGCCAGGAGGTTGAACACGGCGGGCAGCCGCAGCCGCCGGGCCAGCAGCCCGCCCGCGGCGACGGCGAGCACCGCCCCGAACCCCGCCCCGAACCAGCCGGCCTCCTCGAACAGCGGATAGAGGCCGATCGAGCCGGCGAGCGTCGCCAGCCCCGCCATGACCGTCATCCGGATTCTCATGAGCCGTCCCTGACGAAGTCCTCGCCGGCCTGGCCGGCCCGTGCCCATGCGCCGGCCAGCTCCGCCGCCGACCGGACGATCACCACCCGCCAGCCGCCCGCGCGCAGCAGCCCCGCCGCCTGAGCGGACACCGTGCCCGTGTTCGTGCCCGTGTTCGTGTTCGTGTTCGCGCCGCCGTCCTGCGGCGCCGTGCTTTCGGCGGTTCCGCGCCCCTCGACCAGCACCGCGACGCACGTCCCGGCGCCGCGCCGCGCCGCCGCGACCGAGCGCGCCTCCTCGCCGGACAGGACGCCGAACACCGCGATGATCAGCCCGTCGCCGTCCCGCGCCTTGCCGACCCGGCCCCGCAGAGCCGCCAGCCCGGGGGACAGCGAATCGCCCTTGGACCTGCGGGCGACGGCCAGGGCGTCCAGCAGCAGCCCCTCGAAGCCCCCGTCCGCCGACGCGGCCGGCAGTGCCTCACCGGCGTCGGTGACATAGCGCAGGTTCATTCCCGTCCGGACGAGATGCACCCCGATCGACGCGGTCGCCGACACGGCCTGCTCGAACGACCCGGCCATGCCGTCGCCCCAGTGCGCGGTGCGGCGGGTGTCGAGGAACAGCGTCCCGCTGCTCTGGAAATGCTGCTCCTCGCGCCGCACCATCAGCTCCCCGTGCCGGGCCGTGGACCGCCAGTGCACGCGGCGCAGGTCGTCGCCGTGCCGGTACTCGCGCGGGGTCACGTCGTCCTCGCCCGCCGCGGAGACCGCGCGGGCGATGCTGTCGCCGCCGCCCGTCCACGCACCGGTCAGCCGCTCGTACGGCAGCGGCACGATCGAGGGCGTCACCGTGAGACTGTCGGACAGGCTGAACGAGCGGACCAGCTCCACCATCCCGAACGGGTCGGCCAGCCGCACGGTCAGCGGCCCCACCCGGTAGCGTCCGCGCACGTCGGAGCGGATTCGGTAGCCGAGCTCACGCTTTCCGTGCGGCTCGATCCGGTCCAGGACGAACCGCGCCCGCCCGCCGAGCGCGTACGGCACCCGGTCCTCCACCATCAGCAGCCCGCTCGGCAGCCGCGACACGTTCTCCAGCCGCAGGTCGACGCGGGCCTCGTGGCCGACCGGCAGCCGCGGCGGGTCCAGCCGCCGCGCGCAGGCCAGCCGGTAGCGGGTCCGCGACACGGCCAGCGTGCACAGCAGCGGCAGCACCAGCACGAGCACGCCCGCGCGCAGCAGGTCGCGCTCGCCGAGGATGAACGCGCAGAGGATCGCGGTCGCGCCGGCGGCCACGAAGGACCGCCCGCGCGTGGTGAGGCCGGCCAGCGCTCGTCTCACTGGTCACTTCCGGTCAAGTCACTTCCGGTCAAGGTCGCTTCCGGTCAAGGGTCACTTCCGGGGGGACGGGACCGGCAGCCGCTTCACCAGGTCGGCGACGACCTGCTCGGGGCGGCGCCGTTCCACCTGCGCCTCGGCGGTGGGCAGCAGCCGGTGCGCGAGGACGGGAACGGCGAGGTCCTGGACGTCGTCGGGGACGACGTAGTCGCGGTCGTCGAGCGCCGCGTACGCCCGCGCGGCCCGCACCAGCTGCAGGGTCGCCCGCGGTGAGGCGCCGAGCCGCAGCTCGGGGTGGTTGCGGGTCGCGGTGACGAGGTCGATCGCGTACTGGCGCACCGCGGGCGACACGTGCTGCTTGCGCACCACCTCGATGAGGTCGCGGACGTCGGCGGCGTGCGCGACCGGGCTCAGCCGGTCGAGGGGGGACGTCTCACCGTGGGTCTCCAGCATCTCCAGCTCCGCCGCGGGGTCGGGGTAGCCCATCGAGATGCGGGCGGTGAACCGGTCGCGCTGTGCCTCGGGCAGCGGGTAGGTGCCCTCCATCTCCACCGGATTCTGCGTGGAGATCACCATGAACGGGGGCTCCAGCCCGTAGGTGGTGCCGTCGACCGTGACCTGACGCTCCTCCATGCACTCCAGCAGCGCGGACTGCGTCTTCGGGGAGGCGCGGTTGATCTCGTCGCCGACCACGATGTTGGCGAACACCGGGCCCGGCTTGAACTCGAACTCGCGCAGCTCCTGGTTGTAGGCGCTGACCCCGGTGATGTCGCTCGGCAGCAGATCGGGCGTGAACTGCACGCGGCGCACCGAGCAGTCGACCGAGCGCGCCAGCGCCTTGGCGAGCATCGTCTTGCCGACCCCGGGCACGTCCTCGATCAGCAGGTGCCCCTCCGCCAGCAGCACCGTCAGCGCGAGCCGCACCGCCGAGGGCTTGCCCTCGATCACCGACTCCACCGCGTCCCGGATCCTGTTCGCGACCTTGGCGAGGCCGTCGAGCCCCGGACCCGTCCCTCCACGTCCCGTGGCGCCGTGCCGGGCCGGGTGGGATGCCGGGGGGTCGGTCTCCATGAACGACTCGCCGTGCGTGCCTACTGCCACCAAACCCTCCTCAGTGCGCCCGCCCAAACGACAGTACGTCGTCGGAACGCCCTCTGCGATGTTCATGATGAACGCGAGCCCATTGTGCTCCACGGTGATCGGGGTCTGAGCCCGCGAAGCACACCACTTCACTCCACACGTTCACTTCACGCGTTCACTGCACACGTCCCCCCGGACCCCCGGGTGATGGCCGTCGCACGTGCCGCGCCGTCCCCGTCCGCCGCGGCGCGCGGATGGGGCCGCCGTGGGCCCCACTCGGCACCACCCGCTCTGACCTGCGAATTCGTCCATGAACTCGGTTCGGCACCGGTGTTTTCATTGTTGACGGTGGGGAAGAGTGGAGTAGAGTGGGGCGCCGTGGGGAGCAGTAGCGCCTCATGCGGCGCGGGAGGTGGGGCCGGTGTTCCTCGGCACCCATTCACCGCGCCTCGACGACAAGGGACGGCTGTTCCTGCCGGCGAAATACCGCGAGGAGCTGTCGGGGGGATTGGTGATCACGAAGGGCCAGGAGCGCTGCCTGTACGTCTTCCCCATGGCGGAGTTCCAGCGGATTACCGAGGCTCTGCGTGCCGCGCCGGTCACCGAGAAGGCCGTACGGGGCTACAGCCGGGTCTTCTTCGCCAGCGCCTCCGACGAGGTCCCCGACAAACAGGGCCGCGTCACCATCCCGCCTCCACTGCGAAAGTACGCGGGGCTCACCCGCGACTGCGCGGTCATCGGTGCCAACACGCGTCTGGAGATCTGGGACGCGCAGGCATGGGAGACCTACCTGGAGCAGGAGGAGCAGACGTTCTCCGACGTCTCGGAGGAGGTGTTGCCAGGGATCCTCTGAGAAACGACTCGTCGGTCCGATGACCGGCAAAGGCCCACGTTCGGCCAGGTCTCCAGCCGCTCTCCGAGCCAGCTGGCGCAGCTTCCCCGGCGCCAGACGGCGACCCCCCGCGTATCACGCGGTGATCTTCCTCTAG
The DNA here is from genome assembly GCF_043198455.1 of Spirillospora sp. NPDC048824. Taxonomy (NCBI): domain Bacteria; kingdom Bacillati; phylum Actinomycetota; class Actinomycetes; order Streptosporangiales; family Thermomonosporaceae; genus Spirillospora; species Spirillospora sp. NPDC048824. Next base: position 270,833 of record NZ_JBICUS010000003.1, on the reverse strand, counting down.
GGCAGCGGATGGGGACCTGGCCGGGCGAGGCCGCCGCCGGGGGTGCGAAGCGGTCGTCCGGCCCGGCGAAGCCACAAGTCCGCGAGCGAAGTGGCGAGTACAGGGGGTGAAGCATGGACGTGGGGAACCACGCGCCCGAGCCCGGTCACGTACCGGTCATGCTCGGTCGCGTCCTGACGTTGCTCACCCCCGCGGCGCAGGCCGTCACCGGCCGCGCGCCCATCTACCTCGACGCCACGCTCGGCATGGGCGGCCACGCCGAGGCGATGCTGCGGGCCGTCCCGGGCCTCCGCCTCATCGGCCTGGACCGCGACACCACCGCGCTGGAGCGCTCCGCGCGCAGGCTCGCCCCCTTCGGTGACCGGGTGACGCTGGAGCACGCCGTCTACGACGAGATCCCCGTGGTCCTGCGCCGGCTCGGCGTCCCCGCGGTGGACGCCGTCCTGTTCGACCTCGGTGTCTCCTCCCCGCAGCTCGACGAGACCGGCCGCGGTTTCGCCTACTCCCACGACGCCCCCCTCGACATGCGGATGGACACCACCCAGCGGCTCACCGCGGCGGAGGTCGTCAACGGCTACGCTCCAGCCGAACTCGCCAGGATCCTGCGCGAGTACGGCGAGGAGCGCTTCGCCCAGCGCATCGCCTCGGCGATCGTCCGCGAGCGCGAGCGCGCCCCGCTCGACTCCACCCGGCGCCTCGCCGACCTGGTGCGCACCTCCATCCCGGCCGCGACGCGCCGCACCGGCGGCAACCCGGCCAAGCGGACCTTCCAGGCGCTGCGCATCGAGGTGAACGGCGAACTGGACATCTGGCGCCGGGCGCTGCCCGCCGCGCTGGGCGCGATCCCGGTCGGCGGCCGCATCGCCGTCCTGTCCTACCACTCCCTTGAGGACCGCATCACCAAGCAGGTCCTCGCCGCCCAGGCGGCCGACACCACCCCGCCGGACCTGCCCGTCCCGCTGCCCGAGCACGAGCCGCGGTTCCGGCTCCTGACGCGCGGGGCGGAGCTGCCGTCCGACGAGGAGACCACGACCAACCCACGGGCCGGATCGGTGCGGCTGCGCGCCGCCGAGCGGGTCCGGGAGGCGACATGACCACGACGAGCAGACGCCCGCCGGCCAAGGCGCCGAAGAAGAGGACCAGGACCCGGGAGCGCCCGGCCGACGCCGCCGTCCCGGCGCCCGCCAAGAGCAGGCCCGCGCCGGCCAAGGGCACGGCGGCCAAGGGCACGGCGGCCAAGACGAGGCCCGTCGCGCCCGCGGCGGGCAAGAGCGCCGCGACGAAGACCGCGCCCGCGAAGACCACGCCCGCCAAGACCGCCAAGGGCGGGGCGAAGCCGGTCGCCGGTGGGACTCGTCCGGCCGCGTCGCGGCGGACGGCGGCCCAGGCGCCGCCGCGGACGCCGTTCGTGCTGCTCATCGTCGGGCTGCTCGGCGGCGCCCTGGTGAGCCTGCTGCTCCTCAACACCGTCCTGGCGGAGGACGCGTTCACGCTGACCCGGCTGCAGCAGAGCAACAAGCAGCTCGAGCAGCAGCGCCAGTCGTACGAGGAGGAGATCGCCCGCGAAGGCTCCCCGCAGGGGCTGTCGAACAAGGCCAAGGCGCTCGGCATGAAGGAGGCCGAGGACCCCGCGTTCTTCCACACCGGCACCGGACAGGCCAGCGACGGCAAGATCCGCCCGGTCCCGCACGCGGCGGCCGCGGCGGCCGGCGCCGCGGGCGTGGTCGGCGTCCCCGGCACCGTGGTGCCCGGCGACGGCGTCCCGCCCTCCCTGATCGGCGGCGGGCGCGGAAGCGGAGCGCCGTGAGCGTGCACGGCCGCATCGGGGAGCGGGGGGCACGGTGACGAAGCCGCCGGGACGCGGGACCGCCGGGCCTCCGCCCGGCCGGAAACGCGGTTCGGACGGGCGCGGCGCCCGTGGCTCGGCGGGGCGGGACGACAAGAGCGGCCCGGGCGCGGCGCGCGCGTCCGGGCGTCATTCCGGCAACTCCCCGCGCCCTCCGGGCGGGAGATCGGACGGCGCGGGACGGCGGGGCACGAAGGGCGGCGCCGCCCGGCGTCCCGCCCGCGGCGGCGCGGCACCCGCGGCGCCTAAGGAGCCCCCCCGCAAGGACGCCGGGACCGGCGGCGCGTCCGCCAAGAAGCCCACCGCCAAGAAGCCCACCGCCAAGAAGCCCACCGCCAAGAAGCCCGCAGCGAAGAGGCCGGCACAGAAGAAGGCCACGCCGCGGAAACCCGCGCAGAAGAAGGCGCCCGCCACGGGCACGGCCGGCAGGAGCGGCGCGGCCCGGACGGCGCGGAGCGGCCAGGGCGCCGGACGCGGGCCCGGACCCAGGCGCGGCACGGGCGGCTCCGGCCGTCCCCCCGAACGGGGGCCGCGCACCCGTGCTCCGTTTCACCGGCGCGACCCGCTCAAGCGGCTGAACGTCGCGCTGCTCGTCGTCGCGTTCGTGCTGTCGCTGTTCGCCGGGCGGCTCGTCCAGCTCCAGACGATCGAGTCCGGCAAGTACACCGAGCAGGCGATGCGGCAGCGCCTCCAGGAGATCACACTGCCCGCGATCCGCGGCGACATCACCGATGCCCAGGGTCACCCGCTCGCCATGACGGTGGAGGCGCGGGCCGTCTACGCCGACCCGTCGCTGATCGAGCCCGCCAAGCGGCAGCCGGTCGTCAACGCCCTGGCCCCGACGCTCGGGCTGAACCCCGCGACGCTGATGAAGAAGATCAGCAAGCCCGACACCCGGTTCGTGTACCTGGCGCACGGCGTCCGGCCCGACCAGGCGCGGCTGATCACCTCGTGGGACCTGCTGGGCATCGGGACGCTGCCGGAGTACCGCCGCGAATATCCCAACGATTCGCTGGCCGCGAGCGTCATAGGTTTCGTGAACGACACGGGGAAGGGCGCCGCCGGCCTGGAGAGCTCGATGAACGACGTGCTCGCCGGGCGCGCGGGCTGGCAGCGGGTGGAGATCAGTCCCGAAGGCCAGCACATCCCCATGGGCAAGGACCAGAAGCGTCCCTCCGTGCCCGGCCGCGGCGTCCGGCTCACGCTGGAGCGCGACCTGCAGTTCAAGGCGCAGGAGGCGATCGAGAAGCAGGTCAGGGCGTCCAACGCCAAGAGCGGCAGCGTCATCGTCATGGATCCGCGCACCGGTGAACTCCTCGCGATGGCCTCCGCGCCCGGGTTCGACCCGAACGACTACGCCGAGTCCGACAAGCGGCTGTGGGGCAGCCCCCTGGTGCAGGAGGCGTTCGAGCCGGGCAGCACCGGCAAGGTCGTCACCGCCGCGGCCGTCATGGAGAAGGGCGGCGTCACGCCGCAGACGCCCTACACCGTCCCCGACAAGATCAAGAAGTACGACGCCGTCTTCCGCGACTCGCACCCCCACCCGCCCGAGCGGCTCACGTTCGCCGGCGTCCTCGCCAAGTCCAGCAACGTCGGCACCATCATGGCGAGCGAGAGCATCACCCGGCAGCAGCTCTACACGACGCTCCGCGACTTCGGCTTCGGAGAGAAGACCGGCCTGCCGCTTCCCGGGGAGACGCCCGGGCTGCTGAAGCCGCCCGGCCAGTGGTCGGGCACCGACCGGTACCCGATCGCGTTCGGGCAGACGGTGTCGGTGAACGCGGTGCAGATGGCCAGCGTCTACGCGACCGTCGCCAACGGCGGGGTGCGCGTCCGGCCCACCCTCGTCGCGGGCACCGTCGGCGAGGACGACAGGTTCACGCCGTCGCCCGCGCCCGAGCGCGAGCGGGTCATCAGCGAGAAGACGGCCCGGCAGATCAGCGACATGCTGGAGGGCGTGACGACCGACGAGGGCACGGCACCGAAGGCCCAGGTCAACGGATACCGCGTCGCGGGCAAGACGGGTACCGCCGAGATCGTCAACCCGCGCTGCGGCTGCTACGACGGCGGCGGCTACACCGCCTCGTTCGCGGGGTTCGCCCCGGCAGACGATCCGCAGCTGGTCGTCCAGGTCGTCCTGCAGGACCCCAAGCGGGGCAGCCACTATGGTGGCGATGCGGCCGCACCGGTCTTCAAGGACGTGATGGGCTTCGCGCTGCAGTCCGAGAAGATCCCGCCGACGGGGAGCCGACCGCCGATCATCCAGATCCACGCCCGCGACTGACGGCAGCGAGTACCCTCCTCGCCTGTGAGTCCACCATCACCCGTGTCCCAGCAGTCCCGTTCCGCTCGTACCGAAAGAAACGCCATGCGTCCCACCACCAATCCGGCCCGTCCGCTGAATGGACTCGCGGCGCTCCTCGGAATCGAGCAGACCGGCTGGGACGGAGTGTCGGCGACCGGCATCACCCACGACTCGCGAGCGGTGCGGCGCGGCGACATCTACGTTGCGCTGCCCGGCGCGCGCGCACACGGCGCGCAGTTCTCCGCCCAGGCCGCCGAGGCGGGCGCGGCGGCGATCCTCACCGACCCCGACGGGTACGACCGGGCGGCGGCGACGGGCCTTCCCGTCCTGGTGGTGCCCGACGTCCGCGCGCGGCTGGGCGACGCCGCGTCCTGGGTGTACGGGGAGCCCGGACGCGACATCACCCTCATCGGCGTCACCGGGACCAGCGGCAAGACCACCACCGTCTTCCTGCTGGACGCCGGCCTGCGCGCCGCCGGAATCGAGACGGGCCTGGTCGGCGGCGTCGAGATCCGGGTGGCGGGCGAAAGGGTCCCGAGCGCGCTGACCACGCCGGAGTCCACCGACCTGCACGCGCTGCTGGCGATGATGCGCGAGCGGGACGTCGGCGCCGCCGCGATGGAGGTCTCCAGCCACGCACTCACCCAGGGCCGCGTCGGCGGCGCGGTGTTCGAGGTCGCGGTCTTCACGAACCTGTCCCAGGACCACCTGGACTACCACCCGACCATGAAGGACTACTTCCTGGCCAAGGCCCGGCTGTTCACGCCCGAGTACTCCCGCGTCGGCGTCGTCAACCTCGACGACCACCACGGCCGCGAGCTGCTGGACATCGCCACGGTGCCGACGACGACGTTCTCGGCGTCCGGCGACCCGGCGGCCGACTGGCGGGCCGAGGACGTGCGCGTCGGCGCCGACGGCAGCGTGTTCCGCGTCGTCGGGCCCCTCGGCATCGAGGCCGACGCCGAGGTCCGGCTCGCAGGGCCGTTCAACGTCGCCAACGCGCTCGCCGCGATCGTCGCGCTCGTCGAGGCCGGCATCCCGCTCCAGGCGGCCGTGCACGGGGTGGCGTCGCTGCCCGGCGTCCCCGGCCGGCTGGAGCGCGTGGACGAGGGCCAGGACTTCGTCGCGCTCGTCGACTACTCCCACAAGCCCGGCGCGGTCGAGGCCGTCCTGAACGCGCTGCGGCCCGTCACCGAGGGCGACCTCACGGTGGTGCTCGGCTGCGGCGGCGACCGTGACCGCGGCAAACGCCCGCTGATGGGGGAGGCCGCCGCCCGGCTGGCCGACACCGCCTACTTCACCAACGACAACCCGAGGTCGGAGGATCCGCTGGCCATCCTCGCCGCTATGGTCGAGGGCGGACTCAAGGTGCCGCAGCGCGGGCGGGCGCACATCGTGGTGGAACCCGACCGTGCCGCCGCGATCGCCCTGGCCGTCGGCCGGGCCCGCCGCGGCGACGTCCTCGTCATCGCGGGCAAGGGGCACGAGCAGGGCCAGAACGCGGCGGGCGAGGTCCAGCCGTTCGACGACCGGGAGGTCGTCCGCGGGGCGCTGCGGCGCCATGCGAAAGAAAGAAGAGGGGACGGAACGCAGGCGTGATCCCACTTCCGCTGTCGACGATCGCGGAGATCACGGGGGGCACCCTTCACGGGCCTCCGGACGCCGTGGTGAGCGATCCCGTGGTGAGCGATCCCGTGGTGAGCGATCCCGTGGTGAGCGGTCCCGTCGTCATCGACTCCCGCGCGGCCGGGCCCGGGGCGCTGTTCGCGGCGCTGAAGGGCGAGCGCGCGGACGGGCACGACTTCGCGTCCGCGGCCCTGGCCGCCGGCGCCGCCGCGGTCCTCGCGCAGCGCCCGGTGGACGGCGGGCCGTGCGTGGTCGTCGCCGACGTCCAGGAGGCGCTCGGACGGCTGGCCAGGGGCGTGCTGGAGCGGCTGCCGGACGTGACCGTCACCGCGGTCACCGGCTCCGCCGGCAAGACGTCCACCAAGGACCTCATCGGGCGGCTCGCGGGCCGCGCGGGCCCCGTCGTCTTCCCGCCCGGCTCGTTCAACAACGAGATCGGGCTTCCGCTGACCGTGCTGCGCGCCGACGCCGCGACCCGCCACCTGGTCCTGGAGATGGGCGCCCGCGGCATCGGCCACATCGCCTACCTCACCGGGATCGCGCCGCCCGACGTCGGCGTCGTGCTGAACGTCGGCACCGCGCACGTCGGGGAGTTCGGCAGCCGCGAGAACATCGCCCGCGCCAAGGGCGAGCTCGTCGAGGCGGTCCGGCCGGGCGGCACCGCCGTGCTGAACGCCGACGACCCGCTCGTCGCCGCCATGGCGTCGCGCACGCGCGGCGAGGTCGTCACCTTCGGCCGGTCCCCGGACGCGGCGGTCCGCGCCGCGGACGAGACGCTCGACGAGCAGGGCCGGGCCAGGTTCACCCTCGTCACGCCGGAGGGCTCGGCGCCGGTCGCGCTGCGCCTGCACGGCTCGCACGCCGTCCCCAACGCGCTGGCCGCGGCCGCGGCGGCGCGGGCGGCGGGGCTCGCGCCCGCCGAGATCGCCGCGGGCCTCTCGGAGGCGGAGCCGGTCAGCCGGTGGCGGATGGAGGTCACCGAGCGGGCCGACGGGGTGACCGTGGTGAACGACGCCTACAACGCCAACCCCGACTCGACGCGAGCCGCGATCGACGTGCTCGCGCACATGGCGCGGGGCCGCCGCGCGTACGCGGTGCTGGGGGAGATGGCCGAACTGGGCGACTCGTCCGCCGCGGAACATGCCAAGATCGGGGAGCATGCGGCGCGCAGCGGGATCGCGGGCCTCGTGGTCGTCGGCGCGAACGCGGCGGCGATGGCCGGCGGGGCCGGGCAGGTGGGGTCATGGACAGGAGAGTGCGTGCAGGTGGATGACGTCGGCGCGGCGGTCGCCGCGCTCAGCGAGCGGCTCGCGCCGCGGGACGTCGTGCTGGTGAAGGGCTCTCGCGTGGCCGGACTGGAACGGGTGGCCGAGGCGATCCTCGCGGAGGGCGGCCGATGACCAACATCATCATCGCCGCGGGGGTCGCGCTGATCCTCGTGATGCTCGGCACGCCGGTGTGGATCCGGATCGTCAACCGGCTCGGCTACGGCCAGATGATCCGCGACGAGGGGCCTCAGGCGCACCTCAACAAGCGCGGTACCCCCACGATGGGCGGGACGGTCTTCATCGTCGGCTCGCTCGTCGGCTACGCGGTGGCGCACCTCGTCACCGGCACCGAGCCGACCATCTCCGGCATGCTGGTGCTGTTCCTGATGACCGGGCTCGGCCTCGTCGGCTTCGTGGACGACTACATCAAGGTGTTCAAGCAGCGCAGCCTCGGCCTGCGCAGCGGCGCCAAGATGATCGGCATCGTCCTCGTCGGCGTCGTGTTCGCCGTGGCGTCCCTCAACTTCCCCAACGGCTACCAAGTCACCCCCGCCGACCCCCACCTGTCCTTCCTGCGCGACTTCGGCCCCTCGATCGGCCCGTACTTCTTCGTGGTGTGGGCGCTGCTGCTCATCGCGGCCATGTCCAACGGCGTGAACCTCACCGACGGCCTCGACGGGCTCGCGGCGGGCCCGGCCGGCATGGTGCTGGCCGCCTACGTGATCATCGGGAACTGGCAGCTGCGCAACAGCTGCGAGTTCGCGCTCGACCCCAAGTGCTACACCGTCCGCGACCCCCTCGACCTCGCGGTGGTCGCCGCGGCCGTGCTCGGCGGCGTGTTCGGGTTCCTGTGGTGGAACGCGCCGCCCGCGAAGATCTTCATGGGCGACACCGGTTCTCTGGCCCTCGGCGGCGTGCTGGTCGGACTCGCGATCCTCACCCGCACCCAGTTCCTGCTCGCCATCCTGTGCGGGCTGATCGTGATGATCACCCTGTCGGTGATGATCCAGGTCGGCGGGTTCAAGATGACCGGGAAACGCGTGTTCAAGATGGCCCCGCTGCAGCACCACTTCGAGCTGTCCGGCTGGGCCGAGACCACGATCGTCGTGCGCTTCTGGCTGATGTCCGCGCTGTTCACCGCGATCGGCATCGGCCTGTTCTACCTGGAATGGATGCCCAAGTAGTGAGCAGCAGCCGTTTCGCAGACCGGTCCGTGTGCGTCGCCGGGCTCGGCGTCTCCGGGCGCGCCGCCGCCCGCGTTCTCGCCGGGCACGGCGCCCGCGTCACCGTCGTGGACGCCCGCGACGGCGAGGAGCAGCGCGGCCACGCCGCCGAACTGGAGGCCCGCGGGGTCACGGTCCGGCTCGGCGACGGCGAAAGCCTGCCGGACGGCACCGGCCTGGTGGTGACATCGCCGGGCTGGCGTCCGGACGTGCCGCTGCTCGCCGCGGCCGCCGCGTCCGGCGTCGAGATCATCGGCGAGGTCGAGCTGGCCTGGCGGCTCCGCCCCGAGGGCGCCGCGCCGTGGCTGGCCATCACCGGGACCGACGGCAAGACCACCGTCGTCCGGATGCTGGCGTGCATGCTCACCGCCGCCGGCCACCACGCACTCGCCGTCGGCAACGTCGGGACGCCCATCGTGGAGGCCGTCTCCCGGGGGCATGGGGAGCCGTCCCCCCAAGGGACGCAACGGCCGTATGACGTGCTGGCGGTGGAGCTGTCGAGCTACCAGCTGCACTGGTCCGCATCACTCGCCCCGGAGGCGGCCGCGGTGCTGAACGTCGCGCCCGACCACCTCGACTGGCACGGCTCCATGGACGCCTACGTCGACGCCAAGGCCAAGATCTTCGGGCCGGGCTGCGTCGCCGTCTACAACGCCGACGACGAGACGTCCGCCGCGCTGGCCGAACGCGCCCCCGACGTGGACCGGCGGGTCGGCTTCACGCTCCAGGTGCCGCGTCCCGGCGAACTCGGCGTCGTCGAGAACCTGCTGGTCGACCGGGCGTTCACCGGCGACCCCGCACGGCAGGCCGCCGAGCTGGCCGCGCTCGCCGACGTCCACCCGTTCGCGCCGCACAACGTCGCCAACGCGCTCGCCGCCGCCGCCCTCGCCCGCGCGTTCGGGGTGCCGCCCGAGGCCGTCCGCGACGGCCTGCGGGCGTTCGTGCCCGACCCTCACCGCATCCAGCACGTCGCGGACGTCGCGGGCGTCACCTACGTCAACGACTCCAAAGCGACCCAGCCGCACGCGGCCGCCGCGTCCCTGGCCGCCTACGAACCGGTCGTGTGGATCGCCGGCGGGCTCCTCAAGGGCCTGGACGTCGACGACCTGGTGCGTTCGTGCACCGGGCGGCTGCGCGGCGTCGTGCTGATGGGACGCGACCGGCACCGGATCGCCGAGGCGCTCGCGCGACACGCCCCGGATGTCCCCGTCGTGGACGTCCCCGACACCGACACTGGGGCCATGGACCGCGTCGTCAACGAAGCCTCCGGGCTCGCCCGGCCGGGCGACACCGTGCTGCTCGCCCCCGTCGGGGCGTCCTTCGACATGTTCGCCAACTACCCGGCCCGCGGTGACGCCTTCATCGCCGCCGTCGAACGCCTCGCCGGCACGGCCCGCGGCGCCGACCTGGGGGACGCCCCCCGGAACCCCAGTGCCGATCCGGGGGACGACCCCCGGAACCCCCGTGCCGACCCGGGGGACGGCCCCCGGAACCCCCGGTAGAGACGTGACCGCCGTACCGGCCGACGAGGAGGACGGCGGGCGCCCGGGGCCGCGCGAGCAGGTGGTCGCCGCCATCGGGCTGCTCGACCGCCCCCTGACGTCCTACTACCTGATCCTGGGCTGCACGGTGATGCTGCTCGCGCTCGGCCTGACGATGGTGCTGTCGGCGTCCAGCGTCAGCCAGCTCCAGGCGACGGGCTCGGCCTACCCCCTGTTCCAGAAGCAGGCCCTCTGGATGGCGATCGGGCTGCCCGGCATGTGGGTGGCGTCCCGCCTGCCGGTGAAGACGTTCCGCGCGCTCGCCTACCCGCTGCTGCTGCTGTCGATCGTCGTGCTGTCGATGGTGCTGGTCCCCGGGCTGGGCCGCAGCGCGGGAGGGGCGACCCGCTGGGTCGACCTCGGGCCGGTGCAGATCCAGCCGTCCGAACTGGCCAAGCTCGCCCTGGTGCTGTGGGGCGCCGACCTGCTGGCCCGCAAGGAGCGGCTCGGGCAGCTGACCGAGTGGCGGCCGCTGCTGGTCCCGCTGATGCCCGGCGCGGGCATCGTGGTCCTGCTGGTGATGATGGGCAGCGACCTCGGCACCACGCTGGTGCTCCTCACGATCTTCCTGGCGCTGCTGTGGGTCGTCGGCGCCCCCGGGCGGCTGTTCGTCGGCATCGCCGGGCTCGTGTGCCTGCTGGTGTCGATCCTCATCGTCGTCGAGCCGTACCGGATGCAGCGGCTCACCGGGTTCCTCGACCCGTCCGGCAACCAGCTCACCACCAACTACCAGGGCACGCAGGGCCTGTACGCGGTCGCCTCGGGCGGCCTGTTCGGCACGGGCCTCGGGGAGGGGCGTGCCAAATGGGACTATCTGCCGGAGGCCGAGACCGACTTCATCTTCGCGATCGTGGGGGAGGAGTTCGGGCTCGTCGGCACCCTCGTCGTCCTGTCCATGTTCGGGCTGCTCGCCTACGCGGGCCTGCGGATCGCCCGGCGGGTGGCCGACCCGTTCACCCGGCTGGCCGCCGCGGGCGCCACGTCCTGGCTGGTCGTGCAGGCCATCGTGAACATCGGGGCCGTCATCGGCGTCCTCCCCATCACCGGCATCCCGCTTCCGCTCGTGTCCTACGGCGGATCGGCGCTGATCCCGAGCCTGTTCGTGCTCGGGATGCTGCTCGCGTTCGCCAAACGCGAGCCCGGTGCGAGGCAAGCACTCTCCGCACGGGGCCCCGGACCGGTCGTGAGGGCTCTAAGCTGGCTGGGTCTGGCACGGCGTTGAAAACCCCCTCCGGGGGTCCGGGGGACGTCCCCCGGATCGACCCGCCCCCACCGGGATGCCGGAACGTCGCGTCCGCGTGCGTGCCCACTAGCCGGACGCGCGGCACCCGACACAGTCGAACACGCTGAGGAGTTGTCAACCAGCATGAGGGTTGTCCTGGCCGGCGGCGGCACCGCCGGACACATCGAGCCCGCTCTGGCTCTCGCCGACGCGCTGCGCCGCAACGACCCGAACACCGGGATCGTCTGCCTCGGCACCGAACGGGGCCTGGAGACCCGCCTCGTCCCGCAGCGTGGCTACGAACTCGCCCTGATCCCGCCGGTGCCGCTGCCGCGCACGCTGACCCCGCGGCTGCTGTCGGTCCCCGGCCGGCTGCGCGGGGCGATCAACGCGGCGGCGGCCGTCCTCGACCAGGCCCAGGCCGACATCCTGGTCGGTTTCGGCGGCTACGTCGCCACCCCCGGCTACCTGGCCGCGCGCAAGCGGAAGGTACCGATCATCGTCCACGAGGCCAACCCCAAGCCCGGCCTCGCCAACAAGCTCGGCGCCCGCTTCACCGAGCACGTCGCGGTGTCGCACGCCGACTCGCCGCTGCCGAACCCCACGTTCGTCGGCATCCCGCTCCGCCGCGAGATCGCCACCCTCGACCGCCTCGCCATGGGCGACAAGGCCCGCTCCTACTTCGGGCTGCTGCCCGACCTGCCCACCCTGCTGATCTTCGGCGGGTCGCAGGGCGCCCGGTCCCTCAACCAGGCCGCCGTCGCCTCGGCGCCCTACTTCCGGCAGGCGGGCATCCAGGTCCTGCACATCGTCGGGCCGAAGAACACCGAAGAGCCCGAGCCGGTGTCCGGCGGACCGCAGTACGTCACGATCCCGTACTGCGACCGGATGGACCTCGCCTACGCCGCCGCCGACATGGCCATGTGCCGCGCCGGCGCCATGACGTGCGCCGAACTGGCCGCGGTCGCGCTGCCCGCCGCGTACGTGCCGCTGCCGATCGGCAACGGCGAGCAGCGGCTGAACGCCGAGCCGATCGTCGAGGCCGGCGGCGGCCTGCTCGTCGACAACGCCGACCTGACCCCCGACTGGATCGCGCAGAACATGCTGCCGGTGCTGGCCGACCCGGCCCGCGTCGCGACCATGTCGGAGGCCGCCGGGCGGATGGGCCGGCGCGACGCCGACGTCGCGCTCGCCCAGATGGTGTACGACGTGGTCCGTTCGGCGGGCGCCGGCCGATGAGCCTGATCGATCCATGCGACGTCGTGCCCGCCGGCGAGCTCGGCCGGGTCCACTTCATCGCGATCGGGGGCGCCGGGATGTCCGGCATCGCCCGCATCATGCTGCGGCGCGGCCTCGCCGTGTCCGGCAGCGACGCCCGCGACTCCGAGCTGCTCACCCAGCTCGGCGACCTCGGCGCCAAGGTCTTCGTCGGGCACGACGCCGGGCACGTCGGCGACGCCGACACCGTGGTCGTCTCCACGGCGATCCGCGACACCAACCCGGAGCTGGTCGCCGCCCGCGAGCGCGGCCTGCGGGTCCTGCACCGCTCGGCCGCGCTCGCCTCGCTGATGGCCGGCCGCCGGGCGGTCGCGGTCGCCGGCACGCACGGCAAGACGACCACGACCTCGATGCTGACGGTCGCGCTCCAGCACGCCGGCGCCGACCCGTCCTACTGCATCGGCGGGCAGCTGGTCACCACCGGCCTCGGCGCCGACGAGGGCACCGGCGACGTGTTCGTGGCCGAGGCCGACGAGAGCGACGGCTCCTTCCTCATGTACACGCCGCACATCGCGGTCGTCACCAACGTCGAGGCCGACCACCTCGACAACTACGGCGGCTTCGCGATGGTGAAGGAGAACTTCGCCAGGTTCGTCGACCGCGTCGAGCCGGGCGGGACGCTCATCGTCGGCGCCGACGACCCGGTCGCGATGGAACTGACGGAACGGGCCCGGGCGCGGGGGCTGACCGTCCGGACGTACGGCGAGGCCGAAGGCGCCGACCTGCGGGTGGCCGGATTCACCCCGCGGGGCCTCGGCTCCCGGTTCGAGATCGGCGGGATCGGCGAGGTCGCGCTGGGCGTCCCCGGCCGGCACAACGCGCTCAACGCCGCCGCCGTGGTCGCGGTCGCGCAGGCCCTCGGCCTGGACGACGTGCCCGTCCGCGCGGGCCTCGCCGCGTTCGGCGGCGCGATGCGGCGGCTGGAGCGCAAGGGCGAGGCGGGCGGTGTCGAGGTGTTCGACAGCTACGCCCACCACCCGACCGAGCTGACCGCCGACCTGGACGCCACCCGTGACTACCTGGGGGAGAAGCAGGGCGGCCGGATCATCGCCGTCTTCCAGCCGCACCTGTACAGCCGCACCCGGTTCTTCGCCGCCGAGTTCGGCGCGGCGCTCGGCCTCGCCGACGTCGCCGTCGTCCTGGACGTGTACGGCGCCCGCGAGGACCCCGAGCCCGGTGTGACGGGCGCGCTGGTCGCCGACGCCGTCCCGGCCGGCACCGACGCCGTGTACGCGCCCGTCCGGGACGAGGTACCCGGCATCGCGGCCGCGCTCGCCCGGCCCGGCGACGTCGTCATCACCCTGGGCGCGGGGGACGTGACCCGGCTCGGCCCGCTCATCATGGAGCGCCTCGCCGGTTCGTGAAGGACCGGTTCGTGAAGGACACGCCGCCGCGCGGTCGGCGGCGGGCGGGCAGAACACTGCCAAGCTTGGGTCATGACCGAGGCGCGGACGGGCCGGCGGGCCGCTTTGGACGGCGGGCCGGGGGAGGAGCACGGCCGTCCGGGACGGTGGAAGGTCGTCTTCGTCACCCTGCTGGTGCTGGGAGCGCTGGGTGCGGTGACGTGGGTGCTGCTCGGCTCCCGTCTGCTGGTGGTGCGGTACGTCGAGGTGACCGGCGCCGAACTGGCCTCCCGCGACCGGATCGTCGCCGCCGCCGGAATCCACATCGGCAGGCCGATGGCGCGGCTGGCGACCGGCGAGATCCGGGAACGGGTCGAGCGGCTCCGGGAGGTCGAGTCCGCCGAGATCGAGCGGCACTGGCCGGGGACCGTCCGCATCGCGGTCCGCGAACGGGTGCCGGTGGCCGTCTTCGAACGCGACGGCCGCTACCACCGGATCGACCGGCACGGCGTCGTCGTGGCCGACGGGGAGGGCAGGCCGTCCGGGTTTCCGACGCTGACCGTCGCCTCGCCGGGCCCATCCGACAGGACGACCCTCGCGGCCCTCACCGTGCTCTCCGACCTGCCGGAACGTCTGAGGGAGAGGCTGCGCGAGGTGGCCGCGACCGGGCCCGAGGCGGTCACCCTGCACATGGCGGGCGGCCAGACGGTGGTGTGGGGCGCCGCAGAACGGGCAGAGCAGAAGATCCGTCTGCTGGACGCGTTGTGGCGCACGGCGGCGGGGCGGGCCGTCCGCACCGCCGACGTCAGCTCCCCCGAGGTGCTCAAGACGAAGTGAGCATCCGGGCGCACCGGCCGTCCGGGCGCTTCACGGGAAAGGCGTTTGCGGTGCCGTTCGGGTCCGGTGCGTGTGTCGCGGCGATTCCGGCGGTTCGATGGGGCACGCTTGAACGGTCGGCCGGAAGTACCGGCGGGCGCGGACGAATTGATTTCGGCGGTACCGACATCGCAGTGAAGGCGGACGACGGTGTGCACAGCCCGGGAACGGCCAGATCTCCTTTGCCGACCAGGGCGAACCCGCGGCCTTCGCGACACGCCGGTGGAGTTGGGGGGAGGTTAGTTGACCCTGGCGGTAAGGCCGCCCTACTGTCCGTATCAGTCCTCAGGTTGACATAACTGTAAGCCTCAAGTTGAGGGTGAGGGTTCTGGTGGACCGGCTTCCAAGGCCGGATCCCGCCGGGCTCGGCCCGCAAGTGCACACAGGTCAGGAACACCGCGGCGGCACGGTCTCAGACCGGGCAGGGCGGTCGGATAGAGCGGAAAGGCCCCTCGTCGTGGCAGCACCGCAGAACTACCTCGCGGTCATCAAGGTCGTCGGCATCGGCGGCGGCGGCGTCAACGCCGTCAACCGGATGATCGAAGAGGGACTCAAGGGCGTCGAGTTCATCGCGATCAACACGGACGCCCAGGCGCTGCTGATGAGTGACGCCGACGTGAAACTTGACGTGGGCCGCGAGCTCACCCGGGGCCTCGGCGCCGGAGCCAACCCCGACGTCGGCCGCAAGGCCGCCGAAGACCACCGTGAGGAGATCGAAGAGGTCCTCAAGGGCGCCGACATGGTGTTCGTCACCGCCGGAGAGGGCGGCGGCACGGGCACCGGCGGCGCGCCCGTGGTGGCCAACATCGCCCGCTCCCTCGGCGCGTTGACGATAGGAGTCGTCACGCGCCCCTTCAGCTTCGAGGGAAAGCGCCGCGCCATGCAGGCCGAGGCCGGCATCGAGACGCTGCGCGACGAGGTCGACACCCTCATCGTCATCCCCAACGACCGGCTGCTGTCGATCTCCGACCGGCAGGTCAGCGTGCTGGACGCGTTCAAGGCCGCAGACCAGGTGCTCTTGTCCGGTGTGCAGGGCATCACCGACCTGATCACCACGCCCGGCCTGATCAACCTCGACTTCGCCGACGTCAAGTCCGTCATGTCCGGCGCCGGCTCGGCGCTGATGGGCATCGGTTCCGCGCGCGGCGACGACCGCAGCGTCGCCGCGGCCGAGATGGCGATCTCCAGCCCGCTGCTGGAGGCCAGCATCGACGGCGCGCACGGCGTGCTGCTGTCCATCTCCGGCGGCTCCGACCTCGGCCTGTTCGAGATCAACGAGGCGGCGCAGCTGGTGTCCAACGCCGCCGCACCCGACGCCAACATCATCTTCGGCGCGGTCATCGACGACGCGCTCGGCGACGAGGTCCGGGTCACGGTGATCGCGGCGGGTTTTGACGAGGGCCGCCCTGCTAAGCCGGCCCCGGAACCCGAGACCAAGAGACTGCCCCCGCCGCCCCGTCCCGCGCCGCTGCCCGCGTCCGCGGCGCCCGCCGCGCCCGCCAACCCGATCCCGAGCAGGGTCGGGCGATCGGAGCAGCCGGCGAGCGCCCAGCAGTCCGCGCCGCAGCAGTCGGTGGCGCAGGCGGCCGCGGCGCCGCAGACCGCGGGTCACGCGTCCGCCGCACCGCAGCGCTCCGACACCGACCGGGCCCAGACGCCCGCACAGGGACAGGACGACCGCGCCGCCGGACGCGGCGGATCGGGCGAGCACGCCCGGCCCGACGGCACCGCCTCCCCGCAGCCCGGCCCGCCCGCCGACCGGGACGCGGGCGCGTCCGGCGGAGAGCCCGGCGGCTCGCGTGCCCCCGCGCCCCGCCCGGCGTCCGAGCAGACCCCTTCCCGCGTGCACGCGGGGGAGAGCGACGGCGGCCCCGCCTCCTCCGGGCAGCGCCGCCGTCCCGTGGTGTTCGACGAGGACGACGACCTCGACGTCCCCGACTTCCTGAAGTGATCACCACCGTCGCCCTGGGCGACGGCGTCGGCGCCGCCTTCACCGGCCGTGCCGGCGGCGTGAGCACCGCCCCCTACGACTCCCTCAACCTCGGTGGCGCGGCCGGCGACGACTCCGCCGCCGTCCTGGACAACCGGCGGCGCGCCGCCGCCCGCCTCGGCGTCGACCCCGGACGCACCGTCTTCATGCGGCAGGTGCACGGCGCCGGCGTCGCGTTCGTCACGTCCCCCGATGTTCCCGGCCCGGTCGACGCGGTCGTCACGACCGTCCCCGGCCTCGCCCTCGCCGTCCTGGTCGCCGACTGCGCGCCCGTCCTGCTGGCCGACCCCGTCGCCGGGATCGTCGGCGCCGCCCACTCCGGCCGCCCCGGGACCGCCGCCGGAGTCGTCCCCGCGCTGGTGAAGTCGATGTGCGAGCGGGGCGCCGACCCCGCGAGGATGACGGCCGCGATCGGCCCCGCCGCGTGCGGCCGCTGCTACGAGGTCCCCGAGACGATGCGCGACGAGGTCGCCGCCGTCGTGCCCGCCGCGTACTCCACCACGTCGAAGGGCACCCCGGGCCTCGACATCCGCGCCGGCATCGTCGAGCAGCTCGCCGCCGGCGGCGTCACCGGCGTCCGCGTCGACCACCGCTGCACCATCGAGGATTCCGGGCTCTTCTCCTACCGCCGCGACGGCCGCACCGGCCGCTTCGCCGGATACGTCTGGCTCAAGGGCGACGCGTGACCGGGGAGCGCCGGGCCGAACTGGCCGAAAGCATCGCCGGGGTGCGCGCGCGCATCGCCGCCGCCTGCGCCGCCGCCGGCCGGGACGAGGACGAGATCACGTTGATCGCGGTGACCAAGACGTTCCCCGCGTCCGATGTGCGGCTGCTGGCCGGACTCGGCCTCACCGACGTCGGCGAGAACCGCGACCAGGAGGCCCGCCCGAAGGCCGCCGACTGCGCCGACCTCCCTCTCACCTGGCACTTCGTCGGCCGTCTGCAGACCAACAAGGCCCGCGCCGTCGCCGGGTACGCCGATGTCGTCCACTCGGTGGACAGGCCCCGCCTCGTCTCGGCGCTGTCGGACGCCGCAGTCCGCGCCGGCCGCACCCTGCGCTGCCTCGTCCAGGTCTCCTTGGACGAGGCGGAGGGGCGCGGCGGCGCATCACCCGCGGACGTTCCCGCGCTCGCCGACGTGATCGCCGAGGCCGGCGGCCTGGAGTTCGGCGGCGTGATGGCCGTCGCGCCGCTCGGCGCCGACCCGGCTCCCGCCTTCACGCGGCTGGCCGGGATCGCCGAAAGTGTCCGCCGGAACCATCCGGGCGCCCGGATCGTCTCTGCGGGTATGAGCGGCGATCTGGAACAGGCGATCGCGTGCGGCGCGACACACCTGCGGGTCGGTACGGCGTTGCTCGGCGGCCGACGGGCAATCGTCAGGTAATGTCCCCCCAGTGGTACCTGCCGGAACGCGGGCCGCCACAACGGATCAGTCCACGGCGGCCCCGGACGCGCCCGGAGCCGCGGCCACAGGACACGGAGGGGCGTATGGCCAGCGCGATGCGCAAGATGGCGGTCTACCTCGGCCTTGTGGAGGACGATCGCTACGACGACAAGTACGGCGACTACGACGAGTACGAGATCTACGACGAGGAGACCGACTCCGGGCAGGGCCGCCGTCGCGAGGACGAATCCGGCGGTCAGCTTACCCGAGCCGACGAGGCCGCGGACCGCGAACGCGACCATCACTCCACGTCGACCATAGAGCGGCGCTCCGTGGCGCTGTACGAGTCCGGTACCACCGACCTCGCTCGTATCACTACGCTGCATCCAAGGACCTACAACGAGGCGAGGACCATCGGCGAGCACTTCCGGGAGGGCACACCGGTCATCATGAATCTGACCGAGATGGTCGACAGCGACGCCAAGCGTCTGGTCGACTTCGCGGCGGGTCTCGTGTTCGGCCTGCACGGGAGCATCGAGCGTGTTACGAACAAGGTGTTCCTCCTGTCGCCCGCCAACGTGGAGGTGACGGCCGAGGACAAGGCCCGGATGGCTGAACGAGGTTTCTTCAACCAGAGCTGAGATCCACATGCGAGAGAACCCGTGAACATCGTTGGAACCGTCCTGCAGGCGGTGCTCTACTTCTTCCTCCTGTTCCTGATCGGGAGGTTGATCCTGGAGATCCTGCAGTCGTTCGCCCGGCAGTGGAAGCCGACCGGGGTCGTACTGGTGATCGCCGAGGCGACCTACACCGTCACCGATCCGCCCCTGAAATTCCTCAGACGCTTCATCCCGCCCATTCGACTGGGTAACGTTGCGCTGGATCTCAGCTTCACCGTCCTCATCCTTGTGGTCTGGATCCTGATCATCATCGTCGGCTCCGCGTTCGGCGGAGGTTAGGTCGATCGGATACCGTCCTTCGGGACAGACTCCAAGCGCGCCAAGGAGACGAGACATGCCGCTGACACCCGCGGATGTGCGGAACAAGCAGTTCAGTACCACCAGGCTGAGGCCGGGGTACGACGAGGAGGAGGTGGACGCCTTCCTCGACGAGGTCGAGGCCGAGCTCGACCGCCTCATCCAGGAGAACGAGGAGTTGCGGGCCAAGCTCGCCGAGTGCCTGCGCGGCAAGGTTCCCGCCATGGCGGCCCCCATCGTGGAGCCCAAGCCGGACGTCCAGAAGATCCCGGAGCCGCCCCGGCCCGAGCCGCAGCCGCAGCCCGAGCCGGAGCCGGTCCTCGGCGGTCTCGGCATGTCCGCCGCGCCCACCGGCGAGGACAACATGGACACCGCCGCCCGCGTGCTCGCGCTGGCGCAGCAGACCGCCGACCAGGCGATCGCCGACGCCCGCCGCGAGGCCGACGAGACGCTCGGCCGCGCCCGCCGCGAGGCCGAGGAGATCCTCGGCAAGGCCCGCCGGCAGGCCGACCAGATCGTCAGCGAGGCCCGCTCCCGCGCCGAGGCCCTCGACCGCGACGCCCAGGAGCGGCACCGCCAGGTCATGGGCTCGCTCGTGCAGCAGCGCGAGGAGCTCGAGCGCGAGGTCGACAACCTGCGCGCGTTCGAGCGCGAGTACCGCAGCAGGCTGAAGGTGTACCTGGAGGGCCAGCTGCGCGACCTGGAGGCGGGCAGCACCGAGACCGGCGCGTTCGCCGCCGTCCCGGGCGCGGCCCCCGCGCAGCCGCAGCAGAACGTTCCCCAGGGCGGTCCGCAGACGGGCCCGCAGAACACCCTGCAGCACAATGACAACCGCAACGGCGCCCCTGGCGGCTCCGGACCGGCGCCGGGCCAGTTCCCGCCGCCCGCCGAGCACACCCAGCAGGTGCAGCACTCCGCGACCGGGGCGTTCCACGCCGGCGGTGACAACCCGCCGCACGAACGGCGCTGAGGCGGGCATCGCGGGCGATAGTGTCTTCCCGATCGCCGCGCCGAGGATGGCACCGCAGCCCTCCCGGCGGCGCGGGGAGTCCGGCCGGTGCCGGCCGCCGGGGAGCCGAGCGGCCTGAACGAGGGAGAGAGACCCTGTGATCATCCTGAGCGGCGTTCTCGTGGTGGTGGCGATCGCCCTGCTGGTAGCGGGAATCGTCGCCGGCAACGGAGACAGCGCCGAGGTGTTCAACCTGGACGCCCTGTTCGTGATCTATATTTCGATCGCGGTCAGCATCGTCTCGGCACTGTGCCTGGCCATCGGGGTGTTCCTGCGCCGCAAGGAGCTCTTCGGCGCGGGGGTCTCACCGACGGCCGCCCGCAGGAGCAAGAAGCCCAAGAAGGACAAGCGCAAGAAGGCCGCCCCCGCCCCCGCCCCCGCAGCCGGCGCCATGGGCGTACCGGCGGCCAAGGCCCCGGTGGCGGACCCGGCCGACGACGAGGTGGAGATCCCCGCCCCGCCGGCCGACGTCCCCCAGGACGCGCTGGTGTTCGTCGTCCGCGGCCGCAAGCGCTACCACCTCGACACCTGCCGGCAACTCGCCGGGCGTGAGACCGAAGAGCTCACCTACGCCGAGGCCAAGGAGGAGGGGTTCAGCCCCTGTACCGCATGCATGCCCGACACCGCACTGGCGGCGCGCGCCGCGGCGTCGGGACCCGTGTCACCCGGCACGGGCAAGGCGGCAGGGGACGTGCCCGTACCTCCGAAGCCCGGCATGGAGCGCTCTGAGGGCGGCCTGGCCGGTCTCGCCAAGCCGGCGCCCTCGCCGGCTTCCGCGCCCACCTCGTTCGACAAGACGGCGGAGATCCCGCGGGCGGACCGGTCGGCCGAGCCGGAGCGCCCGGCGCCCGGGCCCGCGGGCCCGACCCTCACCGACATGCCGGTGGCGAGCCTCTTCGCCCGCGAAGAGCCCGCCAAGGCCGCGGAGAAGGCCGAGGCCGCCGAGCCGGAGCCGGAGGGTCACTCCGCCGGCGAACGGCCCGCTGAGGCCGAATCCGCGCCAGCTGACACCACCGTCGGCGTGGGCGCCGCATCCGCCGCCGAGCCGGACGCCGACACCGCCGTCCCGGAGGCCGCGGCTCCGAAGCCCCGCGGCGCCGACGACGACGACGCCCCGCCGCAGCCGGCCGGGGAGCCCGAACCCGAGCCGGCCGCCGAGGCCCCGCAGGACGAGCCCGGCGACGGCGGTCCGCAGGTCCGCATCCTGAGCGGCACCAAGCGCTACCACCGCACCGACTGCGCCCTCATCGAGGACATCGGCGACGAGGCCGACGACCTGGAGGCGCTGTCCCGCGCCGAGGCCAAGTCCCGCGGCTGCACGCCCTGCCTCGTCTGCCAGCCCGACCGCGAGCACGCCCGGGACTGATACCGCCCGGGGCGGCTCAGCGGTCGCGGCGGCGCTCGCGGATCTCCGCGCGCCGCTCCTGGTGCAGCCGGTGGGCCTCCCCGTGCCGGTCCCGGCGACGGCCCTTGCCGCCCACCTCCCGGCGGGTGACGGACACGCCGCCGAACAGCACCAGGCCGGTCAGCCGGATGACGGGCGCGTCCGGGTCCGTCGTGTCGTCGTCCGGCAGGTCGTTGCCGCCGAAGATCGCGACATTGGACCCGACGACCCGGACCCCGGGCGGCACGATCAGGTTCACGCCGCCGAACACGCAGGTGACGTTGACGGTCACCTCGCTGCGGCTGAGGACTGCCTGCCGGAAGTCCATGTCCACGCCGCCGAACACGCACGACACGTTGGTGGTCGGCTCGACCAGCCAGCGGCCCTTCCGCTCCGCCCCACCGAAGATCGCCACCAGGTTCGGCGACTGAGGCGCCGGCGGGGCGGGCACCTGCTCGTCCTTGCGCAGATCGACCCTCGGTCCCTGCGCCGGCGGCAGGTCGCTGAGGACCGGCTCGAGTTCGGCGTACGTCTTGGCCTTGTAGACCGCGTCGATCCGCTCCGCGTGCTCCTCCGGCGTGATGCGCCCTTCGGCCAGCGCTTCGCGCAGACGGTCGGCGACCTGATCACGATCGGCGTCCGACGCGCGCATGCCGGCGGCGGGGGGCCGCGCCGGAGGTTCGGAAGGCTGCTCGGGAAGATTCACCCTCCAATCATTGCAGCGTTGCCCAAGGGGGACGACCCCCCGCGGGCCGGGCGGCCTTCGGGCGCGGAGCGCCTTCCGGCCACCCGGCCCGCGGAGCGCGTGGTCGGGATTCCTACTCGGCGGCCTTGCGGAGGTAGTGGGTGAGGCCCAGTTCCTCGTCCCGGGTCGCCGGGAGGCCGTCGGGGCGGCCTTCGGTGACCGTGGTCGCGAGGACCTCGGCGGCGATCTCGCCGGTGTGGGCGCGCAGCGCCTCGGCCAGGTCGGTGCCGGTGGCCTCCCACCACAGGTCGATGCGGTCGGTGACGTCCAGGCCGGCGGCCTTGCGGGCCTCCTGGACGAGGCGGACGGCCTCGCGGACCAGGCCGGCGCGGCGCAGTTCGGGCGTGACCGTGAGGTCGAGCGCGACGGTCTCGCCGGCGGCGCTCTCCACCGCCCAGCCGGTGCGCGGCCGCTCGGTGACGATCACGTCGTCCGCGGAGAGCGGCACCGTGCCGAGTCCCTCGACCTCGACTCCGGCGGTGCCGTCGCGGACGGTGCCCACGAGGGCCGCCGGATCGGCGGACGTGATCGCCTTGGCGACCTTCGGGGTGTCCTTGGCGTAGCGCTTGCCGAGTTCGCGGAAGTTGGGCTTCACCTCGTACTCGACCAGGTCGCCGCCGATCGAGGAGAGCTCCTCGAAGCCGAGGACGTTCAGCTCCTCGGAGATCTGCGCGCGGAGCTGGGCGGGCAGCGCGGACCAGCCCGCGGCGCCGACCAGGGCACGGCCGAGGGGCTGGCGGGTCCGGACGCCGCTGGCGGCGCGGGCGGAGCGGCCGAGCTCGACCAGCCGGCGGACGAGCGCCATCTGCGCGGTCAGTTCCTCGTCCACGAGGTCCTCGTCGACGGCCGGCCAGTCGGCGAGATGCACCGACTCGGGGCCGCCGGCGGGGCGGATGACGTCCCAGACGTGGTCGGTGATGAAGGGGACCATCGGCGCCATCAGGCGGGTGAGGGTCTCCAGGCACTCGTAGAGGGTCGCGAAGGCCGACGAGCCGTCGGGGGTCTCGGGCCCCTCCCAGAAGCGCCGGCGGGAGCGGCGCACGTACCAGTTGGACAGGTCGTCGACGAACTGGGCCAGGTGGCGTCCGGCGCGGGCGGTGTCGAAGTCCTCCAGGGCGGCGTCGACCTCGCGGACGGTGCGGTGCAGCCCGGCGAGCGCCCAGCGGTCCAGGAGGGGGCGGTCGGCCGGGGCGGGCGCCTCGCCCAGGCGGTCGGGCGTCCACGCGCGGCCCTGCGCCTGTGCCGCGTTGGCGTACAGGACGAAGAAGGACGCGGTGTTCCAGTAGGTGAGGAGGACCTTGCGGACTATCTCCTCCAGGGCGCCGTGGCCGACGCGGCGGGACGCCCAGGGCAGGCCGCTGGCGGCCATGAACCAGCGCACCGCGTCGGCGCCGTGCTCGTCCATCAGCGGGATGGGCCGCAGCACGTTGCCGAGGTGCTTGCTCATCTTGCGGCCGTCCTCGGCGAGGATCAGCCCCAGGCACACGACGTTCTCGTAGGACGAGCGGTCGAAGACCAGCGTCCCGACGGCCATGAGGGAGTAGAACCAGCCGCGGGTCTGGTCCTGGGCCTCGCAGATGTACTGCGCGGGGTAGGAGTTCTCGAAGACCTCGTCGTTGCGGTGGGGGGCGCCCCACTGCGCGAACGGCATGGAGCCGGAGTCGTACCAGGCGTCGATGACGTCGGGGACGCGGCGCGCCTCCGCCCCGCACCGGTCCGAGTCCGCGTCTCCGGCGCGGGCGGGGCAGGGGAACGTCACGTCGTCGACGTAGGGGCGGTGCGGGTCCAGTGCGGACATGTCGCTTCCGGCGAGTTCGCCCAGTTCCTTGAGCGACCCGACGCAGGTGACGTGGTTCTCGTCCTCGCCGCAGACCCACAGGGGGAGCGGCGTGCCCCAGTAGCGGCTGCGGGACAGCGACCAGTCGACGTTGTTGCGCAGCCACTCCCCGTACCGGCCGTGCTTGACCGTTTCGGGGTACCAGTTGGTCTTCTCGTTCTCCTCCAGCAGCCGGTCCTTGATCTGGGTGGTGCGGATGTACCAGGCGGGGAGCGCGTAGTAGAGCAGCGGCGTGTGGCAGCGCCAGCAGTGCGGGTAGCTGTGTTCGAAGTGCCCGCCGCGGAACAGCAGCCCGCGCGCGCGCAGGTCATCGGTGAGGGGCTCGTCGGCGTCTTTGAAGAACTTGTCTCCGACCAGCGGCACCTCGCGCAGGAAGCGCCCGTCCGGCCCGATGGGGTTGACGATCGGCATCCCGTAGCGCTTGCAGACGATCATGTCGTCGCCGCCGAACGCGGGGGCCTGGTGGACGAGGCCGGTGCCGTCCTCGACGGTGACGTAGTCGCCCAGGACGACGTAGTGCGCGTCCGGGATGTCGACCAGGTCGAACGGCCGCCGGTAGGCGGTGCGCTCCAGTTCGGCGCCCTGGTACGCGGCGAGTCGTTCGGCGCCTTCGCCGAGGACCTGGTCGAGAAGGGGCTCGGCCACGACGAGGACCTCGTCGGAGCCCGCGGGCCGGGCGGCGACGTAGGTGACGTCGGGGTGGACGGCCACGGCGGTGTTGGACACCAGCGTCCACGGCGTCGTCGTCCAGATGAGCAGCGCGGCGCCCATCTCGGCGAGCGGACCGGACGTGGCGGGCATCCGCACGTACACCGACGGGCTGGACACCTCCTCGTACGCGCCGGGCTGGCCCAGCTCATGGTCGGACAGTCCCGTCCCGCAGCGCGGGCAGTACGGCGTGATGCGGAAGTCGCGGAACAGCAGGCCCTTGTCGAACACCTGCTTCAGGGACCACCAGACCGCTTCGACGTACTCGGGGTCCATCGTGCGGTACGCCTGGTCGGTGTTGACCCAGTAGCCCATGCGCTCGGTCATCTCTTCGAACGCGTCCACATGGCGCAGGACCGATTCGCGGCAGCGGTCGTTGAACTCCGCGACGCCGTACTCCTCGATGTCCTTCTTGCCGGTGAGGCCGAGTTCCTTCTCCACGGCGACCTCGACGGGCAGCCCGTGGCAGTCCCAGCCCGCCTTGCGGGGGACGTGGTAGCCCTTCATCGTCTTGAAGCGCGGGAAGACGTCCTTGAACACGCGCGCCTCGACGTGGTGGACGCCCGGCATGCCGTTGGCGGTCGGCGGGCCCTCGTAGAACACCCATCGGGGGCCGGACGCGGTGCGTTCCAGCGACCGCTCGAAAATCTTGCTCTCCCGCCAGCGGCGCAGCATGTCCCGCTCCAGGGCGGGCAGATCGACCTGCGCTGGCAGCGGCCGAAAACCTCGGCTCACGATGGCGGACCTCCGGATCGACGTGACCACGTTGACCGGAGGGACGAGGCGTGCCCGGTCCGACCGAGCGGGGCCCCGCGGTACCACCCTCCTTGACCCTGCCACCGGGCGCCCCGGCGGCACGATCCGCTTCGTTCGAGTCTCGGCTGCCGGGTCTACTGGGCCCGCGGACGGACGTCCGGGACGGTTCCTCCGGCGGCTCCGGGGTGATCAGACCGCCGGGCTCGCCCCCGGGCTCGCACCGTCCCCGGGTCGCTCATGGCTGCGTGCGGCGGCAGGTGTCCCCATCAGCGCCTGCCGATACGACTGCTCGTCCAGACTCTAACGCACGCGGGACGCGCCCTCTTCCCGTTTTCCCGCCGGGCGGCCGCCGGGGGGGCGGGTTCCGTTCCTTTGCGATCTCGTGCGGCGACCTGGGGTTTCCAGGCGATCGACGACGGGGCATAAGGCGTCGGTAACGCAGCCGAGGTCGTTTGCCGCGTCCGAGAAAGGGGACTTATGCTGCCCGCACTGCCCGTCGAGGCGATCAGCGCGAGGGGGGCCGATATGGCCGGCGCGAAGAGGGGCACCAAGCCCGACGAGACGCTGCCCGATGAGAAGCCGTCTCCGGAGAGGCCGGCCCCGGAGAAGTCGCCCGCCGGCAAGAAGCGCCGGGGCACGAGGCGGTCCCCGGCCGCGAAACCGGGCGGGGCGGCGTCCGGACGCGTCTCCGCCAAGCCCGGGAAGGCGGGCGGGAACGGCGCCGCGGCGGTGGACGGCCTGTCCCCGGCGAAGGCGGCGGAGCTGCCGGTCCGCGAGGGGGAGCACCAGTGGACGCCCGGTGAGCTCGCCGAGGTGCGGGCCGGCCTGCAGGAGCAGATCGAGGCGCTGCGCGGCGAGATCGCCGCGTCGGCGAGCCAGATCGCCGAGGGCGACAGCAGCGACGGCGCCGGCGACGACCAGGCCGACGCGGGCGCCAAGACCTACGAGCGCGAACACGAGCTCGCGCTGTCCTACAATTCTCAGGACCTGCTCGCCCAGATCGAGCGGGCCGTCCAGCGGATGGACGGCGGCACGTACGGAATCTGCGAGTCCTGCACCAGGCCGATCGGCAAGGCGCGGCTCCAGGTCTTCCCGCGTGCGACCCTGTGTGTGACATGCAAACAACGCGAGGAACGTCGCTGAGCGACTCAACGAACCCAGAGGGCGGGGCCGGGGAATCCACGGGATCTCCTCGGCCGCGCCGCGTCGGCGTGCTGATCGCCGTGGCGCTGACCGCGCTCACCGCCGACATCGTGTCCAAGATCATCGTGGTGGCGGCGCTGCAGGACCGCGAGCCGATCCGGCTGCTCGGCGGGCTGCTGACCCTGCGCGAGACCCGCAACAGCGGCGCCGCCTTCTCCATCGGCACCGGCTACACGATCGTCTTCACCCTGATCGCCATCGGTGTGGTGGTCGCGATCCTGCGCACCGCCCGCAACCTTCGGAGCCTGCCCTGGGCGATCTGCCTGGGCCTGCTGCTCGGCGGCGCGGTCGGCAACCTCATCGACCGGCTGCTGCGGGCCCCGGCGCCGCTGAAGGGCCATGTCGTCGACTGGATCCAGGTACCGAACTTCCCGGTGTTCAACCTGGCCGACTCGTCGATCGTCTGCGGCGGCGTCCTGGCCGTCCTGCTGGCGGCGCGCGGGCTCCAGATCGACGGGACGCGCCTGCCCGGCAAACACGAGGGCGACGCCGGGGAGCCCGGGCCCCCGGATCCCCGCG
This sequence comes from Spirillospora sp. NPDC048824, assembly GCF_043198455.1. Taxonomy (NCBI): domain Bacteria; kingdom Bacillati; phylum Actinomycetota; class Actinomycetes; order Streptosporangiales; family Thermomonosporaceae; genus Spirillospora; species Spirillospora sp. NPDC048824. Next base: position 243,793 of record NZ_JBICUS010000003.1, on the reverse strand, counting down.
AGCCCGAGCCCGAGCCCGAGCCCGGCGGCGAGGCCGAGTCCGTACACGAGCCCGTGCACGAGCCCGAGCCCGTGCACGAGCCCGAGAGGCCCGCGTCAGACGGCGCCACCGCCGCGGCGCCGGAGGAGAAGGCCTGATGGGCGAGGTGCGCAGCCTCCATGTCCCGGACGGGCTGGAGGGGGAGCGGGTCGACGCGGCGCTGGCGCGGCTGTTCGGGCTGTCGCGGGGCAGCGCCGCCGACATGATCGCCGCCGGGGACGTCCTGCTGGACGGCGCCGAGGTGGCCACCAAGTCCGAGCGGCTGCACGCGGGCGCCTGGCTGGAGGTCACGCTCCCGCCGCCGCCCGCACCGCCCGCGCCGGTCGCCGAGCCCGTCCCCGGCATGGCCGTCCTGTACGAGGACGACGACATCGTCGTGGTGAACAAGCCGGTCGGCGTCGCCGCGCACCCGACCACCGGCTGGACGGGCCCGACCGTCCTCGGCGGGCTGCTGGGGGCCGGGCACACGATCGCGACCAGCGGCGCGTCCGAGCGGCAGGGCATCGTGCACCGCCTGGACGCCAACACCACGGGCGCGATGGCCGTGGCCAAGAGCGAGGTCGCGTACTCGCGGCTGAAACGCGCGTTCAAGGAACGCCGTGTCGACAAGCGTTACCAGGCGCTCGTGCAAGGCCACCCGGACCCGTTCCGCGGGACGGTCGACGCGCCCATCGACCGGCATCCGTCGGGCGACGGCCGGTTCGCGGTCGTGGGGGGCGGCAAGCCGTCGGTGACGCACTACGACACCGTCGAGGCGTTCCGGGCGGCCACGCTGCTCGACATCGACCTGGAGACGGGCCGGACACACCAGATCCGGGTGCACATGGCCGCGATCCGCCATCCCTGCGTGGGCGACATGGCGTACGGCGCGGACCCGACCCTGGCGGCGCGTCTCGGCCTGAAACGGCAGTGGCTGCACGCCGCCCGGCTGGGCTTCGAGCACCCCACGACCGGTGAGCGGGTGGAGTTCGAGAGCCCGTACCCGGACGACCTGGCCCGCGCCCTGGAGATCGTCGAAGCGGAGTCCTGAGCGGTCAGAGGCCGAGCAGGCGCAGCCCGGCGGCGACGCCGGCGGCCACGATCAGGACCACCAGGAACGGGAGCCGCAGCAGGAGCGCGGCGACGGCCGCGCCCAGGCCCGCCATGCGGGCGGCGTCGAACTCCAGGGCCTTGCCGTCGGCGAGCGCCTGCACGGCGATCAGCGCGGTCAGCAGCGCCACGGGGACGAGTTCGGTGAACCGGCGCACCCGGGGGCCGTCCAGGACCCGCTGCGGCGTGAGGAGCCCGGCGAGCTTGAGCGCGTAGCAGCCGAGCCCGGTGGCGACCACCGCGATCCACACGTTCACGTCGTCTCCGTCCGCCTGATCAGGGCGGGCAGCGCGGCGGCGGCGGCCAGCATGACCGGCACGCCGGGCGGCAGCAGCGGAGTCGTGGCGAGCGCGATCGCCGCGGCGGCCACCGCGACCCGCACCTCCCGCCGTCCCGCGGAGAGCCTGGGCCACAGCAGCGCCAGGAACGCCGCGGGCCCGAGGACGTCCAGGCCGACGACCTCGGGGTCGCCCAGCCGTGCCGCACCCGCCGCGCCCAGGAGCGTGGTGGTGTTCCAGGCCAGGTAGAGGCTGATCGCCGTGGTGTAGAACCCGGCGCGGGCGGCCGCCCGTCCGCGCTGCGCGGTCGCGACGGCGGTGGTCTCGTCGATGATGACGTGCGCGGTGAGCAGGCGGCGCCCGCCCCGGACGCCGAGCATGTCCGCGAGCCGCATCCCGTACAGGGCGTTGCGGCCGCCGAGCAGCACCGCGCCGAGCGACCCGGCGACCAGCCCGCCGCCCCCGCCGATCACTCCTGCCAGCGCGAACTGGGACGCCCCGGTGAACGCGAGCAGGCTCAGCACGCACGCCTGCGCGACGGTGAGTCCCGCCGTGACCGCCGCCGCCCCGAACGCGAGCCCGGACACGCCGACGGCGATGCCCACGCCCAGCCCGTCCCGCACGGCGGCCTTCCGGGCCTCGTCGTCCGGTGCGGCCTCCCCGGCGCCGGCCCTGGTCTCGGTAACGCTCATGCCGCCGACGGTAGGACCCCGCCCGCCGCGCGTTCTTGAACGTTCTTGCGGCCGCGTCAAGACGGCCGCCGGGCTTCGGCGGCGTCGAGCCCGGCCTCGATGACCGCGTTCATGATGCGGGTGAGCCGGTCCGGGCCGAGGGACGGGGCACGCGCCGCCATCGCCTCGACGATCCGCCGCTCACGGCCGGCATCGCGTCCGGCGAAGCCGCCGACCGGCTTGAGCCGCTGGACGGCGGCGGCGACCGCGGCGCGGTGTTCCAGCAGCGTGGCGAGGGCGGCGTCGAGGCCGTCGATCGCGACCCTGGCCTCGCCGAGCGTGGTGACGGCCGCCGCGGACGGCAGCGGAACGCGCAGCTCCGGGACGCCCGGCTCCGGGGTGCGGGGCACTCCGGACGGGCCGCACGCCGGGCAGGCCGCGTCGTGCTCGGCGGGATCGATGACCTGGTCGTGCATTCGGGGCTCCCTCTCGTGCGGCGGCCGTCCGCGCAAGGGGGAGTCCGTGCCCGGGGCCGCTTCCGATCAACAGAAAAGGCAGAGCCCTGGACGGGCTCCGCCTTGGCCGGCTCCGGGGTCGTCGCTCAGGTCACGGCGACCGGCTCACCCGGAGCCGGCTGCGTAAACCTGGGATGGCGACGACGTTCCACGATTCCGATGGTATGCGGCGGCGGCGCCCGCGCGTCAAACCCTGGACAGATCGTCTCGCCCGCTGAGACGAATACCATGTCCGATATGGGGGCAGAGGTCGCACACCACTACCGGCATCCGGCACTGCCCGAGGTCGACCTGCTGCGGGCCCGCTTCGTGACGCACCGGTTCAACCGGCACACCCACGACGGCTACGTGTTCGGCGTGATCGACGCGGGCGTGGAGGAGTTCGAGCACGGCAGCGGCGTCGAGCGCGCCGGGGCCGGCTCGCTCGTGGTCGTCAATCCCGGCGTCGTCCACGGCGGCCACGCGGGCACACCGGACGGCTGGGCGTACCGCGTGATGTACCCGCCGGTCGGCGTCGTGGCCGAGATGGCCGCCGATCTGGGCGCGCGGCCCGGTACGCCCGCGTTCGCCGGACCCGTCCTGGACGACCCGGCCGCCGCCGGCCTGCTGCGCGCCGTGCACCGGGCGGGGGAGAAGGGGGACGCGCTGGCGGCGTCCACCCTGCTGAGGACGGCCCTGGCCGGCCTGCTGACCCGGCACGCGCGCGTCCGGCCGGACGGCACGTCCACCGGAATGCCGGCCGCCGTCCGCGAGGCCCGCGACATCCTGCACGCGAACCTCGTCGGCCCGCCGTCGCTGGAGCGGCTGGCCGAGGCGGTCGGGGTCCGCCCGTTCGCGCTGCTGCGGGCCTTCCGCGACACCGTCGGCCTGCCGCCGCACGCCTACCTCAACCAGGTGCGGGTGCGAAGGGCGCGGGCCCTGCTGGACGAGGGGCTGCCTCCGGCCGACGTCGCGGCGGGCACGGGATTCGCCGACCAGGCCCATCTGACCCGCCACTTCAAGCGCACTTTCGGTGTTCCCCCGGGCGCCTACCGTAGTGCCCGCGGGATTGGGCGCGTCGGCGCGCGGGGGCCCCGCGAAGCGGGTTAGGCTCTCAGCACCGCGTCGTCCCGGTGCCCCGGCCGGGTCGGCGATCTTCCCCCGGGACCGATCACGCACACGTGCCGGCGAGGCACGTGCGCGGTCGCATGCGACGAGCAGGAGGCGCAGCAGGCATGCCGGATTCTTTCGTTCACCTGCATGTTCATACGGAGTACTCCATGCTCGACGGAGCCGCTCGCCTGAACCAGATGTTCGAAGAGGTCGGCCGGCAGGAGATGCCCGCGATCGCCATGACCGACCACGGCAACATGCACGGCGCGTATGAGTTCCACAAGCACGCCATGGCCGCGGGGGTCACTCCCATCATCGGTTGCCTTCTGGCCGGCCAGGAGATCCTCACCGCCGAGGGCATCAAGCACGTGGAGGACGTCCGGGAAGGCGATCTGGTTCTCACCCACCGTGGTCGTTTCCGGCGTGTGCTGCGGACCATGCGGCGGCCTTACTCCGGCAGGGCGTACACGATCGAGCTGGCGTGCAGGTACGGCCGTACTCTGACCCTCACCGAAGAGCATCCGGTCCTGGTCCGTACACCGGACGGCCTGGTGGACTGGAAGAAACCCGGGGACATCACATCCGGCCGCCGTACCGCCGGAGGCGGCGTACATGCGTGGAACTCATGGGCCTGCCTTCCCAAGCTCGCCGGTGAACAGCAGATCTTCGACATCCTGTCGGTGCTGCCCGCCGACTTCACCGAAGGCCCGGCCGGTGGTGTCGAGCGCTCGTACCCGGCGGGCCACCGGGCGAAAAAGTCCTGGCCGGCGCTGCCCGGCCGGATCCCGCTGGACCGGGACTTCGGCTACCTGCTCGGCCTCTACGCGGCGGAGGGGCACCTGCAGAGCCGGGATGGCGAACTGACCGGCGGGATCGGCATCACGCTCAATCAGGCTGAGCGGGAACTCGCCGATCGCTGGCGCCGTCTGCTCCGGCGCTTTGAGATTCCGACCCAGACGTACCACCGTCCGGAGAAGGGCTCTCAGGAGATCAATGCCTGCTGCGTCCCGCTGGCCTTGGTCTTGAACGAGCTGGTCGGTCGGGGAGCTCGCGGCAAACGGGTGCCTCAGTGCGTGCTCAGTGGGCCGGCCGAGGTCCGGGAGGGCTTCCTCGAAGGATTTCTCGACGGTGACGGTCGCTCCCCGCGACCGGCTTCCAACACCGTCGGCCGCAGGGACCTCAAGGTCGCCTCACGGTCGCTGGCCTGGGGCATGCGCGCACTCCTGGCCGACAGAGGGCATTGGAGCACCGTGTCCAGCGGCACGGAGAAGGGCGACTTCCCCCAGGGCAGGAGTGACCGGGACTACCGCTGGTACCAGGTCTCCTATCACCCCGAGCGTGTGTACGCGCGCACTCTTGAGGATGACGAGTACCTGTACCGGCCGATCCGGCATGTGGAATCGATCGAGCTCGAGTGCGAGGTCTTCAACTTCGAGGTGGAGGAGGACAATTCCTACGTCTCGGACTTCATCCTGCACAACTGCGAGGCCTACATGGCCCCGGAGTCGCGGTTCCACAAGAAGAAGGTCCAGTGGGGGGAACCGAGCCAGAAGCGGGACGACGTCTCCGGCGGCGGGCTGATCAACCACAAGACGCTGTGGGCGCGGAACAGGACGGGCCTGCACAACCTGTTCAAGCTGTCCAGCCGCGCCTACACCGAGGGTTTCGTCTTCAAGTACGCCCGCATGGACGAGGAGCTGCTCGCCGAGCACGCGGACGGCCTGATGGCGACCACGGGCTGCCCGTCCGGCAAGGTCCAGACCCGGCTGAGGCTCGGCCAGTTCGACGAGGCGCTCAAGGCCGCGGCGACGTTCCAGGACATCCTCGGCAAGGACAACTACTTCCTGGAACTCATGGACCACGGCCTCGACATCGAGAGGCAGGTCCGGCAGGGCCTGATCGACATCGGCAAGAAACTGGGCATCCCGCCGGTGGTCACCAACGACTCGCACTACACGCACGAGTCGGAGGCCACCGCGCACGACGCGCTGCTGTGCGTCCAGGTCGGCAAGCAGCTCGCCGATCCGGACCGGTTCCGCTTCAACGGCAGCGGCTACTACATCAAGACGGCCGACGAGATGCGCGCCATCGACTCGTCCGACATCTGGGCCGAGGGCTGCCGGAACACGCTCATGGTCGCCGAGCGGGTCGACCCGGCGGGCATGTTCGAGTACCAGGACCTCAGCCCCCGCTTTCCGGTCCCCGAGGGCGAGACGGAGGAGAGCTGGTTCCGCAAGGAGGTCTGGAAGGGCCTGGAGCGACGCTTCCCCGACGGCCTGCCGGACGGGTACCGGGAGCAGGCCGAGTACGAGATGGGCGTCATTCTCGGCAAGGGCTACCCGTCCTACTTCCTCGTCGTCGCCGACTTCATCAACTGGGCCAAGGAGAACGGCATCCTGGTCGGCCCGGGGCGGGGCAGCGCCGCCGGTTCGCTGATCGCGTACGCGATGGGCATCACCGACCTCGACCCGATCCCGCACGGGCTGATCTTCGAGCGGTTCCTGAATCCCGAGCGCGCGTCCATGCCCGACATCGACATCGACTTCCCTGAAGACCGGCGCGCCGAGGTCATCAGGTACACGACGGAGAAGTGGGGTGCGGACAAGGTCTCGTTCATCGCCACGTTCGGCACCATCAAGGCGAAGGCCGCCATCAAGGACGCGGGCCGCGTCCTCGGCTTCCCGTACGCGCTCGGCGACCGGATCTCCAAGGCGTTCCCGCCCGCCGTGATGGGCAAGGACATCCCGCTGTCGGGCATCTTCGACGACAAGCACCCCCGCTACGGCGAGGCCGGCGAGCTGCGCAAGCTGTACGAGGAAGAGACCGACGTCAAGCAGATCATGGATCTGGCGCAGGGCCTGGAGGGGCTGATCCGGCAGACCGGCGTGCACGCGGCCGGGGTCATCATGTCCGGTGAGTCGATCACCGACCACATCCCGATCATGCGCAGGGACGCCGACGGCGCCATCATCACGCAGTTCGACTACCCGACCTGCGAGACGCTCGGCCTGCTGAAGATGGACTTCCTGGGCCTGCGGAACCTGACGATCATCGACGACGCGCTCAAGGGGATCAAGAAGAACAAGGGCGTCGACGTCGACCTGCTCGACCTCCCGCTGGACGACCAGCCGACCTATGACCTGCTCGCGCGCGGCGACACCCTGGGCGTGTTCCAGTTCGACGGCGGCCCGATGCGCTCGCTGCTGCGGCTGATGAAGCCGGACAACTTCGAGGACATCTCCGCCGTCGGCGCCCTGTACCGGCCGGGCCCGATGGGGGCGAACTCCCACACCAACTACGCGCTGCGCAAGAACGGCCAGCAGGAGATCACGCCGATCCATCCGGAGCTGGAGGAGCCGCTCAGGGAGATCCTCGACACGACCTACGGCCTGATCGTCTATCAGGAGCAGGTCATGGCGATCGCGCAGAAGGTGGCGGGCTACACGCTCGGCAAAGCGGACCTGCTCCGCCGCGTCATGGGCAAGAAGAAGAAGGCGGAGCTGGACGCCCAGTTCGTCGGCTTCGAGCAGGGCATGGTCGACAACGGCTTCTCCAAGCAGGCCGTCAAGACCCTGTGGGACATCCTCGTCCCCTTCTCCGACTACGCGTTCAACAAGGCGCACTCCGCCGCGTACGGGCTCGTCTCCTACTGGACGGCCTACCTCAAGGCGAACTATCCGGCCGAGTACATGGCGGGCCTGCTCACGTCCGTCGGCGACGACAAGGACAAGAGCGCCCTCTACCTGAGCGAGTGCCGCCGGATGGGCCTGAAGGTCCTGCCGCCGGACGTCAACACCTCCGAGGCCGACTTCACCCCGCTCGGCGACACCGAGATCCGCTTCGGGCTGTCGGCCGTCCGCAACGTCGGCCACAACGTGGTGGACGGGATCGTCGCGGCCCGCAAGGAGAAGGGCGCCTACGCCGACTTCAACGACTTCCTCAACAAGGTCCCGCCGATCGTCTGCAACAAGCGGGTCGTGGAGTCGCTGATCAAGGCGGGCGCGTTCGACGAGCTGGGCCACGAGCGCAAGGCGCTGCTGATGGTGCACGAGCAGGCCATCGACTCCGTCATCGACATCAAGCGCAAGGAGGCCGTCGGCCAGGACTCCCTCTTCGGGGCGCTGGAGGACGACGGCGGCGACGACGCGTTCGCCGTCACGATCCCCGAGGGCGAGGAGTGGGACAAGACGACCCTCCTGGCGTTCGAGCGGGAGATGCTCGGCCTGTACGTGTCCGACCATCCGCTCCTCGGCGTCGAGCACATCCTGGAGCGCGAGGCCGACTGCACGATCGCGGTCCTGAACGGGGGCGAGCGCCCGGACGGCCAGATCGTGGTCGTGGCCGGCCTGCTGTCCGGTCTCCAGCGCAAGGTCACCAAGCAGGGCAACTCGTGGGCGATGTTCCAGCTGGAGGACCTCGGCGGGTCTATCGAGGTGCTGTGCTTCCCGTCGTCCTACCAGCTGTGCTCCACCCTGCTGGCCGAGGACGCGATCCTGATCGTCAAGGGGAAGCTGGACCGCCGCGAGGACGTCGCCAAGATCATCGCGATGGAGGTGGCCCAGCCGGACCTGTCGGTCACCGACGCGACCGGCCCGCTCTCGGTCACGCTGCCGCTCGGCCGCTGCACGCCGCCGACGGTGTCGCGGCTGAAAGAGGTGCTGATCACCCATCCGGGAACCGCGGAGGTGCACCTGCACCTGCAGAACGGGCCGCGTACCACGGTCGTCCGGCTGGACGACAGGCTGCGCGTGGCGCCGTCCCCGGCGCTGATGGGCGACCTGAAGCAGCTCCTCGGCCCGTCCTGCCTGGGCTGATCCGCGTCAGGCGCCCAGGAGGGCGCGGGTCGCGGGGATCACCTCGCGGGTCCAGCGGAGGAGCTGGGTCTCGTCGGCGGTCTCGGGCCAGTAGACGAACGTGTCGAACCCGGTGTCGGTGGCGAGACCGGCGAGGACGCGGGCCCACCCGGCGGCGTCGGTGCGGATCGGTTCCTCGCCCTTGAGCCGGACGGTGCCGGGCGAGTCCGTGACGTCGCCGACGAGCTGGGCGATGCGGGTGATGGCGGACGGGTCGCGGCCGGCGTCCTCGGCGGCGCGGGTGATGACGTCCTGGGATTCGCGCCACTTCTCGTACGGGAGGTAGTGCGGGATCGGCGCGGCCCACCCGTCGCCGAGGCGTCCGGTGAGCGCGAGCGCCTTGGGGCCGACGCTGCCGATCCAGATGCCGATCGGGTGCGCCGGGGCGGGGCCCGCGTGGAGGCCCTTCACCGTGTAGTGCTCTCCGGTGATCTTGACGGTCTCGCCGGGCCGCCACATGGCGCGGATGATCTCGATGGCCTCCTCCAGCGCCCGCAGCGCCTGCCCGGCCGTGCGGTGCGGGCCGCCCATCGCGGTGATCGCGGGCCAGAACGCGCCGGCGCCGAGCGCGAGCTCGAACCGCCCGCCGCTGAGCAGGTCGAGCGTGGCGGCCTGCTTGGCGAGGACGGCGGGTCCCCGCAGCGGCAGGCTCGCCACGTCCGGGAACACCCGCAGCCGCTCGGTCTCGGCGAGGACGGCCGCCATCAGCGTGACCGTGTCGGCGAGGCCGGCGGCGTAGGGGTGGTCCTGCACGCCGAGCAGGTCGAGGCCGTCGGCGTCGGCGAGCCGGGCGAGGGCGCGGACATCGCCGAGTCCGGAGGCGGACGGGTTGAGCTGGATGCCGAATCGGTAGGTCATGGGCCGACGCTACCGAGGCCGGCGCCGGGGCCGAATCAGTAACGCTACCGGGTCAGGTGCCGAGTGGGACGGGGCTCAGTTCGGCCTCCCACTTGACGAAGCGGCCGAGGCCGTCGAACCGGGCGCGGGCCGTGCCGCCGCCGGGGAGGAGCACCTCGGTCAGGACGTCGCTCTGCCGGAACGGGACGCGGTGGTGGGACAGGAACCCGGCGAGCGTCAGCCGCGGCTCGTGCGGGAACAGGCCCGCCGCGTTGGCCAGCAGCCGGGGGAGCGGGACCGGGTCCCACCGGGCGGGCGGCGCCTGCGGGTCGTCGACGTGCAGGTAGGCCGAGCCGCCGTCGTAGCCGGCGCCGATGTACCCGCCGCCGCCGAGGACGCCGCCGGCGGCCATCGCGATCAGCTCGCCGCCGTGCCCGGCCGGCCCCTCGTACCAGGACAGGTCGACCTCGGGGGTGGTGAACTCGGGGATGCCGAGCCGCTCGCCGAGCGTCCGGATGACCAGCGTCGGGACGACGGCGGGGTGCGCGTCGCCGAACTGCGGGTTCGCCCATCCCCACAGCCAGGTGCGCTCGCGGGCGGCGTAGCTGCCGAGGAGCGAGACCCGGACGGCGACCCCGCCGCTGGCATAGGTGCGGGCGGTCAGGTCGGCGCTCCAGTCCTCGCGCGGCAGGAACTCGGCGAGCGTCTCCTGCTGCTGCAGGACGACGGCCGCCAGCGCGGCGCCGAGGCGTTCGAACGCGGGACTGAATCCGGACATGTCGGGCACATTATCCCAGTAGTCGAGGCGATCGGGGGCCGGAATCGGGCAGGCTAGGCTTTCGCTGTCAGAGGACTCACACTAGGAGCGTACGAGGTGCGGGGACCCGCCGGGAGGTTCTTGGCGACGAGGCCGTGGACGTCGGGGGCGGTGACCGCCGCCGTCGTGACGTTCCTCGGGCCGCTCGCGGGGCTGTTGTGGGCCGGCACGGCCCCCGAGGTGACCTATGTGATCGTCCAGGGTGAGCCGCTGCTCGCCGATCCGGAAGGGCAGGGGCCGATCGGCCTCGACGCCGGGTTCGCCGTCATCGCCCTCGCCGCCGGCCTGCTGTGCGGCGCCGCCGCGTATCTGGCGGGCGGCCGCCGCAACGACGTCCCGCTGCTGCTCGGGCTGGCCGTGGGCGGCTCCGCCGCGGCCGTCCTCGCCTGGCAGACCGGTCATCTGATCGGCCTGGCGGAGTTCCAGGACGCGGTCCGCACCGCGCGCGACGGCACCACCGTGACCGGGGTCGCCGACCTGCGGGCGAAGGGCGTCCTGGTGTTCTGGGCGCTGCCCGCGGTCGTCCTGTACGGGATGCTGGAGGTGATCGTCCGGCGGCTACCCGCGGGCTATCGCGGCGAGCGAGGCGCCGGTGAGGCGGACGAGGTCGGCGGGCGCGAGCTCGATCTGCAGTCCGCGCCGGCCGGCCGAGACGTAGACGGACGGGAGCGCTGACACCGACGCGTCGATCACGGTCGGCAGCGTCCGGCGCTGCCCGAGCGGGCTGATCCCGCCGACGACGTAGCCGGTGGCGCGTTCGGCGTCGCGCGGGTCGGCCATCCGCGCCTTCTTGCCGCCCGCCGCGGCGGCGAGGGCCTTCAGGTCGAGGGTCGCCGACACCGGGACGACGCCGACGGTCAGCCGCCCGTCGACGTCGGCGAGCAGCGTCTTGAAGATCCGCCCGTGCGGGATGCCGAGGGCGTCGGCCGCGGCCTCCCCGTAGGACCCGGCGTCCGGGTCGGCCTCGTAGGCGTGCAGCGTGAACTCGATCTTCGCCTGGGTGGCGGCGACGGTCGCCGGCGTGCCCGCGCCGCCCTTGCCGCCCTTGCCCGTGCCGCCCTTCGCCTTCGCTGTGCTCATGGACGCAGTCTGCCGTGATCGTCTCAGTTGGGGTGGAACGACCCGTCGAGGAACTGCCCGGCGGGGATCATCGGGAGCACGTCCAGGATGCGGTTCTCCCTGGCCAGCAGTTCGCGTTCGGCCCCCAGGCGCAGCGCGGCGTCCTCGCACTCCAGCAGCCGCTGCTTGTCGTGGCCGTCCAGGACGAGCGACGCCGCGATCGCGTACGACATCGCCACCGGGTCGTCGGGCGGTTCGGCCTCGTCGAACGGCCCGGCTCCGGCGGCGCCCAGCCGGTGCCGGTACAGCCGGTACAGCCGGCGGACGCGCAGCGCGACGGGCCCCGGGTCGGCCCCCGGCTCCTCGGGGAGGTACTCCACCTCGCCCTGCAGGTACGGCCGGGACCGGTCCAGTTCCTTCAGCCGGAACCGCCGGGCGCCGACCGTCACGATGTCGTACCGCCCGTCCGGGTGCCGGGTCGCCTCGCGCAGTTCGGCGACGCAGCCGACCTCGGCGAGCCGGTGCGCCGCGCTTTCGCCGACCTCGTGGCCGAGTTCGATGCCGACCACGCCGAAGCCGCGGGGTTCGGGCAGTTCCAGGAGGTCGCCGATCAGCCGCCGGTAGCGGTCCTCGAACAGGTGCAGGGGGAGCACCAGGCCGGGGAACAGCACGGTGCCCAGGGGGAACAGGGCGAGCCTCTCGGTCACACTCTTTCTCCCACGCTCCTGGGCGCCGCCGGGGGAACGCCCTCGTACGCCAGCGTACGTGCTCCTTGATGATCTTGGTAAGGTCCGGTTCTTCACAGTGTGAAGCGGATGTCATCACGGCGGTCATCACGGCGGTCATCACGGCGGTCACCGCGGCGGACACCGCCCGGGGCGGCGTGGCCGGGCGGCAGGCCATTTCCTCCGATCGGCCCTGCCGTCCCGCCCGGGCCTGCCGGTAGCGTCGGACGTCATGAGGATGCTCGTCGTCGACGCCTTCACCGCCCGCCCGTTCGCCGGCAACCCGGCCGCGGTGTGCCTGCTCCAGGACGCCGCCGATCCCGCGTGGATGCAGCGGGTCGCCGCCGAGATGAAGCACTCCGAGACCGCTTTCGTCCGGCCCCTCGACGATGCCGAGGCGGAGTTCGGACTGCGCTGGTTCACGCCGATGGCGGAGGTCGCGCTGTGCGGGCACGCCACCCTGGCCTCCGCGCACGCCCTCTACTCCACCGGGACCGTCGCGCCGGGCGAGCCGATCCGCTTCCGGACGCTCAAGAGCGGTGTCCTGACCGTCACCGGGGACGGGGACGGGGGCGGGGACGGCGGCGGAACCCTGTCGATGGACTTCCCCGCCTGCTCGCCCGAGCCGGTCGACGTCCCCGAGGGGCTCACCGAGGCGCTCGGCGCCGAGGTGAGGGCCGCCGGACGCAACACGCAGAACGACCTGCTCGCCGAAGTCGCCGACGAGGCGGCCGTCCGCGGGCTCACCCCCGACATCCCGGCGGTCGCCCGGATCGACGCCCGCGGCGTGATTGTCACGGCGCCGGCCGCCCAGGGGGACGATCACGACTTCGTGTCCCGGTTCTTCGCCCCGCGCGTCCTGCCCGGCGACGGCGAGGACCCCGTCACCGGCTCGGCGCACTGCGCCCTCGCCCCCTACTGGGCGCGACGCCTCGGCCGCGACACCATGACCGGCTTCCAGGCGTCGGCCCGGGGCGGGTACGTCGGTGTCGCCGTGCGCGGTGACCGCGTCGTGCTGTCCGGCTCGGCCGTCACCGTCCTGGGCGGCGAACTGCGGGCGTGACCGCCGTGCGCGACGCGCCCGTCTCGGCACCTGAGACGGTGCGCGAGGGGTGGAGGGCACTCCGTAGACTGGACGCGTGATTTCCCGTATCGACCTGCGCGGTTCGCTGCCCGGCGATCTGCGCTCCGTGCTGCCCCGCGCCGACTTCGACGTCGAGGCCGCCCTGGACAAGGTGCGGCCCATCTGTGAGGACGTCCGCCATCGTGGCTCGGAGGCGGTCCGGGAGCACACGAAGAACTTCGACGGGGTCGATCTGGAGAGCGCCCGGGTCCCGGTCGAGGCCGTCCACCGGGCCCTCGCCGAACTCGACCCCGCCGTCCGGGACGCGCTGGAGGAGAGCATCCGCCGCGCCCGGCTCGTCCACCGCGCTCAGCGCCGCGCCGACGTCACCACGCAGGTGGTGCCGGGCGGCACCGTCACCGAACGCTGGATCCCGGTCGAGCGCGTCGGGCTGTACGTGCCGGGCGGCCGGGCCGTGTACCCGTCCAGCGTCGTCATGAACGTCGTGCCCGCCCAGGAGGCCGGGGTCTCCTCCCTCGCCGTCACCTCGCCCGCGCAGCGCGACTTCGGCGGGCTGCCCCACCCGGCGATCCTGGCCGCGTGCGCGCTCCTCGGCGTGGACGAGGTGTACGCCGCCGGCGGCGCGCAGGCGATCGCCATGTTCGCCTACGGCACCGAGGAGTGCCCCCGCGCCGACCTGGTCACCGGCCCCGGCAACGTGTACGTCGCCGCCGCCAAGCGGCTGCTCAAGGGCGTGATCGGCATCGACGCGGAGGCCGGCCCGACCGAGATCGCGATCCTCGCCGACGGCACCGCGGACCCGGTGGACGTCGCCGCCGACCTGATCAGCCAGGCCGAGCACGACACGCTCGCCGCCGCCGTGCTGGTCACGGACTCGGTGCGGCTCGCCGACGACGTCGAGACCGAGCTGAAGGCGCAGGTCGCCCGCACCAGGCACGTCGAGCGGATCACCGAGGCCCTCGCCGGGCGGCAGTCCGGCATCGTGCTGGTCGACGACGTCGAGGACGGCCTCAAGGTCGTGGACGCCTACGCCGCCGAGCACCTGGAGATCCAGACCGCCGGCGCCTCCGCCGTCGCCGCCCGCGTCCGCAACGCCGGTGCGATCTTCGTGGGGCGGCACGCGCCCGTGTCGCTCGGCGACTACCTCGCCGGGTCCAACCACGTGCTGCCGACCGGCGGATGCGCCTGCCACTCGTCCGGGCTGTCGGTCCAGTCGTTCCTGCGCGGCGTCCACGTCGTCGAATACGACCGCGGCGCCCTCGCCGGCGCCACCGCCCGCGTGGTCGCGCTCGCCGACGCCGAGGACCTGCCCGCCCACGGCGCCGCGCTCAGGGCCCGCTTCGACTGGGAGATCCCCTCGTGACCTCGCTCGACGACCTGCCGCTGCGGGACGACCTGCGGGGCCGCGAACCCTACGGGGCACCCCAGATCGACGTCCCGTACGCGCTGAACACCAACGAGAACCCGTACCCGCCGTCCGACCGGCTGGTGAAGGCCCTCGGGGACGCCGTCATGGACGTCGCCGGGACGCTGAACCGCTACCCGGACCGCGACGCCGTCGCGCTCCGCGAGGACCTCGCCGCGTTCCTGAACGCCGACACGCCCGGCCTCGGCCTCACCGCCGGGCGGGTGTGGGCGGCGAACGGCTCCAACGAGATCCTCCAGCAGATCCTGCTGGCGTTCGGCGGGACGGGCCGCACCGCGCTCGGCTTCGAGCCGTCCTACTCGATGCACCCGATCATCACCGGGGTGTCGGGGACGCGCTGGATCGACGCCTTCCGCGATGAGGACTTCGGGATCGAACCGGCCCGCGCGATCGAGGCCGTCGAGGAGCACCGGCCCGACGTCGTGTTCCTCACCTCGCCGAACAACCCGACCGGGACGGCGCTGCCGCTGGAGGCGATCGAGGCCGTCCTGCGGGCCGCGCCCGGCATGGTCGTCGTCGACGAGGCCTACGGCGAGTTCCGCCGCCGGGAGACGCCGTCCGCGCTGACGCTGCTGGACGGCAACCCGCGGCTGATCGTCACCCGGACGATGTCCAAGGCGTTCGCGATGGCCGGGACCCGGCTCGGCTACCTGGCCGCCGACCCCGCCGTCCTGGAGGCGCTGCTGCTCGTCCGGCTGCCCTACCACCTGTCGGCCGTCACCCAGGCCGTGGCCCGCACCGCCCTCGCCCACGGCGAGGAACTGCTCGGGAGCGTCGAGGCGCTGCGCCGCGAACGCGACGACCTGGTCGCGTGGCTGCGCGCCGAGGGCTTCCGGGTGGCCGACTCCGACGCCAACTTCGTCCTGTTCGGGACGTTCCCCGACCGCCGGAAGGTCTGGGAGAACCTGCTCGAACGCGGCGTGCTGATCCGGGAGGTGGGACCGCCCGAGTGGCTGCGGGTCAGCGTCGGCACCCCGGACGAGATGGCCGCCTTCCGCACCGCGCTCACGCAGGCGCGAGGGGGGACGGCCCCCCGAGCCGACTTCGTCGGAAAAAGTGAGGAGAGTCTGTGACGCGCAAGGGACGAGTCGAGCGCGGGACCAAGGAGACACAGGTCCTCGTGGAGATCGACCTCGACGGGACCGGGCAGGTCGACGTCGCGACCGGCGTGGGGTTCTTCGACCACATGCTGGCCCAGCTCGGCAAGCACGGGTCGTTCGACCTGACCGTCAAGACCACCGGCGACCTGCACATCGACAGCCACCACACGATCGAGGACACCTCCATCGCGCTCGGCCAGGCGTTCCGGGAGGCGCTCGGCGACAAGGCCGGCATCCGCCGCTTCGCCGACGCGTCCATCCCGCTGGACGAGTCGCTCGCGCAGGTCACCGTGGACGTGTCCGGCCGCCCCTACCTCGTGCACGTCGAGCCGGACGGCATGGCCCCGATGATCGGCCCCGAGTACGACACCACGATGACCCGGCACATCTTCGAGTCGTTCGTGTCGAACGCGCGGGTGGCGCTGCACGTCCACGTCCCGTACGGGCGCAACGCCCACCACATCGTCGAGGCGCAGTTCAAGGCCCTCGCCCGCGCGCTGCGCGACGCCGTGGCGTTCGACCCGAAGGTGCACGGCGTCCCGTCCACCAAGGGGGCCCTGTAACCGTGGACATCGGTGACCTGCACTTCACCTACGCCACCATGGCGCTCTTCGCGGTCGCGGTGTTCCTGCTGGCGGGCGTCTACAGCTTCGTCAAACAGGGCATCAAGATCGGCGCGGTGATCCTGCTGGTCCTCGCAGGGCTGGCCATCGCCGGGGGTGTGTCATGGCTGTGAAGGACATCGTCATCCTCGACTACGGGTCGGGGAACCTGCGCTCGGCCGAACGCGCCGTCGCCCGCGCCGGCGCCGACGTGACCGTCACCGCCGACTGGGACGCGGCGCTCGCCGCCGACGGCCTGGTCGTGCCCGGCGTCGGCGCGTTCGCGGCGTGCATGGCGGGCCTGCGCTCGGTCCGCGGCGACCAGATCATCGGACGCCGCCTCGCCGGCGGGCGTCCCGTCCTCGGCATCTGCGTCGGCATGCAGATCCTGTTCACCAAGGGCATCGAGCACGGCGTCACCACCGAGGGCTGCGACGAGTGGCCCGGCACGGTCGACCGGCTCGAAGCCCCGGTCGTCCCGCACATGGGCTGGAACACCGTGGACGTCCCCGGGGGCTCCGCCCTCTTCCGCGGCCTGGAGGACGCCCGGTTCTACTTCGTCCACTCCTACGCGGCCCGCCGCTGGGACCTGGAGCCCGACCCGACCGGCCTCATCGAGGCGCCACTGGTCACCTGGGCCGAGCACGGCGACCGTTTCGTCGCCGCCGTCGAGAACGGCCCGCTGTGCGCCACCCAGTTCCACCCGGAGAAGTCCGGCGACGCGGGAGCCGGCCTCCTCCGCAACTGGCTCACCACCCTGTCCTGAGCTCCTCTCTCATCACCGTCTTTCACCACCGTCGATAAGGTTTCCGCATGACTTTGACGCTCCTTCCCGCCGTCGACGTCGCCGACGGCCAGGCGGTCCGCCTGGTCCAGGGCGAGGCCGGCACCGAGACCTCCTACGGCGCCCCGCTGGAGGCGGCGCTGGCGTGGCAGCGCGCGGGGGCGGAGTGGATCCATCTGGTCGACCTCGACGCCGCGTTCGGCCGCGGCTCCAACCGGGAGCTGCTCGCCGAGGTGACCGGGAAGCTGGACGTCAGGGTGGAGCTGTCCGGCGGCATCCGCGACGACGCGTCGCTGGAGGCCGCCCTCGCCACCGGCTGCGCCCGGGTCAACATCGGCACCGCCGCGCTGGAGGACCCCGCCTGGTGCCGGAAGATCATCGCCTCGCACGGCGACAAGATCGCGGTGGGGCTGGACGTGCGCGGCACGACGCTCGCCGCGCGCGGCTGGACGCGGGAGGGCGGCGACCTGTGGGACGTCCTCGCCCGCCTGGAGGACGACGGCTGCCCCCGCTACGTGGTCACCGACGTCACCAAGGACGGCACGCTGCGCGGCCCCAACACCGGACTGCTCCGCGAGGTCTGCTCCCGGACCGACAAGCCCGTCATCGCGTCCGGCGGCGTCTCCTCGCTCGACGACCTGCGCGCCCTCGCTGGACTGACCGGAGACGGCGTCGAGGGCGCGATCGTCGGCAAGGCGCTCTACGCGCGGGCGTTCACACTGGAAGAGGCCCTGGAGGCCGTCAAGTGACCGTGGCCGTGCGGGTCATCCCGTGCCTGGACGTCGATGCCGGGCGCGTGGTCAAGGGCGTCAACTTCCAGAACCTGCGGGACGCCGGCGACCCCGTCGAGCTGGCCCGCCGCTACGACGCCGAAGGCGCCGACGAGCTGACGTTCCTCGACATCACCGCGTCCAGCGCCGACCGCTCCACGACCTACGACGTCGTCCGCCGCACCGCCGAGCAGGTGTTCATCCCGCTCACGGTCGGCGGCGGCGTCCGCACCGTCGAGGACGTCGACCGGCTGCTGCGCGCGGGCGCCGACAAGGTGTCGATCAACACGGCCGCGATCGCGCGCCCGGAGTTCCTGCGCGAGGCCGCGCTCCGGTTCGGGTCGCAGTGCGTCGTGCTGTCGGTGGACGCCCGCCGCGCGCCCGGGACGGACTCGGGCTACGAGGTGACCACGCACGGCGGCCGGAAGGGGACGGGCATCGACGCGATCGAGTGGGCCCGCCGCGGCCAGGACCTCGGCGTCGGCGAGATCCTGCTGAACTCCATGGACGCCGACGGCACCAAGGCCGGCTTCGACCTGGAGATGCTGCGCCGCGTCCGGGAGACGGTGACCGTGCCGGTGATCGCCAGCGGCGGCGCCGGGGCCGTCGAGCATTTCGTCCCCGCCGTGGACGCGGGCGCGGACGCCGTCCTGGCCGCCAGCGTCTTCCACTTCGGTGAGCTGAAGATCTCCGAGGTCAAGACCGCACTGCGCACCGCCGGCCACCCCGTCCGCTGAGCGGAAACCCTGATGGGCGCGGCGCGCCTCCGGATCGCGTCCTCTAGATCGCGTCCTCCTCGGCGGGGGCCGGGACGGTCGCTTCGGGGGAGCGTTCGACGACGGGGAGGATGATCGCCGACGGGTGGTCGGGGTCGTGGAAGAGTTCCTGGTGGGCCGGGACCATCCGGCTCGCGGTGGCGAGGGGCTCGCCGGTGCCGGGGTTCGCGGCGACCTTGGGGTGAGCGCCGCTGGTGACGTGGACGCGGACCTTGTGGCCGCGTGCGAACCGGTGCCCGGCCGGCCACAGGTCGACGGCGATGCGGCGGACGCCGCCGGTCCCGACGGGCTTGTCCGCGGCGGCGGGCAGCCGCAGGCCGCCCTCGCAGACGTTGCGGGACGTCCCGTCCGGGGCGACGTCGCAGAGCCGGACGATGAAGTCGGTGTGCTCGCGGTCGGAGCGGACGAACAGGTCGGCGCCGACCGGGCCGATGACGTCGAGGTCGTCGTCCAGGGCGGGGGAGGTGAACACCAGGACGTCGGGGCGCCGCTCCAGCGGCCGGTGGTCGACCGGGCGGGAGCTGCCGAGCAGGGTGGGGCCGCCGAGCGCGGGCGTCGGGCGGGCCGGGTCGAACCGGTAGGTGCTGGCGGGGGCGTCCCGCGGGCCGTCCTCGCCGAGGCCGTGGCCGGCGTGCAGGTGCCAGCGCGCCTGGCGCATCCCCGGGGGCGGCCAGTCGCGGTAGTGCCGCCACTCCCCGGCGCCCGTCACGTAGACGCGGACGGGGTCGGTGCGCAGCCCGGAAGTGTCGCCGAGCAGGTGGGCGCGGAACCATGCGAGCGACTCGCGCAGCGCCGGCAGGCCGTGCCGGGCGTCGGTGTGCCACCAGGGGCCGATGGTCAGGTACGGGGCGTGCCCGGCGGAGCGCAGCGCGAGGTAGTCCTTGAGCTGCCACGGCAGGAACACGTCGTACCAGCCGCCGAGGAGGCTGACGGGCGCCTCGACGCCGCCGACCGTCCCGCTGAAGTCGCGGCTGTCCCAGTAGCCGCCGGCGGCCGTGTGGTTGGCGAGGACGTCCTGGTAGAACCGCATCTGCTCCCCGCCGGTCAGCACGTCCAGCTCGGAGAGGGGGCGGCCGGAGCGGGCGGCGCGGACGGCGCGGCGGCGCGACAGCAGCGGCGCGGTCAGCAGGCCGAACGGCTGCTTCTGCCGGTGCGTGAGGTCGGTCCAGGTGAGGGTGGACTCCAGTGCGAACGACCCGCCGACGTAGGCGGCGTCCCGGAACGACGACGCGGTGATCTGCAGGGACATCGCCTTCAGCTCCGGTCCCGCCTCGGCCGCGACCGCCCACGCGGAGTAGCCGAGGTAGCTGGCGCCGTAGGTGGCGAACGTGCCGTTGAACCACGGCTGCGTCTTCAACCACTCCACGGTGGCGAGCCCGTCGTCGCGTTCACTGCCGAGCGGGTCGAACTCGCCGCCCGAACCGAATGTGCCGCGCGCGCTCTGCACGACCAGCTGGAACCCGAAGGGGACGAACAGCAGCCCGTTGGCCAGCGCCGCCGGGCCGCGCCGCCCGTAAGGGGTCCGCACCAGGATCGTGGGCGGACGGTGCACGCCGCTGGGGACGTACCGGTCGGCGAGGAGCGTCACGCCGTCCGGCATGGTGACGGGCAGGTCGCGCTCGACGGTGTAGGGGGCGAATCCGCGGGGGCGGCGGAGCCGGATCGGTGGTGCGGGCAGTCGGTCCCACGGGGCCATGCTGTCTCCCAGGCTGCCGTCTCCGTGCACGCCGTCGGTTGCTACTACCTAGTAAGGTATCCGTTCCGGCCGCCTGCAATCGCCACCCCCCCGGCGAACGGCCAAGGCCGGGCATGCCGGCGGCCCAATGGAGACCCGGCCGAACCCGGCGATCGGCAGTCCCTGACAAAGGCGTCCCTGGCGGCGTGCAAACTTGTCTGGGATCGTTGCGTTTCCGCACAACCGGCTCTGCAGGGGGGAACACTGATGTGGCCCGGGTCCAACCCACCGATCGGACCGCCGCCCACAGGGCGGGGTCAGGCGGGCCCGTCTTGGACCCCGGCGCCGCAGATCAGCCCCGGTGCCGGCTGGTACGCCCTGCCCGTCGTCCTCATCCTCGTGGCGATCACCGGGTTCTTCACCGTGTTCGCGGTCCTGTGGGACGACTCCAAGGTCGCGGACGGCCCGTCGGCGAGCGGAGACCCCGTCGCCGGGGTCCGAGTCCGGCTCTCGGACGGGTACGGCTACTTCATCTACGTGCGGATCGGCGAGTCCTCCCCCTTCGCGTGCTCCGTCGAGGTGGGGGAGCGGACCGGCCCCATCCAGCTGACCAGGAAGAACTCCTGGAGCGCCGCCGAGCACCCGTCCTACCGCTACACCGCCACGTTCGAGGCGCCCGTGTCGGGGACGGCCATGTTCCGGTGCCGCGGCACCACAGGCCCGATCCTGGTGACGCCGGACGACACCGTCCACGGCTACCTGGGGTTCGCCATCCTCGGCGCGATGGGCCTCGGGACCCTCGCGGCCGTCGCCTTCGTCGTCACCCTCGTCCGCCGCGGCGGCGCCAGGCGCAGGGCCGCCGTCCTGCACGGCCCCTACGGCGCCTGACCCGCGCGGTGGCCCCGCGCTCCGGGTCAGGCCGCGGGCCCGCGCTCCGGGTCAGGACGTGAGTTCGCGTTCCAGGGGGGTGCGGAACCGGGGGGTCGCGCGGATGTCGCCGTACCAGGCGGACATGCGCCCCGCCTCACGGTCGATCGCGCCCTCCGCGTCGGCGCCGACGTCCTCCAGCAGGCGCACGGCGATCTCGCCGTCCTTGCGCTGGGCCCAGCCGCCGACGATGCGGCCGTCCCACCAGATCGACGGCCCGATGTTGCCGTTCCTGTCGAACAGCCGCGGGCCGTGGTCGCCGAGGAACCAGCCGCGTTCCCGCCAGCCCATCGGCGTCGGGTCGAGGGCGGGCAGCAGCGCCGCCCACGGGTCCGGGGCGGGCACCGGGTCCAGGTCGTCCGACAGGACCACGCCGGTGGCGCCGCCGAGGTCGACCTCGGTGACGTCCAGGAGCGCGAGGGCCCTGCCGACGTCACCGGCGTTCCAGCCCGTCCACCACTTCAGGTCGGAGACCGGGGCGGGGCCGAACGCCCGCAGCCACCGCCGGACGAGGTCGGCGCGGGCGGACGCGGCGGGGACGTCCTCGATGCCGCCGGGCAGCCAGGCCTCCACCGGGGACCACGTGTACTGGCTGCTGACCCACGTGCCGTTCGGGCGCCCCCGGACGATGAGGCCCTCACAGCCGAGCGTGACGAGGATCCACGTGGTGACGTTCGTGGGCCTGGAGTACGACTTGCCGGGGGCCGGGTCGACCTGCGTCCGCAGCCGGGGCACGGCCGCGCCGAGCTGCGCGCCCGTCGCCTCCCCGCGTGCCAGCAGCGCCCGGTGCGCGGCCTCCTCGGCCTCCGCGAACCAGGTGGGGACGTCGGGGATGTCGCTGCCGCGCTCGATGATCCGGGCGTAGGCGGCGCGCTGCCTGGCGGCCAGGGCGTTCGCCGTGGACGCCTGCAGGACGGGGACGAGCTCGACGGGCGCGACGAACATCGTCCGGCGCATCGCGAGCATCCGCAGCAGCGTCCGGTCGTCGTACAGGGCCCGCTCCAGCGCCTCCGGGGCGGCGTCGACGCTGCGCGCCGCGACCGACAGGAACACGGTGGCCGGGTCGGTGGCGTGCAGCACCACCATGGACCGTGCGACGTCGGCGACGTCGTCCGTCCTGAACAGGGGGGACAGGCGGTGGCGGAGACCGAGCCGGGCGCGGCGCTCCGCCACGTTGATCGAACGCATGAGCGAATACTAGCCGGGTCAGCCGCCGCCCTCGCCACCACCTTCGCCGCCACCGCCGCTGGAGATCTTGACGACGACCTGGTCCTGGGTGACCGACTGGACCGAGACGTCGAAGCCCTCGGCCTGCTCGCCCTCGCCCGCCGGCACGGTCACGGTCTGTCCCGCGATCTTGAGCGTGACCAGCTGGCCCTCGACCTTCACCAGCTCGGCCTTGACCCCGAGGATGGAGGCGCTCGCCTCGACGCCGCGGTCGAAGGTCACCGTGCACGCGTTCAGGCCGCATTCGGTGGTGGCGTTCTCGCCGCCGCACCCGGCGGCGGCGCCGAGCGGCAGCAGGACGAACGGGACGACGGCCAGCTTCCGCCGGAGGGAAAAGGAGATCATGCGGGGAGTCTAAGGGGACCGCCGTCCGGCGCCGCCCCCCGGAAGCCGTATTCGCGCGGGACGGATGTGGCACCCCACGGTGACGGAGCTGGACCTCCAGGTGACATCGTGTTTCGCTGGGGACGTGACCAGTGACGATGCCGTGGAGTCACGGCCGATGGTGGGGCCGGTGGTGTGCGCGGCGCTGCGCCTGGAGGCCCGCGCGGTCCGCCGCGGCCTCGCCCGCACGCCGGTCGTGGTCGTCGGCTACCGCGCCAGGTACGCCGGCCGGCTGCCGGACTCCTGCGCCGCCCTCGTCACGATGGGCTTCGGGGGCGCGCTCGACGAGCGGCTGCGGCCGGGGGACGTCCTGGTCGCCGACGAGATCCGCGGCACCGGCCCGGACACGGCCCCGGTGCCGTGCAGCGCGCCGCACCTGCTCGCCGGGGAGCTCATCCGGGACGGTCTCAGCGTGCAGGTCGGGCCGCTGGTGACCACCGGCCATGTCGTCCGCGGCAAGGAACGGGCGGTCTTGGCGGCCCAGGGCGCACGGGTGGCGGACATGGAGTCGGCCGTGGTCGCCGCGCGGGCCGGCTCCCGGCCGGTCGCCGCCGTCAGGGTCGTCGTCGACGGCCCCGGGCATCCGCTGTGGCACCCGGGCATGATCGGCCGCGGCCTGGCCGCGCGGCGCGTCCTGGCGCGCACCGGGCCCGCCCTCGAACGCTGGGGCGCCCTGCTGGTGTGCGGTGAGGACGACACGCGCGCCCTCTGACCCGTCCCCGGCCCCGCGAGACCGCTGCCCGCCGGACGCTATCCGCCCGAGCCGTGGCCGCCGGACCCGTGCCCGCCGGAGCCCTTCTCGCCGGACTCGTTGCCCCAGCTGTGGGAGTCCCCGTGCACGATCTTGCCGCCGAGGTCCTTGCGGATCGTCTGCAGGGTCTTCTCCTTGCTGACCACCACCCAGCGCGCGCCGACCAGGTACACGCCGCCCCACGGCTTGGCCTCCTCCAGCCAGGCGTTCATGTTCTTGTCGGTGGTGAAGCTGAGCAGGACGTACTGGCCGAGGTCGTTCTTGCAGTTCCCCTGCTCCATGTCCGCCACTTTCCGCTTGCCGGTCACGGAGCAGTCCGTCTGCTCGGCGAGCTCCTTCAGGCTGGCCGGCTTCGCGCTCTTGCCGTCCGAGGCGTCCGCGCCGCCGCAGCCTGCCGCGAGGGGCAGTGTCAGGGCGGCGGCGGCGCACAGCAGCGCCTGCTTCTTCGGGACGAGGTGGTGTCGGGAACCCATCGCTGATCCTCCGGGGTGAGATGCGCGATTCGGGAGGTGAATACGCGCCCCGCCCCGGAGAGGTTCACCGGACGGCTCAGGTCGTCAGGCGGACGGTTCAGGTCATCAGGCGGGCGGCGGCCGCGGTGCGGACGTCGGGTTCCTCGGCGGTGTCGTGATGCAGCCGCTGCAGCCGGATCCGCGTCTCGCGGGTCAGCGGGGCGAACCGCGCGGCCTCGCGCCGCACCCCTTCCTCGCAGTCCCACAGCCCCTCGACGGTGTAGGACTCGGCCGTGTGCGGGGCCGTCCGGGTCAGCGCGGTCAATATTCGCGGTCTCAGGAAAGCGTAGGTGGATTCGGTCCAAGCGGATTTCAGCAGCGGGACGGCCTCACCGGCGCGTAGCCGCCCGACCCCCTCGATGGGGTTCGCGGCGGCCCGCCACTCGCGCCGGTCGAGGGCCGTGCGCAGCTCGTCCATGAGCAGCGGGACGTCCTGGCGGGTGCCGTAGCGGGCGAGGATGCTCAGCCCCATGTCCGCGCAGCCGCCGCGTTGCGCCGCCCACGCCCGCGCCCGCGGCACCGTCTCCGGCCCGTACTCCCGCAGCGCCCGGCGCACCGCGCCGCCGTACCTGCTCGGCCCCGCGTCGTGGTCGCCCCGGGGCAGCAGCTCCTCCGCGAGGTCGAGCAGCGCGAGCGTCCGCCGCCGGCCCAGCTCGAAGATCGCCGCGATGGCGCCCTCGCCCCGGCGCCTGGCCAGGTCCAGCAGCTCGTCCTCGCTCTGCCGGTCCCGGCCGGGCGCCGCGACCATGGCCCTGCGCGCCGCCCTGCCGGCCTCCCGCTGGCGCGCCCGGGCCTCGGCGATCCGCGGCTGCCGCGCCGCCCACGTCTCGATCACGGCGTTGTGGTGGGCCGGGATCAGCAGCGCCAGATCGGAGTCGTCGCACCGGGCGGCGACCAGCTCGTCCAAACCGATGGTCAGTGACGGATCCGCAAGGTCGACCAGCTCTTCGACCGCGTCGAACCATTGCGCGCCCTCCTCGGCGTACCGCCGCAGCGGTCTCGCCGCCTCCCGCCGGCTCAGCCGCACCAGGTCCGCCAGCACGCCCAGCGCCAGGTCCACGCGCCAGTCGTCGCCGTCGACCTGGTCGGACGGGTCGAACAGGTGCGCCGCGACCGGCTCCGCGGACATCTCCAGATCGACCATCAACCGGGCGTAGTACAGCCGCCGTGACTCGCACTGGCGGTCCCACCGCGGGTCCCGCCGGACGCAGTCGTAGACGTACTCGCCCGCGCCCCGCTTGTCCGCCGCGCGCCGCGCGGCCCTCCCGAGCCCCCGCTGCAGCTGACCGTGCAGCGTGCCCGCCGATTCCAACACGACTCCGTTGCTCACCCCAGCAGAATGCGCACCAGAACAGATATCGGGCAAGTCCTTTAGCGGTGTTTGCGCAGGGGAGCGACCCGCCGGCCCCGTTCCCCGGTGGTCGCGGTCACAGGGTTCGCTGGGCGATCCAGGAGCCGTGGAGGTCGGCGTAGACGCCCGGTTCGGCGACGAGGTCGGCGTGGGAGCCGCGCTGCACGATCCGTCCCGCGTCGAAGACGATGATCTCGTCGGCCGCCTCCGCCGTGGACAGCCGGTGCGCGATGGAGATCGCGGTGCGGCCCCGGGTCACCCCGTCGAGTGCCCGCTGGATCCGCACCTCTGTCGCGGGATCCACGGCGGAGGTCGCCTCGTCCAGGACGAGGAGGTCCGGGTCGGCGATGTAGGCGCGGGCCAGTGCGACGAGCTGCCGCTCACCCGCCGACAGCGACTCGCCGCGCTGCCCGACGGGCGTGGCCAGGCCGCCGGGGAGGCCGTCGAGCCAGTCGGCGAGGCCGAGTTCGGTCAGGGCCAGGACGAGGTCCTCGTCGGACGCGTCCGGGCGCCCGTAGCGGATGTTGTCCGCCAGCGAGGCGTCGAAGAGGAAACCGTCCTGCGGCACCATGACGATCCGCTCGCGCAGGGACGAGAACCGGATGCGGTCGAGGGGCACGCCGTCCACCAGGACCCGCCCGGACACGGGGTCCATGAGCCGCGTGAGGATCTTGGCGAACGTCGTCTTGCCCGACCCCGTCTGCCCGACGATCGCGACGCGGCTGCGCGGCGCGATGCCGGCGCTCACGTCGTGCAGGACGGGCGGCCCGCCCGGATAGGCGAACCCCACGGACTCGAACTCCACCTCGATGGGGCCGCGCGGCAGCGTCTCGCCGCCGTCGCCCGGGTCGGCGACGTCCGGGACGGTGTCCAGCACGCCGAGCACCCGCCGCCACCCGGCGATCGCGTTCTGCGCCTGGTTGAAAACCTCGGTGGCGGTCTGCATCGGGCTGACGAACAGCGTGACCAGGAACAGGAACGCGACCAGCTCACCGGCCGACACCTGCCCGGCGATGCCGAGCAGCGTCCCGGCGATCACGACGCCGGCGGTGGCCGCGGCGGCGACCAGCTCGCTGACCGGGAACGTGAGCGCCACCATGGCCTGGGCGCGGGTCTGGGCGTGGCGGTGGGCCTCCACGGTCGCGTCCACGCGCCGCCCGGTGCGCTCCTCGGACGCGTACGCGCGGATCACCGCGGCGCCGACCACCGACTCGCTGACCGCGCCCAGCATGTCGCCCATCCGCTCCCGCACCCCCATGTAGGCGGCGGAGAGGATCCGCTGGAAGTGGCGCAGCGCCCACCCCAGCGGCAGGAACGCCAGCCACACCAGCAGGGCCAGCTGCCACGAGTAGACGACCATCAGCACGCTCGCCACGAACAGCTGCCCGATCGACACGATGAACATCAGCCCGCCCGACTGCATGAACTGGCTGATCTGGTCGACGTCGCCCGTCACCCGCGACACCAGCGAGCCCCGCTTCTCGCCGCTCTGGGTGAGCATCGACAGGTCGTGCACGTGCCGGAACGCCTTGGTCCGCAGCTCCGCCAGGCCGCCCTCCGACGTCTTGTACAGCCGGACGTTCATCAGGTACGCGCACACGGCCGTCACCAGCACGGCCACCGCGCACAGCAGCACCGCCGACCGGATGAAGCCGATGTCGGGGCCGCCCGCCCCGCCCAGGCCCTTGTCGATCGTCTGCTGGACGGCGATGGGGACCACCACGCGCCCGGCCGTCGACACCAGCGCGAGCAGCAGCGTCCCGGTCAGGCCGATCATGAACTCGGGGCTCAGCAGGATTCCCCGCTTGAGCGTGCTGATCGCGCCCTCGGTCGTCGAGGTCTCGCTGAGCCCCGTGGTGTCCGGGCGCGTGGTGTCCGGGCGCGTGCCGTCCGGGCCCGGACCGCCCGCCTTGGTGCTCTTCGTGATCGTCATGCCAGGGCCCCCTCGCCGCCTTCGACCGCTTCCTGTTCCGCCTCGGCCCGCTCGTAGGCGTTGACGAGGTTGCGGTAGCCCTCGGAGCTCTCCAGCAGTTCCGCGTGCGCGCCGCGTGCGGTGACGCGGCCGTGCTCCAGGTAGACGACTTCGTCGGCCAGCGCGATCGTCGCCTTGCGGTAGGCGACGACGAGGACGGTCGCGCCGCCGTCCCCGCCGCCGGACTGCGCGTCCCGGAGGTTCTGCAGGATGCGGGCCTCCACCTGCGGGTCGACGCTGGACGTGGCGTCGTCCAGGACGAGCAGCCGGGGGCGCCGCACCAGGGCCCGCGCCAGCGCGAGCCGCTGCCGCTGCCCGCCCGAAAGCGTCGCCCCCCGCTCGCCCACCAGCGTGTCGAGCCCGCCGGGGAGCGCCGCGACGAACCCTTCGGCCTGGGCGAGGCGGAGCGCCTCCCAGACGCGTTCGTCCGGGACGTCCAGGCCGAGGGTGACGTTGCCCCGCACGGTGTCGTCGAACAGGAACGTCTGCTGGGGGACGAGCGCGGCCGTCGCGGCGATCCCGCCGCGCTCGACGTCCCGCAGGTCCGTGCCGTCCAAGAGCACCGATCCGTCCGCCGGGTCGACCAGCCGGACGAGCAGCGAGGTGAGCGTCGACTTGCCCGAGCCGGTCGGGCCGACCACCGCGATCGTCCGTCCGGGCGACGCGGCGAACGACACGTCGTGGAGCACGCGCCGCTCCGCCGCGCCGGCGCCGTCCCCGGCCGCCTCGCCGCCGCCCGGCTGATACGCGAACCGGACCTCCCGGACCTCCAGCGCGGTCGCCCCGCCGGAACCGTCCAGGGAACCGTCCCCGTACGGGAGGGACCCGCTCGCGTCCAGGACGCCCCGGACCCGCTCCCAGCCGACGACGCTGCGCGGCACCTCGCCCAGCACCCAGCCGAGCGCCCGGACCGGCCACGACAGCAGCGTGAACAGGTACGCGACGTTCACCAGGTCGCCCGGCGACATCGCCCCGGACCCCACCCGCATCGACCCGATCAGCAGGACGGCGAGGACGCCCAGGTTGGGCAGCGCCTCCAGCACCGGGTCGAACAGCCCGCGGATCCGGCCGACCGCCACGTTCGCGTCGCGCAGCGCCTCCGCCCGCTCGGTGAACCGCTTAGTCTCCGACTCCTCCCGGCCGAGGGTCTTGACGACCAGGCCGCCCTCGAAGCTCTCGTGCGCCACCTCGCTGACCTCCGCGCGCAGCTGCTGCGCGCGGGTCGCGACCGGTGACAGCCGGCGCTGGTAGACGACGTTGATCAGCGCGATGGCGGGGAACACCAGGAACCCGACCCCGGCCACGACGAGGTCGGTGAACAGGATCGACACCGCCGCGATCAGCAGCATGAACACCACGCCGACCGCCATCGGCAGCGGCGCGATCGGCGCCCACACGGCCTCCACGTCGGCGTTGGCGTTGGACAGCAGCTGCCCGGCCGGATGCCGGTGGTGCCACGCCAGCGGCAGCCGCAGGTACTGCCGGGTCACCGAGCGCCGGTACTCGGCCTGGAGCCGGTACTGCATGAGGCCGGCGTAGAACCGCCGTCCCGCGACGCCGATCGCCTTCAGCAGCGCCACGCCCATGATCGCGGTGGCGGCCGCGGCCAGCGCCCCCGCCGTCGTGTCCCCGGACTCGAACGCCGGCAGCACGACCTCCTCGGCCGCCCAGCCGAGCACCTGGGCGCTCGCGACGGTCATCGCCGCGTACAGCACGCTGGCGAGCACCGACACCGTGAACACCCGCGGTTCGGCCTTCACCGCGA
Organism: Spirillospora sp. NPDC048824; assembly: GCF_043198455.1. NCBI lineage: Bacteria > Bacillati > Actinomycetota > Actinomycetes > Streptosporangiales > Thermomonosporaceae > Spirillospora > Spirillospora sp. NPDC048824. The sequence continues at coordinate 214,712 of NZ_JBICUS010000003.1, read as the reverse complement.
CCCACAGGACGGCCATCCCGTCGCGAAGGACCCGCGGGTTGACGCGTCTGGACGCAGGTGGCACGGCGACTCCTCGAACACGGCGGCGCCCGGGAACGCCCCCCGCGCACGGGGCCGTGGGGGAGTGCGGGCCTGAATATCACCTACGATCCGGCACCCGCGCTTATTCCCGGCCGGCCCGCCGCGGCTTACGATCAGCCGATGAGCACGCCCGAGGACGGCCCGGCCCCGTCCGCTCCCGATCCCGTCCGCCGCGAACGCCTGCTGCTGGCCGCAGCCCTTGCGGAGGCGGGGCCGGACGCGGCCACGAAATGCGCCGGCTGGGACGCCCGCGACCTGGCCGCCCATCTGGTCGTCCGCGAGCGCCGCCTCGACGCGGCCCCGGGAATCCTGTTGTCACCGCTGTCCTTCTACACCGAGCGCGTACGGCGCCGGACGGCCCGCGCCGTCCCGTTCGACCAGCTGGTGGAACGGTTCCGCCAGGGGCCGCCGAAGTTCTCGCCGTACGCTCTTCCCGGCGTGGACAAAATCGCCAACGGCGTTGAGTTCTTTGTGCACCATGAGGACATCCTGCGCGCGGCTCCGGACTGGGAGCCGCGGGACATCTCGCCGGAACTTGAGGAAGTGCTCTGGCGGCGGATAAGAATTGCCCGCTTTGTCCTAAGAAAGGTTCAGGTCGAGGTAACGCTCGTCCAGCCCGACGGAAGGAGCGTGCGCGTGTCCGGGCGCGGCCGCCGCGCCCGCGGAGCCGTGCGCGTGCACGGTCCCGCCGGCGAACTGGTCCTGTGGACACTGGGCCGCCGGGACGTCGCGAGGGTGCGGCTCACCGGGGCGACGGACGCTGTCAAGGCCCTGACCGAGACCGGTTGGAGTCTTTAACGGGCAGGTAACGGCGGGGTTCGCCAGGAGAAGAACTACGTCCCTTGTTGCTCCTCCGCTTTGCGTGGAACCGGTGATACGGTGGGGCGGTCGGTTGCAGTCGTGGTTCTCGATCGTTTGTCCAGACGCCCGCGGACTGATGGCAGCGGGCGTTTTGGCTTTTCCGGGACCGTACGGGGGGCGAGAGCGTGCCGCAGCGACCGCACGGGCCCGCGAGGTGTGGGCCCAGGTTTTGCCGCAAGGAGAAAGACATGCCCCAGCAGGGCACCGTGAAGTGGTTCAACGCCGAGAAGGGCTTCGGATTCATCGCCGTCGACGGCGGCGGGCCGGACGTCTTCGTGCACTACTCGGCCATCCAGTCCTCCGGATACCGCACGCTGGACGAGAACCAGCGCGTCCAGTTCGAGGTGACGCAGGGTAACCGGGGTCCGCAGGCTGACCAGGTCGTCCCCCTGTAACACCCGTAGTCGTACGTCTGGGTCCGTCCCCCCGGCCAGGGGAGGCGGGCCCTTTCGTTTCACGGCGTCTTCGTTCCACGGCGTCTTCGTTCCACGGCGTCGCCGCGGGCGTCACCCGCATCCGCCGCGCGGCGGCGCTGCCATAGGATCGGACCCATGTCAGTTCGACCCTCCGGCCTGGACCCCGAGATCGCCGACCGGCTGAAGCGCGACCCGAACGGTCTCGTGCCCGCCATCGCCCAGCAGCACGACACCGGCGAGGTGCTCATGCTCGGCTGGATGGACGACGAGGCCCTGCACCGCACCCTCACCACCGGCCGCTGCACCTACTGGTCGCGCAGCCGCCAGGAGTACTGGGTGAAAGGCGAGAGCTCCGGCCACCAGCAGTGGGTCAAGTCCGTCGCGCTGGACTGCGACGCCGACGCGATCCTGGTGAAGGTCGACCAGGTCGGCGCCGCCTGCCACACCGGCGACCGCACCTGCTGGGACGCCGACGTCCTCCCCGCCGTGGTCGGAGAACGACCCGACGCCGCCGTATGACCGGGCGCGCACGATGACCCCCGGGCGTGAACGCGGCCTGACGGCCCTGCTGTGCGCCGCCGGTTCGGGTCTGGCCCTGCTCGCCGCCGGGCGCACCTGGGCCACCGTCGCGGCCGAGGGCGCCATCACCCCGCTCACCCGGAACCTCTCGGGCGGCGACCTCGGCGGCGCCGCCGGCGCCCTCGGCCTGGCCGGGCTCGCCGGGCTCGCCGCCCTGTTCGCCACCCGCGGCCGTGTCCGCGCGGGCGTCGGCGTCCTCATCGCCCTGTTCGGCGCCGGCATCGCCTACGCGTCGGCCGCCGCCGTCCGGCGCTCGAACGTCCTGTCAGCCGCCGGCGACGAGAGCACCCTGCTGACCTTCGGCGGCGACCCCGCCGTCGACGTGAGCCTGTGGTGGCTCGTCTCCGTCGCCGGCGGCGTCGTCCTCGCCGTGGGAGGCCTCGTCACCGCGGTCCGCGGCGCGCGCTGGCCGGGGATGTCCGCCCGCTACGAACGCGCGGCCCCGCGCCGGCCGGCGGCCGGGGACGACGACCCGTCCGCCATGTGGAAGACCCTCGACCGCGGTGAGGACCCCACCGCCCAGAAGAACGGCCGGCCGTGAACACCGACGGCGGCGGGCTCGTCCTCGTGGCCGAGCACGACCCGGCCGTCGCCGAACTGCAACGCCGCTACCTCGCCCGCGAAGGCTTCGACGTCGAGATCGAAGCCGACCCCGCGCGCGCACCCGCGGCGGCCCGGCGCAGCCGCCCGGACGCGGTCGTCCTCGACCTGTCCGCCTCGGCCCTCCCCGCGGACCTGTACCACCGCGTGACCGAGGCCGCCCGCCCCGCCCCCGTCATCGCCGTCACCGGCCCCCTGGACCCCGCCATCGCCCGCGCCCTCGGCGAGCACCGCGTCGACCGCCCCTTCGGCCCCCGCGTCCTGGTCGCCGCCGTCGCCGAGGCACTCCGCCGCGGCGCCCCCGCGGAAGCGCCGGGCCCCCTGCGCGCCGGCCCCCTCGCCCTCGACCCCCGCAGCCGCGTCGCCGTCATCGGCGACCGCCGGGTCACCCTCACCGTCACCGAATTCGACCTCCTCGAATTCCTGATGGGCAGCCCCGGCCGCGTCCACACCCGCGAACAGCTCCTCGACGCCGCCTGGGGCCCGGGCGCCGGCGCCGGAAGCCGCACCGTCGACGTCCACGTGGCCCAGCTCCGCGCCAAACTGGGCGAACGCAACCCCATCAGAACCGTCCGCGGCGTCGGCTACGTCCTGGACGCCTGAGCTGCGCCTGAACTGCGCCGCTCATGCCGCGGTGCCCTGCCGGACCCGCACCGGCCTGCGCGGCGTGCCCGCCTGACCTAGGCTGGCAGCGTGACCCGCTCGCCCGCCCACCCTCACCCGCCGCCGACCAGGGGACGCGGCCGGGCCCTGCTTCCGCAGGCGATGGTGCTCGGCGGCGCCGCCGCGGCGACCCTTCTCGTGGCGTTCCGGGACCCCAATGAGGCAGGGCACTATCCGAGTTGCCCGTTCTTGCTCATGACCGGGTACTACTGCCCGGGCTGCGGGATGACGCGGCTCGTCCACGCGCTCACGCACGGGGACGTCGGCGCCGCGTTCGGGCTCAACCCCCTGCTGTTCGTCCTGCTGCCGGTCTTCGGCTACCTGTACGTGCGGTGGACGCTGCTGGCCGCGCGCGGCGACCCGATGCGGACCAGGTTGTTCAGACCCGCGGTGGCGTACTCGTTCATCGCCCTGCTCGCCGTCTACTGGGTCGTCCGCAACCTGCCCTTCGCCCAGGCCCTGGCCCCCTGACCCGCCCCTCCGCAGCCCACCGGAGCGGAGCGGGGAGACCCGTGCCGTATAGCCGGGGTCTTGGGGGTCGCCCCTCGGATGAACAGAGCCAGCGGCTACGATCGGTGCACGGAACGACCTGAAATAGGGGGCCTGCGACCTTGAGCGTTTTGGACGAGATCATCGAGGGCGTCCGAGCCGATCTCGCCGGAAGGCAGCGTGAGGTTCCGCTCGACGTCCTGAAGGACAAGGCGGCCGCCGCCCCCGCCGCACGGGACGCGCTCGGCGCGCTGCGCGGGCCGGGGGTCTCGGTGATCGCCGAGGTCAAGCGCAGCAGCCCGTCCAAGGGAGCGCTCGCCGCGATCGCCGACCCGGCGGCGCTCGCCCGCGACTACGAGGCGGGCGGCGCCAAGGTGATCAGCGTGCTGACGGAGCGGCGCCGGTTCGGCGGGAGCCTGGAGGACCTCGCGGAGGTCCGCGCGAACGTGGGCGTCTGCGTGCTGCGCAAGGACTTCATCGTCACCTCCTACCAGTTGTGGGAGGCGCGGGCGAACGGTGCCGACATGGCGCTGCTGATCGTCGCGGCGCTGGAGCAGGACGCGCTGGTGTCGCTGGTCGAGCGGGCCGAGTCGATGGGGCTGGTTCCGCTCGTGGAGGTGCACACCGAGGAGGAGGCCGTCCGGGCGGTGGAGGCGGGCGCCAAGGTCATCGGTGTGAACGCGCGTGATCTGCGGACGCTGCAGGTCGACCGCGGGGTGTTCGCGCGGGTCGCGCCGCTCATCCCCAAGGACGTCGTGAAGGTCGCCGAGTCCGGGGTGCGGGGGCCGCACGACCTGCTGGCCTACGCGTCCAATGGCGCCGACGCCGTGCTGGTGGGGGAGAGCCTGGTGATCGGGAGGGATCCGCGTGCGGCGGTCGCCGATCTGGTCGCCGCCGGCGCTCATCCGGCGCTGCGGCAGAGCGGCTGACGTGGTGCGGCCGTTCTCGCAATGAGCCGATAGGGTACGGGCATGCAGGTGGAGCCGCTCCGGGAGCGATGGCGGGGCTTTTGAGCCAGTGACGCACAAGCCCCTTCTCGTATGACAGGACGCGTTTTCTCATGACCATCGACACCGCGCGCGGTGCCGTGCCCGACGCGACGGGCCATTTCGGATCCTTCGGCGGGCGGTTCGCGCCCGAGGCGCTGATGGCGGCGCTGGACGAGCTGACCCGCGAGTTCGAGACCGCCCAGCAGGATCCCGCCTTCACCGCCGAGCTGGACGACCTGCTCGCGAACTACGCGGGCCGCCCGAGCCTGCTGACGGAGGCGAAGCGCTTCTCCGAGCACGCGGGCGCCCGTGTGCTGCTCAAGCGCGAGGACCTCAACCACACCGGATCCCACAAGATCAACAATGTGCTGGGGCAGGCGCTGCTCACCCGGCGGATGGGCAAGACCCGGATCATCGCCGAGACGGGCGCGGGCCAGCACGGCGTCGCGACCGCCACGGCCGCGGCGCTGCTCGGCCTGACCTGCACCGTCTACATGGGCGAGGTCGACACCGAGCGGCAGGCCCTGAACGTCGCCCGGATGCGGATGCTCGGCGCCGAGGTCGTCCCGGTGCGGACCGGCAGCCGCACCCTCAAGGACGCCTGCAACGAGGCGTTCCGCGACTGGGTCGCCACCGTCGACGACACCCACTACTGCATCGGCTCCGTGATGGGCCCGCATCCGTTCCCGATGATGGTCCGCGACTTCCAGCGGATCATCGGAGTGGAGGCGAGGCGGCAGTGCCTCGAACTGACCGGCGCCCTCCCGGACGCCGTCGTCGCCTGCGTCGGCGGCGGCTCCAACGCGATCGGCACCTTCCACGCCTTCGTCCCGGACGAGGCCGTCCGGCTGTACGGGTTCGAGGCGGGCGGCGACGGCGTGTCGACCGGCCGGCACGCCGCGACGCTCGCCGGCGGCACCCTCGGCGTCATCCACGGCATGCGGACCTACCTGCTGCAGGACGACGACGGCCAGACCATGGAGACCCACTCGATCTCCGCGGGCCTGGACTATCCCGGCGTCGGCCCCGAGCATTCATGGCTGCACGACTCCGGCCGCGCCGAGTACCGCGAGATCACCGACGCGGAGGCGATGGAGGCGTTCTCGCTGCTGTGCCGCACCGAGGGCATCATCCCGGCGATCGAGTCCGCGCACGCGCTGGCCGGCGCGCTCAAGGTCGGCCCCGAACTGGCGAAGGCCGCCGGCCCGGACGCCGTGATCGTCGTGTGCCTGTCCGGGCGCGGCGACAAGGACATGCACACGGCCGCCACCTTCTTCGGCCTGATGCCCGAAGGAGAGGGAAAGTGACCGTCCAGACCGCCTACGACAAGGCCAGGGCCGAGGGACGGGCCGCGCTCGTCGGCTACCTGCCCGCCGGTTTCCCCACCTACGAGGGGGCGATCGCGACCGCGAAGACGATGGTCGACGCGGGCTGCGACGCCATCGAGATCGGGTTGCCCTACTCCGACCCGATGATGGACGGCCCCACCATCCAGGACGCGGTGCACCAGGCGCTCGTCGGCGGCATCCGTGTCGCCGACGTGTTCCGGACGGTCGAGGCCGTGGCGGCGACCGGCGTCCCGACGCTCGTCATGACGTACTGGAATCCCGTCGACCATCACGGTGTCGACGCGTTCGCCCGCGACCTGGCCTCGGCCGGCGGCGCCGGGCTGATCACCCCGGACCTGACGCCCGAGGAGGGCGGCGCCTGGCTGGAGGCGTCCGACGCCCACGATCTCGACCGGGTCTTCCTCGTCGCGCTCAGCTCCACCGACGAGCGCATCGAGAAGATCACCGGGGTGTGCCGGGGGTTCGTGTACGCGGCGTCGCTGATGGGCGTCACCGGTGCCCGTTCCGCCGTCGACACAGGTGCGCCCCGCCTGGTGGAACGGACGCGGGCGATCATCGACAAGGGCGGGTCGTCCCTGCCCGTGGGCCTCGGGCTCGGAGTCGGCAGCGGCGCCCAGGCCGCGGAGGTCGCCGGGTTCGCCGACGGCGTGATCGTCGGTTCGGCGTTCATCCGCCGCCTGCTGGACGCCCCCGATCTCGCGTCCGGGCTCGCCGGCGTGCGGGCGCTCACCGAGGAGCTGGCGGCCGGCGTCCGTTCCGGCCGCTGACCGCGTCCGCGGGGGCGGGGAATCACCGTTCCCGCGGGCGTTCCGCGGCGTCCCCGTGACGCCCGCGGGCGCCGCCGATTCGATGCTCGCGGGTGCCCCGCTCTCCCGTAGGGTGTGTTCGCCGGTTTGAGGCGGTCCTCGGAAGGATCACGATGACGCAAGAGATGACGGCGGAAGGCCGGGCCAAGACGGCGCCGCCGCCTCCCGCCTGGTTCCTGATCCCGGCGTGGGTGCTGACGATCGCCGGGCTCGGGATCTCCGTTTATCTGACGGTCACGCATTACGACGAGGGCGCGCTGGTGTGCTCGGCGTCCAAGACCGTCGACTGCCATGCGGTCACGACGAGCGAGTACTCCACGCTCGCCGGGATCCCCATGCCGCTGCTGGGCCTGGCGTTCTTCGTCGCGTTCGGCGCGCTGATCACGCCGTGGGCGCTGCGGTCGGCGCGGCCGCCGCTGCGGTGGGGCCGGGTGGCGAGCACCGCGGTCGGCGTGCTGTTCGTCGTCTACCTCGTGACCGTGGAACTGGCGCTGCTGCACAAGATCTGCCTGTGGTGCACCGGGGTGCACGCCATCACCGTCCTGCTGTTCGTCCTCGTCTTGATCGACGAATTCCGACGAATCGGTCAGGTCGACTAACCTCACCGTGACCGCGCCCCACGGTGGCGGCGCGGCCCTCACGCCTAGGAGAACACATGAGCAAGGCCGCACGGGAGCGGTCCGCGAGAGAGCGCCTGGCCGCCGAGCGCAAGCGGCAGGCGGCGCGGCAGAAGCAGCGGCGGCTGCTCGCCATCGTCCTCGGATCGGTGGTCGCGGTCGCGGTGATCGTGGTCGGCACCGTCCTGATCATCGACTACCAGAGCAAGCAGGGCCGCGCCGAGGTCCACCAGGGCGCGCTCGCCCCGCTCAGCCGCCAGGACGACGGCTCGATCGTGATGGCGCAGCCCGGGGTGACCAAGCCGGTTCTGGAGGTCTTCGAGGACTTCCAGTGCCCGGTCTGCAAGCAGTTCGAGGAGGCCACCGGCGAGACCGTCCTGGAACTGGCGGAGCGGGGCAAGGTCAAGGTCGTCTACCGGCCGTTCCACCTGTTCGGCCAGCAGAAGGATCCCATCAGGATCAACTCGCTGCGCGCGGCCGAGGCGGCGCTGTGCGTTCCGGCCGACAAGTGGATCTCCTACCATGACGCGCTCTTCCGGTTCCAGCCGGCCGAGGGCTCGGAGGGCTTCTCGCCCGACGACCTCGTGAAGTGGGGCAAGGACGTCGGCGTCACCGACCCGAACTTCGAGAAGTGCGTGCGGGACGAGCAGAAGAAGTCCCAGGTCGACGCGATGACCAAGTACGCCCTGCAGGACCGCCAGGTCCAGGGGACCCCGTCGGTCTTCCTGGACGGCAAGCAGCTCGACTCGACGCAGTTCATGAACCCGGCCGCGCTCCGGGCGACCATCGACGCGGCCGCCGCCTCCGGCAAGTGACCCCGGCCTCCGGCAGGTGAGCGCACGCGCCGCGCCGTCCCGCCCGGGACGGCGCGGCGCGGCGCTTCACCGGCCTCGGGACGCCCCCGACCGCTACGCTCGTGTGTGCGCACGAACACGCACAGTGGCCGATCGGGGGATCGATGAGCGAGCAGGGCAGGGGACCGTCGGCGCGCCGGCGGCTCGCGGACGAACGGGGCCGGGCCGCGGTCCGGCAGCGCCGCCGGCGGCTGCTGGCGGTCGTCCTCGGCGCCGTCGCCGTGGCGGCCGTCGTGGTCGCGGGGACCGTCGTGGCGGTGTCGCGGATCGGCGGGGACGGGCCTCTCGGCGACACCTACACGGGCCCGCTGGCGCCGGCGACCCGCGTGGAGCACGGGGCGGTCGCGATGGCGCAGCCGGGCGTCACCGGGCCGGTCCTGGAACTGTACGAGGACTTCCAGTGCCCGGCGTGCGAGGCGCTGGAGGGGCGCCTCGGCGGGACGCTCAAGCAACTCGCCGCCGAGGGCGAGGCCAGGGTCGTGTACCGGCCGTTCCAGCTCTTCCAGCAGGAACCGCTGATGTCGAACTCGCGGAGGGCCGCGAACGCCGCCGCCTGCATCCCCGTGAGCAAATGGGTCCCCTACCACGACAGGCTCTTCGCCGAGCAGCCTCCCGAGGGCGCCAGCGGCTTCACGCCGGAGAACCTGATCACGTGGGCGGCCGAGCTGGGCGTCACCGATCCCGCGTTCGCCGCCTGCGTCAACGGGAACCAGAAGATCGACCTGGTCGAGAAGGCGAGCACCGCGGCCGGGCGTGCGGGAGTCGACTCCACCCCGTATCTCGCGCTGAACGGCGAGAGGGTCGACGGCGACGCCCTCGGCTCGCCGGACGAGCTGAAGAAGGCCGTCGCCCAGGCGGGTGGGGGCCCGGTCCCGTCCCCCGGCGGCACACGATCGGACGGCAGGGCGAACGGCACCGTGGACGGTACCGCGGGCGTCCGCGGCCCGGCACGGTCGTAGAGTCGGCGCACGCGCCGCCCCGGAGGCGGTAACGTCAGCGTCCATGCAGCCGCTCGCCTACATCCCGAGTCCCTCACAGGGCATCTGGCACATCGGGCCCGTTCCCATCCGCGCCTACGCCATCATGATCATTCTGGGCATCGTCGCCGCGGTGTGGCTGGGCGAGCGACGCTGGGCCGCCAAGGGCGGCACCCCCGGCGTGATCATCGATGTGGCCGTGTGGGCGGTGCCGTTCGGTCTCGTCGGCGGGCGGATCTACCACGTCATCACCGACTACCAGCGCTATTTCGGTGAGGACGGCGATCCGGTCCGGGCGCTGGAGATCTGGAAGGGCGGCCTCGGGATCTGGGGCTCCGTCGCGTTCGGCGCGGTCGGCGCGCTCATCGCATGCCGGCGGCGCGGGATCTCCGTCCTCGCGCTCGCCGACGCGGTCGCCCCGGGGATCGCACTGGCGCAGGCCATCGGCCGCTGGGGCAACTACTGGAACCAGGAGCTGTACGGCCGTCCCCTCGACGCGTTCTGGGCCCTGGAGATCGACGAGGACCACCGGCCGACGCTCGAGGGCGGGCCCAGCCTCGACCCCCAGTACGCCGACATCGCCACCTACCACCCGACGTTCCTGTACGAGTCGCTGTGGTGCGTCGGCGTCGCGATCCTGGTCATCTGGGCCGACCGGCGCTTCAAGCTCACGCACGGCCGCGCGTTCGCGCTCTACGTCGCCGCCTACACGCTGGGACGCGCCTGGATCGAGGCGCTGCGCATCGACGACGCCCACCACATCCTCGGCCTGCGGCTGAACGACTGGACGTCGATCCTGCTCTTCCTCGGCGCGGTCGCCTACCTGTACCGGATGCGCCACCGTACCGGCCCGGAGAACGTCGGCGGTCCCGCCGCGGACGGGCCGTCCGGCGAGCCGGGATCCGCCGAGGCGAAGCCCGTGCCGAAGGACGAGCCCGAACCGGAACCCGAGACCGAGAAGACCGAAGCCGAGGACTCCGAAACCGAGGACTCGGAGACCGAGAAGTCGGAAGCCGAGAAGTCCGAGGACGCCGACAAGGCCGAGGACGCGGACCGGGTTGAGGACGCCGAGGGCGCGGACAAGGCCGAGGACGTCGAGGACGCGGAGAAGGCCGGAGGCGGGGACGCCGAGGCGGAGGCCGCGTCCGAGGAGAAGGACCCCGAGAACGAGGCCGAGCTCGAGGCTGAAGGCGACGACGAGGCCGGAGACGGTGTCGGCGAGGCCGGGCGGGTGGATGAGGGTGAACCCGTCAAGGACGGAAAGTAGCGGTCGGCGGAGGGCTCCGGTGCAGGCGAGATGACCAGCGGCAAGCCGGGCGTGCCCCCGGAACACCATCATCAGCACCGTGACGTCACCGGCGGCTGGCTGCGGCCGGCGGTGTTCGGCGCGATGGACGGACTGGTCTCCAACTTCGCGCTGATCGCGGGCGTCGCGGGCGGCCAGGCGAGCCAGAAGGTCGTCCTGCTGGCGGGTCTGGCGGGGCTGGCCGCGGGCGCGTTCTCGATGGCCGCGGGGGAGTACATCTCGGTCGCCTCCCAGTCGGAACTGGCGGAGGCGGAGATCGAGGTGGAGCGGCTGGAGCTGGCCCGGCACCCGGTGGCGGAGGAGCGGGAGCTGGCCGAGGTGTTCCGGTCGCGCGGGGTGGACCCGGAGACGGCCGCGGAGGTGGCGCGGCAGCTGTCCAGGGACCCCGACGATGCGCTGGAGGTGCACACCCGCGAGGAGTTGGGGGTGACGCCCGGTGACCTGCCCTCGCCGACGCTGGCGGCGGGCTCGTCGTTCCTGTCGTTCGGGATCGGCGCGATACTGCCGGTGCTTCCGTACCTGCTGGGCGCCTCCTCGCTGTGGCCGGCGGCGATCATCGCGGCGCTCGGGCTGTTCGGCGCCGGCGCGCTGGTGTCGCGGATCACGGCCCGGCCCTGGTGGTTCGGCGGGACGCGGCAGCTGCTGTTCGGCGCGGCCGCCGCGGCGATCACCTACGGGGTCGGCGCGCTGATCGGGACCAATGGGCTCTAGTACGGCGCGGTTGCCGGCTCCGGTGCGGGCGGTCGCTCCAGGGAACTGGATAAAACGCCCTTTTGGCCACGCGGGGGCCGCCCGGACCGCTAAGCTCCGGGGCGTGATCGAGGCTCGTGACACAGGTTCCCCCGAGGCCGCGCGCGAGGGCGGCGGGCAGGACTTCTGGCCGGAGGAGAAGTCCGGTCGCAGCCTGCCCCGTCCGAAGCTGCTGTTCGGCGCGGTCGCCGCGCTGGTCGCGGTGATCGTCGCGGTCGTCGCCGTGCTCGTGTTCACCGGCGGGGACGAGGCGCCCGCCGAGAACACGGCGCTGCCGACCGCCTACGCGCCCGACTACAACGGCGAGGGCTTCAGCGAGATCGCGAACAGGTCGGCCGACCGCCGCGAGATCACCGAGGGGGAGGCGGCCTCCGCCAAGAACCTGAAGTCGGGCGCCTACGCGTTCACGCTGGCCGAGTCCGCGCTGACCTCCGACTGCAAGTCCGCGACGTGGGGCGCCCGCCTGCACGCCGACCTCGCCAAGTTCGGCTGCAGCCAGGTCGTCCGCTCCGCCTACGTGAGCGCCGGCAAGAAGCACGTCGGCCAGTTCATCGTGATCAACATGGAGACCGTGGAGGGCGTCAAGCAGATCCTGCGCGACCTTCAGCGCGAGACGGGCGCCGGGTGGGTGACGCCGCTGGACGCGCCGGGCGTCCCCGCGTTCGGGTCCGGGTTCAGCGCCGCCTACGCCAAGACCTACGGCCACTATGCCGTGATCACGTGGGTGGAGCGGGCCGGCGGGGAGCAGCCCGCCTCGCTCAACGAGGTGATCGATGTGAGCCTGGTCATCGAGGGCGCCGCCGACTTCCTCTACGGGCGGCTTGACCTGGCCTCGGGCGGAAGGCCCGGCCAGTGATCCGGCCGCATGCGGGCGTGTCGCGGGCCGGCGGGCAGTAGTCTGCGCGCTCGTGGACTCCGATGAATTCCGCCGCGGCGGCGGCCCCCGGCGCGCACCGGTGAGCCGCCAGGGCCGCAGGCAGCCCGCCCCGCGCAGGACGGCGCCGGGCCGCGAGGGAGGCCCCCGCCGGCCGAACCCGTCGCAGGCGCGGCGGAAGGGCGCGCCCCGCCCGGGGCGGCCCGTTCCGCCGCCGCGCATGCCGTTCGAGGACGACGAGTCCGCCTACCCCGACGCGTCCCCGTTTCACGACACGTCCGCCTACCCGGCCGCCCCCGCGTATCACGACGCGCCCGGCACAGGCCCGCGGCCGCTTCCGGGTGATGCGCACGGTCCCGGCGGGAAGCCGGGACGGCGCGGCGGGAAGCCGAGACAGCGGGGGAAGCCGGGCAAGGGGGGGCGTTCCGCCGGGCAGGCGCGGCAGTCCCGTCCGGCGTCGCGTGAGGGCGGGCGCGGAGCGAGGCTGTACTTCGGCGCCGCCGCGGTCCTGGGCCTGCTCGTGCTCCTCGGTGTGGGCGCGGTGGTCGTTCCGCGCGGCGGCGGGAACGGTCCGGCCGCGGGCGGCGCGGCCACCGTGACGATCGGGACTCCTGCGGAGACGGGCGTCTCGCCGGACTCCTACTCCAGTTCGTCCTCGTCGTCGGCGTACTCGGGCATCGCGTCCCGCCGCGCGGACCCGAAGCCGCTGACGGTGGAGGAGGCGTTCCCGTCGTCGGCGGCGAAACTGTCGGTCCCGGGCGGCGAGGTGCGGGTCAAGCTGCGCGTCAAGCGGCTGGACGGTGACTGCGCCGCCGCCGTGTGGGGCGCGACCGTGGGTGAGGTGCTGGGCGAGGGCGGCTGCACGCAGGCGGCCCGCGGGATCTACTCCGACACGGAGAACGGCCATGCGCTGGCCGTCGCGGTGTTCAACCTGGCAGGGTCCGCGGAGGCCGACCGGTTCGTCGCGACGCTGGAGCAGACGATCGGTGCCGGTTTCGTCCGGCCGCTGGAGGCCCCCGCCCCGCTGGACGGCTTCGGACGCGGCTTCGACATGGCGCGCGGCCTGGCCATGGGCCATTTCGCCGTGGTCACGTGGGCGCAGCGGCTGGACGGCAAGGGCGGCCCGGAGGACGAGGCGCTCCTGTCGCTGCTGATCGAGGGCGGCAAGAACCCGGCGGTGCTCGGCCGCGCCGCCCGCGCGTCCGAATGACCGCGCCCGCCTGACCGCGCCCGCCTGACTGCGCCCCGCCTGATCCCGGCCGCCTGACCGCGTCCAGGTCGCCACATTTCGGGCAAGTCACTGGAACACCACGGTAAACATCGCTCTCCCGGTGATGATCGTCACCGTTGCCGGGGCACTTTCCGTTGGGGGAGGAACCGGTAATCTGGTCTAAACCACTGTGAGATGGCGCCCATGGGCCGTCCGCGCCGGAAGTTTCGCGATCCGGGGCAGCCGGGCATGATCCCGGCAGTGATGTAATGTCATCTCACCGCAGCAGGGCCAACGTCGTCCCGGACTGCACTGACATCAGCAGTGACACGACGACGACGGGAGGGTTGATGGCTTCTGCTGCCCTCACACCTGATGCCCGCACTTCTGTTGCCGGCCCTCCGGGGCCCGGCACCGGCGGCCGCCCCCTCGCGCAGGGGCTCTACGACCCGGTTCACGAACACGACGCATGCGGTGTCGGAATGGTGGCGGACCTGCACGGCCGCAAAAGCCATGACATCGTGCAGAACGCCCTGACGGTCCTGAAGAACCTCGACCACCGCGGAGCGGTGGGCGCCGAGCCGGACGACGGCGACGGCGTCGGCATCCTCGTCCAGATCCCGGACGCGTTCTTCCGCGACACCTGCGACTTCGCGCTCCCCGACGCCGGCGCCTACGCCGCCGGCATCGCGTTCCTGCCCGCGGACGGCGACGAGCGCGCCACCGTGGTCGCCCATGTCGAGAGGCTCTGCGTCGAGGAGGGCCTGACGGTCCTCGGCTGGCGGGAGCTGCCGCACGACCCCGACTTCACCGGCCCGGCCTCGCGGCGCGTCATGCCGCACTTCTCGCAGCTGTTCGTGGCCCCCGCCGCGGGCGGCCCCCACGGCGGCAAGACCGGCCTTGAGCTGGACCGCGTCGTGTTCTGCATGCGCGAGCGCGCCGAACAGGACGTGCGGGTCTACTTCCCGAGCCTGTCCAGCCGGACGATCGTCTACAAGGGGATGCTGACGACCCCGCAGCTGGAGCCGTTCTTCCCCGACCTGTCGGACCGCCGCTTCACCAGCGCGATCGCCCTGGTGCACTCGCGGTTCTCGACCAACACCTTCCCCGCCTGGGAGCTGGCCCACCCGTACCGGTTCATCGCCCACAATGGCGAGATCAACACGGTGAAGGGCAACCGGAACTGGATGCGGGCCCGCGAGGCGCTGCTGAAGTCCGACCTGATCCCCGGGGACCTGTCGCGGATCTACCCCGTGATCGACATCGAGGCCAGCGACACCGCCTCGTTCGACGAGTGTCTGGAGCTGCTGCACCTCGGCGGCCGGTCGCTGCCGCACGCGGTGCTGATGATGATCCCGGAGGCGTGGGAGAACCACACCGAGATGGACGCCGCCCGCCGCGCGTTCTACGAGTTCCACTCCACCCTGATGGAGGCGTGGGACGGTCCCGCCAGCGTCAGCTTCACCGACGGCACCGTCGTCGGCGCCGTCCTGGACCGCAACGGGCTGCGTCCCGGCCGGTACTGGGTGACCGACGACGGCCTGGTCGTGCTGGCCAGCGAGGCGGGGGTCCTGGACATCCCGGCCGCGAACGTCGTCCGGAAGGGCCGGCTGCAGCCCGGCAAGATCTTCCTGGTGGACACCGCCGCCGGGCGGATCGTCGAGGACGACGAGGTCAAGGCGGAGCTGGCCGCCGAGCACCCGTACGGCGAGTGGCTGCACGAGGGCCTGGTCCGGTTCGAGGAGCTGCCGAGGCGCGAGCGGGAGATCCCGTCGCACGAGACCCTCGTCAAGCGGCAGCAGACGTTCGGCTACACCCTCGAAGAGCAGAGGATCATCCTGTCGCCGATGGCGAAGACGGGCGCCGAGCCGATCGGGTCGATGGGCACCGACACCCCGATCGCGGTGCTGTCGGAGCGGCCGCGGCTGCTGTTCGACTACTTCAAGCAGCAGTTCGCGCAGGTCACGAACCCGCCGCTGGACGCGATCCGCGAGGAGCTGGTGACCTCGCTCCAGTCCACGCTCGGCCCGGAGGGCAACCTCCTGGAGCCCGGCCCGGACTCGTGCCGCCGCCTGGTGCTGCCCACCCCGATCCTGGACAACGGCGAACTCTCCAAGATCATCCACATTGACGACGAGGGGTCCCTGCCGCATCTGCAGGCCCACGTCGTGCACGGCCTGTACGACGTCGCCGGCGGGGGAGAGGCCCTGGAGGCCCGGCTGGAGGAGATCAACTCCGAGGTCGGCCGCGCCATCGACGCCGGCGCCCGCGTCATCGTGCTGTCGGACCGCGGCGCCGACTCCGCCCGCGCCGCGATCCCGTCGCTGCTGCTGACCGGCTCCGTCCACCACCACCTGATCCGGGAGAAGACCCGCACCCGGGTCGGCCTGGTGATCGAGACCGGCGAGGCCCGCGAGTGCCACCACATGGCGCTGCTCATCGGGTACGGCGCGTCCGCGATCAACCCGTACCTGGCGATCGAGACCGTCGAGGACCTCGTCCGCGGCGGCGCCATCGAGGGCGTCGAGCCGGAGCAGGCCGCCCGGAACCTCGTGAAGGCGTACGGCAAGGGCGTCCTGAAGGTCATGTCGAAGATGGGCGTGTCCACGGTCGCGTCCTACACCGGCGCGCAGATCTTCGAGGCGATCGGGCTCGGCGGCGACGTCGTGTCCCGCTGCTTCACCGGCACCACGTCCCGGCTCGGCGGCGTCGGCTTCGACGTGCTGGCCCGCGAGGTCGCCGAGCGGCACGCCCGCGCCTACCCGCCGGGCGGCAACGACCTGGCGCACCGCACCCTGGAGGTCGGCGGCGAGTACCAGTGGCGCCGCGAGGGCGAGCCGCACCTGTTCAACCCGGACACGGTGTTCAAGCTGCAGCACGCCACCCGCACCCGCCGCTACGAGATCTTCAAGGAGTACACCGCGCAGGTCGACTCGCAGGCCGAGCGGCTGATGACGCTGCGCGGGCTGTTCAGGCTGAAGGACGGCGAGCGCGAACCGGTCCCGATCGACGAGGTCGAACCCGTATCGGAGATCGTCAAGCGGTTCTCCACCGGGGCCATGTCGTACGGCTCCATCTCCGCCGAGGCCCACGAGACCCTCGCGATCGCGATGAACCGCCTCGGCGGCAAGTCCAACACCGGTGAGGGCGGCGAGGACCCGGAGCGGTTCACCCCCGACGAGAACGGCGACCTGCGCCGCAGCGCCATCAAGCAGGTCGCGTCCGGACGGTTCGGCGTCACCTCCGAGTACCTCACCAACGCCGACGACATCCAGATCAAGATGGCGCAGGGCGCCAAGCCCGGCGAGGGCGGCCAGCTGCCCGGCCACAAGGTCTACCCGTGGATCGCCAAGACGCGGCACTCCACCCCCGGCGTCGGCCTCATCTCGCCGCCGCCGCACCACGACATCTACTCGATCGAGGACCTGGCGCAGCTCATCCACGACCTGAAGAACGCCAACCCGGCGGCGCGCGTGCACGTCAAGCTCGTCGCCGAGGTCGGCGTCGGCACGGTCGCGGCCGGGGTGTCCAAGGCGCACGCCGACGTGGTGCTGATCTCCGGCCACGACGGCGGCACCGGCGCGTCCCCGCTGACGTCGCTCAAGCACGCCGGCACCCCGTGGGAGCTGGGCCTCGCCGAGACGCAGCAGACGCTGCTGCTGAACGGCCTGCGCGACCGCATCGTCGTGCAGACCGACGGGCAGATGAAGACCGGGCGGGACGTCGTCGTCGCGGCGCTGCTCGGCGCCGAGGAGTACGGCTTCGCGACCGCGCCGCTGGTGGTGTCGGGCTGCATCATGATGCGGGTCTGCCACCTCGACACGTGCCCGGTCGGCGTCGCCACCCAGAACCCCGTGCTGCGGCAGCGGTTCTCCGGCAAGCCCGAGTTCGTCGTGAACTTCTTCGAGTTCATCGCCGAGGAGGTCCGCGAGCATCTGGCGGCCCTCG
Source organism: Spirillospora sp. NPDC048824 (assembly GCF_043198455.1). Classification (NCBI taxonomy): domain Bacteria; kingdom Bacillati; phylum Actinomycetota; class Actinomycetes; order Streptosporangiales; family Thermomonosporaceae; genus Spirillospora; species Spirillospora sp. NPDC048824. The sequence goes on along the minus strand of NZ_JBICUS010000003.1, from coordinate 197,343 downwards.
GGTTCCGCTCGCTGGAGGAGGCGATCGGGCACGTCGAGATGATCGACACCCGCGAGGCCGTCGAGCACTGGAAGGCGTCCGGGCTCGACCTCACCCCGGTCCTGCACACGCCAGAGCGGGCCGAGGGCGCGGCCCTGCACCGCGTCACCGAGCAGGACCACGGGCTGGAGAAGGCCCTGGACAACACGCTGATCCAGCTCGCCGAGGGCGCGCTCGCGTTCGGCGACAAGGTCACGCTCGACCTCCCGATCCGCAACGTCAACCGGACGGTCGGCACCATGCTCGGCCATGAGCTGACCAGGAAGTGGGGCGGCCAGGGCCTGGCCGACGACACGATCGACGTCACGTTCACCGGCTCGGCGGGCAACTCGTTCGGCGCGTTCCTGCCGCGCGGGATCACGCTGCGGCTGGTCGGCGACGCCAACGACTACGTCGGCAAGGGCCTGTCCGGCGGGCGGCTGACGCTGCGCCCGCCGGCCGATGCCGGGTTCGCGGCCGAGGAGCAGATCATCGGCGGCAACGTCATCCTGTACGGCGCGACGTCCGGTGAGCTCTTCGCCCGCGGCATCGCCGGCGAGCGGTTCTGCGTCCGCAACTCCGGCGCCACCGCCGTCGTCGAGGGCGTCGGCGACCACGCCTGCGAGTACATGACCGGCGGCCGCGCCCTGATCCTCGGCCGGACGGGACGCAACCTCGCGGCCGGCATGTCCGGCGGCATCGCCTACGTCCTGGACCTGGTGCCCGAGCGGGTCAACGGCGAGATGGTCGACCTGGACCCCCTCGACCCCGACGACCTGGACTTCGTCCGGACCCTGGTCGAGCGGCACCTGGCCGAGACCGGCTCACGGGTAGCGGGCCGGCTGCTGGACGACTGGGACGCCGCGGCCGACCGCTTCACCAAGATCATGCCGCGTGACTACCGCCGCGTCCTGGACGCGATGGCCAAGGCCGAGGCCGAGGGACGCGACGTCGACGAGGCCGTCATGGCCGCGGCGCAGAGCTGAGAGAGGGGGACGTCCTTCATGGCTGACCCGAAGGGTTTTCTGACCGTCGGGCGGGAGCTCCCGAAGCGCCGCCCGGTCGACGTGCGGATCAAGAGCTGGTCGGAGGTCTACGAGGACTTCGGCAAGGACCGGCTGGAGAAGCAGGCGAGCCGCTGCATGGACTGCGGCATCCCGTTCTGCCACCAGGGCTGCCCGCTCGGCAACCTCATCCCCGAGTGGAACGACCTCGTCTACCGGCAGGACTGGCGGGAGGCCATCGAGCGGCTGCACGCCACCAACAACTTCCCGGAGTTCACCGGGAGGCTGTGCCCGGCGCCGTGCGAGAGCGCCTGCGTCCTCGGCATCAACCAGGACCCGGTCACCATCAAGCGGGTCGAGGTCGAGATCATCGACCGGGCGTTCGCGGAGGGCTGGGTGCGGCCGCAGCCGCCCGCCGTCAAGACCGGCAAGACGGTCGCGGTGGTCGGCTCGGGGCCCGCGGGCCTCGCCGCCGCCCAGCAGCTCACCCGCGCCGGCCACGACGTCACCGTCTACGAGCGCGCGGACCGGATCGGCGGGCTGCTGCGCTACGGCATCCCCGAGTTCAAGATGGAGAAGCGGCACCTCGACCGGCGCCTCGCCCAGATGCGCGCCGAGGGCACCGACTTCAAGACCTCGGTGAACGTCGGCGTCGACGTCACCGCCGACGACCTGCGCGCCCGCCACGACGCCGTCGTCCTCGCCGGCGGCGCCACCGCCTGGCGCGACCTGCCCGTCCCGGGCCGGGAGCTCAAGGGCGTCTACCAGGCGATGGAGTACCTGCCCCCGTCGAACAAGGTGCAGGAGGGCGACTACGACGAGTCGCCGATCTCCGCCAAGGGCAAGCACGTCGTGGTCATCGGCGGCGGCGACACCGGCGCCGACTGCATCGGCACCGCGATCCGGCAGGGGGCCGCCTCGGTCACCCAGCTGGAGATCATGCCGCGCCCGCCGGAGTCCCGCCCGGACACCCAGCCGTGGCCGACGTACCCGATGCTGTTCAAGGTGGAGAGCGCCCACGAGGAGCTCGCGGACCTCGGCGGCGACCGCGTCTACGCCGTGTCCACCACCGAGTTCGCCGGCGACGGGGACGGCAACGTCCGCGCGCTGAAGATCGTGGAGGTCGGCGGGCCGCAGTCCGGGTTCCAGCCGGTCGAGGGCAGCGAGCGGGAGATCCCGGCCGAGCTGGTCACGCTCGCGATGGGCTTCCTCGGCCCGCAGCGCGAGGGCCTCCTCGACCAGCTCGGCGTCGACCTCGACCAGCGCGGCAACGTCGTCCGCGACGGCGACTACAAGACGTCGGTGGACGGCGTGTACGCCGCCGGCGACATGGGCCGCGGCCAGTCCCTGATCGTCTGGGCCATCGCCGAGGGCCGCGCCGCCGCGCACGGCGTCGACGCGTTCCTCACCGGCCGCACCGGCCTGCCGTACCCGATTCCGCCCACGGCGCGTCCGATGGCCTGAGCGCATCCATCGCAGTGACGGCCCACCGCGCTCGCGTGCGCGGCCGAGGTCGCCGCGAAACGAAGGCCCCGAAGGCACGCCCGCGCCCTGCCTTCGGGGCCTTCGATGTGTCAGCACCGGAGCATGGGATCCGCGCCGTCCACCCTGGACACGGCCTTGCTGCGCCGCATGAGGCTGGCCCGGGACACGATGGACCGCGAGTGGGCCGAGCCGCTCGACGTTGCCGCCATCGCCGCCCGCGCCGGCTACTCGCGCTACCACTTCGTCCGGCTGTTCAGTGAGGTCTACGGCGAGACGCCCGGCGCCTACCTCGCCCGCCGCCGCATCGAACGCGCCCGGGACCTTCTGCGCACCGCGAATCTGACCGTCACCGAGATCTGCATGCTCGTCGGCTTCACCAGCCTCGGCACGTTCTGCACCCGCTTCAAGCAGCAGGTGGGGGTGACGCCCACCGAGTTCCGCAGGCGGGCCCGCGCCACCGACTCCTCCGTCATCCCCGGCTGCTTCGTGCTGCGTCGAGGCCGTCTTCCGCGACGACTCCGGCTGCTGGTACAGCCTCACCCAGCCCTTCGAGCAGCTCGACGAGACCCTGCCCTGGAACGACTGCTCCGGCTGACCAGGCGTTCCACGTGGCCCATCCCGGCCCGTCCGTCCCTCTTGTGGTCTTGGGACGGGTCGGCTAGCGTCCGGCCAGGGTTCACCGTGCGGCGGGCGCACAGCCGCCGGCCCCTCACGCCGCCGTGCACCGGGGCCCCCGCACCCCGCACGCGGGACATCAGGGGCCCGGCCACCCACCGCTGGGGTGGCCGGGCCCACCGCGCCCCGCGCCGACGCGTCCGATTCCTACAAGACCGGCCGGCGGCGGCCGCCCTACGTTGGCCCCATGAGAGTTCTGCACGACACCGGCCTCGCCCGCGCCGCCGGGTTCATGCGCCTCAGCGCCCGTCTCATCGACCGCCACCGGTTCGCCATGCACTTCCGCGGCGGGCCCGCGGCACCCGTCCTGGCGGCCCTGCGCGCCTACGAGAACCCGGACGGCGGATACGGCCACGCCCTCGAACCCGACCTGCGCGGCGAAGGCAGCCAGCCCGTCCCCGCCCAGCACGCCCTGGAGATCCTCCACGAGGCCGGCGCCGACGACGACCCCGCCGTCACGCGCACCGGCGACTACCTGGCCTCCATCACCACCGCCGACGGGGGAGTGCCGTTCGTCCTGCCGACGGTCCGCGACACTCCCCACGCCCCGTGGTGGCAGACGCCCGACGACCCGCCGGGCGGCATCAACCCCACCGGGACCCTCGCGGGGATGCTTCACCGCGCCGGGTCGGACCATCCCTGGCTCGGCCCCGCCACGGACTTCTGCTGGCGCCACCTGGAGGGCGAGGACACCGAACCCGGCCCGTACGACGCCCTGTCCATCCTCACCTTCCTCGACCACGTCCCCGACCGGGACCGCGCGGAGGCGGCCTTCACCCGTGTCCGCGACGCCCTCGCCGCCCCGGTGGCCCTCGACCCGCACGCCGGAGGGGACGGCCACTCCCCGCTCGACTTCGCCCCCACCCCGCACGGCCACGGACGCCGCCTGTTCACCGGCGACGTCATCGACGCCCACCTCGACGCCCTCATCGACGCGCAGGGCGACGACGGCGGCTGGGACTTCGGCTTCCCGAGCTGGACGCCGATCACCCGGCCCGAATGGCGCGGCTTCGTCACCGTCGAACGGCTCAGGACGCTGCGCGCCTACGGCAGGCTCAAGCTCTAGGTCACAGCAGGTTCCGGACGGGCTCGCCCGCCAGGTCGCGCACCTCGTGCGCGAAGTGCGACTGGTCGGCGTAGCCCGCCGCGAACGCCGCCCCCGCCAGCGGCTCGCCCGCCCGCGCCAGCCGCAGCGCCCGCTGGAACCGCAGTACCCGCTGGAGCGTCTTCGGCCCGTACCCGAACGCCGCCAGCGAACGCCGCCGGAGCTGCCGCTCGCTGAAGCCCAGCCCGTCCGCCACGTCCCGCACCGAACCGCCGGCCAGGCCCGCGACCACCGCCGCGACGACCGGATCCGGCGGCCGCATCCGCTCCCGCACCGCCGCGACCAGCGTTCCGCACCGGTCATCGGCCGGCGCCACCGCCACCGCCTCCGCCAGCCGGTCGGCCTCCCCGCCCCACAGCTCCCGCAGCGGCAGCCGCCCGTCCCGGACCGCGTCCGCCGGGACGCCCAGCACCGGCGGCGCCGCCCCCGGCCCGAACCGCACCGCCGCCACCGCGTCACCCGGCCGCATGACCGCCGGAACCGGGCCGGTGTCCGGCCCCGCCACCAGGATCCCGGACGCCGACCAGATCAGGTCCACGCACCCGTCGGGCACGACGCGCTGCGTGAACGGCTCGGCGTCGCGCGGCAGCGCCGCCGTCCAGGCGCACGCCAGCCCCGCCGCGGGGAACTCGCGATAACCGGTGGGACTCACACCTCCTGCATACCACCCGCGCTCACGGGCAGAGCCACAGAAAACCCACCGAACCGGGAGGACGGCCATGCCGGACAACGACCTTCAGGACAGGACCATCGCCTTCCTCTGCGCCACCGAGGGCACCGAGCAGGTCGAGCTCACCGAGCCCTGGAAGGCCGTCGAGCAGGCCGGCGGCACCCCCCGCCTCGTCTCCACCGAGTCCGGCCGCCTCCAGGCGTTCAACCACCTGGACAAGGGCGACACCTTCCCCGTCGACACCACCGTCGACGTCTCCGACCACACCGAGTTCGACGGCCTCCTCCTGCCCGGCGGCGTCGCCAACCCCGACTTCCTGCGCACCCGGCCCAAGGCCGTCGCGTTCGCCAAGTCGTTCTTCGACGCGGGCAAGCCCGTCGCGTCGATCTGCCACGCTGCGTGGACGCTCGTCGAGGCCGACGTCGTCCGCGGCCGCACCATGACCTCGTTCCCGAGCATCCGGACCGATCTGCGCAATGCGGGCGCCACCTGGGTGGACGAGGAGGTCAGGGTCTGCGAGGACGGGCCGAACGTGCTCGTCAGCAGCCGCGGCCCCGGCGACCTCAAGGCGTTCTGCCGGGCCGCCGTCGAGGCGTTCACGCGGTGACGGCCACTTCTGGTCCAGTTATGGTCTAGACCTCTGAGCTAGACCAATCGATGAACCCGCGGCGACCATATCCTGCACGAATATCCGTACCAGCGGGTAACTAAGTACGGTTGTGCACGTGAACCGTCGAGCGAAGATCGTCAGCACCATCGGCCCCGCCTGCTCCAGCACCGAGCAGATCAACGCCCTCGTCGAAGCCGGGATCGACGTGGCCCGCCTCAACATGAGCCACGGCGACCACGCCGTCCACGAAGAGGTCTACCACCGGATCAGGGCGGCCGCCGACGCCACCGGACGGGGCGTCGGCATCCTCGCGGACCTCCAGGGCCCCAAGATCCGCATCGGACGCTTCCCCGACGGCCCCGTACGCCTCACCCTCGGCGACGAGTTCACCATCACCACCGACGACGTCCCCGGCACCCGCCGCGAGGTCTCCACCACCTACCATGGCCTCCCCGGCGACGTCGGCCCCGGCGACAGCGTCCTCATCGACGACGGCCGCGTCGCCCTCAAGGTCACCGCCGTCGACGGCGCCCGCGTCCGCACCACCGTCACCGTCGGCGGCATGGTCTCCGACAACAAGGGACTCAACCTCCCCGGCGTCCCCGTCAGCGTCCCCGCCCTCACCGACAAGGACGAACGCGACCTCCGCTGGGCCCTGCGCCTCGGCGTCGACCTCGTCGCCCTCTCCTTCGTCCGCACCCCCGCCGACGCCGACATCTGCTACCAGATCATGGAAGAGGAGGGCGTCCGCGTCCCCCTCATCGGCAAGATCGAAAAGCCCCAGGCCGTCGAACGCCTCCCCGAGATCGTCGCCGCCTTCGACGGCATCATGGTCGCCCGCGGCGACCTCGGCGTCGAACTCCCCCTCGAACAGGTCCCCATCGTCCAGAAACGCGCCATCGAGCTCTGCCGCGAGAAGGCCCGCCCGGTCATCGTCGCCACCCAGATGCTCGAATCCATGATCTCCGCGCCCCGGCCCACCCGCGCCGAGACCTCCGACGTCGCCAACGCCGTCTTCGAAGGCGCCGACGCCGTCATGCTCTCCGGCGAGACCAGCGTCGGCCAGTACCCCATCGAATCCGTCCTCACGATGAGCCGCATCGTGCAGACCGCCGAACAGGCCGCCCTCCAGGCCACCCACACCCTCGATCGCATACCCGAGACCGTCGGCGGCGCCATCGCCCGCGCCGCCGCCGAGGTCGGCGCCATCGTCGGCGCCGAGGCCCTCGCCGCCTTCACCATGTCCGGCGAGACCGCCCGCCGCCTGTCCCGCTACCGCTCCCCGATCCCCCTGCTCGCCTTCACCTCCGTCCCCGCCGTCCGCGGCCGCCTCGCCCACGTGTGGGGCGTCGAAACCTTCATCGTCCCCCAGGTCGACCACACCGACGCCATGTTCGGGCAGGTCGAGCAGGCCCTCCTCGAACTCGGCCGCGTCCAGAAGGGCGACAAGGTCGTCGTCGTCGCCGGCTCGCCCCCCGGCACCCCCGGCTCCACCAACGCCCTGCGCGTCCACAGCATCGGCGAGGCCATCACCGTCCAGCCCTGACGCACCACACCAGCGGCCAACCACCCCGCCGGGCACCGCGCGAACCGCACCCCCGCGCGGTGCCCGGCCCCGTCCCGCCGTGTCACCGTCCGGTCTCAGAACCACCTCACTCCGAAAACACCGCCCACCAGGGTCAAGACCCGAGATATGTGGAAAGACGATCTCGTAACGGGTGATCGGCGCCCCTTCACAACGGGCAGCCACTCCCCTACGTTCCGGGAAATCAAGCCGTTCCCCTGATCGGTGGTGTGATGGACCTCAACGAATCCCTCGGCGACGCCAGCAGCTTCATCTGGGGCCCCTGGCTCCTCATCCCGCTGCTCCTGCTCACCGGCCTCTACCTGACCATCATCCTGCGCGGCCTCCAGGTCCGCCACTTCCGCCTGGCCTTCCGCCTCGCCTTCGGGCGCAGCGACGCCGAAGCAGAAGGCGACATCACGCACTACCAGGCGCTGTCCACGGCCCTGGCCGCGACCGTCGGCGTCGGCAACATCGCCGGTGTCGCCACCGCGATCGCCCTCGGCGGCCCGGGCGCCGTCTTCTGGATGTGGGTCACCGGCATGGTGGGCATGGCCACCAAGTACAGCGAAGCCTTCCTCGGTGTGCGCTTCCGCCGCACCGACGCCGCAGGCGAGCAGGGCGGCGGCCCCATGCACTACCTGAGGAACGGCATCAAAGGCCCGGCCGGCCTGATCCTCGGCGGCTTCTTCGCCGTCGCCGGGGCCATCGCCGCGTTCGGCATCGGCAACATGACCCAGGCCAACACCGTCGCCGCGAACGTGAAAGAGGAGTGGGGCGTCGACCCCATTTTCACCGGCATGATCATCACCGTGTTCGCCGGCGCGGTCATCCTCGGCGGCATCAAGAGCATCGGCCGCTTCACCAGCGCCTTCGTGCCGCTGATGATCGTCCTCTACGTCCTGGGCGCGGCGGGCGTCCTGGCCTTCAACCTCGACGAGATCCCCGGCGCGCTCGGCACCATCTTCACCGACGCGTTCTCCGGCACCGCCGCCACCGGCGGCTTCGTCGGCGCGGGCGTCGCCGCCGCCATCCAGTACGGCGTCGCACGCGGCATCTTCTCCAACGAGTCCGGTCTCGGCACCGGCGGTATCGCCGCCGCCGCGGCCAAGACCAGCCATCCGGTCCGGCAGGCCCTCGTGTCGATGACCCAGACCTTCATCGACACCCTCGTCGTGGTGAGCTTCACCGCACTGACCATCGTCATCACCGGAGTGTGGGACGACGCCGGCGAGGAGGAGGCCGCCAGCTTCACCGCACGCGCGTTCGACGCGGGCCTGCCCGGCGAGTGGGGCAGCCTCATCGTCACGCTGAGCGTGATCTTCTTCGCGTTCTCCACCCTGCTGGGCTGGTCCTACTACGGAGATCGCTGCGTGGAGTTCCTGTTCGGCCGCAAGGCGGTGTTCCCCTACCGCATCCTCTTCATCGTGATCGTGTACGTGGGCGCCACCACCACGCTCACCACGGTCTGGACCTTCTCCGACGTGATGAACGGCCTAATGGCACTGCCCAACCTGATCGGCCTGCTCATCCTGTCCCCGCTCGTCTACCGGGAGACACGCGACTACTTCCGGCAGCGCCCCAAGGAGGACACGACCGCCGAAACCACAGCGAAGTAGCCGAGACGACGCCGGGCCTGATCAGCCCTCAGGCCCGGCGTCCCTCCGGCCGCTCAGCACTTCGGCCCCACGAACTCGTCCAGCCGCGCCACCGCTCCCCGCTCTTGAACTGCCGCCGTATCCGGTTGATCGTGCGGCGCCCATCCGAAGGCGTGCCGACTCTCGGCTCTTCTCCGTATCCATACGGTGATGATGTCGGTCCGATCCGACAGAACGCGGCCGCTGGTCGCCGCCATCGCTTGCCAGTCACTGCAGCGAGCTGGGCATCACCCTCGGCAGGACCTGGGGTGAGCGATTACGCCCCCGCTGAGATCAAACACCGCCCGACTGGACGGCATTCGATACATGTGCCCCGAGTGGGATTCGAACCCACACTTGATGTGGTTTGAGCACATTCCCTCTGCCTGTTGGGGTATCGGGGCATCTGTTTCAATTGTCCGTTTTGTGCTGCTGTGGGGGTGGCCTCGGTCCAGGGTAGCGGGTTTCGGTAGGGTCGGGGTGTGGAGAGCGCGCGGCGGGTTGTGATCGCGGAAGACGAGGCCCTGATCAGGCTGGACCTGAAGGAGATGCTTCAGGAGGACGGCTACGAGGTCGTCGGGGAGGCCGGGGACGGCGAGACGGCCGTGCGGCTGGCGGGTGAGCTGAAACCCGACCTCGTGATACTCGACGTCAAGATGCCGGTACTGGACGGGATCTCCGCCGCCGAGCGCATCTCGGCGGACCGGATCGCGCCGGTGGTGATCCTCACCGCGTTCTCCCAGCGCGAACTCGTCCAGCGGGCCACGGACGCGGGGGCGATGGCCTATCTGGTCAAGCCGTTCTCCAAGACCGACCTCGCGCCCGCGATCGAGATGGCGGTGAGCCGGTACACCGAGCTGCGGGCGCTGGAGGCGGAGGTCGCGGGGCTGCAGGAGCGGCTGGAGACCCGCAAGGTGGTGGATCGCGCCAAGGGGCTGCTGCAGGAGGCCAACGGATGGTCCGAGCCGGAGGCGTTCCGGTGGATCCAGAAGGCCTCGATGGACCGTCGGCTGACGATGCGTGCCGTGGCCGATACCGTCGTGGAGGAGCTCTCTCGCCAACGGGAACGTCCTGACGTGGGCTAATGCAGTCCGTTCTGTCACGTTCTGCGAACGATTCGTTCACGACTCCGCTGTCGCAGGGTACCGCCGATCGGCGCTTCGCTACGCTCGCCACACATTCCTGATGTGCGAGTAAAGGAGCCTGTGTGCGCCGAACACTGGCGGCCGCCCTGCTCGCGCTCGCCGCGATCCTGCTGGTCACCCCAGCGGCGTTCGCGGCTGAGGGCGAGGCATTGGCAGGCACGGTGCGAGGTCCCGACCGTAAACCGGTCGCGGATATCGTGATCATGGTCAAGCAGGGCGAGAAGGAGGTCGGCGAGGCCACGACCGGGGCCGACGGGACGTGGCGTGTCGAGGTCCCCGGACCCGGGCGCTACGACGTCAGCCTCGACGTCGGATCCCTTCCGCAGGGGATGGTCATGCGCCGCCAGGGAGGCGAGTCGCTCACCGACATCTCCGTGACCGAGGGCCAGGAGCGGAGCGTGCTGTTCCCGCTCGTCGCCGAAGGCCAGGCCGGCGGGGGAACGGACGGCGGTCCGGACGCCCAGCCGGCCGACACGGGACCGGGCACGGGTGAGCGGTTCCTCCAGCTGCTGCTGGAGGGCCTGCGGTTCGGCGCCATCATCGCGATCACGTCGGTCGGCCTGTCATTGATCTTCGGCACCACGCGGCTGGTGAACTTCGCCCACGGCGAGCTGGTGACGCTCGGCGCGGTGATCGCCTGGTTCGTGAACGTGCAGGGGCCGACCTGGCAGCTGATCCCGGCGACCCTGGTGGCGGTGGCGGCCGGGGTCGGCATCGGAGGCGCGGTCGAGCGGGGCATCTGGCGGCCCCTGCGGCGGCGCGGGGTGGCGCTGATCCAGATGTTCATCGTCTCGATCGGCCTGGCGCTGCTGCTCCGGCACGGGATTCAGGTCTGGTTCGGCGCGACCGCCCAGCCCTACGCCGACTACCAGATCCAGGAGCGGCTGACCTGGGGTCCGCTGTCGATCACGCCCAGGGATCTGACGATCATCGGCATCTCCTTCGCGGTGCTGTTCGCGGTGGGGCTCGGGCTGCAGCGCACACGCATCGGGAAGGCGATGCGCGCGGTGTCCGACAACCGTGATCTCGCGGAGTCCTCGGGGATCGACGTCTCCCGGGTGATCCTTTACGTGTGGATGCTGGCCGGCGGCCTGGCGGCGCTCGGCGGCGTGTTCTACGGCGTCAGTGAGAACGTCTCCTTCAACATGGGGTTCCGATTGCTGCTGTTGATGTTCGCGGCCGTGATCCTCGGCGGGCTGGGCACCGCGTACGGTGCGATCGCGGGCAGCCTGGTCGTGGGGATCGTGGCGCAGGTGTCCACGCTGTGGCTCCCGGTGGAGCTGCAGAACGCCTGGGCGCTGGTGGTGCTCATTCTCGTGCTCATGTTCCGGCCTCAGGGGATCCTGGGCCGCGCGGAACGAGTCGGATAGGGGGCGCGGGACATGGACTTCATCGAGATTCTCGCGGCCTCGCTGCGCGGGGCGTTCGCACCGGAGGCGGCGGTGTACGCGCTGGCGGCCATCGGCCTCAACGTGCACTTCGGCTACACGGGCCTGCTCAACTTCGGGCAGGTGGGCTTCATGCTGGTCGGGGCGTACGGCCTGGCGATCAGCGTGAGCACGTTCGGCTGGTCGATGTGGGTCGGCGTGCTGGTCGGCATGGCGTGCGCGGCGGTACTGGCGTTGCTGCTGGGCATTCCGACCCTGCGATTGCGGGGCGACTATCTGGCGATCGTGACGATCGCGGCAGCGGAGATCATGCGTTTGGTCTACCGGGCGGAGTTCGCCAACGAGGTGACCGGCAGCGTGTACGGGCTGCAGCAGTTCGCGAACCCGTTCTTCGAACTCAATCCGTTTCCGGCGGGCTCGTACGGGGTGGGGCGGTTCTCCTACTCCGACCGCGACCTGTGGGTGATGACCTTGGGCTGGGCGCTGGTCGCGGTGGTGGCGCTCATGGTGTACCTGCTGGTGCACAGCCCGTGGGGCCGGATCCTCAAGGGAATCCGCGAGGACGAGGACGCCGTGCGCGCCCTGGGCAAGAACGTCTTCGGCTACAAGATCCAGAGCCTGGTGCTCGGTGGTGTGATCGGTGGGCTGGCGGGCGTGATGTTCGCGATCGGCTTCCAGTCGGTGCAGCCGGACACCTTCAACCCCGAGATCACGTTCTTCCTGTGGACGGTGCTGCTGATGGGCGGGGCCGGGCGGGTGCTCGGGCCGATCGTCGGTGCGTCGATCTTCTGGTTCATCCTGGTGTTGATGGACACCACGCTGCGTCAGGCGCTCAGCGCGGGATACATCTCCGACAGCATTCTGGAGTCTTCGGACATCGGCCCGCTGCGTTTCGCGGTGGTGGGACTGCTGCTCATGTTGATCATGATCTACCGGCCGCAGGGCGTGCTCGGCAGCAGGAGGGAGATGTTGCTCCATGACCGATGAGCCGATGGGCGCGCAGGGCGACGGCGCAGACGGCGCCGAGCTGGGCGACAGCGAGATCGTCGAGGCCAGGCAGCTGGCCGAGGAGGCGGTGGAGGAGACGGTCCTGCCGGACGAGTCACCGCTGGCCGGGCTCACCGGCGAGCCGGGGATGGCCAAGCCGGACCCGATTCTCGTCGCCGACGGGGTGAGCCGGGCGTTCGGCGGGCTGAAGGCGGTCGACGTCGGCCACCTGGAGGTCCAGCGCGGGACGATCACCTCCCTGATCGGCCCGAACGGTGCGGGGAAGACGACGCTGTTCAACGTGCTGACCGGGTTCGACCGGGCCAATGGAGGCACGTGGTCGTTCGACGGCCGCCCGGTGGCGGGGCTCCCCGCCCACAAGATGGCCAGGCGCGGGATGGTGCGGACGTTCCAGCTGACCAAGGCGCTGACCCGGCTGACCGTGCTGGACAACATGAAGCTGGCGGCGGTCGGCCAGCGCGGTGAGAACTTCTTCAACGCGCTGGTCCCGGCTCTCTGGCGTCCGCAGGAAAAGGGGCTGGAGAAGCGGGCCCTGGAGCTCCTGGACCGGTTCAAGCTGGCGCACATGCGCGATTCGTTCGCCGGTGAGCTGTCGGGCGGCCAGCGCAAGCTGCTGGAGATGGCGCGCGCGCTGATGGTGGGCCCGTCGATGGTGATGCTGGACGAGCCCATGGCCGGCGTGAACCCGGCGCTGACCCAGTCGCTGCTCGGGCACGTCCGGGCGTTGCGCGACGAGGGCATGACCGTCCTGTTCGTGGAGCACGACATGGACGTGGTCATGGGGATCAGCGACTGGATCGTGTGCATGGCGCAGGGACAGGTGATCGCCGAGGGCACGCCGGACCAGATCCGTTCCAATCGGACGGTCATCGACGCCTACCTTGGAACCAGGCACGAGCTGGAGGCGGAGGAGTAGAGGATGACCGAGACGGACGCGCAGGCGGCGGAGCAGAAGGCTCCGGAGCCGCTGCTGGTGGCGGAGAAGGTGGTCTCCGGGTACATCCCCGAGGTCAACATCCTCAACGGCTGCGACCTCACCCTCGCGGAGGGGGAGGTCGTGGCGGTGATCGGGCCGAACGGCGCGGGTAAGTCGACGCTGGTCAAGACGATGTTCGGGCTGATCCCGGTTCGTTCGGGGTCGATCCGGCTGAAGGGCTCCTCCTGCACGAACCTCACCGCGCACGAACTGGTGTCGCGGGGGATCGGGTACGTGCCGCAGACGCAGAACGTGTTCCCCACGCTCAGCGTCGAGGAGAACCTGGAGATGGGGCTGTACCTGCGGCCGAAGATGTGGAACGAGCGCTTCACGTTCGTCTGCGAAATGTTCCCGCTGCTGGGCGAGCGGCGCAAGCAGAAGGCCGGCGCGCTGTCGGGCGGTGAGCGTCAGATGGTGGCGATGGGCCGCGCACTGATGATGGACCCGTCGGTGCTGATGCTCGACGAGCCGACGGCCGGGCTGTCGCCCAAGTTCCAGGACCAGGTCTTCGAGCAGGTCAAGCAGATCAACACCAGCGGTGTGTCGATCGTGATGGTGGAGCAGAACGCGAGTCGCTGCCTGCAGATCTCCGACCGCGGATATGTGCTCGACCAGGGGCGCAACGCCTACACGGGCACCGGCGCCGAGCTGCTGCACGACCCGAAGGTCATCGAGCTGTATCTCGGCACTCTCGCCAAGGTCGACTGACCCGCCGCCCGGTCCGCGCCGGTGCGCCGGAGCGGACCGGGACGGGGGCGACGTGGCAGGACGAACGAGGAGGGCCCGGCCTGCAGGCCGGGCCCTCCTCGTTCGTGTGCCCGGTATGGGAGATCACCGGTATAGGGGCGTTCAGCGGTTCGCCGGACCGCCGGGGCGGGCCCGCCGCGCCCGGGTGACACGGAAAGGAGGGGCGGGAAACCCCGCCCCTCCTTTCCGATTCGCGCTGCTGTGAGGTCAGCTCACCGGCTTGCTCTGGACCGTGTCGATGATCTCGAACTTGCCCTTGTCGTTGTACTCGTAGATCTCGATCTCCGTGGAGCCGGGCTCGCCGGGCTCGGTGAAGTCGAGCGGGCCGCTGGCACCGTCGTAGTCGATGTCCTTGCCCTGCTTGATCAGGTCACGGCACTGCGTGAAGGTGGTGCACTTCTCGCCGCCCTTGGTGACCTCGTTCATCTTGGTCTTGAAGACCGCCGGGTCGTCGGTCTTGGCGGTCTCGGCCGCCAGGGCCATGACGGTGACGCAGTCGTAGACCTGCGGTGCGTACTGGAAGACCTCCAGCTTGGGGTCGAACGCCTTCAGGCCGTCGGTGAACGCCTTGTTCTCGACGGAGGCGGGACCGGTGCCCTTGAAGCCTTCGATGACCGAGGGGTCGCTCTTGGAGAAGCGCTGGGCCATCTCCTCGTCCTTCATGCCGTCGGCGCTGTAGAACTGGTTCGCCTTGAAGCCGGCCTCGATGAGCTTGGTGCCCAGCTGGGCGCCCTCCTGGAACGAGACCATGACGACCGCGTCCGGCTTGGCGTCCCGGACCTTGGTGACCGTGGCGTTGAAGTTGGTGGTGTTCGGCTCGTAGGCCTCCATCACCGGCACGGTGGCGCCGACCGCCTCCAGCGCCTTCTTGGTCGCGTCGGCCAGGCCCTTGCCGTAGTCGTCGCCGCGGTAGGTGATGGCGACGGTGGAGTGGCCGTCACCGGTGATGGTGTCGGCGAGGATCGGCCCCTGGAGCACGTCGCTCGGTGCGGTGCGGAAGTAGTAGCCGTCGTCCTTGTAGGCGGTGAACGTCGGCGCGGTGTTGGAACCCGAGCACTGCACCTTGCGGGCGCTCTTCACCTTGTCGAGGATGGCGAGGGACATGCCGGAGGCGGCCGCGCCGACGATCCCGTCGACGTTCTGGCCCAGCAGCCGGTCGACCGACGCGTTGGCGATCTCGGCCTTGCCGCCCTCGTCGGACCCGACCACTTCGGGCATCGGCTTGCCGAGGACGCCGCCGGCCTTGTTGATCTCGGAGATGGCGTACTTGGCCGCCGAGACCTGGGGCGGGCCGAGGTGGGCCAGCTCGCCGCTCTCCGGGAAGATGTAGCCGAGCTTGAGCACCCCGTCCTTGCTGTTCGCGCCGGCGTTGGTCTTCTTGTCGCCGTCGCCGTCGCCGCCGCCGCAAGCCGCTAGGGCGAGCGCGGTCACGGCGGTAAGTGCCAAGGTGCGGAACCTTCTGCCGCCTTGCATGGGCATCTCCAGCTGTCCGTGGACTGTCACTTTGTGTCCGTTTTGTACAGTGCCACGGAGGCTACTTGACCAGGCAGTTCAGGGGGAGGCGGGTGTCGGGGTTGCGGCCGAGTCGTGATCTGATGTGACCGTTTCGTGAAATGCCGCGCGCCGCGTGGAATGCCGCCCGGCATCGGCGGCTCCGCGTCCGAAAGGGGCCCGGGATCACCTTTGGGGCCGTACGAACCTTCCCCGGGCGCGTACGTTGTCTACTCGGTGATCCCGGGCCGTTCCGATCCACGGTACAGACCGGGGGGCGCGCATCGCAAAGAAAGCGCGGATCAGCCGCCGGGCGCGTCCCGCAGCATGCAGGTGAGCCGCGCGGTGCAGACCCGCCGGCCCTCGTCGTCGGTGATCACGATGTCGTAGGTGGCGAGGGTGCGGCCGCCGTGGGTGCGGGTCGCCACACCGGTGACGTACCCCTCGGTCGCGGACCGGTGGTGGGTGGCGTTGATCTCGATGCCGACGGCGATGCGGCCGGCGCCGGCGTGCAGCGCCGCGCCGGTCGACCCGATCGACTCGGCCAGAACGCACGACGCGCCGCCGTGCAGGAGCCCGAACGGCTGGGTGTTGCCCTTGACGGGCATGCGGCCCACGACGCGTTCGGGCGAGGCCTCCAGGCACTCGATGCCCATGGCCTTGCCCAGGTCGCCGTACGCGTCCGGTCCGGAGCCGGCGGGATTCACGGCGGGCTGCGTCCCGGGGTTGTCAGTCACTTACGCCTCCACAAAACTGTCGTACGCGCAGACTAGAGTCCTGGTGTGGCGACGACAGCAGCGACCCCTGACAAGCGTGACCGGCTTCTCCTGCTCGACGGGCATTCTCTGGCCTACCGGGCGTTCTTCGCGTTGCCCGTGGAGAACTTCTCCACGACCGACGGGCAGCCGACCAACGCCGTGTACGGCTTCACCTCGATGCTCATCAACGTCATGCGGGACGAGCGGCCCACCCATATCGCGGTGGCGTTCGACCGCTCCGAGCCGACGTTCCGGCACGAGCAGTACGTGGAGTACAAGGCGGGCCGGCAGAAGACGCCGGACGAGTTCCGCAGCCAGGTCAGCCTGATCTTCGAGGTGCTGGACGCGCTGCGCATCCCGCGGCTGTCGGTCGCCGGGTTCGAGGCGGACGACATCATCGCCACGCTGTCGGTCCAGGCCACGCAGGCCGGCCTGGAGACGCTGATCGTCACCGGCGACCGGGACGCGTTCCAGCTCGTCAACGACGACGTCACGATCCTTTACCCCATCCGCGGCGTGTCGGAGCTGTCGCGGATGGACCCGGGCGCCGTCGAGGCGAAGTACGGCGTCCCGCCCGAGCGGTACCGGGAACTGGCCGCGCTGGTGGGGGAGAGCAGCGACAACCTGCCCGGCGTGCCCGGCGTCGGCCCGAAGACCGCCGCCAAGTGGCTGGCCAAGTACGGCGACCTCGGCACCCTCGTCGACCGGGTGGAGGAGATCAAGGGCAAGGCGGGCGACAACCTGCGCGAGCACCTCGCCGGGGTGCTGCGCAACCACCAGATCAACAAGCTCGACACCGAGGTCGGGCTGGAGCTGACGCCGCCGCAGCTGACGATGGGCCAGTGGGACCGCGAGGAGATCCACACCCTGTTCGACTCGCTGCAGTTCCGGGTGCTGCGCGAGCGGCTGTACGCGACGCTGTCGGCGGCCGAGCCGGAGGCCGACGAAGGCTTCGACGTCGAGGTGGACGCACTGGAACCCGGCGCCCTCGGCGCCTGGCTGGAGACCAACGCCGGCGACCGGCTCGGCATCGCCGTCACCGGCTCCTGGGGCCGCGGAACCGGTGAGATCACCGCGCTGGCCCTGGCGTCCAAGAAGGGGCCGGCCGTTCATCTCGACCCGGCCGAGCTGATCGAGGACGACGAGCGCGCCCTGGCCGCCTACCTCGCCGAGGCCGCGCGTCCCAAGGCGATCCACGAGGCCAAGGGGCCGATGCTGGCGTTCGCGGCCCGCGGCATGACGCTGGAGGGCGTCACCAGCGACACCGCGCTCGCCGCCTACCTGGCACTGCCGGGGCAGCGGACGTTCGACCTGGCCGACCTCGCCCTGCGCTACCTGCACCGCGAGCTGCGCAGCGAGACCGAGGAAACGGGGCAGCTCACCCTCGACGGCTCCGGCGAGGTGGAGGCGGCGCAGGCCCTCGCGGTCCGCGCGCGCGCCGTCACCGAGCTGGCCGACGTCCTCGACAAGGATCTCGACAAGCGCGGCGCGACCCGGCTGCTGCACGAGGTGGAGTTGCCGCTCGTCCGCGTCCTGGCCGACATGGAGCGCGCCGGAATCGCGGTCGACACCGGCCATCTCGCGGAGATGTCCGCGTCCCTCGGCGGCCAGGTCAAGGAGCAGGAGCAACTGGCCCACTCGGCCGTCGGCCGCGAATTCAACCTCGGATCGCCCAAGCAGGTGCAGCAGGTCCTGTTCGACGAGCTGAACCTGCCGAAGACCAAGCGCACCAAGACCGGCTACACCACCGACTCCGAGGCCCTGACGAACCTCGCGGAGAAGGACCCGCACCCCGTCCTCGACCACATCCTGCGCTGGCGGGAGGTCGCCAAGCTCAAGAGCATCGTCGACTCCCTCATCCCGATGGCCGACGACGCCGGCCGCATCCACACCACGTTCAACCAGATGATCGCCGCGACGGGCCGGCTGTCGTCCACCGACCCGAACCTGCAGAACATCCCGATCCGCACCGCCGAAGGCCGCCAGATCCGCGAGGCGTTCGTCGTGGGCGCGCCCTACGAGTCGCTCCTGACGGCCGACTACTCGCAGATCGAGCTGCGCATCATGGCGCACCTGTCGGAGGACGAGGCGCTCCTGGACGCGTTCGGCACCGGCGCCGACTTCCACACCATCACCGCGTCCCGCGTGTTCGGGCTGCCGCCCGAGCAGATCGACTCCGAACTGCGCGCCCGCATCAAGGCGATGAACTACGGCCTCGCCTACGGCCTGTCGGCGTACGGGCTCTCGCAGCAGCTGCGGATCTCCCCCGACGAGGCCCGCGGCCTCATGGAGGAGTACTTCGAGCAGTTCGGCGGTGTCCGCGACTACCTGCGCGACATCGTCGCCAAGGCCAGGCAGGACGGCTACACCGAGACGATCCTCGGCCGCCGCCGCTACCTGCCCGACCTCAACTCCGACAACCGGCAGCGCCGCGAGATGGCCGAGCGGATGGCGCTCAACGCCCCCATCCAGGGATCGGCGGCCGACATCATCAAGGTCGCCGGCCTCAACGTCGACCGCGCCCTCCGCGCCGCCGGCCTGGCGTCCCGGATGCTCCTCCAGGTCCACGACGAGCTCGTCTTCGAAGTCGCCGCCGGCGAACTCGACGACCTCAAGTCCCTGGTGAGCACCGAGATGGCCGGAGCCTACGACCTCCGAGCCCCACTCGGCGTCTCCATGGGCACGGGCCGCACCTGGCAGGAAGCAGCGCATTAGTTTCTTGCATTTCCCTTGGCGGTCGGGCCCTGGGGGCCCTCCTTCGGCGGGAACTGCGGTGCGATCGCTGCATCGCTTCGGCTCGCCTGGCGGCTCGCTGCGCGATCAGGTTTCTCGCAGGCTCGAAACCTGCCTTCGGACGCGATCGCGACGGTTTTGGTCGTTGCGTGGTTGCGGTGGCGGCTGGGGTGGTCGGGCGCGGCTGGGAACCCGACGGCCGACACCGGCCCTTGAGGACACGGACCTCCGAGGACACCGGCCTCTGAGGACCCGGACTTCTGAGGACGCCGACTCGTGAGGACATGGGCTTCTGAGGACACCGGCTCCTGAGGACACCGGCCGCTGAGTGAATGCGGTCTCTGGGTGAATGCTGCCCCTGAGTAAATACGACTTGGTGGGATGTGGGGCGGGGCGGGGGTGGGGTGTGGGGATCATGCGGGTACGGGAGTGGGTGTCCGTAGATGTCCGGGGACCCGTACGCTGTCCCCGGTTCCTGTTGGGGTCGACCGGCGGGGGGTAGCGTGCCTCTGCTTCACAAGATCGCTGGAGTCGTGATCGTCTGCGCCGTGGTCCTGGGACTGACGCTCCCAGGGGACCGGCGGGGGCGCGACAAGGAGGACGCGGCCGAGCGGGCCGGGGCCGCGTCCAAGACGACGCCCACCGCGCGCCCGGCCAAAGCGGGGGCCACGCCCGCTCCCGGGAGCGGGTCGCCGTCGGTGTCGGCGAGCGCGCCGATCCGGGCGGCGGCGCCCGGGGCGGCGGCGGCCAAGGCGAACGAGCTCGGCCAGGTGCCGGTGCTGATGTACCACCGGATCGTTGAGAAGCCCGAGCGGCCGCTGGACCGGTCGGCCAAAGAGCTGTACGACGAGCTGACACGGCTCGCCAAGGACGGCTACTGCCCGATCACGGCCGCGGAGTTCGTCGGCGGGCGGTTCAACGTCCCGGCCGGCAAGCACCCCGTCGTGCTGACGTTCGACGACGGCACCCCCGATCATTTCGCGCTGGACCCGCAGGGGCGGCCGAAGGGCGGCACCGCCGTGGCGATCATCCAGCGTGTCGCGGCGGAGAACCCCGGCTTCCGGCCGGTCGCGACGTTCTTCATGACCAGGGAGCTGTTCGGGATGGAGGACGCGCAGGCGGCGACCGCGCTGAAATGGCTCCAGCAGCACGGGTACGAGCTCGGCAACCACACGATGAACCACCCCAACCTCTCCGGCATGTCCCAGAAGGAGGTGCGAGAGGAGATCGGGGAGATCGAGGACCGGGTCGTCCAGCTGACCGGGCGGCACACGACCACGCTGGCGTACCCGTACGGGGCCCTGCCGGAGAAGCTCGCGTGGGCCGAGAAGGCGGACGGCAGATACGGCTTCCAGGGCAACTTCGTCGCCGGCTGGCGGCCGTCGGCGTCGCCGTTCGACGAGGAATTCGACCGGTGGGAGATCAACCGGATCCGATCCGAAGGCAAGATCGCGGAGAACGACTGCAAGAAGTACTGCTCCACCGCGTGGCTCGAACAGCTGGACAAGAACCCGCATGAGCGGTACACATCTGACGGAGACCCGAACACCGTGACGTTTCCCAAGGCGGCCGAGTACCGTCTGGCCAAGGAGTACCGGGGCCGTGCGCGGACGTACTGACGGCCGGGCCGCGCGACTCGCCCGAGGCTGGATTGACCACGGGAGATTGGTCCCATATCCTGATCGCTGCGCTGTGGGCCTGCGCGCGCTTCGGACGGAGCAGGCTCGCGCTCGGTCAGGTCGGCGACAACGGTTCGGTGTACTGACGCGGCATGGTCCGCGTTCCCTTCCGGTCCTCGGCAGGGCGGAAAACGGCCCTCCGCGCAGAACCCATACGACTTCACTGTCCGTACCGGAGCCAGCCGACACATGACGAGCAGCACCGAGGCCACCTCGACCACCCCGCAGGTAGCGGTCAACGACATCGGGTCCGAGGAAGCCTTCCTCGCCGCGATCGATGAGACCATCAAGTACTTCAACGACGGCGACATTGTCGAAGGCACTGTCGTCAAGGTCGATCGTGACGAGGTCCTCCTCGACATCGGCTACAAGACCGAGGGCGTCATTCCCTCGCGTGAGCTGTCCATCAAGCATGACGTCGACCCGAACGAGGTCGTCTCCACCGGAGACCACGTCGAGGCCCTCGTCCTCCAGAAGGAGGACAAGGAGGGCCGGCTGATCCTGTCCAAGAAGCGCGCCCAGTACGAGCGCGCCTGGGGCACGATCGAGAAGATCAAGGACGAGGACGGCATCGTCACCGGCACGGTCATCGAGGTCGTCAAGGGCGGCCTGATCCTCGACATCGGCCTGCGGGGCTTCCTGCCAGCGTCGCTGGTCGAGATGCGCCGGGTCCGCGACCTGCAGCCGTATGTCGGCCGCGAGCTCGAGGCCAAGATCATCGAGCTGGACAAGAACCGCAACAACGTGGTGCTGTCCCGCCGCGCCTGGCTGGAGCAGACGCAGAGCGAGGTCCGCCAGACCTTCCTCAACACGCTGCAGAAGGGCCAGGTCCGCAAGGGCGTCGTGTCCTCGATCGTCAACTTCGGCGCGTTCGTCGACCTCGGCGGCGTCGACGGGCTGGTGCACGTCTCCGAACTGTCCTGGAAGCACATCGACCACCCGTCCGAGGTCGTCGAGGTGGGCCAGGAGGTCACGGTCGAGGTCCTGGACGTCGACATGGAGCGCGAGCGGGTCTCGCTGTCGCTCAAGGCGACGCAGGAAGACCCGTGGCAGCAGTTCGCCCGCACCCACCAGATCGGGCAGGTCGTCCCGGGACGCGTCACCAAGCTGGTGCCGTTCGGTGCGTTCGTCCGCGTCGAGGAGGGCATCGAGGGCCTGGTGCACATCTCCGAGCTGGCCGAGCGTCACGTGGAGATCCCCGAGCAGGTCGTGCAGGTCGGCGACGAGATCTTCGTGAAGATCATCGACATCGACCTCGACCGGCGCCGCATCAGCCTGTCGCTCAAGCAGGCCAACGAGGGCGCCGCCGGCGTCGAGGAAGAGGACTTCGACCCGACGCTGTACGGCATGCCCGCCGAGTACGACGACCAGGGCAACTACAAGTACCCCGAGGGCTTCGACGCCGACACCGGCGAATGGCTGGAGGGCTTCGACGAGCAGCGTGAGACCTGGGAGCGGCAGTACGCCGAGGCCCGGTCCCGCTTCGACGCCCACCGCAAGCAGATCGAGGAGGCCCGCAAGGCCGAGGCCGAGGCCGGTGCCGAGCCCGCGAGCAGCGGTGCCGCCGGCGGTGGCGGCGGTGGCGGTGGCGAGACCTCCTACTCCGGCGGCGGCGAGAGCGAGACGACCGGTGGCGCACTGGCCACCGACGAGGCTCTCGCGGCGCTGCGGGAGAAGCTCTCCGGCGGCCAGTAGGCCCGTCCCTTCCTCCGGCGGGCCGCGTGCGGACGCGATCCGCGCCCGGAACGCCGGAGGAAGGAAACCCGGTGACGGTCCGCCGCACCGGCGGCGCATGCCCCGGAAGGCCAGACCGCCCGGGTGCGGAGGTCGCCCGATATCCTCGACACGGCCGGAGAACGATCTTTCGGGATCGGCCTCCGGCCGTGCTTCGGTTACGTCACCATGATGTCGGACGGCCACGTGACTCCGGCGGTGCCCGTGTGACCCGTCGCCCCCGAAGCGCTCACCCGTCCCGCAGGTCCGCTCGTCCCCGGGAGCACTCGTTCAATTGGCCAGCACAGACGCCAGCACAGACGCCGGCGCCAGGACCGGCGGCCCCGCCGCGTCCGGGCCCTCCATCGTCCCGCAGGGCCCCGCCAGGCTCGCGCTGATCGCGGTCACCGTCGCGGTCCTCGCGCAGACACTGCGGTTCTCGCTGCCCCAGCTCGACCATTTCGCCGACCAGACCGGCATCGCGGCCGCCGCCGGCGGAGTGCTGGTCGTGTACCTCGCCGGGTTCACCTCGCCGCTGATCCGCCGAGCCGTCGGCCCCCGCGGCCTGCTGCTCGCCGCGGTCGGCGGCCTGTTCGCCGTCCGGCTGCTCGCGCAGGCCATCGACCCGCGCACCTGGCTGGCGTTCGCCGGCACCGCCATCGGCATGATCGCCGTCGCGGCGCTGTACGAGGGCGCCCGCGGCCTGTCCGGCGTCGGGTTCGCCACCGCCACCGTCGCGGGCCTGTCGATCGACGCCGCGGTGCGGATGTGCTTCGCCACCTGGGACCCCGTGTGGCGTGACGGCGTCGGGCCGTGGCTGGCGTGCCTGGCGTTCGTCGGCGTCGGAGCCGCCGCGCTCTACCGGGAGACGGCGTCCGGGCCGGTCACCGCGCCCGGGGTGTCCTGGCGGGACGCGCTCGGCGCGGCCGCGTTCGGGCCGTTCCTGGCGCTGCAGATCCTCGTGCTGTCCAGCCCCGCGTTCGTGGCGTCGTCCGGCTGGCAGTCGCTGACGGCCGCGCACGTCACGATCGTCGTCGGGCAGGGCCTCGCGCTGGCGTTCCTCGCGTCCGGCCTCGCCGTCCGGGCGGTGCCGGGCGGTGTGTGCGTGCTCGGCGGCACCGTCCTCGGGGTCGGCGCCGGCGCCGTCGCCGGGACCTACGCGATCTCCGGCATCGAGGTCGTGCCCATCGTGATCCTCGGGCAGGTGCTGTCGGCGTGGCTGCTGGCGGTGGCGTGCCGTGCGCCGCTGCGGCGCGCCGGCACCGGCGGGCCGGTGTGGCGGGTGGACGCCGGCGCCGCGCTCGGCGGCCTGCTGATCGCCGCGATCCTCGTCCCGTACCAGGTCAGCGCCGTCTCACCGCTGCCGTTCCCGAACAATCTGCTGCCCGGCCTCGCCGGGATCGCGCTCGGCGCGCTCGCCGCCATCGCCTCGGCCCGCGGCGGCCCGCTGCCCGCCCGCGCGCCGCTGCGCGCCCTCACCGCCGGCGCCGCCGCGCTCGCCCTGCTGGCCGGCACCCTGGTGTTCTCGGTGGCCGCGCCGGACGGGAAGGCGCAGGCGGGGCCAGTGCCGGGGCATGTCCGGGTGCTCAGCTACAACATCCACGACGCGGTCAACCAGGCCGGCCGCCTCGACCCGGAGGGCATCGCCCGCGTCATCGAGGAGCAGCGCGCGCAGGTCGTCCTGCTGCAGGAGGCCAGCCGCGGGTCGCTGCTGTCGGGCACCGCCGACGTCGGCGTGTGGCTGTCGCGGCGCCTCGGCATGAAGCTGATCTGGGGCCCCGCCGCCGACGGCCAGTTCGGCAACGCGATCCTGACGTCGCTGCCGGTGCGCAGTTCGGGGACGGGCCGGTGGCCGCGCGGCGACTGGTCGCAGATCCGCGGCTACGTGTGGGCGCGGCTCGGCGTCGGCGGCACCACGATGGACGTGTGGTCGACGCACCTGGAGGGCGGCGAGGACCAGTCCGACGAGCGGGTCCGCTCGATCGCGGCGCTGCTGCGGGCCTGGGGCGGCGCGCCCCGCACCCTGATCGGCGGCGACTTCAACGCCGGGCCGGGCAGCCCGGAACTGGCGGCGATGACCGACGGCACGGACCTGCGCAGCACCGCGATCGGCAACGACTCGTCCCCCACCAGGTCCGACGGCGCCCGCACCGACTGGATCTTCGGGTCGGACGGCATCCTCGTCACCGAGTACAACGTGCCGGCCTCGGAGGCCTCCGACCACTACCCGGTCGCGGTGACCATCCGGATCGGGCGCTGAGCAGACCCGGGGGCCCCGCGCCGCTAGGGTCGTCCCATGAGCGAACCGACGGTCGCGGTCGAGCGGGCCGGCCCGCAGGACGCCGGGGAGATCCTGACCGTCCAGCGCGCCGCCTACGTCGCGGAGGCGCAGCTGTACGGCGACCCGTTCATCCCCCCGCTGGTCGAGTCGGCCGAGCAGCTCCGGAAGGTGCTGTCGGGTGACGCGGTGGTTTTGAAGGCGGTGCTGGGCGGCCGTCTCGCCGGGGCGGTCCGCGCCCGGTTCAGCGACCACACGTGCCTGGTGGGGCGGCTCGTGGTCGTCCCCGACCTGCAGGGCCGCGGCATCGGGCGGCGGCTCCTCGCCGCGCTGGAGGACGAGGTGGCCGGGCGCGCCGACGCCTGCGTGCTGTTCACCGGGCACCTCAGCGAGACGAACCTGCGCCTGTACCGGCGCCTCGGCTACTCCGAGACGCACCGGGAGCGCGTCGCCGCGCACCTCACCCTCGTGCACATGCGCAAGCCCCTCGTGCCCGCCGGGACCGGGTGACCGGGCGGCCGCTAGGGTGAGCGCGTGCTGAAAGTGGGACTCACCGGCGGGATCGGGTCGGGCAAGAGCCAGGTGTCGGCGCGGCTCGCCGAACGCGGCGCCGTGGTCATCGACGCCGACAAGATCGCCCGGGAGGTGGTGGAGCCGGGCACGCCGGGCCTCGCCGCCGTCGTGGCGGAGTTCGGCGAGGACGTGCTGCTGCCGTCCGGCGGCCTCGACCGCGAGAAGGTCGGCCGGATCGTGTTCGCCGACGCCGGCCGCCTCGCCGCGCTGAACGCGATCGTCCACCCGCTGGTGGGGGAGCGGATGCAGGAGCTGATGGACGCCGCCCCCGACGGGGCGGTCGTCGTGTACGACGTCCCGCTCCTCGCGGAGAACGGCCTGGCCCCCATGTACGACGAGGTCGTCGTCGTGGACGCCCCGGAGGATGTCCAGCTCGACCGTCTCGTCGCCCGCCGCGGCATGACCGAGGAAGACGCCCGCGCCCGTATGGCGAATCAGGCGTCCCGCGCGGACCGCCGCGCCGTCGCGACCCGCGTCATCGACAACTCCGGCACCCTCGACGCCCTGAAAGCCCAGGTCGACGCCCTCTGGGAGACCCTGGCCCGCAGGGCGGCCGCCTAGAACGGGGCGTCGAGGGGAAGCCGGTGGACGTCGGGGAGGTAGGGGTCCAGTTCGCCGGGTTCGAAGCGGCACATGCCGACGGCGTACCAGAATTCGGCGGTGGCGTTGCCCTCCCACTTGTAGCGGCCGTCGGGGGCCAGCGCGGCCCAGCCTTCGGACAGGCCGAGGAGGGTCGCGCGGCGCGTGGGGGCGGTGCCGGCGCCGGTGCCGGCGCCGACGTCCCAGAGGATGATGGCGCCGTCGTCGCCCGCGGTGGCGAGCAGTGAGCCGTCCGGGCTGAACGCGGCCGACCAGACGCGGCGGGTGTGGCCGGTGAGGGTGTGCAGCGCTTCGCCGGTGGACGGGTCCCAGAGGCGGACGACCATGTCGTCGCCCGCGCTCACGAGCAGCGTCCCGGACGGGTGGAACGCCGTCGTCCACAGGCGGCCGGTGTGGCCGGTGAGGGTGTGCAGCGCTTCGCCGGTGGACGGGTCCCAGAGGCGGACGGTTCCGTCGTTGCTCGCGCTGGCGAGGGTTTCGCCGGACGGCGAGAACGTCACGCGGTAGACGCGGTCGTCGTGGCCTTCGAGTTCGGCGGTGAGTTCGCCGGTGCGGGGGTGCCACAGGCGGACGAGGCCGTCGTCGCAGCCGGTGGCGACCAGGGCGCCGGTGCCGGCGGAGGCGGGCTGGAAGTCGATGCTGCGGACCCGGCCCCGGTGGTCGGCGAGGTTCACGACCTCGCGGCCGGTCGTCCAGTACCAGAGGCGGACGGTGTCGTCGTCGTTGGCGGTGGCGAGGACGTCGCCGGCGGGCGCGAACGCGTGCGCCCAGACGTGGTCGGTCTCCACGTTCAGCTCGCGTTCGAAGGTGCCGGTCCCGGCCTGCCACAGGTGGACGCCGCCGTCGTTGGTGGCGGTGGCGAGCTGGGAGTCGCGGGTGTTGAAGGTCGCGGAGGTGAGGTTGTCGGCGACGCCGCGCAGCTCGCGGATCATCCGGCCGGTGCGTGGGTCCCAGAGCCGGACGAGGCCGTCGTTGCCGCTGCCGGCGAGCATGCCGCCGTCCGGGCTGAAGGTGACGCCGGTGACGCGGCGGCCGTGGCCGCGCAGCACGACGCGGCACTGCCCGGTCTCGGCGTCCCACAGCCGGGCCGTCCCGTCGTTGCTGCTGGTGGCGAGCTGGGCGCCGTCGGGGCGGAACGCGAACGGCCACACGGCGCCGCGGTGCCCGGCCAGTTCGAGGCGCTGCCGGCCCGTCCTCGGGTCCCACAGCCGGACGGATCCGGCGCTGTCGGCGGTGGCGAGGCGGCCGCCGTCGGGGCTGAACGCCGCCTGGTAGATGCCGCCCTCGTGGCCGGACAGCGTCGCGCGGTGGCGGCCGTCCTCCCAGAGCCGGACGGACGCGTCGGTGTCGCCGGTGACGAGGAGGTTCCCGCCCGGGTGGAACGCGATGGCGTAGACGCGTCCGGTGTGGCCGAGGAGTTCCTGCCGGATCTCGCCGGTGCGGATGTCCCAGAGCCGGACGACGCCCGCCTCGTCCCCGGCCGCCAGGATGGAGCCGTCCGGGTGGAACACGGCCCGGAACACGGCGCCGCGGTGGCCGGTCAGCTCGCGCAGCAGGGTCCCGCCGGCGAGGTCCCAGACGCGCAGGGTGCCGCCGGCGTCGCCGGTGACCATGAGCGAGCCCATCGGGTCGAACACGGCCGTGTAGACGGGCGCGGTGTGCCCGGTCAGCTCGTGCAGCAGGGCGCCGGTCGCGGTGTCCCACACGCGGACGGTCCCGTCGGCGGCGCCCGCCGCGAGGAGGTCGCCGTGCGACGGGGAGCGCCCGCCGGCGACGACCGGCCACACGCCCTCCGGGTGGACGGTGAAGGTGTGGGCGGTGTGCCCGGTGGCGAGGTCCCACAGCCGGACGGTGCCGTCCGCGGACCCGCTGGCCAGCAGGTTCCCGGCGGAGTCGAACGCCACCGCGTAGGCGCGGTCGGTGTGGCCCTGGAGGGTGCGCAGGGGGGTGCCGGTGACGGCGTCGCAGACGAGGACGCCGCCGTCCTCGCAGCCCACGGCCAGGACCGAGCCGCCGGGGCTGTAGGCGAGCGGCTGGGGGAGGCGGCTGGTCTGGAAGTGGAAGCCGTAGGGGACGCCGACGCCGGCGGGGGCGACCTGGATGTCGATGGGGCGGCCGGGCGCGATGGCCGCCTCCCGCAGTTCCGGTGCGTTCGCGACGCGTTCGGGGAGCGTGGCGTCCACGAGGGCGGCGCGCGTCCAGCGTCCGCCTTCGACGGCGACGTCGCGCAGGTCGGCGCGGGCGAGCCGGGCGCGTGACAGGTCGGCGCCGCGCAGGTCGGCTCCGGTCAGCGTGGCCTCGTCGAGGCGGGCCCCGGCCAGGGACGCGTCGCGCAGGACGGCGCGGGACAGGTTGGCGCCGACGAGCTGCGCGTCGGTGAGGTCGGCGCCGGTCAGGTCGACCTCCTGCAGGTCGCGGTAGGACAGGTCCTCGCCTTGCAGGCGCGCGCCGCGCAGGTCGGTGCGCGCCGGGGTGCGCAGCCGTGTCGTGATGCGGATGGCGTTGGCGCGGGCGATGTCGTCGGCGCCGGGGTCGGCGAGCACCGCGGCCGCCCATTCCTGGCAGGCGCGGGTGTCGGCGAGGTCGCAGAGGAAGTCGACGATGAGCTGGGTGAGCGCGCGCCCGCCCAGCGCGGCCGGCGCCGCGTCCCGTTCGAACTCGTCCGCGATGTGCCGCGCGACGAGCCACTCCATCACCGACGTGTGGATGAATCCGAACAGGCCCTCCGCGGTGCGGACGAGGAGGCTCCCGGCGCCGACGGCGTGCGTCACCTGGTGCGGCGACATGCGGCCGCCCGCGAGGCCGGTGAGGGTGTCGGCGACGTCGGCGAGCTCGGCGAGGCGGAGGAACTGCTCGTTGCCCTCCCACAGCCGCAGCGCGAGCGTCCCGACGGCCCGCCACATGTCCTCGGCCTTCAGCCCGGACGGCCCGCCCGACCCGCCGACCCGGTCGGCCTCGTACGCCAGCCACGACGACAGGATCTCGTGGTAGAGGTCGGCGGGGCTGACGGCCCGGCGTGCCTGCGCCACGGCGCGGAGCCGTTCCTCGGGCAGGTCGGCGATGAACGACAGCATCCGCGGGTTGGACGTCAGCACCAGCAGTTCCCCGATGCCCGCGAGCAGGGCCAGGCGCGCTTCGGCCGCGCCCTCGTCCCCGTACCGGTTGACCAGGTACGAGCGGACCTGCGGGGGTGTGAAGTCCTCCAGGCCGAGGACGCGCCGGTGCGGCAGCACGCCGACCTTCTCGCCGAGCGCGGTCAGCACCTGCGCCTGCGACTTGAAGTGCTGCGTGCGGCTCGCCACCACGATCTTGGCCTTGTCCTGGGCGGCCTGCAGCAGCGTGTCGAGGTGGTCGGCGGCCTGGTCGTAGGTCATCCGCGTCACCAGCTCGTCGAACCCGTCGAAGAGCAGGACGATGCGCCCCTGGCGGAGCATGTAGTGGAACGCCTTGAGGTCGATCAGCTCCTCGCCGTGGTTGGCGAGATGCGCGGCGACGAGGCCGTCCACCGAGTGCGCCTTGTCGAGGGCCCGCAGCTCGATGAGGATCGGGATGACGTGCGGCAGTTCCTCGGGGATGCGGCGGGCCAGCTCGCGCAGCGCGAACGTCTTCCCGCGGCCGAAGTCGCCGAGCAGCAGCAGGAACCGGCCGTGGTCGGCGGCCAGCAGCCGCAGCATCTCGCCGACCACGTCGTCGTGGACGTCCCGGCCCGGATCGGCGCCGGGCGGGCGGCCGCGCTCACCGTCCCGCGGCCCGGCCGGCGCGCCGGTGCCGAGCCGGTCGAGTTCCCGGTAGCGCTGCGGGACGTACAGGGCCGGCGGGTACAGGCCGCCCGCGGAGAGCCGTCCCGTCTGCGCCGTCACGTATTCGGAGAGGTCGACGAGGCCCTGGAACTCGGTGAGGCTCCGCACGCGGATGCCGCGCCGCAGCGCGTCGTCGCGCAGTGACCGGGCGGGCGCGGGGCCCAGATACACCAGTTCGGACCCGTGGTCGGTGCCGTCGGCGTGCACATGCCGGACGAACGCGTCGACGTCCGCCTCGGTCACCTGGCCCACATGCGCGCCGATGCGGTACTGCCGGACGAACCCGTCCTCCAGGTGGGTGAGCAGCAGGTGCGGCGGGTCCGACCGGCCGTCCTCACGCGGCGGCGGGACGATGCGCCGGATCGTCGCGCGTTCGAACCGCGTCTCGCACGCCTCCGTCAGGCGGTCGAGGAGCCGCGCCGCGGGGTCGGGGACCGGGTCGGCGGCGCGGCCCGCCCCCGGCCCGAGTTCCGGGACGGGCGGAGCCGGCGGCGTCTCGGCGCGCGGCGGGGGGAACGTGCCCGCGGCGTTCGCCCAGGACCGTTCGAGACGTTCGGGGCCGCGCCGTTCGGCGTCCTCGGGGATCCACCGCCGCAGGCCGTCGCGCTCCACGACCACGATCTGGTGGCGGCCGGGCCCGAGCGCCGGGACGGACGGGACGCCGCCGCCCAGCAGGGGGATCGCGCCGAACTCCGACTCCGTCCCCTGGAAGAACAGGTTGACGTGGCCGCCGAGGAGCATCTCGACGGTCTCGGGGTCGCGCAGCGCGCCGGGCTCCCCGGAGATCGGCGTGTGCTCGACCGCGGCGAGGCGGAGCCAGCCGTCGTCCTCGAAGTGCCGGAGCCGCTCGTTGAACCAGGCGGCCTGCGCCCGGCCGACCTGCCCGTACCGGTCCTCCTCGCGGTGCGTCTGCGGCAGCGTCGAGTTGAGGCCGGCGACCGCGACCCGCAGGTCGGGGACGGGGAACAGCGTCCACGGCTGGGCGCTGTCGAAGATGAGCGCGTCGATGCCCTGGTAGAACTCCTTGAACAGACCTGCGTAGTGCCGCCATTTGGGCCAGTACGGCGGCTGCGGCTCGATGTCGTCGGCCTCGCAGCTGGAGAAGTAGGCCTGGCAGGCCGCGCGGGTGACGTCGTGGGTGCCGGGGACGACCACGACGCGCTGCGCCTCCAGCCCGAGCAGGGCGCGCAGGCTCGTCAGGAACGACAGCGCCTCGGCGAACTCCTTGCGGCTGCCCGAGTGGGTGATGTTGCCGGTGACGAGGAGCAGGTCGGGGCGCGGCACGCCGGAGTCGGCCAGCCGCGTCACGTCGCTCCAGATGCGGTCCTGCAGCTCGGTGGCGGTGGTGGGCTCGCCGGGCTCGGCGAGCGTCCGCCCGAACCGGGGCCCGGCGACGTGCAGGACGCTCAGCCGCTCGCGCGGCTCCTCCCCGCCGCCGCCGGCGGCGGGGAACGCCGGCGCCGCCACGGGCGCCCGCCGCGCGGGCCGCTCACCGGCCGGATCCGGCCGGCCGCCGCCGGCGTCCTCCAGACGGCCCTGGAGGGGTTCCCGGTCGCCGGGGCCACCGGGAACGGCCCGGCCCGTTCCGGGGAAGCCGGGGCCGTTCTGGGGGCGCGCATGGCCGGCGAGGGCCTCGCCGATGCGCCGCATCAGCATCCGGCGCGCCTCGTCCGGGTCGTCGACGCCCACGAGGTCCACGTAGGTGATCGTGGACAGCAGCCCGTCGATCGGGCAGTCCTCGATGCGGACCGTGACCAGTTTGCGGGCCGGGTCGTCCGGGTCGGCCCGCAGCGCCGCCATCCACTCCATCCGCCCGTACCGGGACCGCAGGTAGTTGCGCGACAGCACCGCGACGACGGCCCTGGCCTCCGACAGGCCCCGGTCCATGAAGTCGATGAAGTTGGTGCCGGGCACGAAGTCCCACGCCTGCATCATCGTCCGGTGCCCGGCCGCCTCCAGCTGCCAGGCGATCCAGGACGCCCACCGCTCGTCCGCGGGGGAGTAGCTGATGAAGAAGTCGGTCGGACGCTCCTGCCTGGGGTGGCCGCCGTGGGTCGTCATTCCGCCAGTATCGCGCGGCGGGGCGACGAAAGCAGTGCCCCGGGCCGCCTATGGGATCATGTCGCGCGTGTCACCCCGGATCGAGATCCTGCGCCGCGCGGCCGGACGGCTGGGCGTTCTGGACTGGATCCGTGTCGGGGTGCTCGTCCTCGGCCTGGTGTTCGTCGCCACCGGCCTGCTGCCGGCCGGCACGGCGCGCTCCAGCGTCGAGCGGATTGCGCCGCTGCTGCTGTTCCTGTTCAGCGTCATCGTCCTGGCGGAGCTCACCAAGGCGGCCGGGGTCTTCGACGCGATCGCGCAGCGGATGGCGCGGGCGGGACGCGGCAACTACGCGGTCCTGTTCCTGCTGTGCGTGGCGTTCGCCTCGCTCACCACCATCTTCCTCAACCTCGACACGACCGCGGTGCTGCTGACGCCCGTCATGCTGGCGCTGGCGGCGCGCGCGCGGATCGCGACCCTCCCGCTGGCCATGACGACGGTGTGGCTGGCCAACACCGCCAGCCTTCTGCTGCCGGTGTCGAACCTGACGAACCTGCTCGCCGCCGACCGCGTCGCGCTGGGTACCCGCGCGTTCGCCGCCCGCATGTGGGCGCCGCAGCTCGCGGCCCTGGCGGTCACGATGGCGCTGCTGTGGGCGTTCTACTGGCGGCGGCGGATGCGCGGCGCCGACTCCTACGACCCGCCCGCACCCGCGCCCGTCCGGGACCGGGTGCTGTTCTCGGCGACCGGGCTCGCCTGCCTGATGTTCATCGGCGCGATCCTCGCCGGCGTGCACACCGGGATCCAGCTCGGCATCGCCGCGACCGCCGCCGCCGCCGTGGCCGCCGCCGCGTTCGCCGTCCGCGACCGGGCGGCGCTGCGTCCCGCGCTCATCCCGTGGCAGCTCATGGTGTTCGTCACCGGCCTGTTCCTGGTCGTGCCGACGCTGGAGCGGTTCGGGCTGGACGACGTGATGCGCGCCGTCATGGGCGGGGACGACGGTGTCGTGGGTGCGTTCCGGGCCGCGTTCGCCGGTGCGGGACTGTCGAACGTCCTCAACAACCTCCCCGCCTACGTGGCGGGGGAGCCGGCCGTGCCCGCGGCGAACAAGGACCAGCTTCTGTCGCTGCTCATCGGGACGAACGTGGGGCCCGTCATCACACCGTGGGGGTCGCTCGCCACGCTGCTGTGGTTCGAGTGGTGCCGCCGGTGGGACGTCAGGGTCCCGATGCGCAAGTTCGTGCTGACGGGGGCCGTCCTGGCCGTGGCGGGCTGTGCGGCCACCGTCCCGGCGCTCCTGCTGACCGGCTGACCATCACGGGCCGAGGCTCACCGGCCGAGACTCGCCGTGCCTCACAGGGCCGGATTCACCGGGTGAGGCGGACGCGGCCGTCCCGGTTCGTGATCCTCGCCGTGGTCGCCAGGAGGCGGTCGAGCAGTTCCGGGCGCGCCGCCACGAAACCGAGCTCGGACGCCGGGCGGTCGACGCCCAGCGCGTACGGCCGCCCGTCCAGGCGGCGCAGCTCGGCTCCCGCCTCCGCGGCCAGCAGCGCCCCGGCGGGCAGATCCACGATCTCGGGCAGGTAGCCGACGATCCCGTCGATGTCGCCGCGCGCCAGCATCGCCCACGCCACCAGCGGCGCCCACAGCTGCAGCATCCGCGCGCACTGCCCCTCAATGGCCGAACGCAGCGCGAACGCCACGGGGTCGTCCGAGGCGACCTGATGCCCTTGCGTCCATGCCAGGACGGGGTTGTCGTCCCGCCCCGGCCGCGGACGATCGGCCAGCGTCAGCGGCTCCCCGTCCGGCCCCAGGGCGCCCCTCCCGCGCACCGCCGACCACGTCCGTCCCGCCGCCGGGTCGTGGACGACGCCCAGGACGGGCTCTGCGCGCGCGCACAGCGCCAGACCCACCGCGTACACCGGCATGCCGATCGCGACGTTGTTGGTGCCGTCCAGCGGATCGACGAGCCAGAGCATCTCCTCACCGGGCGCCCCTTCGAGGACCCCGGACTCCTCGGCGATGATGCGGTGCCCCGGATACGCCGCCCGGAGCCGCCCGACGATCAGTTCCTCGGCGGCCGTGTCCAGCGCGGTCACCACGTCCCCGCCCGGGCCCTTCGGCCGGACGTCCAAAGGCCCGCCCATCCCGGCGGACAGCAGCGCCCCCGCCGCCACCGCCGCGTCCACCGCCACGCGGCGGGCCTCGGAGAGATCGACCGGAAGGGCCGGTGACGGGGTCGTGGATCTCATCGGGCCTTCTCCAGTCGGGTCCGGCGCCGGGCTACCGGCGCGCCGAGCGGTGGTGCCGCGCGTGCGGATCAGAGGTGGGACGCTTGCCGGGCAGGGCGGCGGGCGCCGCGGGGGAGGGAGCGGGAGGCGGATGCGCGGACGCGATCCTGCGAGCGGAACGCCGCAGCGCGCGCACGGTGTCGGCATGGCCGGAGCGTGAACGGTGCACCCGGTGCGAGGGAACGCCCGGAGGCCCGAGCGACAGATCGCCGCCGCCGGGCGTCCGGCGCCCCAGCGCGACCGTCGCGGCGTCCATGCCGTCCTCGATGAGCGTGGTGTGGAACACGCCCGCCGGCAGCGTGTACGACTCGCCGGTCCGGTGTGCGATGGAACGGCCGGGAGAGCAGCGGACGGTGCGCCC
The DNA here is from genome assembly GCF_043198455.1 of Spirillospora sp. NPDC048824. NCBI lineage: Bacteria > Bacillati > Actinomycetota > Actinomycetes > Streptosporangiales > Thermomonosporaceae > Spirillospora > Spirillospora sp. NPDC048824. The sequence continues at coordinate 162,994 of NZ_JBICUS010000003.1, read as the reverse complement.
GGTCGCCTTCAGCTCGTCCACGCCGTCCGCGCTGACGACCTCGAAGATCTGCCGCGTCTCGCCGGCGGGGTCCCGGCCGGACGTCCCGCCCGGCCCCTCGGCTATCTCCATGCGCACGTTCCGCACCGTCCCGTACAGGACGAAGCTCAGCAGATCCCAGCTGTGGCAGTGCACCGGGGACGTGGTCGACGGGGCCGGGCGCACCTCCGGCGTCCAGATGTGCAGGCACACGCCGAAGTCGCCGCTGCGCTCCACGGGAAGGCAGACGAAGCCCAGCGGATGGCGCACGGCCGGGACGTGCGAGCGGCCCGCCGCGACGTCGTCCATGACGCGCCCGGCCCACGCCGGCAGCGTCCGCGCCGCTGTACCGGCCCGGATGTCCTCGCGGATCTCCTCGTACCTCACTCCGGCGGCCCCATCACTCGCGTCACTCGTAGGGATCCTTGGCCCGCAGCGCCTTGCGGATGACCTCGATGACGTCACGGTCGGTGTAGCCCTGCGGGAGATCGATCCCGATCACCTCGAAGAGCTTGCGGGCCTCCTCGACGGTCGGCTCGTCGTCCAGCGGCGCCAGCCGCGCCTGCTCGACGGGCACGCGGCGCGCCTGGTCGAGGCTCGTCTGCAGCTCCGCGCTCACCCAGCTGTAGTAGAACTTGTTGCTGTCCACGACCAGCGCCTCGCCGCGCGGGTCGTCGCGGGTCACCACGACCCGGGACGCCGCCAGGTCGTACCGCAGCGTCGTCATCGTCCGCGCCAGGCCGATGTCGATGTCGAGCATCGCGAACCGCTGCTTGTGCCAGCACGCCGCGAGGAGCGTGGCGTAGGCCTCCTTGCGGGTGCGGTCCAGCGTCCACGGCTCGCCCGTCGCGTCCGGGCCGTCCGACACCGAGCGGCGGTGACGCGCGTACGCCTCGCAGACCTCCACGTCGGTGGGGTCGAGGATCTCCAGGCGGAACAGCAGCGTCCGGCGCTCTCTGCGCGCCGCCGCCACGCACTCGGGCAGTGTCCGCGCACGGATGTAGGTGCCCGTCCCGCCTTTGAAGAACCACCGGTCGGTGTCGCGGCGCGCCTCTTCGAGGACCTGCGCCACCTGCGTCCCGCTGATGACGCGGACGACCGTGGTCTCGTCCAGGGTGCGCTTGGTGTCGGACAGGACGTTCTCGAACCCCTCGATGTGGCTCAGCCTGCCGCTCAGGTCGTCCAGGGTGGTCGAGGACGCGCGCAGCGTGTCACGGACCTCCGCCTCGACCGGGATGCGGCGGCTGCGGTCCCGCAGGACCGACGTCGCCAGCAGGCCGATGACGGCCAGGATCGCGCTGTTGGTGATCTCCGCCTCGTTCGGCAGGTTCACCCCGACGCCGATCACGGCGACGGTGACGGCGAGCACGAGCGCGATCACGGCGTCGGCGTTCTTCCCGAGCCAGTTGGCGAAGCGGGTCATGTTCTGCGGTTTCCCCGTCCCAGGTCGGCGCCGATGGCGCTGCGGGGGCGCGCGGGGCCGTCCCCTTCGGACGGCACGGTCGGCGCCGTCATGGTAACCACAGCACCCGGAGGGCGGGAAAGGCCCGTGGTAAGGGCGATTCGCGTTCCCCCGGGGGACGGCCGCCCTTACCGTCCCGCCGGGACGACCCTGGCGGCCTGCGGCTCGCTATAGGCTCATCGCATGCGCGCGCGGGGCTGGTGGTCGGCGGCGTGGCCGACACGGAGGTCACGCGCGCTCGACGTCTCCCTCGCCGTGGCTCTGGCCGCAGCCGACGGAACGTTCCTGTGGTTCGCCGAGCAGGAGTTCTGGCTGCCGCCGCCGGTCGTGTCGGTGTGCAGCGTCATCCTCGGCCTGGCCGCGGTCCTGCGCCGCGTCCACCCCGTGGGGCTCGCGCTGTTCATGGTGGTCTTCGGCACGGTCGCCGGTGCGGGGGTGTTCTCCGCGCTCGTCATCCTGTACTCGCTCGCGGCCTATACCGCGTCCCGCCGGACGGTGCTGACCATCGCCGTCTTCGGTTACGCCTTCTCGCTCGCCCTCCCCTCGCCGACGGCGGGCAACGAGGCGTTCATCGCGCAGGCCATCTTCGGTGTCGCGTTCATCGCCGTCCCCGTCCTGCTCGGCCTGTACATGGGTGCGCGCAAGCAACTCCTTGTATCGCTCCAGGAACGCGCGGCGCGCCTCGAACGGGAACAGCACCTCCTCGCAGAGCGCGCGCGGGGAGAGGAACGGACCCGCATCGCCCGGGAGATGCACGACGTGGTCGCCAACAGGATCAGCGTCATGGTCGTGCACGCGGGGGCGCTCAAGGCGACCGCCGTCCGCGACCCGGTGCGGGCCGCCGAGACCGCGACCGTGATCGGGGACATGGGGCGCCAGGCCCTGGAGGAGCTCCGCCACGTCATCGGGGTCCTCAGGCAGGGCGAGCAGGCACTGCCGTATGAGGCCGTGACCCTCGCCCACGTCCGCGAACTCGTCGGGCAGTCCGGTGCCGCCGGCCTCCGCGTCGACCTGTCGGTGCGCGGTGACGAGAAACCCATGCCCGCCGCCGTCGGGCGGACGGTCTACCGCCTCGTCCAGGAGGCGCTGACCAACGTCCACAAGCACGCCGGCGCCGCCGACACCCGCGTCGACCTCGGCCTCCTGCCCGGGGCCATCGAGGTGGAGATCGCCAACGACCCGCCCACGGCCCGTCCCGACCACCGGCTCCCGAGCGGCGGGAACGGCCTGGTCGGGCTCCGCGAGCGCGTCACCGCCCTCGGCGGCACCTTCGAGGCCGGTCCCCGCCGGGGCGGCTACGCCGTCCGCGCCAAGATTCCGCTGCCGGCGTCCTGACCTGCTCGGATATAGATTGTCCTACCCGCTGAATACAGTGGTGGGGCAGGGGAGAACGCCGGACGGATCCGGACCGAGGGGAAGAGGCGACGATGCGGCCGATCACGGATCTGCGGCGCCGCGTGGCGCCGTTCGAGGTCGTCACGGAGATGACGCCGTCGGGCGACCAGCCGGCGGCGATCGCCGCCCTCGCCGCCCGCATCGACGGCGGCGACAAGGACAACGTGCTGCTCGGCGCCACCGGCACGGGCAAGACCGCCACGATCGCGTGGCTGGTGGAGAAGGTGCAGCGGCCCGTCCTGGTCATGCAGCCGAACAAGACCCTCGCCGCCCAGTTCGCCAACGAGCTGCGCGAGATGATGCCGCACAACGCCGTCGAGTACTTCGTCTCCTACTACGACTACTACCAGCCCGAGGCGTACATCCCGCAGACCGACACCTACATCGAGAAGGACTCCTCGATCAACGACGAGGTCGACCGGCTGCGGCACTCGGCGACCAACTCGCTGCTCACCCGCCGCGACACCGTCGTCGTCGCGTCCGTCTCCTGCATCTACGGCCTCGGCACCCCGCAGGAGTACGTCGACCGCATGGTCCGCCTCCGCGTCGGCCAGGAGATCGACCGCGACGACCTGCTCCGGCAGCTCGTCGGCATGCAGTACACCCGCAACGACCTCGCGTTCACCCGCGGCACGTTCCGGGTCCGCGGCGACACCGTCGAGATCATCCCGCAGTACGAGGAACTCGCCGTCCGCATCGAGATGTTCGGCGACGAGATCGAGAAGCTCGCCACCCTTCACCCCCTCACCGGCGAGGTGATCACCGAGGACGAGGAGCTGTACGTCTTCCCCGCCTCCCACTACGTCGCCGGCCCCGAGCGGATGGAGCGGGCCATCCGCGACATCGAGGCCGAACTGGAGGACGCCCTCGCCGTCATGGAACGGCAGGGCAAGATGCTGGAGGCGCAGCGCCTGCGCATGCGCACCGCCTACGACATCGAGATGATGCGGCAGGTCGGCACCTGCTCCGGCATCGAGAACTACTCCCGCCACATCGACGGCCGCGGCGCCGGCACCGCCCCCAACACCCTCCTCGACTACTTCCCCGAGGACTTCCTCCTCGTCATCGACGAATCCCACCAGACCGTCCCGCAGATCGGCGCGATGTACGAGGGCGACGCGTCCCGCAAGCGGATGCTGGTCGAGCACGGCTTCCGGCTGCCGTCCGCCATGGACAACCGGCCCCTCAAATGGGAGGAGTTCCTCGACCGCATCGGCCAGACCGTCTACCTGTCCGCCACGCCCGGCTCCTACGAGATGAACCGCGTCAAGGGCGACGTCGTCGAGCAGGTCATCCGCCCGACCGGCCTCATCGACCCCGAGATCGTCGTGAAGCCGACCAAGGGGCAGATCGACGACCTCATCCACGAGATCCGCGAGCGCACCGAACGCGACGAACGCGTCCTCGTCACCACCCTCACCAAGAAGATGTCCGAGGACCTCACCGACTACCTCCTCGAACTCGGCATCCAGGTCCGCTACCTGCACAGCGAGGTCGACACGCTGCGCCGCATCGAGCTGCTCCGCGAGCTGCGCGCCGGCGAGTTCGACGTGCTGGTCGGCATCAACCTGCTCCGTGAGGGCCTCGACCTGCCCGAGGTGTCCCTCGTCGCGATCCTCGACGCCGACAAGGAGGGCTTCCTGCGCTCGGAGACGTCCCTCATCCAGACGATCGGCCGCGCGGCCCGCAACGTCTCCGGCCAGGTCCACATGTACGCCGACACGGTCACCCCGTCGATGGAACGCGCGATCGACGAGACCAACCGCCGCCGGGCCAAGCAGCAGGCCTACAACGACGAGCACGGCATCGAGCCGCAGGCCCTCCGCAAGCGCATCGCCGACATCCTCGACTCCCTCGTCCGCGAGGACGCCGACACCGAGACCCTCCTCGGCGGCGCCGGCCGCCAGCAGAGCCGCGGCAAGGCCCCCGTCCCCGGCCTCGCGTCCCGCACCAGGGAGGTCGGCCGCCACGCCGCCGACCTCGTCGGGGAACGCCCCCGCGAGGAGATGGAGGCCCTCATCGAGCAGATGACCGCGCAGATGCACCAGGCCGCCGCCGACCTCCAGTTCGAGCTCGCCGCCCGCCTCCGCGACGAGATCAAGGAACTCAAACGCGAACTCCGAGACATGAAGGAGGCGGGCGTCAAATAGGGGACGCGCGGCGGCGTCAGGTGAAGGCGAGCATGACGCGATCCTCCACCGGCCGGTAGCCGAGCCGCCGGTACACGCCGTGCGCGAAGATCGTCGACTTGCCCGCGCCGGAGCGGCCGGTGGGGCCGCATGGCCGCGCGGCGGCACCTCGAACGGGACTCCCCGCAGCACCGGCCGCGGCGGCCGGTAGCCGAACCACACGTCGCGGAACTCCAGGGCGGGGGGACGCCTGCGCGGCGGGTCCCGGCCGGAAGGGCGCGGACGGATCGCCCCTGGCGGCGTTCTACCATCGCGGGATGGAGTATGAGGTTCGTCCGGCGCGGCCCGAGGATCTGCCGGGGCTGGCGTCGATCGAGAGTTCGGGCGATGCGATGTTCGCCGAGATCGGGATCGTGTTCCCTCCGGGGCCGACCGTGATCGAGCAGATGACGGGCCAGATGACGGGCAAGGACGCGGAGATCGTCGTGGCCGGTGATCCGCCGGTGGGTTTCGCGGCGGTCGAGGAGGTCGACGGCGCGGCGCACCTGGAGCAGATCTCGGTGCGCGGCGACCTGACGGGCAAGGGGATCGGTGTCCGGCTGCTCGGCGCGGTGATGGCGCGGGCCGCCGAGGCGGGGTCGCCCGGGGTCAGCCTGCTGACGTTCCGGGACGTCGCGTGGAACGGGCCCTGGTACGCCGCGCACGGCTTCGCCGCGCTGCCCGAGGAGCGGTGGGGGCCGGGGATCAGGTCGTACTGGAACGCCGAGATCGAGGCGGGCCTGCACGAGCTGGGCCCGCGCCTGGTCATGTGGGCGCCGCTCGGCCGGCCGTAGCCCGGTTGTTGATCTACAACGTAAAGGCGGGAACCTGGAGCGCCTCATGGACGTCTGCCCCATGGACGTGAAGGAGGACGATGATCAGCCCGGTGGTGTGGGTCCGGGACCGATTCGGCGAACGGGGCCTCGCCGTCGCCGTCCTGGTGGTGCTGCTGGCCCTGGGCGTCGTCCCGCTGGTGGCGCTGCCGGCGGCGCGGTGCAAGGTCTTCGGCAGCGGGTGCCACGAGCCGGGGCCCGATGTGCGCGCCGATCCGGTGGCGACCGAAAGGGCGCTCACGCCGGTCGAAGCCGCCACTTGGGGCTCTTATGTCGCGTTGGGGGATTCGTACTCGTCGGGCGTCGGCGCGGAGGCGAGCGTGGCCGACCACAACCCTCTCGACCGGTGCCACCGGACGTCCAAGGCGTACTACCACGAGGTCTCGAAGGCCTTCCGGTTCGCGAAGGGCAGCGCGTTCTGGGCGTGCTCCGGCGCGACGACGGCCGATGTGCTGAAGGGGCGGGGCGGGGAACCACCGCAGATCGGCCGCATCGGCCCTGACACCAGCCTGGTCACCCTGAGCATCGGCGGCAACGACGTCGGGTTCTCCAAGGTGCTCGCCGGGTGCGTCGTCAAGCTGCCGTGGAGCAAGGACTGCACCCGGCAGGGCGAGGACGTCGCCGGGCGGATGGCCGAACTGCGCACGAGCCTCCCCGCGCTGCTCGACAAGATCACAGCGAAGGCGCCGCGCGCACGGGTGATCGTGATGGGGTACCCGAAGGCGTTCTCCGAGGTCAGCGGCGTGGACGGGGACAACATCACCGTGTCCGACCAGCGGTGGCTGAACGCGCGGGCCTACGACCTGGGCCGGCTGATCCGGCAGTCCGCACTGGAGGCGGACGCGAAGATCGCCGCCCGGAACGGCCGGGGCAGCGTCGAGTTCGCCGACGCCTACAGCGCGTTCGCCGGCCACGAGGTGGGCAGCAGCGACCCGTACATGAACGGCCTGGCGCTGAACCTGTCGGCGCTCGAGGCCGAGCCGCGCAGCTATCACCCGACCGCCGCCGGGCATCACGCGCTGGCCGGCCTGTTCGTCGAGCAGGTCAGGAAGGGCCCGGGGCGGCCGCTCTCCTAGCGCGGACGGCGCGTTCCACCGCGATCGCGACGAGTTCCGTGCCTCCCCGTGAGCGGCCCCGCCCCGGCGGGTAGGGGGTGTGGGACACCGCCGTCGATCGGGGGAGCCGATGGCCGTCACAGTGGCGCTCGCCGGTGACACCATGCTGGGCCGGGGAGTGGCGGACGAGATCGCCGCCTCCGGCCCGCACGGACTGTTCTCCGCCGGCGTGCGCGAGGTCTTCGCGGAAGCCGACCTCGCCCTGCTGAACCTGGAGTGCTGCGTGTCCGCCCGCGGCAGGCGCTGGGAGGCGCCGGGCAAGCCCTTCCACTTCCGGGCGCCCCCGGATGCGGTCGGGGCTCTCACCGACCTCGGCGTGGACTGCGTGACGCTCGCCAACAACCACGCGCTCGACTATGGCCCGGACGCGCTGGAGGACACGCTCGACCACCTGGAGAGGGCGGGCATCCGGGCCGCCGGCGCGGGTTCGAGCCCCGAGGAGGCGCGGGAGAGCGTCGTCCTGGAAGCGGAAGGCGTCAACGTCGCGGTCGTGGGGATCACCGACCATCCCTCCGACTTCGCCGTCGGGCCCGGCAGGCCGGGCGTCGCCCTCGTCGAGCTGGAGAGAGGCGTGCCGGAGCGCCTTCTGGAGCAGATCCGGCGCCTCCGCGCGGGCAACGACGCGGTGCTCGTCCTGCCGCACTGGGGCCCGAACATGACGCAGGAGCCGCTGCTCTACGTCCGGCGGGCGGCCAGGGCCCTGGTGGACGCCGGTGCGACGCTCATCGCCGGCAGTTCGGCGCACGTCTTTCACGGAGTCGCCTGGCCCGTCATCTTCGACATGGGCGACCTCATCGACGATTACGTCGTCAGCGAGCTGCTCCGCAACGACCTCGGGTTGCTGTTCCTGGTCACGCTCGGCCGCGCGGGCCCGTCCCGGATCGAGGCCGTGCCGCTGCGGCTCGGATTCGGCCACACGAGCCTCGCCGGTGACGCCGACCGCCAGTGGATCGCCGAGCGTTTCACCGGGGCCTGCGCGGCCTTCGGGACGCGGGTGACCGCCCACGAGGGCCGTCTCGTCATCGACGGGCCGCCGCGGGCGGGCGGGCCGTAGCGGGCTCCGGCTTCCCGGCGGCCCCGAGCTGGACGGCGACGCCCCGCCCGCCTCCGCGCGTCCCATCCGCGACCAGCGCGACGTGGCCCTTCAGCGGACGCTTCTCCATGGTCATCGCTCCCTCCGGACGCAGCAGGTGCCAGGACGGTGCCGATCTTCGTTCGAGGCGCTCTCGGCGTCAACCGGAGCGTGCCGTCGGACGGGGTGGACGTGACCGCCGGACCGAGGCGCCGCCGCGGGCCCGCCATCGTCCCGCGGCGGGCCTCACTTCGTGCCGGTGCCGACGTTGATCTCCGCGTGCAGGACCGCTCCGGGCTCGCCGCCCGAGCGTTCGCGCAGGAGTCCGTCCAACACCCGGTGCACGTCGTCGCGCGCCTCCGCGGTCAGGCCCGAGGCCAGCCGTGCCCCGATCGGGTTGCTCGCCGTGACCAGGTTCCACAGGTGCGCCGCGGACTCGACGGGCATGTCCCAGGTGATCGTGTCCACGGTGGCGCCGGTGAGCCCCGCCGCGACGAGATGTTCCCGGAACAGATCCGGGTCGGCCAGACGGAACGGCGGTGGCGTTTCCATCGGTGGCATGGCGGCGGGTGCGACCGCCTGGACGGCGCCCATGAAGAATCCGAGGAACTCGGCCTTGTGGAGTGCCCCGAACGCGACGACGAGCACCGTCCCTCCGGGCCTGGTCACGCGCACCATCTCGGCGAGCCCGCCGCTCAGGTCCGGGAACAGCGACACGCCGTGCTGGGACGCGGACACGTCGAAGGCGCCGTCCGCGAACTCCAGGGCCTGACCGTCCATGACCCGGCCCTCGATGTTCGTCAGGCCTTCCGCCTCGGCGCGGGCGCCGAGTCGCTGGATCATCGCCGGTGCGATGTCGGTCGCCACCACCTCCGCGCCCAGACGCGCGGCGGGGATGCTCAGTGCGCCGCTTCCGGCCGCCACGTCCAGGAAGCGCGTCCCGGGACGGATGCCCAGCGGGCGGAGCACCGCTTCGCCGTGCCGGATGTTCCCCGGGGTGAGGTATTCGTCGAACCCGGGCGCGATCGTCTCCCACTCGCCGCGGATCTGCTCCTGTATCGGTGTCTCGACGGCCATGGCGGGTTCCTCCCTTGCTCATCGGTGTTCGTGTTCTGCCGGTCGCCGGCCGCGGTCACGCGCCGCCGCGATCGTCCAGGAAGCGCCGCATCAGCGCGCCGACCTGCCGGGCCTGGTACAGCCAGGGCGCGTGACCGCCCGGGACGAGGTGCAACTCGGCGTCCCGCATGATCGCCGCGGCGCGGCGTCCGCTCTTCTCCTGCCCGAACGGATCCCGCTCACCCCAGATCATCTGCACCGGTCGCCGTACGCGCGCGAGTTCCCCGTCCATCGGCTTCGCCGTGATCCCGTAGCGCGCCAGCACGTCACGCTGCGACCTCCGAAAGCCGCCGCCGGGTCGAGAGGGGCGCCGCGCGCCCCCGCGCGGCCGAGTCGACCATCATCGAAGGCTCCCACACTGGACGAATCCGCGGCGGCACTCCCCAACTTGCCTCCGTGTGGATGCGGTTTCCCGGCCCGCCCCGCTGCGATGAGTCAGTCTTCGCCGGTGATGGCGTTGAGGCGCTCCACGGCGCCGGCGAAGTCCTCGACCATGTCGTAGACGACCTGGCGGGCGGGCTTCACGGTGTTCATGAGGCCGACGCACTGGCCGACGAAGTAGTTGGCGAGCTGCCGGGCGCCCGGGTTGCCGGACTCGGCGATCTTGGTGATCTGCCGCATGGCGCCCTCGGCGACGATCATCTGGAGGGGCATGCCGAGGGGGCCGGGGCTCGCGGGGCCCTCCCACTCCTCCGTCCAGGCGGAGCGGAGCTGGCGGGCGGGCTTGCCGGTGCGGGACCGGGAGCGGATCGTGTCGCGGGACGTGGCCGCGAGCATCTTCTCCTTCACCGGACCGGAGGTTTCCGCCTCCTCGGTGGTGAGCCAGACCGAGCCGCACCAGACGCCGGACGCGCCGAGGGCGAGGGCGGCGGCCATCTGGCGTCCCGTGGCGATGCCGCCCGCGGCGAGGACGGGCACCGGGGCGACGGTGTCGACCACCTCGGGGACGAGGACCATCGTGGAGATCTCGCCGGTGTGCCCGCCGGCCTCGCCGCCCTGCGCGACGATCAGGTCGACGCCGGCGGCGACCTGGCGGCGGGCGTGCTCGGACGTGCCGACGAGGGCGGCGACGGGGATACCGGCGGCCTTCGCCTTCTCCACCATGAGCGGGGGAGGGGTGCCGAGGGCGCTGGCGATGAGGCCGATGGGGTGGGCGAGTGACACGTCGATCAGCTCGGTCGCGCCCTCCTTGGTGACCTGCGCGCCGCCGCGCGCGTTGGACCGCTTGGCCTGCTCGAAGTCCGGCAGCGGGACGTCGTACTTGGCGAAGAGGCCGGTGAGGAAGTTCCAGTGCTCGTCGGGGATCGCGGCGAGCATGGCGTCGAGGCCGCCGCCGCCCTCCGCCGCCTTGTCGATCTTGCCGGGGACCAGGACGTCCACGCCGTAGGGGCGGCCGTTCACGTGGTCGTCGATCCAGCGCAGTTCCTCTTCGAGGCGGTCGGGGCTGTAGGCGACCGCCCCGAGGACGCCGAAGCCGCCCGCGTTGGTCACGGCGGCGACGACGTCGCGGCAGTGACTGAAGGCGAACAGCGGGAACTCTATGCCGAACCGTGCGCAGACCTCGGTGTTCATGACCCCAGACGCTAACGGACCGAATGGCATTCGGTCTAGTGGCGGAACAGGACGTACGACTCGCCCTCGTCCGGGTGCACGAACGCCGCCCGGAGGGGGAGGCCCTCGCGCAGGGACGCGGGGTCGACGCCGTCCAGGCGGGCGTGCAGCCAGGGGCCCTCCACCAGCTCGACCAGCGCGAGGTGGGCGGGGGGCTGATCGGCGTTCCGCGCATGGGTGACGGTCCAGGTCACCAGAGTCGCCTCGCCGCTCGCCTCGGCCCAGCCGAGGTCCTCGTTCCCGCAGCCGGGGCAGCCGGCCTCATCCGGGGCGAACCAGCGGTCGCACGCCTCGCAGCGCCTGATGACGAGCCTCCCGGCGGCGGTGCCGTCGAAGAACGGGTCGGTGCGGCCGTCCCGCCGCAGAACACCGATGTTCATGCCCGGGCCCCCTTCTCGTGCGGGCTGACGATGAGCGTGGAGTGGTGGTCGAGGATGCCGCCGTTCCCGCTGACCAGGATCACGTCATTGGACGGGGCCTGCCGCTCGCCGCCGTCCCCGCGCGCCTGGATCACGGCCTCCGACAGCGGCGTCATGCCCCACATGTAGTACGCCGAGAGCTGGCCGCCGCCGGTGTTGGTCGGCAGCGACCCGCCGGGGCCGAGCGCGCCCGACGCGGCGAACGCGCCGCCCTCGCCCTTGGCGCAGAACCCGTAGTCCTCCAGCGACACCAGGACCGTGTAGGTGTAGCAGTCGTACAGCTCGCACACGTCGACGTCGGACGGGGTGATCCCCGCCATCTTCATCGCCGTCGCTCCGGAGGAGACCGCACCGGTCGTCAGGCCGAACTCGCTGCCGCGCTCCTTGCGGTGCCCCGGATGCCCCTGTCCCCAGCCCCACAGGTGGACGGGCGGCCGGGCCAGGTCGCGGGCCCGGTCGGCGCTCGTGACCACGACGGCGATCGCGCCGTTGGAGACCAGGCAGCAGTCCAGCAGGTGCAGCGGCTCCGACACCCAGCGGGACTCCTGGTGGTCGGCCAGGGTGATCGGCTCGCGCATCTGGGCGAGCGGGTTGCGCGAGGCCCACTCGCGGGTCGAGACGGCGATCGCGCCGAGCTGCTCGCCGGTGGTGCCGTAGCGGGTCATGTGCCGCTGGGCGGCGAGGGCGTAGAACGAGTTGACGCTGCGCAGCCCGAGCGCCGCCGTCATCCCGCCGAACCCGTACCATTCGCGGGCGTCGCGGTCGTACGCCGAACCGGCCGGCTTCTGCGGCTTCAGCGGCGCGTCGGCGAACACGCAGGCGACGGTGGTCGCCGAGCCGCTCAGCACCGACATCGCCGCGTGCGCCAGCATCGCGCCGGCGGTCGCTCCGAACGCGTTCATCAGCGAGAGCAGCCGCAGGTCGCGGAGCCCGAGCGTGCCCGCCAGCTCGATGCCGGGGGAGCCGCCCAGCCCGTGGCTGACCAGCAGCCCGTCCAGGTCGCCGAGCGTCAGCCCCGCGTCGGCCACGGCGAGCCGCACCGCGTCGGCGGCCAGCCGCCGCGGGCTGCGCCCGTAGACCTTGCCGAGCTCGGTCATCCCGAGCCCCACGATCGATGTGCCCATCAACGCAACCTCGCCCCTCCACGATTCATCCCGCCACGGTACCGAATGACGTTCGGTGCTCTCCAGGGCGGGTTGATCACGGAGGGCGGCGCGCCCGTGGAACCGTCCCGGAACGAGAGCCGCCCGCGTCCCCGGGGCGACGGGGACGCGGGCGACGGGCTGCCTGCGGGAGGCCGGCCGGAGGCCGTTCGGTCAAGAAGCGAGGACCGCCTGCAGGAAGTCCCGGGTGCGCTGCTCGGTCGGCTCGCCGAAGATCTGGTCCGGGGGACCCTCCTCGACGATCTGGCCCTGGTCGAACATCAGGACCCGGTCGGAGATGTCCTTGGCGAAGGCCATCTCGTGAGTGACGCACAGCATGGTCAGGTCGCTCTGCCTCGCGATGTCGCGCAGCAGGTCCTGGACTCCGACGACGAGTTCGGGGTCCAGGGCCGAAGTGACCTCGTCCAGCAGCAGTACCCGGGGCTGCATGGCGAGCGCCCGGGCGATCGCCACCCGCTGCTGCTGCCCGCCCGACAACTGCGTCGGGTGGGCGTTGATCTTGTCGGCGAGGCCGACCAGCTCCAGCAGGTCCCTGGCGCGTTCGAACGCCTCGTCCTTGGACACCCCCAGCACCCGCACCGGCCCCTCGGTGAGGTTGCGCAGCACGTTCATGTTGGGGAACAGGTTGAACTGCTGGAACACCATGCCGACCTGCTTGCGCATCTCGTGCAGGTGCCGCTGGCTGGCCGGGACGCGCTTGCCGCCCCGCTCCATGTGCCACAGCGTCTCGTCGCCGATCCAGATGACGCCCTCGTTCAGGGTCTCCAGCGTCATCAGGAGCCGCAGGATGGTGGTCTTGCCCGACCCGCTCGGCCCGATGAGCGTCACCCGCTCGCCGGGCTCCACGGTGAAGTCGAGTTCGCGGAGCACGACGTTGCTGCCGAACCGCTTGACCACCTTCTCGAAGCGGATGCCCGGTGCGCTGCCGTGCGGAAGCTCCGCGGCGGGCTCGCCCTTCTTCGCGTCGGTCTTCTGCGCGGAGACGCCCTTGTCCGTCGGAACGCTCTCGCCCGCCGCTGCGTCCTGCGGCGTCGGGCCGCCCTCCGGGTCCTGGGGCGTCGGGGCTTCGGGTGTGGTGTCAGTTGGTGGCATAGCGCCTCTCCAAGCGGCGGACCAGTATCGAGGATATGACGCTGACCACGACGAACAACAGGCCGACCATCGTCATCGGCTCCAGGAACTGGCCGTTCACCGACCCCACCTTGTTGGCGGCGAAGAGCAGTTCCGCGACGTTGATCGCGAACAGCATCGGCGAGTCCTTGAACATCGCGATCAGGTAGTTGCCGAGCGTCGGGATCACGCGGCGGACCGCCTGCGGCAGGATCACGTCCAGCCACACCCGCGACTTCGGCAGGTTGATGGCCGTGCACGCCTCCCACTGCCCCTTCGGGACGTCGGCGATTCCGGCCCGGTACACCTCCGCCGTGTAGGTCGAGTAGTGGACGCCGAGCGTGATGATGCCCGCCGTCAACGGCCCGATCGTGATGCCCCAGGCGGGCAGGACGAAGAAGACGAAGTACAGCTGCGGGATCAGCGGCGTCGACCTGATGAACTCCGTGACCCACCGGACCGTCTGGTTGACGGCCGTGTACGGCGTGCGGCGCAGCAGCGTCCACACCAGGCCCAGGACCAGGGCGAGCACGTAGCCGACCAGCGTCGCGATGACGGTGTAGCGCAGCCCGTCCAGCAGATCGGGCAGGATCTCGCTTGCGTATTCCCAGTTCCAGTTCATCAGCCCGCCACCCCCGCTCCGGGAGCACCGGCCGCGATCGTGCCGAGCGACGGTTCACTGGGAAGCCTGCGGCCCAGCATCCGGTCCACGCGCCGCTCGGCGTAGCGGACGAACAGCTGCAGCACCTGCGCGATCACGAAGTAGAGGATCAGGGCCACCGAGAAGGCCGCGATGGTCTCCCCGCTGCTGCCCTGGATGTTCTTCGAGACGCGGGTCAGGTCGACCAGGCCGACCAGGGACACGATGGCCGTCCCCTTCATCAGCTCGATGATCAGGTTGCCGAACGGCGGCAGCATCAGCGCGAAGGCCTGCGGCAGCAGGACCCGCCGCATCCGCTGGAACGGCGTGAAGTTCAGCGCCACCGTCGCCTCGTACTGGGCCTTCGGCACCGCCTTGATCGAGCCGCGGACCACCTCGGCGCCGTAGGCGCCGATGTTCAGGCCGAGTGCCAGCACGGCCGCCACGATCGTGGTGAACCGCAGCCCGATCAGGGGCAGCGCGTAGAAGAACCAGAACAGCAGCACCAGGGTCGCGTTACCGCGGAAGAACTCCACGTACACCCTGTTCAGGACGCGTACCCCGGCGTGCCGCGAGGCGCCCGCGAGACCGAAGATCAAAGCGAGCACCAGCGCGAGCGCGCCGCCGAACACGGTGAGCCGGAAGGTGAGCCACGCGCCATCGAGCCACTGGGGGTAGCTCTCGAGGACGTCCGTCACCCGGGATCAGCCCTTGCAGAACTTCGCGGCGGTGTCGTCCGGCCCGGGCATCTCCGCCTGGGTGAACCCGAACGGCTGCAGGACCGGCAGAAGCCCGTTCGACTGCTTCAGCTTCGCGAGCTCGTCGTTCCAGGCCTTCAGCAGGTCCGCGTCGGCCTTGCGGAACGCGAACGCGCCGGCGCCGAGCTGCTCCTTGCCGTCGATGACCGGCGTGAACGCCTCGGTCACCTCGTAGCCCTCGCCCTCGTGCTTGGCCAGCAGGTCGGCCAGGGAGATGCGGGTCAGCCAGATGCAGTCGATGCGGCCGGCCTTGAGGCCCTCGTAGGCGCTGGCCTGGTCGGCGAAGGTCTTGATGTCGTCCTTCTTGACCCCGGTGCTCTCGGCGTAGCCGGCCTCGACGGCGCCCGTGAGCACGCCGACCTTGACGCCCTTCTTGCCCGGGTCCTCGGCGGTCTTCAGGCCCTCGGGGTTGCCCTCCTTGACCATGAACGCGCTCTTGGCCACGTACTCGGGATTGGCGAACGCCGCGGAGGCGCAGCGCTCCGGAGTGATGAACATGCCGGCGGCGATCGTGTCGAACCGCCTGGCGTTGAGCCCGGCGATCAGGCCGGCGAAGTCCACCTGGACGCCCTTGACCTCGTCGATCCCGAGCTTCTTGAAGATGACGCGCGCCAGCTCGGGCGCCTCACCGGTCAGCTTGCCGGACTTGTCGGTGTAGCCGTACGGCGCCTCGTTGGCGAAGCCGACGGTGATCGAGCCGGCGCTCTTGGCCTTCTCCAGCGTCCCGCCGCCGGCGAGCTCCTCCTCCGGATCCGTCGTGGAGCAGCCCGCCGCGGCCAGCGGTACCGCGGCGGACAGCAGCACGGCGGTGCGCAGGAAGTCACGTCTCGAGGAAGTCATCATCGAACTCCTGGATGGGTGTGCTCCCGCGCCCGCGGGGAGCCGCAGCGGCCCCCCGCGGGCGCGGGAGCAGGATGGGTCGGGGTTATCGAATTGTTGTGTTCATTCAGCCGCCCACGGGTGTGAAGTCGCGGGCACCGATGAACTCCGGACGCGGTGCGGGTGCCGAGAACGGCTCGACGCAGGTGTTCTCGACGCTGTTGAAGACGATGAACACGTTGGAGCGCGGGAACGGCGTGATGTTGCCGTTCGAGCCGTGCATGCAGTTGCAGTCGAACATGGTCGCAGAGCCCGCCGACCCTGTGAACAGCTCGATCCCGTGTTTTTCGGCAAGGATCGACAAGCTGTTGGGATCGGGCGTCCCGATCTCCTGTCCGCGCAGGGACTCCTTGTAGTGGTCGTCCGGGGTCTCCCCGACACAGGCCACGAAGGTCTTGTGCGAGCCAGGCATAATCATTAGCCCGCCATTGTGCACGAAATTCTCCGTCAGCGCGATGGATATGCTCACCGCGCGCATCCGGGGCATGCCGTCCTCGGCGTGCCAGGTCTCGAAGTCCGAGTGCCAGTAGAACTCCTTGCCGCTGAACCCCGGCTTGGAGTTGACCCGGCTCTGGTGGACGTAGACCTCGGACCCGAGGAGCTGCCGTGCCCGGCCGACGACGCGGGGGTCGCGGACCAGCCGGTCGAAGACCTCGCTGATCTTGTGGATCTCGAAGATCGAGCGGACCTCGTCCGAGCCCCGCTCGGTCACCGTGCGCTCGTCGGCCAGGATCCGCGGGTCCGCGGACAGCCGGCGCAGCTCGGCGCGGTAGTCCTCGACCTCCTCCGGGGAGATGAGCTGGTCGACGGACAGGAATCCGTCGGCCTCGAACGAGTCGAGCGTCGCACCGTCGATCGGCCCGTCCTCCGGGGCGCCGTACACGACAGGGTCCTGCCGGTACAGCAGCGCCGCCTCGACGCCCTTGCGGGTGGGATAGGCGTCGTCGATGGTCGGATGGGACTCGATGATGCTCATGCGTCCTCCTCAGTCAGCAGCGGGTACACACCGTTCTCGTCATGGACCTCCCGGCCGGTGACCGGCGGGTTGAACACGCAGACGGTCCGCACGTCCGTGTGAGCCCGCAGGGTGTGGTGCTCGTGCTGGTCCAGCAGGTACATCACGCCCGGCTCGATCTTGTGCTTCTCGCCCGTCTCGTCGTTGGTCAGCTCTCCCTGGCCCTCGATGCAGTAGACCGCCTCGACGTGGTTCGCGTACCACATCCTGGTCTCGGATCCCGCGTACAGGATCGTCTCGTGCATCGAGAAGCCGACGCCCTCCTTGGCGAGCACGAACCGGCGGCTGCACCACGTCGGTGCCTGCACGTCGCGCTCGGTGCCGATGATCTCGTCAAGGGAACGAACGATCATGAATCTCCTCTTTCCAGCTGTGCCCGGGCCGGGCCCGCGGCGGGCCCGGCGGCAGCGGACGGTGTTCGCTCGAGCCGTGCGTCGTGGCCGGCTCGTTCTCAGACGGCGACCTTCTGGCGGACGGCCTCCAGCGAGTCCGCGATGATCTCCAGGCCCTGGGCCAGTTCGGCCTCGGTCGTGGTGAGCGGCGGCAGCAGCTTGACCACCTCGCCCTCCGGGCCGGAGGTCTCCATCAGCAGCCCCCGCTCGAACGCCTCGGTGCACACCCGCGGCGCCATCTCGGCGTCGTTCATCACCAGGCCCCACGCCAGGCCGCGGCCGCGGACGGAGTCGACGGCGCCGGCGTGCGCCTGCGCGATCGACTCCAGCGCGGTCTGGACCTGCTGGCCCTTGGCGAGGGTCTGCTTCTCCATGTCGTCGCCGGTCCAGTAGTCCTCCAGCGCGGCGACGGCGGTGACGAACGCGGGGTTGAACCCGCGGAAGGTGCCGTTGTGCTCGCCCGGCTCCCACACGTCCAGCTCCCGCTTCATGAGCGTGACCGCGAACGGCAGCCCGTAGCCGCTGAGCGACTTGGACAGGCAGACGATGTCCGGGGTGATCCCGGCCTCGTCGAAGCTGAAGAAGGACCCGGTGCGGCCGCAGCCCATCTGCACGTCGTCGACGATGAGCAGGATGTCCTGCCGGCGGCACAGGTCCTGCAGGCCCCGCAGCCACTCGGCGGTGGCGACGTTGATGCCGCCCTCGCCCTGCACGGTCTCCACGATGACGGCGGCGGGCTTGTCGAGGCCGCTGCCGCTGTCCTCCAGCATCGTCTCGAACAGCAGGAAGTCGGGCGTCCTGCCGTCGAGGTAGTTGTCGTAGGGCATCGCGACGCCGTGCCCGAGCGGTACGCCGGCCCCGGTGCGCTTCATCGAATTCCCCGTGACGGCGAGCGCGCCGAGCGTCATGCCGTGGAAGGCGTTGGTGAAGCTGACGACCGTCTCACGGCCGGTGTACTTGCGGGCGAGTTTCAGCGCGGCCTCGACCGAGTTGTTGCCCGCCGGGCCGGGGAACTGGATTTTGTAGTCGAGCGCCCGCGGCTGGAGCACGTACTCGTTGAACCGTTCCAGGAACTCCCGTTTGGCCGAGGTGTACATGTCCAGGCTGTGCACGATCGCGTCGCTCGCGAGATAGTCCATCAGCCGGCGTTTCAGCTGCGGGTTGTTGTGCCCGTAGTTGAGAGTTCCGGCGCCGGCGAAGAAATCGAGGTATGTTTTCCCGTCCTCATCGGTCATGTGGCTGCCCTGCGCGGTCGTGAACACCGTGGGCCAGCCTCGGCAGTAGCCGCGGACTTCCGATTCCAGGCGGGCGAAAACGTCCATGTCTGCCTCCAGGCAGGTTGTGTGGGGGAGCGGACGGGGGAGTGGGGTGGATCAGTTCGCGTCGGTGATCGGGCCGATCCGGAAGAGCACCTCGGGCTCGTGTCCCCCCTCGGGGAAGTGCTCCGCGCCGAACAGCGGGCTGCGGGCGAGCTCGCACCCGCGGTCCCGGGCGAACGACTCGAACATCGCGGTGGAGGCGGTGTTGTCCGGCGTGACCGTGGCCTCCATGAACCGGTGGCCGCGGGGGACGAGCCGGTCGGCGAGGTCGTCGAGCATGCGGCGGGCCAGGCCCTGGCCGCGGTGGTCGTGGTCGACGGCGACCTGCCATACGAAGAACGTGTCGGGCCGGGACGGGCGGACGTAGCCGGTGATGAAACCGCAGGGGGCGCCGGCGTCGCGCGCCACCACTGAAGTGTCCGGGAAATCGCGGCACCAAAGCGTGTAGCTGTACGGCGAGTTGACGTCCAGGACGCGTGAGTCCCGGGCCATCCGCCAAAGCTCTGGGCCGTCGGCGAGGCTCGGCTCCTGGAGTTGCACGTCCGCGTTCGTCTCGTTCGCGTCGGGGCGTCGGGTCGGTGATTCCAGGGGTTGCGCTGCCATGTCCAGGCAACTTAGCGAATCTCGCATCGTGATCGCAGAGGAATGTTATCTGCGAGATGTTTAGCGACCTGCGGCACTGGGTAAGATATTAGGCTTTGTCGAATTCGGTGCAATTAAGTGCGGGCCCGCGCATGCGGCCATCCGCTTTTCCCCGTGCTACGCAGGAGGTACTGCCACTCGGGCGGGCGGCGGCGCCAGGACGCTTCCTGAACGCCACCTTAATGTTTTGTCGTGGCCTCGGGAGGGGTTTTGTGTATCGGTTGTGTGAGGTAAGTCACTCAAATTCGATGACAACGCCCGGGGTGCGGTGGACGTCACGTCGCATCGAGCGAGGTCGTCCGGTCGCGGGCATCCTGGGGCGGGTGTGGGGCAAGGCGTTGACGCGGACTCTGAGAGGCCGCCCCTACTGACCTTCAAGGGGCAGGTTCAGTGACCGAACGGTAAGGCTCTGATAGCTCAGAGGTAAGATATCGAGGGATTTCGGTCTTAAATGCGCCCGGCCGGGGCATGGTTCGAACGCCGTCCCCGGCCGGGATTCCGGACTCGCCGATCACAACATTTCGACGCGTCCGATTTATCGAGCCCTTCTGCGAACGGCGCGTTGCACCGGGTTTCGCTCAGCGTCCGGCGAACCGGTCCGTCGCCTCGATCAGCCGGTGCAGGATGCCCGGCTCGCTGTAGGCGTGGCCGGCGTCGTCGACGATGTGGAACTCCGCCTCGGGCCACGCGCGGTGCAGATCCCAGGCCGTGGCGACCGGGGTGCACACGTCGTAGCGGCCCTGCACGATCACGGCCGGGATGTGGCGGATCCCGTCCACGCCGCGGATCAGCTGCTCGTCCTCGAGGAACCCCTCGTTGACGAAGTAGTGGTTCTCGATGCGGGCGAACGCCACCGCGTAGTCGGGCTCGCCGAACTCGCCGGCCACCTCCGGGTCCGGTCGCAGCGTGATCGTCGAGCCCTCCCAGGTCGACCACGCCTTGGCCGCGGCGACGCGCACGTCCCGGTCCGGGGAGGCGAGCCGCTCGCTGAACGCGGAGATGAGGTCCTCCCGCTCGTCCTCGGGGATCGGCTCGACGTACTTCTCCCACAGATCGGGGAACAGCAGCGACGCGCCCTCCTGGTAGAACCAGTACAGCTCGAACGGCCGCAGCGTGAAGATGCCGCGCAGCACCAGCTCCGTCACCCGCTCCGGATGGGTCTGCGCGTACGCCAGCGACAGCGCGCTGCCCCAGCTCCCGCCGAACACCAGCCAGCGCTCGATGCCCAGGTGCTCGCGCAGCCTCTCCATGTCGGCGACCAGGTTCCAGGTGGTGTTCGCCTCCAGCGACACCGCCGGGTCACTCGCGTGCGGCAGGCTCCGACCGCAGTTGCGCTGGTCGAACAGGACGATCCGGTACGCGTCCGGGTCGAACTGCCGGCGGTGCTCCGGGCTGCACCCGGCGCCCGGCCCGCCGTGCAGCATCACCGCCGGCTTGCCGTCCGGATTGCCGCAGACCTCCCAGTAGATGCGGTTGCCGTCGCCTACGTCGAGGATCCCGGACTCGTGCGGCTCGACGGGCGGATAAAGGGTGCGAAGCTCCATGGGGTGCGATTGTCCCACCCGTTCCGCCGTTCCACCGGATGTGACCCGCGGCACCCGTCAGACTGTCGTGTGCAGGCCGTGAACAGGGCGCGACCAGGCGTCCTGCGTGCGCGGATACATTGCGAGGATCAAGAAAGTAAACCCCAAACTGGGCAAAGGTTCCGCTGGTCGGGACTAGAGTGCCTTCAGTGATGCGAAGCGACGAGGCTCAGGGCCGGTAGCGGAGCGAACGAAATGTGCACACAGACCCCCGCGAACGCGGCCGGGCGCCGCCAGGCGAGGAGACACGTGAGCGAGATGACGGGCCGCCAGGCGGGCAGGGCCGCGACCACGATGATCAGCGCCATGGCGTTCACGTGGCACCGAGCCGTGAGGCGAGGAGAGCAGTGAGTGAGCTGAACGGATCGGGCGGTTCCCGCGGAGTCCCGGACGCGGGGTCCCCCTGGACCGCCATGGGGCGCGACCCCAACCGGACGCCCGAGGCGCCGGTTCCGGCCGCCCAGCAGCCGATCCAGATGTCCAAGCCCGCGCTGCCCGTCCCGGCCGCGCAGCAGCCGCCCCAGGCCGGTCAGGGCCGGCACGGCCGCACCGGTGAGATGGTGCGGCCCGAGCCGGGGCAGCCCGAGGCCCAGCCCTGGGACATGGTGGAGCGGCTCCGCCAGATGGCCGACCTCATCGGCGACGCGCTCGCCGCCGGGGAGCGCAAGGTCAACGAGGTGCAGAGCGAGATCGCCTCGCAGGTCGCGGCCATCGCGGCCGAGCGGGAGGCCGCGCAGCGCGACGCCGCCGCCGCGTGGGGCGAGGTGCAGCGCGCCCGCGGGCAGGCCGAGCAGTCCGAGCGGCGCGCCGTGGAGGCCGAGCGGCGCCTCGGCGACGCCCAGAACGAGGTCTCCTCGCAGGTCGCGGCCGTCCAAGCCGAGAAGGAGGCCGCGCAGCGCGACGCCGCCGCCGCGTGGGGCGAGGTGCAGCGCGCCCGCGGGCAGGCCGAGCAGGCCGACCGCCGCGCGGTCGAGGCCGAGCGGCAGTACGCCGACGTCGACCGCCGTGTCGCCGAGGTCCAGAACGAGGCCGTCACCCAGATCGCCGCGTTGCAGACCGAGAAGGAGAACGCGCAGCGGGACGCGGCCGCCGCCTGGAACCAGGCCCAGCAGGGACGCGCCCAGGCCGACCAGGCGCGCAACCAGGCCGAGCAGGCGCGCATCCAGGCCGACCAGGCGCGCGCGCAGGCCGAGCAGACCCGCGCGCAGATGGAGCAGGTGCAGGCCCAGGTCGAGCAGGCCGAACGCCGGGTCGCCGAGGCCGAGGCCACCGTCCGCCAGGCGATCCAGCAGCGCGACGCCATGAGCGAGGCCCGCGACGACGCTCTCCGCGCCGTCGAGGACGCCGTCGCCGGACGCCGCTCCGCCGAGGCCGAGCGCGACCGCGTCGCCGAGCAGGCCGCGGAGCTGTCGCGGGGCCTGGAGGCCGCGCACGCCGAGCTGTCGGCGCTGCGCGCCAAGGTCACCGACGCCGAGATGACCGCGCAGAACCTGCAGCACGCCATCGTCGCGGCCGGCAACGAGACCGATGAGTCCCGCCGCCGCGCCGAGGTCGCCGAGCGCCGCGCCCAGGAGAACGAGCGCCGCGCGCTGGACTCCGAGCGCCGGGCGCAGGAGGCCGAGCGGCGCATCCAGGAGGCCGCCGGACGGGCCGAGGCCGCCGAGGCCGAGCGCCAGCAGGCCCTCGACACGGCTGCGCAGTCGCTTGAGGCCGCCAAGAAGGCCGAGCGCGAACGTGACGGCAGCGCCAAGGGCAGGGAGTCGGCCGAACGGGCCCGCGAGGCCGCCGTCCAGGCCCAGGCGCGTGCCGAGTCCGAGCTCACCCTGGCCCGCGGCCGGGCCGACCAGGCCGGGCGCGAGCGTGACAAGGCCGTGGCGGGCATGCGGCAGATGGCCGCGGAGCGCGACGCCGTCGCCGAGAAGCTCGCCGAGCGCGACCAGTGGGTCGACCAGCTCGCGCAGGCCGTCACCGAGCAGCGCGCGCAGATCGCCGAGCTGTCCCAGGAGCGCGACGCCGCCCGCACCGCCGCGGACCAGGCCCGCTCCCTGATCGACGAGCTCACCCGCCAGCTCCGCACCATCATGCCCACCGCCGCCACCCCGCGCCTCTAGCGGCGCCTCGACGCGGGCCCCCGGACCCGGGCACGCGGGGTCCGGGGGGTGTCCCCTGGGCGGACACGGTGAGCCGGCTGTTAAGCTAGAGGCCCGTGGACAGTGAGCAGCGTCCGCCTCGCAACGACCACGGGAGCGTCTTCTTGCCTTCGGCAGCCACTGGTAGAGCACGGCCTACCAAGCACCTTTTCGTCACCGGCGGTGTCGCCTCGAGCCTCGGCAAGGGACTGACGGCGTCCAGCCTCGGGAGGCTCCTCACCCTCCGCGGCCTCCGGGTCACCATGCAGAAGCTCGACCCCTACCTCAACGTCGACCCCGGGACGATGAACCCGTTCCAGCACGGCGAGGTGTTCGTCACCGACGACGGCGCCGAGACCGACCTGGACATCGGGCACTACGAGCGGTTCCTGGACACCGAGCTGCACGGTTCGGCGAACGTCACCACCGGCCAGGTCTACTCCAACGTGATCGCGAAGGAGCGGCGCGGGGAGTACCTCGGCGACACCGTCCAGGTCATCCCGCACATCACGAACGAGATCAAGGACCGGATCATCGGGATGGCCGCCGACAACGCGGTCGACATCGTCATCACCGAGGTGGGCGGGACGGTCGGTGACATCGAGTCGCTGCCGTTCCTGGAGTCGGTGCGCCAGATCCGGCACGAGATCGGCCGGGAGAACTGCTTCTTCCTGCACGTGTCGCTGCTGCCCTACATCGGTCCGTCGGGGGAGCTGAAGACGAAGCCGACGCAGCACTCGGTGGCGGCGCTGCGCTCCATCGGCATCCAGCCCGACGCGATCGTGTGCCGGTCCGACCGGCCGATCACCGACGGGCTCAAGCACAAGATCAGCATGATGTGCGACGTGGACCGTGAGGCGGTCGTGTCGGCCGTCGACGCGGCCAGCATCTACGACATCCCGAAGGTGCTGCACTCCGAGGGCCTGGACGCCTATGTGGTGCGCCGCCTGGACCTGCCGTTCCGCGACGTCGACTGGGGCGCCTGGGACGAGCTGCTGCGGCGCGTCCACAAGCCGGCCCGGGAGGTGACGATCGCGCTGGTCGGCAAGTACATCGACCTGCCCGACGCCTACCTGTCGGTCACCGAGGCGCTGCGGCACGGCGGTTTCGGCAACGACGCGAAGGTCCACATCCGCTGGGTGAAGAGCGACGACTGCGAGACCCCGGAGGGCGCCGAGCGGGAGCTGGACGGAGTCGACGGCGTCCTCGTGCCCGGCGGGTTCGGGGTCCGCGGCATCGAGGGCAAGATCGGCGCCGTCCGGCACGCCCGCGAGAACCGCGTCCCGCTGCTCGGCATCTGCCTCGGCCTGCAGTGCATGGTGATCGAGGCGGCGCGGACGCTCGGCGGGCTCGCCGACGCCGGCAGCGCCGAGTTCGACGCCACCACCGCCGACCCCGTCATCGCCACGATGAGCGACCAGCTCGACGTCGTCGCCGGCGAGCGCGACATGGGCGGGACGATGCGGCTCGGCCTCTACCCGGCCGACCTCGCCGAGGGGTCGGTCGTCCGGGAGCTGTACGGGGAGGCCAAGGTGTCCGAGCGGCACCGGCACCGCTACGAGGTCAGCAACGCCTACCGGGACCGGCTGGAGGAGGCGGGGCTGTGGTTCTCCGGCCTGTCACCCGACGGCCGCCTGGTCGAGTACGTCGAGCTGCCGCGCGACCGGCACCCGTTCTTCGTCGGCACGCAGGCGCATCCGGAGTTCCGGTCCCGGCCGACGCGCCCGCACCCGCTGTTCACCGGCCTGGTCGCCGCCTCCCTCGACTACGCGGCGAATCGCGCGGGCGAGGGCGAGACGGGGAACGTGACCGTCTCATGAGCCCCGCGGAGGAGTTCGGCCCGGACGACGTCCGCGACCGTCCCGAGCGGTGGCGGGTCGTGGCGGAGTCCGCGGTCTACCGGGGGCGCGTTTTCGGCGTCCGGAGCGACCGGGTCGAGATGCCGCGTGGAGACGGCACCGAGGTCGTCGGCCGCGACGTGATCGAGCACATCGGCTCCGTCGGCGTCATCGCCCTCGACGACCGCGACCGGGTGCTGCTGCTGCGCCAGTACCGGCATCCCGTGGGGCGGCTGCTGTGGGAGGCGCCCGCCGGGCTGCGGGACGTGGACGGCGAGCCCCTGCACAAGCTCGCCGAGCGGGAGCTGCTGGAGGAGTCCGGGTACCGCGCGGAGCGCTGGGACACGCTGCTGGACGTGTACCCGTCGCCCGGGATGACCGACGAGCGCGTCCGGATCTTCCTGGCCCGCGGGGTCGCCGAGGTGCCCGCCGACCAGATCGATTTCGAGCGGGTCCACGAGGAGGCCGACATGCCGGTCGTGTGGGTGCCGCTGGAGGACGCGGTCCGCAAGGCGCTGGCCGGCGACCTGCACAACATGATCGCCTGCATGGGGGTACTGGCCGTGCACGCCGCGCGCTCGTCCGGGTTCGCGGGGCTGCGCCCGGTCGACGCGCCGGAGGGCTGACCCCGGGATGGGCCCCCGTCCGCGGCGGGAGGGGGCATGATGGGCGGGGTCCCCGTAGTCACCGCCGGAAGAGGTGCCGCACTGTCCCCGAGTCCGACCCCCCGGAGCACCGCGCGGCCCGCCATGTCCGACCGTTTCCCGGACGACGCCGGCGCCGGTTCCGCGCTCGGTTCGGCCGTGCGCACCTATCTGGGGCACCTCGCCGTCGAGCGGGGCCTGGCCGCCAACACCCTGAGCTCCTACCGGCGTGACCTGCGCCGGTATGTGCGGGTCCAGGAGGGGCGGGGCCGCACGGCCGCCGGCGAGATCACCGAGGACGACGTCCGCGCGTACCTGGCGAGCCTGCGGGAGGGCGACGACGACCATCCGCCGCTGTCGGCGGGGTCGGCGGCGCGGGCGCTCGCCGCCGTCCGGGGACTGCATCGTTTCGCGCTGCGTGAGGGCCTGGCCGCGGGCGACCCCGCACACGACGTCAAGCCGCCGACGCCGCCGCGGCGGCTGCCCAAGGCGATCTCGCTGGAGGAGGTCGAGCGGCTTCTCGCCGCGGCCGCCGGCCCGTCCGGCGGCGGCCCCGGCGCCGCGCGCGGGCTGCGCGACCGGGCGCTGCTGGAGTTGCTGTACGGGTCGGGGGCGCGCATCTCGGAGGCCGTCGGCCTGGACGTCGACGACCTCGACCTGCGGGACGGGTTCGCCCGTGTGGCGGGCAAGGGCGGCAAGGCCCGGGTGGTGCCCATCGGCGACTACGCCCGCGAGGCCGTGGACGCCTACCTGGTGCGGGCGCGTCCCGAACTCGCCGGGGCGGGGCGGGGCGGCCCGGCGCTGTTCCTGAACGCGCGGGGCGGGCGGCTGTCGCGGCAGGGCGCGTGGATGGTGCTGCGCGCCGCCGCGGACCGGGCCCATCTGTCGGAGGTGTCGCCGCACACGCTGCGGCACTCGTTCGCGACCCATCTGCTGGACGGCGGAGCCGACGTCCGCGTGGTCCAGGAGCTGCTCGGGCACGCCTCGGTGACCACGACGCAGGTCTACACGCTGGTGACCGTTCAGCTGCTGCGGGAGGTCTACGCGACCTCGCATCCGCGTGCGCGGAGCTGACCGGGGCCCGCGAGACGGGCCCCGGGGGGACAAACCGGGCGAACCGGTGTGTCGACAAATCGCGACGTTCGGCGCGCGTCGGCTTGAGACGCGGGTCCGGCGGCCCTAGAGTCCCCGTTCTGGATGGCATTTCCGGGCCGCCGGGGAGGGATCTGGTGACCAGCACTGACGGTGCGGATGGAGTCCTTTCCTCCGCCACCATAGAGACCGATCCGAGAAGGGCCCTCGGGCCCACTCAGCGACCCGTGCCGGTGTTCCCCGAACCGGAACCTCTGGCCGAGCACGGGCCCGCACGGATCGTCGCCGTCTGCAACCAGAAGGGCGGCGTCGGCAAGACCACCACGACCATCAACCTGGGCGCGGCGCTCGCCGAGTACGGCCGCCGTGTCCTGCTCGTCGACTTCGACCCCCAGGGCGCCCTGTCGGTGGGCCTGGGCAAGGGCGACCCGCGCCAGCTCGACCTCACGATCCACAACATGCTGCTCGAACGCGACACCGAGTGGGAAGACATCGTCATCGAGACCGGTGTCGACGGGATGGAGCTGCTGCCGAGCAACATCGACCTGTCCGGCGCGGAGGTCCAGCTCGTCCACGAGGTCGGCCGCGAGTACATCCTGCAGGGCGCGCTGAAGTCGGCGATCCCGCACTACGACTACATCCTCATCGACTGCCAGCCGTCGCTCGGCCTGCTCACCATCAACGCGCTGGCCGCGAGCGAGGGAGTGCTGATCCCGCTGGAGTGCGAGTACTTCGCGATGCGGGGCGTCGCGCTGCTGATGGAGACCATCGAGAAGGTGCAGGGCCGGATCAACCCGGAACTCGTCATCGACGGGGTCCTCGGCACCATGTACGACTCGCGCACCCTGCACACCCGCGAGGTCCTCGGACGCATCGTCGAGGCCTTCGGCGACAAGGTGTTCCACACGGTCATCAACCGCACCGTGCGGTTCCCCGACGCGACCGTCGCCGGAGAGCCGATCACCTTCTTCGACCCGAACTCGATGGGGGCGAACGCATACCGTGGTCTGGCGCGAGAGGTGCTCGGAAGGTGGGCCCACGTCGGGTAGGTCCGACGCGCACGGTGAAAACAGCACCCTGGTACGCCGCCCCCGCGGCGGCCACTGACGAACCGGAAACGCCGTGAACCAGCCCCCCGCCCCCCCTCCTCCACCGCCCCCGCCTCCTTCCGGCCCGCCCTATGAGCCGCCGTTCGGGCAGCCGTACGAGGCGTTCCCTCCGCCCGGCGGCCCTCCGCCGGACCGCACGGCCGGGAAACGGGTGGTGATCGTCGTCGCCCTCCTGACGCTCGGCGTGCTGCTGGCGGGCACCGCGGTCTTCCTCGTCATCCGCGACGTCACCGGCGGCGGCGGGGGCGGCCCGGCGGACCTGCGCGAGCCGATGACGTTCCAGCAGGTCGCGGACACCTCCCCGCCGCCGTGCGGGTCCGGGACCGTGCCGGACACCGAGGGCGCCTGCCTGCGGCTCGGCCCGGAACGCATGATCGTCGACCGGGTCGAGCGCATCGAGGCGGTGCCGCCGGAGCCGGAGAGCGGGCAGGCCCGATGGGCCGTCCAGCTGGATCTGACCCCCGCCGACGGCGCCGCGTTCGGGCGGCTGACCGGCAAGGCCGCCGAGCAGCCGGAGGGCTCCCCGGGCCGGCGGATCGCGATGATCGTCGGAGGAAAGGTCGTCTCGGCGCCCTCGGTGTCCGGCGGCCCCATCACCGGCGGCACGGTGATGATCTCCGGGCAGTACACCAGGGCGGACGCGGAGGACCTCGTCGCGCGGATGACCGGGCGGTAGGGGCGTCCGCGCCGTCACCGCTCGTGACCGGCCGTGGTGCGAGCACGCGCCGCGCGTGGGACGATGTGGCCGGTGAGCACAGCGCGGGAGGTGACCTCCGCTACCGTGAGCGACGTGGACGAGACGTCGCCGGAACCGGAGCGGGGGAGCGGTCAAGAGACCGGGGAGGAACAGGGGTTCCGCGTCCACCTGGACAACTTCGAGGGGCCGTTCGACCTGCTGCTCGGGCTGATCTCCAAGCACAAGCTCGACATCACCGAGGTGTCGCTGCACAAGGTCACCGACGACTTCATCGCGCACATCCACTCCCACGGCAAGGACTGGGACCTCGACCAGGCCAGCCACTTCCTCCTCGTCGCCGCGACCCTGCTGGACCTCAAGGCCGCCCGGCTGCTGCCGTCCGGCGAGGTCGACGACGAGGACGACCTGGCCCTGCTGGAGGCCCGCGACCTGCTGTTCGCGCGGCTTCTGCAGTACCGCGCCTACAAGGAGGTCGCGCGGGTGTTCGCGGGGCGGATCGCCGACGCGAGCCGCCGGTTCCCGCGCGTCGTGCCGATGGAGCCGAGGTTCGCGAACCTGCTGCCGGAGGTGCTGCTCGGCCTCGGGCCCGAGGAGTTCGCCCGCCTCGCTGCCAGGGCCTTCACGCCCAAGGAGGCGCCGTCGGTCTCCGTCGAGCACATCTACCAGCCGAAGGCCAGCGTCACCGAGCAGGCCGCGATCGTCGTGGAACGGCTCCGCCGGCTCCGCCGGACGACGTTCCGCGTCCTGGCGTCCGACGCCGAGGGCACCTACGAGGTCGTCGCGCGGTTCCTGGCGCTGCTGGAGCTGTACCGGGACCAGAACGTCACGTTCGAGCAGCTGGAACCCCTCGGGGATCTGCACGTGACCTGGGTCGGCACCGACGAGGGCGACATCGAGGTCGGCGACGACTACGAGGGCGTCGCCAAGAAGGACGACGCCGGCCGGAACGGCGAGAAGGACCGGAGGGACGAGGGAGACGATGACTGAGGAACCCGGCGCGGACGCGCCGGAGCTTCCGGGGCTGCGCGCCTCGATCGAGGCGATCCTGCTGGTGGTGGACGAGCCCGTCACCGAGATGACGCTCGCGCAGCTGCTGGAGCGCCCCCGCGGCGAGATCGCGGAGACGTTGCGGGAACTGGCCGCGGAATACACCGGGCAGGGCCGCGGGTTCGACCTCAGGGAGGTGGCCGGCGGCTGGCGGTTCTACACCCGGGACGTGTGCGCCCCGGTCGTGGAGCGGTTCGTCACCGACGGCCAGCAGGCGCGGCTCACGCAGGCCGCCCTGGAGACGCTCGCCGTCGTCGCCTACCGGCAGCCGGTGAGCCGTGCCCGCGTATCGGCGATCCGGGGCGTCAACAGCGACGGGGTGATGCGCACCCTGACGCTGCGCGGCCTGATCGAGGACGCCGGTCAGGACCCCGAGTCGCAGGCGCACCTGTACCGCACCACCGGGTACTTCCTGGAGCGGCTCGGGCTCCGCGGCCTCGACGAGCTGCCCGAGCTCGCCCCCTTCCTGCCCGACGACCTTCCAGACGACATAGTTGAGGACACGTGAGCGAAGTGACGAGTAGCCCCCAGGCGAGGAACGCAGCGAACCAGGCAAGCAGAGCAGCGTTCGCTCACGGGCCCCGAGCCGCCAGGCGAGGGGCCCAGTGAGCGAGAACGAGGGCGTGCGGCTGCAGAAGGTCCTGGCCGAGGCCGGGATCGGCAGCCGCCGCCACTGCGAGGAGCTGATCGGCGAGGGCCGCGTCACCGTCGACGGGAAGAAGGTGTTCCGGTTCGGTGAGCGCGTCGACCCGCGGCACGCCGTCATCCATGTGGACGGCATGCGGGTCGAGACCCGCTCCGAGATGCGTTACTACGCGATCAACAAGCCGCGCGGCGTGGTGAGCACGATGTCCGACGAACGGGGCCGCAAGTCCCTCGCCGACTACGTCGAGGTGCCGGAGCGGCTGTTCCACGTCGGACGGCTGGACACCGACACCGAGGGCCTGATCCTGCTCACCAACGACGGCGAGCTGTCACACCGCCTCACCCACCCGAGCTACGGGGTCTCCAAGACCTACCTGGCCGAGATCCACGGCCCGATCCCGCGGGACCTCGGCAGGCGGCTGAGGGCCGGCGTGACGCTGGACGACGGTCCCGCCAAGGCCGACAAGTTCCGGATCTTCGACCAGGTCGGCAGGCGCGTGCTGGTGGAGATCACCCTGCACGAGGGGCGCAAGCACATCGTCCGGCGGCTGCTGAAGGAGGTCGGGTTCCCCGTCCAGCAGCTGGCCCGAATAGAGTTCGGGCCGATCAGGCTCGGGGCGCTGAAGCCGGGCACGATGCGGGCGCTGTCCGTGCAGGAGATCGGCGAGCTGTACAAGGTCGCCGGGCTGTAGCCGGCGGACACGAGGAGGGGAACGGCTGTGACGGTACGCGCGGTCCGCGGGGCGACGCAGGTCGAGGCCGACGACCGGGACCAGATCCTGGAGGCGACGACGGAGCTCGTCGCCGAGGTGATGTCCCGCAACGAGCTGAGCACCGACGACGTCATCAGCGTGATCTTCACGACCACGCCGGACCTGACGGCGGAGTTCCCGGCGCTCGCCGCCCGCAAGCTCGGCTTCCACGACGTGCCGCTGCTGTGCGCGTCGGAGATCGCCGTTCCGGGCTCGCTGCCCCGGGTGATCCGGCTGATGGCCCACATCGAGACCGGCCGCCCCCGCTCGGACGTCCAGCACGTCTACCTGCGCGGCGCCACGGCCCTCCGCCTCGACATCGCGCAGTAGGGTGACCGGCGTGAGTGAGGACGTGGTGGCGCGGCGCATCATCGTTGTCGGGACGGGGCTGATCGGGACGTCGATCGCCCTGGCGATGCGGGAGCGCGGCGCGGAGGTGCGGCTGACCGACCGGGACGCGGCGGCGCTGGCGCTGGCGGTCGAGCTGGGCGCCGGTGACGCGCTGCCGGACGGGGCGCAGGCGGAGCCCGCCGATCTGGCGGTGCTCGCGGTGCCGCCGGCGGCGGTGGCGGTGACGCTGCTGGACGCGCAGAAACGCGGCCTCGCCACCGCCTACACCGACGTCGCGAGCGTGAAGGCGCTGCCGCTGGCGCAGGCCGCCGAGCTGGGTTGCGATCTGACGACGTTCGTGGCGGGCCACCCTCTGGCGGGCAGTGAGCGGTCCGGGCCGGCCGCGGCCCGCGCGGACCTGTTCCTCGGCCGCCCGTGGGCGCTGTGCGCGCCCCCGGAGGCGACGCCGGAGACGGTCGCGGTCGTCACGGATCTCGCGAAGTCGTGCGGCGCGATGCCGGTGGCGGTGGACGCCGCCGAGCACGACCGGGCCGTCGCCCTGGTCTCGCACGGCCCGCACGTGGTGTCGGCGGCGGTCGCCGCCCGCCTCACCGGTGCGGACGACGTGGCGCTGGGGCTGTCGGGGCAGGGCGTCCGGGACGTCACCCGGATCGCGGCCAGCGACCCGCGGCTGTGGATCGGGATCCTGTCGGCGAACTCCGCGCCGGTCGCGGACGTGCTGGAGGCCGTCGCGACCGACCTCGCGGTGGCCGCGTCGCTGCTGCGCGACGGCAGCGAGGAGGCCGCCGCCCATGTGGCGGATCTGTTGCTGCGCGGGAACGCGGGCCGGTCCCGCATCCCGGGCAAGCACGGCGGCGACCAGCCCGCCTACGCGGCCGTCCAGGTGGTCATCCCCGACCGGCCGGGCGAACTCGCGATGATCTTCCAGGCGGCGGGGATCGCGGGCGTCAACATCGAGGACGTGGCGATCGAGCATTCGCCGGGCCGCCCGCTGGGCGTGCTGGAGCTGTCGGTGGTGCCGGAGGCGGCCGAACGGCTGGCCGGGGAGTTGCGCGCCCGCGGCTGGTCGGTGCCCGGCTAGCCCGCGGCCCGGGGCGCGGCCGTGCGGGCGGCGGCGCGGGGAGTGGGCCGGTGCCGGTAGCCTGGTTCGCCGGGGCTCGTCCGGGGGACACCCGCGCATCGGCGCGGCGTTGGGCGCCGCCCGGTCCGCCCGCGGCCCGCGCCGGAGGGCGCCTCAACGGAACAGAGAGGGAGCGATCGTGCCGCTCGTCATCGCCATGGACGGCCCCTCCGGGTCCGGCAAGTCCAGCGCGTCCAAGGGCGTCGCCCGCGCGCTCGGGCTCCGCTACCTGGACACCGGTGCGATGTACCGCGCCATGACGTGGTGGATGCTGAACAACGGCGTGCCGGTCGAGGACGGCGCCGCCGTCGCGGCCCGCGCGCCGGAGCCGGTCATCGAGTCCGGCACCGACCCGGACGCGCCGACGATCACGGTGGACGGGACGGACGTGTCCGCGCCGATCCGCACCCGCGAGGTGACGAACGCGGTCAGCGCGGTCAGCTCCGTCCCGGCGGTCCGGACCCGGCTCGTGGAGCTGCAGCGGGAGATCATCGGGGCCGGCGCCATCGTGGTGGAGGGACGCGACATCGGCACGGTCGTGGCCCCGGACGCGCCGGTCAAGGTGTACCTGACCGCCAGCGAGGAGACGCGGGCCCGTCGCCGCGCGAAGGACCTCGCGGCCGACCCGGGGGCGTCGGTGACCGTCACGCAGGCCGAGCAGGCCCGGCGCGACCGGCTGGACTCCACCCGGAAGGCGTCGCCGCTGACCAGGGCGGGGGACGCGCACGAGATCGACTCGACGGAGCTGAGCCTCGCCGAGGTCATCGAGGCGATCGTCCGCCTCGCCAAAGAGCATGAGTGAGCGGGCGGCCTGACGGCCCCCGCGGGGATGTCATTGTGAGCGATTACGAGATCGAAACGGTGGACGTCGTCGAGGACGTCCCCGAGGACGCGGGCCCGGCGCCGGTCGTGGCGGTGGTGGGGCGGCCGAACGTCGGCAAGTCCACCCTGGTCAACCGGATCCTGGGCCGCCGTGAGGCGGTCGTGGAGGACGTGCCGGGCGTGACCCGCGACCGGGTCGCCTACGACGCGACGTGGAGCGGCCGCAGGTTCACCGTCGTCGACACCGGCGGGTGGCTGCCGGACTCGTCCGGGCTGGCCGCGGCGATCGCCGAGCAGGCGCGGCTGGCGGTCGACCTGGCCGACGTCGTGATGTTCGTGGTGGACGCGACGGTGGGCGCGACCGACGTGGACGAGGCCGTGGTGGAGATCCTGCGCCGGTCCGGCAAGCCGGTGGTGCTGGTCGCCAACAAGGTCGACAACATGGGCACCGAGGCGGACGCGGCCGCGCTGTGGTCGCTGGGCATCGGTGAGCCGCAGCCCGTCAGCGCGCTGCACGGGCGCGGCAGCGGCGACCTGCTCGACGCGGTGCTGGAGGCGCTGCCGGCGGAGCCGCCGCCGGAGACGTTCGGCGAGCCGGGCGGGCCGCGCCGGGTCGCGCTGCTGGGCCGCCCGAACGTCGGCAAGTCGAGCCTGCTGAACCAGCTGGCGGGGGAGCAGCGGGCCGTCGTGGACGCGGTGGCGGGGACGACCCGCGACCCGGTCGACGAGCTGATCGAGCTCGGCGGGAAGACGTGGCGGTTCATCGACACGGCGGGGATCAGGCGGCGGCACCGCGAGAACCAGGGCGCCGACTTCTACGCGACGCTGCGCACCCAGTCGGCGCTGGAGCGCGCCGAGGTCGCGGTGGTCCTGGTGGACGCCGACCAGCCGCTCGCCGAGCAGGACCTGCGGATCATCTCGATGGTGGTGGACTCGGGCCGGGCCCTGGTGATCGCCTACAACAAGTGGGATCTGCTGGACGAGGAGCGCCGCCACTACCTGGAGCGGGAGATCGACCGGCAGCTCCACAACGCGCGGTGGGCGCCGCGGGCGAACATCTCCGCCAAGACCGGCCGGCACATGGACAGGCTCGTGCCGGGGATCGAGACGGCCCTGGAGGGCTGGGGCACCCGCGTCCCCACGTCCAAGCTGAACCAGTTCTTCGCCGATCTGGTGAACTCGCACCCGCATCCGGTGCGGGGCGGCAAGCAGCCGCGCGTGCTGTTCGCGACGCAGGCGGGGGTGCGACCGCCGCGGTTCGTGCTGTTCACGTCCGGGTTCCTGGAGGAGGGGTACCGGCGGTTCATCGAGCGGCGGCTGCGCGAGGAGTTCGGCTTCGCCGGGACGCCCCTGGACATCGCCATGAAGATCCGGGAGAAGCGCGGCAAGGGCAAGAAATAGCGGAAATATTCGGCATGCGGCCCGCCGGGGATCTTTCCCGGGCGGGCCGCGGCATGTCAGGATGCTGTCTGCGGGCGGCGAGTAAGTCTTCCATTACTCGTCGATCGCGCGGGAAGTGCACGTTCGAGTCCGGAGTGACCGGGTCCTCCGGACATCAGGGCGCGGGTCGAGGGGTGCGACGTTGAAGCTCTTGCTGCTCATCTCCTGTGCTGTCGCCTGCGTGGCGCTCAGCTTCGCGTGGCGGGAGCCCTGGATCGGCGGTGTCGGCCTCCTGGTCGCCTTCGTCGCCATGTTCACCGACCGCGACGACGTGCGGCTGGACGACGAGCGGGGCAGCTACGAGACCACCAAGTCCGTCCGCAACATGCGCAACCCCGAACGCTGACCCGCCGGCCCGCGGCGCGCCGTCCTTCGAGGGCCTCTTCGGGGCGAAACGCCGCACGCCGGCGAAACGGCGCGGGCGGTCAGCGGTCGTGGCGGGGCTCGCCCGCGACCTGCTGGTCGCCGGGCCGCGGTGGCCGCGGCGCCTGCCCGGGCGGGTTCTCCCGTGCGTACCGCCCGTACACGAGCGGCTGGGTGGTGTTCGACCCGGGATTCTCGGCCTCGGGTGTCCTCGCCGTCCCGCGTGCCGCCTCCCGGGCGCCGACCACGGCGAAGCGGCCGAGCGCGAGGGCGGCGAGGAACGTGATGACGACGCCGAGCGCGGTGAATCCGGCGAGCTGCTCGGCGGTCCGCCACCCCTCGCCCGTTCCGAGCGGGGCACCGACGCCGGGGACGTCCCACAGCGCGGCGACGCTGTGCCCGACGGCGAACCAGGCGCCGCCGAGCGCGGCGAGCCAGGCGCCGGACATCGCGAACGCGCGGTTGGCGGCGGCGAGCACGATCAGGCCGCCGAGCACGACGGCCGCGGCGGGCGCGACGCTGAGCTGGAGCCGGTCGGTGTCGTAGACCCAGGTGTCGTCCGGCGCGAAGCCGAAGCCGAAGTACGGGCCCACGAAGGGCAGCAGGCCGCCCCACAGGCCCAGCAGCACCAGCAGCGTCCCGCTGAGCAGGCCCCGGGTCCGTGGTGCGCGCATGGTCCCAGTCATGATCATTCCTCCTGACCGGGCGTGTGATTCTGGTCTAAATCACCCAATACCCGGACCAAATCACTCCACACGAACGGGAAAGGCCGACCCATGGGCGCGGAGATCAGCGCGGGGATCACCATCGTGTACGCGCGGGAGGACCCGCCGGATCACTGGGAGGCCGCCGTCTTCCTCGCGGGCCCCACACCGCGCTCCGCGGCGGTCGCGTCATGGCGGCCCGCGGCGGTGGGCGAACTGCGCCGCCGGTGGCGCGGGGACGGGCGGCTCGTCGTGTTCGTCCCCGAGCACCGGCACGACCGCTACACCGACTACGACGCGCAGATCGACTGGGAGGAGCGCTGCCTGCACCTGGCCGACGAGGTGATCTTCTGGGTCCCGCGTGAGCCGGTCACCATGCCCGCGTTCACCACGAACGTGGAGTGGGGGATGTGGCACGACAGCGGCCGCGTGGTGTTCGGCGCACCCCCCGATGCGCCGAAGAACCGGTACCTGCTGCACTACGCCGCCGCGTTCGGCGTGCCGACCGCGAACGATCTCGCGGGGACGGTGGCGGCGGCGCTCGAACGGATCGGCGCGGGCGCGTCCCGTACGGGCGGGGAGCGGGAGATCCCCTTGCTGCTGTGGCGCGAGAAGCCGTTCCAGGACTGGTACAGAGGGCAGGCGGACGCGGGGAACACGCTGCTCGGCGCCCGGGTGGTGTTCCGGTTCGGCGCTTGGTGGGGCCTGCACGTCCGGGTGCGCGTGGCGGCCGAAGACCGGATCAAGGACAACGAGATCGTCATCGGGCGGCCGGACGTCTCGGCCGCCGTCCTGTACCGGCCGGGGGAGACGCTCGACGACGCCGAGGTCGTGCTCGTCCGGGAGTTCCGGAGCCCGTGCGCGGAGGGGTTCGTCCATGAGCTGCCCGGCGGTTCGGGGATGGGCACGGCCTTCGAGAACGCCCTTGCGGAGGTCGCCGAGGAGACCGGGCTGCCGCTGGACCCGGCGCGGCTGCGCGAGCACGGGACGCGGCAGGTGAACGCCACGATGTCCGCGCACCGGGCGCACCTGTTCTCGGCCGAGATCACCGGGGACGAGTCGGCGCGGCTGCACGGGTCCGGGCCGCACGGGGTGGCGGCGGACGGGGAGCGCACCTACGTCGAGGTGACCGCGTTCGGGCGGATCAGGCGGGAGCGCCTGGTCGACTGGGCCACCCTCGGGATGATCACGGAGGTGCTGCAGGAGATGGTGCCCGAAGGATGACCCGCCGGTCGGCATTCGCTATGGCGATCGGCTGATCCGGATCGCATTTCATGTGCTGCTCGATTTTTTTGACTCGCATCTGCAAGGGGTAGGCTGTGCCTCGTGACGACGTTCAGGATCGGTGAGGCGGCGGCACTGCTGGGGGTCAGCGCGGACACCGTCCGCCGCTGGGTGGACGGCGGGCGGCTCCCGGCGTCCCGGGACGGGCACGGGCACCGGCTGGTGCCCGGCGCCGAGCTCGCGGCCTTCGTGCGCGACCAGGCGCGCGGGGGAGGGCCGTCCGACCAGGCGGAGCGGTTCTCGTCCGCGCGCAACCGGATGCGGGGGATCGTGACCGACGTCGTCCGTGACGGGGTGATGGCGCAGGTGGAGATCCAGGCCGGGCCGTTCCGGCTGGTGTCGCTGATGAGCCGAGAGGCGGCCGACGAACTCGGGCTGCGGGTGGGCGTGGTCGCCGAGGCCGTCGTGAAGTCCACCAACGTCGTCGTCGAAGTGTCCGAGCCGGGCTGACGCCCCGGGGGAGGGTCCGTGTTCAAGCGAACGGCGGCGGGGTTCTTGCTGCTCACGGTCATGACCGGGTGCGGCGACATCGGGGACGGCGGCTCGTCGTCCGGGACGGTGAGCGGTGAGGCGCTGACGGTGTTCGCGGCGGCCTCGCTGACCGGGGCGTTCACCGCGCTCGGCGAGGCGTTCGAGGGCTCGCACCCCGGCGTGCGGGTCAGGTTCAACTTCGGCGGCAGCTCGACGCTCGCGCAGCAGATCACGCAGGGTGCCCCGGCGGACGTGTTCGCGTCCGCGAGCCCCGCCACGATGACCACCGTGACCGGCGCGGGCGGCGCGGCCGGCCCGCCGCGGGTGTTCAGCCGGAACCGCCTGGTCATCGCCGTCCCGCCGGACGACCCCGGCGGGGTGGCGACGGCCGGCGACCTGTCCGCGCCCGGGCTCAAGGTCGTCCTGTGCGCCGTGCAGGTGCCCTGCGGGGCGGCCGCGCAGAAGGCGCTCGGCGCCGCCGGCGTCGACGTGGAGCCGGTGTCGCGGGAGCGGGACGTCAAGGCCGTCCTCACCAAGGTCGTCCTGGGTGAGGCCGACGCCGGGCTCGTCTACCGCACCGACGTCAGGGCGGCGGGGCGGAAGGTCAGGGGGATCGAGTTCCCCGAAGCCGCGCAGGCCGTGAACGACTACCCGATCGTCGAGGTCGCAGGTGCTCCGCACAGTGCGCTCGCCGGGGAGTTCATCCGGCTGGTGCTGGGGGAGCGGGGCAGGGCGGCGCTGAGCCGCGCCGGATTCGAGGCGCCGTGACTCCGAAGCCGAAGGCGCCCCGGGGGGCGCGAAGGGCCTTCCTCCCCCGGCGGGCAGGGCCGTCCGGGGTGCGGGAGGGTGCCCCGCCGGCGGGGCGGCCGCCGGGGATCCTGCTGCTGCCCGCGCTCGCGGGGCTCGCCTTCCTGGTGCTGCCCCTGTTCGGGTTGCTCGTCCGCGCCCCATGGTCCACGCTCGGCACCCGCTTCATGCAGCCGCAGGTGCTGGACGCGCTGCGCCTGTCGCTGGTCACCGCCACCCTCGCCACCGGCCTGTGCGTGCTGCTCGGCGTCCCGCTGGCCTGGACGCTGGCGCGGGTCCGGTTCCCGGGCGTGCGGCTCGTGCGGGCCCTGGTGACCGTTCCGCTGGTGCTGCCGCCGGTGGTCGGCGGCGTCGCGCTGCTGCTGGTGCTCGGGCGGCGCGGGCTGATCGGGGGCTGGCTGGACTCGGCGTTCGGGATCACGTTCCCGTTCACCACCGCCGGGGTCGTGCTGGCCGAGACGTTCGTGGCGATGCCGTTCCTGGTGATCAGCGTGGAGGGCGCGCTGCGCGGCGCCGACCTGCGCTACGAGGAGGCCGCCGCCACCCTCGGCGCGGGCCGCTGGACGGTCTTCCGGCGGGTGACGCTGCCGCTCGTGGCGCCCGGCGTCGCGGCGGGGGCCGTGCTGTGCTGGGCGCGGGCGCTCGGCGAGTTCGGCGCGACGATCACGTTCGCGGGCAACTTCCCCGGCCGGACGCAGACGATGCCGCTGGCCGTCTATCTGGCGCTGGAGACCGACCCGCAGGCCGCGATCGTGCTGAGCATCGTCCTGCTGGCCGTGTCGGTCATCGTCCTCGCCGCCCTCCGGGGCCGCTGGATGGACGCCTCCACATGAGCGGAGCGAACAGGGAGGCATGGGAGGCCGTCCCCCCGCACGGGGCAGGGGACCGGGGGCTGGACGCGCGGCTCGTCGTGCGGCGCGCCGCTTTCGACCTCGATCTCGCGCTCACCGCCGAACCCGGCGAGGTCGTGGCACTGCTCGGCCCGAACGGGGCGGGCAAGAGCACCGCGCTGCGCGCTCTCGCCGGGCTCGTCCCGATGGCCGGCGGCCATGTCCGGCTGGACGGGGCCGATCTGCGCCCGCTGCCGCCCGACCGCCGCGGCATCGGCATGGTGTTCCAGGACTACCTGCTGTTCCCTCACCTCACCGCGCTGGAGAACGTCGCGTTCGGGCCCCGCTGCCAGGGCGCCGGCCGCCGCGCCGCCCGCCGCCGCGCCGCGGACTGGCTGGACCGGGTCGGGCTCGCGGAGTTCGCGTCCGCCCGTCCCCGGGCGCTGTCGGGCGGGCAGGCGCAGCGCGTCGCGCTCGCACGCGCGCTGGCCGTCGAGCCGGGCCTGCTCCTGCTGGACGAGCCGCTCGCCGCCCTCGACGCCCACACGCGGCTGGACATCCGGGCCGCGCTCCGCGGCCATCTCGCCGGGTTCTCCGGCGCGGCGGTGCTCGTCACCCACGACCCCCTGGACGCGATGGTCCTGGCCGACCGCCTCGTCGTGATCGAGGGCGGACGTCTCGTCCAGGAGGGGACGCCCGCCGACGTCGCCCGCCGGCCCCGTACCGACTACGTCGCGCGCCTGGTCGGGCTGAACCTGTACCGGGGCCGCGCGGCTGCCGGGTCCGTGCTGATCGGTGACGGTCCGACCGGCGAGGGCGCGGGGACGCTCGACACTGTGGACTCGCTCGAAGGTGAGGTCTTTCTGGCCTTCGCGCCATCCGCGGTGGCGCTGTACCGGACCCGTCCCGACGGCAGCCCCCGCAACCTCTGGCGCACCCGCGTCGCCGCGATCGAACGGCAGGGAGACCGCGTCCGGGTCCGGCTGTCCGGACCGCCTTTCGACGCCGTCGCGGAGGTGACCCCGGCGGCCGTCGCGGAGCTGCATTTGGCCGAGGGCAGCCTGATATGGGCGGCTGTGAAGGCCACCGAGACACACGTTTACCCAGCTTGACCGTATCTGGACCCGGGCATGGTGGCGCACCGCCCTCAACGGCCGTACGTAAGTGATATCAGCCACAAAAGGGGCAGGGAAGGGCCAATAGCGGACCGGATTGGTCCAGACCAAATGGCAAAAACGGCGGGTCTTGTTCATCATGCAAACATCCTGTGAACAGCTGAAGGAGTTGCCCGTGTCCAACCAGGTCTCCGGCCTCGACCAGGCCCCAACCGGCCACACCGAACTGATCGAGTGGGTACGCGGGATCGCCGAGCTGACCAAGCCGGACCGCGTCGAGTGGTGCGATGGCTCGGATGCCGAGTGGGAGCGCCTGACCGGCCTCCTCGTCGAGCAGGGCACCCTCACGCGTCTCGACCCGGCCAAACGGCCGAACAGCTTCCACGCGGCCTCCGACCCGACGGACGTGGCGCGCGTCGAGGACCGGACGTTCATCTGCTCGGAGAAGGAGGAGGACGCCGGCCCCACCAACAACTGGGTCGCGCCCGCCGAGATGAAGCAGACCCTGGACGGTCTGTTCGACGGCTGCATGAAGGGCCGCACCATGTACGTGGTGCCGTTCTGCATGGGGCCGCTCGGCGGCAACATCTCCCAGCTCGGCGTGGAGATCACCGACTCCGCCTACGTCGCCGTGTCCATGCGGATCATGACGCGGATGGGCGAGGGCGCGCTGCGGCTCATCGAGGAGCGCGGGTCGTTCGTCAAGGCCGTCCACTCCGTCGGCGCCCCGCTTGAGCCCGGCCAGGAGGACGCGAAGTGGCCGTGCAACTCCACCAAGTACATCACCCACTTCCCCGAGACCCGGGAGATCTGGTCCTACGGGTCCGGGTACGGCGGCAACGCGCTGCTGGGCAAGAAGTGCTACGCGCTGCGGATCGCGTCCACGATGGCGCGCGACGAGGGCTGGATGGCCGAGCACATGCTCATCCTGAAGCTGACGCCGCCGTCCGGTGAGACCCGCTACGTCACCGCGGCGTTCCCGTCGGCGTGCGGCAAGACCAACCTCGCCATGCTGGAGCCGACCATCCCGGGCTGGAAGGTCGAGACGATCGGCGACGACATCGCCTGGATGCGGTTCGGCGACGACGGCCGCCTCTACGCGATCAACCCGGAGGCCGGGTTCTTCGGCGTCGCGCCCGGCACCGGCGAGAGCACCAACGCCAACGCCGTGAAGACGCTGTGGGGCAACAGCATCTTCACCAACGTCGCGCTCACCGACGACGGCGACGTGTGGTGGGAGGGCCTCACCGACGAGCCGCCCGCACACCTCACGGACTGGAGGGGCAACGACTGGACGCCGGACTCCGACACCCCGGCCGCCCACCCGAACGCCCGCTTCACCACCCCGGCCGGGCAGTGCCCCATCATCGCCGACGAGTGGGAGGACCCGAAGGGCGTCCCGATCTCGGCGATCCTGTTCGGCGGCCGGCGCGCGTCCGCCGTCCCGCTGGTCACCGAGTCGTTCGACTGGCAGCAGGGCGTGTTCCTCGGCGCCAACGTCGCGTCCGAGAAGACCGCCGCCGCCGAGGGCGCCGTCGGCGAGCTGCGCCGCGACCCGTTCGCCATGCTGCCGTTCTGCGGCTACAACATGGGCGACTACTTCGGCCACTGGCTGGAGATCGGCAAGGCCACCGACGCCGAGAAGCTCCCCCGGATCTACTACGTCAACTGGTTCCGCAAGAACGCCGCCGGAAAGTTCATCTGGCCCGGCTTCGGCGAGAACAGCCGCGTCCTGAAGTGGATCGTCGAGCGCCTGAACGGGCAGGCCGACGCGGTCAAGTCCCCGATCGGGCACCTGCCGACCAGGCAGGCGCTCGACACCGAGGGCCTGAACATCGCCGGCGACGACCTCGACATCCTGCTGTCGGTCGACACCGAGGTGTGGAAGCAGGAGGCCGCCCTGGTCCCCGAGCACTTCGAGAAGTTCGGCGACCACATGCCGAAGGCGCTGTGGGACGAGTACCACGGCCTGGTCCGCCGCCTGGACCACTGACCTGCCCGTCTCCCGCGCGCCCGTCCGCCGATCCGCTCGGCGGGCGGGCGCGCCGCCTTCCCGGGGGAACGCGGCGGGCGGGCGCCCCCCCCGGGGAACCTCGACCGCGGTTGAGGTCGCATAGGATCCGGGTATGACGCGGCTTGAGCACCGGGTACACGAACTGACCGTCGGGCAGGTCGCCGAGCGGAGCGGCGTGGCCGTCTCGGCGCTGCACTTCTACGAGTCCAAGGGTCTGATCAGCAGCCGCCGGACGGCGGGCAACCAGCGGCGCTTCAGCCGCGACACGCTCCGCCGGGTCTCGTTCATCAAGGTCTCGCAGCGGGTCGGCATCCCGCTCAGCGACATCCGCGACGCCCTCGCCACGCTCCCCGAGGAGCGCACCCCCACCGTCGCGGACTGGGCGAGGCTGTCGGAGACGTGGCGCAGCGACCTCGACGACCGCATCCGCCAGCTCGAACGGCTCCGCGACGACCTCACCGACTGCATCGGCTGCGGCTGCCTGTCGATCAGCAAGTGCGCCCTCGCCAACCCCTACGACCGGCTCGGCGACGAAGGGCCGGGGCCGCGCAGGCTCCTCGTCGGACACGGCGCCGGCGACACCCCGTCCGGCCCGGCGGCCGGGCCGGACGCGGACTGCGCCGCCCCCTGCGCCCCCGCGGACCAGCGGCCGCAGGGGCGGGCCGGGGCCGCGCCGGCGGGCTAGCTGCTAGCGGCCGCGGGGATCGCGGCCGTGCGGGTCGATGCGGCGCGGGGCCGGCTCCCGTCCCGCCGGCTGCGTCGGCGCCGGACGCGCCGGTATCTGCTCGATCGGCAGCTCGACCGGCTCGGCGCCGAGGGAGAACGGCTCCCCGTGATGCCACAGCTTGATGGCCGGGCCGTCCAGCAGCTCGTAGCAGGCCGCCTCCGAGGCCACGGTGACCTTGATCCGGCTGCCCCGGTACCGCATCCGGAACGCCAGCCGGCTGATGCCGCCCGGCAGCCGCGGCGCGAACCGCAGCCGCCCGCCGCCCGCCCGCATCCCGCCGAACCCGGCGACGAGCCCGCTCCACGCCCCCGCCATCGAGGCGATGTGCAGGCCGTCGCGGGTGTTGCGGTTCAGGTCGTGCAGGTCCATCAGCGCGGTCTCGCCGAGATAGTCGTGCGCCAGCTCCAGCTGGCCGACCTCGGCCGCCACCACCGCCTGCGTCTGCGCCGACAGCGAGGAGTCCCGGACGGTCAGCCCCTCGTAGTAGGTGAAGTTGCGGGCCTTCTGCTCCTCGGTGAACGCGTCCCCGCACAGGTGCATCGCGAGCACCAGATCCGCCTGCTTGACGACCTGCTTGCGGTACAGGTCGAAGTACGGATAGTTCAGCAGCAGGGGATAGTGGTCGGGCTTGGTGGCCGCGAAGTCCCAGCGGGCGTGGTTGGTGAAGCTCTCACTCTGCGGGTGGACGCCCAGCCGCTCGTCGTAGGGGATCAGCATCGCCGCCGCCGCGTCCCGCCACGACGCGGCCTCCTCGGCGTCCACCCCGAGCCGGTCGGCCACGTCCGGGTGGCGCATCGCCATCTCCGCGGCCTCCTCCAGATTACGGCGCGCCATGAGGTTGGTGTAGACGTTGTTGTCCACGACCGCGCTGTACTCGTCGGGGCCGGTGATCCCGTCGATGCGGAACACGCCGCCGACGTCGTGGTGGCCGAGGCTGCGCCACAGCCTCGCGGTCTGCACCAGGATGTCCAGCCCGATCTCCCGCTCGAACTGCACGTCCTCCGTGGCGTCCACGTACCGGACGACGGCGTCGGAGATGTCGGCGTTGATGTGGAACGCGGCCGTCCCGGCGGGCCAGTACCCCGAGCATTCGTGGCCGCGGATCGTCCGCCAGGGGAACGCCGCGCCGTCCAGGCCGAGCTGGGCGGCACGCTCGCACGCCAGCGGCAGCGTCATGTGCCGCCAGGCGAGCGCGTCCGCCGCGGCGCCCGGTGAGGTGTACGTCAGCACCGGCATGACGAACGTCTCGGTGTCCCAGAACGTGTGGCCGTCGTAGCCGGGCCCCGTCAGGCCCTTGGCCGGGATCATGCGGCGTTCCGCGCGCGCGCCCGCCTGGAGGACATGGAACATCCCGAAACGCACGGCCTGCTGGATCTCGGCGTCGCCGTCGACCTCGACGTCCGCGCCCTCCCAGAACTCGTCCAGGTAGTCGCGCTGCTCGGTCAGCAGGCCGTCCCAGCCGGTCCGCCGGGCACCCGCCAGCGCCCCGACCACCTGGTCGTGCAGCGCCGGGCGGGACCGCCGGCTCGACCACCCGTACGCGATGAACTTGACGATGCGCAGCCG
This sequence comes from Spirillospora sp. NPDC048824, assembly GCF_043198455.1. NCBI lineage: Bacteria > Bacillati > Actinomycetota > Actinomycetes > Streptosporangiales > Thermomonosporaceae > Spirillospora > Spirillospora sp. NPDC048824. Next base: position 118,717 of record NZ_JBICUS010000003.1, on the reverse strand, counting down.
CTGCCCGGGCTCCAGCCGCGTCGCGACCGTCAGCCGCCCCACGTCCTTCGAGCTCTCGGTGTCGATCGTCATCGACTCCGGGCCCTGGATGTCGTGCGACATGCCCGCCGCCATCCGCAGCCCGCTCTGCCGCGTCCGGTGCAGCAGCAGGACCTTCGTGCCGTTGGCGACGTGCTCCTCGCCGACCAGCGGGCTCTCCAGGATCGCGGACGCCCGCGGGTCCTTGCCGCCGCCGGGCAGCGCCTCGTTGGCCACCAGCTCCGACTGCGCGACCACCCGGACCGACTCGTCGACCGGCTCGACGTCGTAGCAGATCGCCGCGATGGCCCGCTGCGTCAGCGACACCATCCGGACCGAGGTCACCCTGACCGTCTTGTCCGCCGGGGACGTCCACTCCACATGCCGGGTTAGCGTGCCCGCCCGCATGTCCAGCACCCGCTCGTGATGGTGGACGCGGCCGTAGCGCACATCGAACGGCTCATCGTCCACCAGCAGCCGGATCACCTTGCCGTTGGTGACGTTGATGACCGTCTGGCCCATCTCGGGGTAGCCGTAGGCGGTCTCGGCGTGCGGAAGCGGACGCTGCTCGTAGAAGGAGTTCAGGTACGTGCCGGGCAGCCCGTGCGGCTCCCCCTCGTCCAGGTTGCCGCGCATGCCGACGTGCCCGTTGGACAACGTGAACACCGACTCGGTCTGCGCCAGCCGGTCCAGCCGCAGCTCCGGCTCCCGCAGGCACCACGGCTCCACCATGAACACAGGCCGGTCGACCGCGGCCTGGCCATCCCGCTCCGTCACGGCACCTCCAGCAGTTCCGACAGGTCGGAGACGACGATGTCGGCGCCGTGCCCGGCCAGCGCCTCGGCGTGCGCACCGTCCACCCGGTTGACGCCCACCACGTATGCGAACCCGCCCGCACGCCCCGCCTGGACGCCGGCGAGCGCGTCCTCGAACACCACCGCCCGCGCGGCGGGGACGCCGAGCTCCCGCGCCCCCTCCAGGAACATGTCGGGGGCGGGCTTGCCGGGCAGGTTCCGCTCCGCCGCCGTCACCCCGTCGACCCGCGCGTCGAACAGGCCGGTGATGCCGACCGTCCGCAGGACCTGCACGGTGTTCGCGCTGGACGACACCACCGCCGTCTTCAGGCCCGCCGCCCGCGCCGCGCGGACGTAGTCGATCGAGCCGTCGAACGTCTCGACGCCCTTCTCCTCGATGAACCTGAGCACCAGCGCGTTCTTGCGGCTGCCGAGCCCCCGGATGGTCTCGGTCTCCGGCGGATCGCCGGGGACACCCTCCGGTAGTTCGATGCCGCGCGACTCCAGGAACGAGCGCGTCCCGTCCTCGCGCTTCTTGCCGTCGACGTACCGGCCGTAGTCCTTCACGGCGTCGAACTCGGTGAACGGCTCACCGGTCCGCTCCGCGTGTTCGCGCAGGTAGCCGTCGAACATCTCCTTCCAGGCGGCGGCGTGGACGGCCGCCGTCCGGGTCAGCACCCCGTCGAGATCGAAGAGACACGCCGCCGACTCGTCCGGCAGTCCCAGCATCCATACCCCCTGGAGAATGACACCATCGAAGAGATCCTGAACGCGCCCCGTTCCCGGCCGGACACCGCCACGCGGGACGCGCGCTCGAACGAGAGGATCATGATCCACGTACAACCCCTTGGTCAGGGTCGCACACGAGGAGGAGAGAGCCAATGCAAAAGGCGCGCATAGGCGTCACGGGGCTGGCGGTGATGGGCCGGAACCTCGCCCGCAACCTCGCCCGGCACGGGCATCCCGTCGCCGTGCACAACCGCACCCACGCGCGCACCAAGGCCCTGGTCGAGGAGTTCGGCGACGAGGGCACGTTCCTGCCGGCCGAGACCGCCGAGCAGTTCGTCGCCTCCCTCGAACGCCCCCGCCGCCTCGTGATCATGGTGAAGGCGGGCGGCCCGACCGACGCCGTCATCGACGAGTTCGCCCCGCTGCTGGAGCCCGGCGACATGATCGTCGACGGCGGCAATGCGAACTTCACCGACACCCGCCGCCGTGAGGCCGCGCTCCGCGACCGCGGCGTCCACTTCGTCGGCACCGGCATCTCCGGCGGCGAGGAGGGCGCGCTGCACGGCCCGAGCATCATGCCGGGCGGCTCCGCCGAGTCCTACGCGGCCCTCGGCCCGCTGCTGGAGGACATCTCCGCCAAGGTGGACGGGACGCCCTGCTGCACCCACGTCGGCCCCGACGGCGCCGGCCACTTCGTGAAGATGGTGCACAACGGCATCGAGTACGCCGACATGCAGCTGATCGCCGAGTCCTACGACCTGCTCCGGCACGCCGCGGGCCTCGCCCCCGCCGAGATCGCCGAGGTCTTCCGCACCTGGAACGGCGGCCGCCTGGAGTCCTACCTCATCGAGATCACCGCCGAGGTCCTCGCGCACACCGACGCGTCCACCGGGAAACCGTTCGTCGACGTCGTCCTCGACCAGGCCGAGCAGAAGGGCACCGGCCGCTGGACGGTCCAGACCGCCCTCGACCTCGGCGTCCCCGTCGGCGGCATCGCCGAGGCCGTCTTCGCCCGCTCCGTCTCCGGCCACGCCGCCCTCCGCGAGGCCGCCCGGAACCTGCCGGGCCCGTCCCGCACCGGCGACGCCGGCCCCGGCTTCGCCGACGCCGTCGAGAAGGCCCTGTACGCCTCGAAGATCGTCGCGTACGCGCAGGGCTTCCACGAGATCCAGGCGGGCAGCGCCGAGTACGGCTGGAACGTCGACCTCGGCGCGATGGCCACCATCTGGCGCGGCGGCTGCATCATCCGCGCCCGCTTCCTGGACCGCATCCGCGCCGCCTACGAGGCGGACCCGAACACTCCGACCCTGCTCACCGACGACCACTTCACCGAGGCCGTCGGCGACGCCCAGTCCGCCTGGCGCGACGTCGTCGCCGCCTCCGCGCGCCTCGGCATCCCCGCGCCCGGCTTCTCCACCGCCCTGGCCTACTACGACTCCCTGCGCGCCGACCGCCTCCCGGCCGCGCTCACCCAGAGCCAGCGCGACTACTTCGGCGCCCACACCTACCGCCGCGTGGACCGCGAAGGCTCCTTCCACACCCTCTGGGGCGCCGACCGCACAGAGGTACCCGGCTGACCCGGCCGCCCGCTGCCTCATCCTCGGCCCCGCGAATGAAGCACCCCGGACACGCCAACGGCCTTGGACGAGAAGAGTTCGTCTCAAGGCTGCGAGGGATTTGGGAGGGGTCAGGGGGCGTCGGCACGGATCTCTTGGAGGAAGATCCTCCAGTCCTCCCTGGTGAACTCCAGGGTTGGACCGTTGCCACGAAGCTTGGTGTCGCGGACCCCGATCGTGCCGTCGGCCGCTTGGCCGACTTCGATGCAGTGGCCGTTGGGTTCACTGTGGCGTGACTTGCGCCATCCGTTGAATTCCATGGTCATGTACCCGATCCTGTCCGGTTGGACAGCCGGTTGGCCACCTGATCCAGGAAGGCAATGCTGTCTTCTGTGGACAGCGCAGCCTCCCGGAGGCGGTCATATCTCCCGGTATACCGCGCCACCTCGCCCCGCTGTGTCAGGACGAGGTCAGTGGTGACGGTGTCAACGATTGCCATAGGTGGATCGCCTGACTCGGCGAAGGTGTAGAGGTAAAAAGACGACTTCGGGAGGAAGCCTCCAGGGATGCGGGCGTTGTGCATCAGCACGCGAACCGTAATCCGGTCTTTTTCCGAGACTATCGTGATCATGTGCCTGAGCTGGGCCGCCATGACTTTCGGCGGCACGCCCAACCTGTGGATCACGGACTCGTCCAGGACGGTCTCGTAGGACGGTCCGTTTGGACGGAGCAGCTCTCGCTGCCGCCTCTCGCGTGCTTCGGACATCCGCTCCGGTTGATAGTCGAGCGTCTGTTGGCATTCGTCGAGCTTGACGAGGGCATCGATGAACGAGCGGCACTGTAGGGCGCCCGGCATCGCGCTCTGGTCGTAGCTGCGGACAGTGTCGGCATTGTATTCGAGGTCGGCTGCGAGCTTCTGGCGGGGACCCATGGAGACGCCGTACTTGTCCCACCAGCCCTTGTGCGCGGCCTCGCGGGCGAGCTTGAGGAGTTTGTCGTACTGGCTGCCGGTGACTTCGAGGATCTCCAGCATGTTCATGATCTCCGCCAGGTCCGGCCGGCCCTGAGCGTTCTCCAGTCGGGATACCTTCGTACGGGAGTAGTACATGAGCTGGGCGAGGCCATCGGTGGTGAGGCCACGGCTCTCACGGAGTTTGCGAATCTCGGCCGCCAGTCGCCGGCGGCGGACGTAGGGGCTGGGCATGGCCGTCCTCCCGATATCGCTTCAATCACGATCCGTTCGGATCGCTGACCCTCTGTGTTCGACCACTCGTGAGCAATCATAAGGTCACGCTCGGTCAAACATTCGACACGACAGCCGCCCCAGGCAATATCCGCACGTCCACACTTCGCACGCGCCAGACTCGCCCGCCCAACCCTCGCTGGGATATCAAGAAGCAAACCGCTATATCCGGATGTGTCGGACTCGCAAGAGGCGCCCGCAGTCGTCCCCGGCTACCGCTGCACCAACAAGACGCTTGTGGTCATCCGCAGGGCGCGAGAGGTAGGGACTCTACGATCTTCGGCACACGACGAGTGCTGCCAGCCCCCCAGTCCCATCGTTGGTCCACGGGTCACTCGCTTGAATCACCCGAGAGGATGCCTACATATGACCGGCAGCAAGGCAATCTCGCTTCGCCGAATGCGCTTAGCCTAAACGGCCTGTCGCACTCGCACCCATTGCTGCGCAAGATCAAGGGCCTCTCGGACGTACTCCTCTGTCACACCTTCGTTGGATTCCTCTTCAGTGAGCAGTACGTCGAATAATACGGTTATCTGAGCAGATATCAGGTGTTCCAGATCCTGGACATCCTCGATGGCCTCGCCCCTGTCATCACTCCGAAGAGTCGGATCCCCAAGGGCGCCACGGATGGCGTTCTCGGCTATGCGGGGATCGAAGTCATCGTCGCCATGCTCTTTGAGTTCGATCCGCAGCTTGGCTGTATATCGCACGATCTCGTGGATCGTATACGTTGGCGTGAACTTTCGTCGTACCGCAACTGCGAATGCGGCATGGAACATCTGCATGTAGGCGGCCGCGCCCTGGTCTGTAGACATCTCCTGCTTCTGCATCCGCTCCCAGGCGTGCGGGCCGTCCTGTAGAAGCAGGCGCAGGGCCGTAACATGATCATCCTCGATCTTCACGGCCGCCCAGTCGATCACCGAAGTGACTCCTCCGTCAGATCTCGCACCCTTGCCATAAAGGAGTTCAGCTCAGAATCACCGAAGTCCTCGTCCGCTGCCATTATGGCTACCAGAAGGCTCTTTGTTCTGAATGCGACGTTATCATCCACGCCGTCGTACGCGTCGAGCGGAAGTTTGCCGAGTACAAAGTTGGTCGCGATCTCCGCGACCTGTGGGTCAATGATTTCAACGGCTTCCTGTGTCCTGCCGCGGGCTTCGGCAACGAACTCGATCACCTCGGCGTCACTTGCGGGCTTACCATTTCTGATAAAGCGTCGCTGTGCCAGTTCGAAAAAGGCTGCGGATATCACCGCCGCATAGCCGACATTGACCTCTTTGGCACTCAGTTGTCCCAACAGTCGCTGATTCTCTTCATAGCGCCTAGCGAGAAGAGCGTGCAGTGCCGCCACCTGCTTATCAATCGCTGTCATCGTCCCGACTCCTCGAGTTCCTCAGCTTTTCTCTGCTTGCATCTACAGCCTTCATTATCACCATGGCGGCGACTGCCGCGCCGACCACTGCACTTGCCGCCTTTACGTCCTGTTGTTGTCCACCTTGAACTTGATCCATCTGTGGGCGAGTCTCTTGAGAGCTCGATACTTGGCCCGGCGGTGGCTTTTCAAGGGCCTTAATCATGTTCGAAGTCGTCTCATCGAGATTCTTCTCCGCGTCGTCGGGGTTATCCCGAGAAGCTCGAAGAATACGTCTCATTCGATCGCCGTTTTCGGGATCAGGCTCGAAAAGATCCTGGTTTTCGTCCACCGGATCGAGTCTGCCGCGGTGGTACACCCATCGGTCGGTGCCGGGAGGGCCGAATTGTTCGCCGTCCGGCGTGCGGATCCGATAGGTGACCGGATTGTCCTCCTGTGATGCCGGGGATTCGGGTTGCTCCTCGGCATTCCTATCATGGTCGTCGTTGTCGTCGCCGGAACCGTCCGGGATTTCGTTCGCGTCATCTTCATCCACCGGGGAAGGCTCGGGTTCCTCATCCTCACCGGCAGGTTCGGCATCGTCACGTTCCCGGCCGAGGTCGGGAGCCGCCGCCCCTCCGGGAGCGCTGTCGTCATCATCGTCAGCGACAGCCTGTGGTCGCTCGGCGGGCTGGCCAGCGGCCTCCCGATCCGGTTCAGCGAGAGCGCTGGCGTCGGGCCGCTCGGCGGTGGCCGGGTCATCAGCTTCGATGGTGTCGGTGGGGTGCGGCTGGTCGGTGCCGTCGGCGAGAGGGGTGGGTTGCTCGGCTGATTCGGGCCGGGGTTGATCAGCGTTGTCGGTTGGCCCGTCCGTGATCTGTATGCCCTGTTCGGCGGTTCGCGGCGGGTCGGTGGTGCGGTCCTGGGAATCCAGCTCGCCGGTTGTGGTGCCTGGGCGGGGTTCTTGCGGGCCGGTGGGCTGGTCGGTGGTTTCCCCTGTCGGCTGGCGGGCGTGGTCGGTGGGCTTGTCGGCGTCGCGGAGGTTGTGCTCGGGAGTGGGTGGCGCCTCGGAGGTGTCGGGCTTGGGTTCGGCCTCGGTCTTGGCGTCGTCTGTCGGTGTGTCCGCGTCCTGGTTCTCGCCGGCGCCTTCGGCATTGCCTGCTGGCTCCGCTTTCACACCGTCGTTCTCGAGTTGCGGCGTGGCGGATTCGTGGTCGCTCTGCTCAGTGGGATGGCTTCCGGTGTCGCTGCTCTCATTCCGCTGTGCGGCGGCGGCTTGTTGTTGTTCGCGTGCGCGGGCGAGGCTTTCCAGGCGGGAGGGTTGGCCGGGGGAGCCGGGGTTGTCGGGTGGCGGTGTCCACTGTCGTTCGGGTGAGGTTGGCCGTTCGGCGGGTTCGGTGCGGGTGTCTGCTCGCGGTTCGGCGGGTTGGGCTTGGGGGCGGTCGTGGTTGCGGTCGCCGGGTGTGCCGGTGTCGGTCTCGCGGCTGCCGCTGGTGCCCTGGTCTTGGATGCGTGGGTCGTCCTCGCGCTGGTCTTCGTCCTGGCGCTGCTGCTTGTCCTTGGCTCCGGGCCTACCGGATGCCTCTGCATTCTCGGCGGCGCGGCCGGGCTGTTCCGAGGGAGTGGTTTCGTCGTCGCGTTGTTCGCGCGGTGAGCTGCCGGTGTCCTTTTCCTGGGCCTGCTGCGCTCTGGCTTCTTGCTGCTCGCGGGCACGGCGGAGGCTTTCCAGGCGGGACGGCTGGCCGGGGGAGCCGGGGTTGTCGGGCGGCGGGGCGGAGGGGCGCTCCTGCGAGGTGGGCTTGTCGGACGTCTCCGTGCGTGTGTCGGTCTTGGTGGTGTCTTCAACGCCCACGCCCGCGTCCCTTTCCTCGGGGGAGGCGGACCGTCCATCAGGGCAGTGGGGGCGGACGGCTCGCCGTGGGTGTGCCTTGACGCGCGGGGCTGACGCCAAGACCACACCGGCCCCCATGTAATCGTGCACGTCCGAACTTTGCACGTGCCGATATCGAGCACTCAGCGCCGTACATGCGTTTCACGCGGCATGGTGTCCTATACAGCGTGCTTTCGCCTTCCATGGGCATTGAATGCAGGACGGTCGGTGGTTGAGTTGCCCGATAATAAGCGAAGTGACGACACCCTGTTTGTTTGAATTCATGTCGGATGGGCTGATCGAATGCCATGCGGGACCCGTCGGCAACGGTCGTCCTGACTGAGCGGTGGCGTCGGGTTCTTCGGGGCTCGCAGGCTCAACTTTCAGGCGCCGACGCCGATGAGCCGCATGTCGTTGACCGGATGTGGGCGGGACAGCAACGGCCGGACGACCTTGATCTGCTGGGGATGGCGGCGTATCTGACCGGGCGGGTGGACGCCGCCGGGAGCCGTGACAGCGGGCGAATCGCACCTTCGTTGTGGGCGGTCAGACCTCGTGCGGTGCGGTGCGTGTTCTTGCTCGGCCGTGTCCTAGAACAGCGTGGCGAGCACACGCCCGGAGGCGGGTGGACGGCAGAAGCGGCCCGTGACGGGTCTGTGCGGGTCAACGGCAAACCGCCGGCCGAAGCGCCGGATGGCGGCCGGGGCGTCCGTAATTCGCCGGCGAGCAGAAGAGGCGCCATCTTCTGTGGACGGCATTTGGGTTCTTGTCCTGGTGCGGACGGCGGTGACGTCGACCAGGCCCCGGCGGCGGGCCATCACCGAGCCCCGCCGTCGATGAACAGCCGGGCGCGCTTGGCCGGGTCGTCCTCCGCCGCCTTCCGGACCGACTCCAACGCGGCCAGGACGGCGTCGGGCGCCTCGGCCGTCATGGAGCCGATGAGGCGCTGGTATCCGGCGTCGGTGAGGTTCGCGGCGGTGACGGCGCGCAACGCCTCACTGCCGCGGCGGGCGCGGGTGACGGTCGGCGGGGGGTCGACCTGGCCCTGCCCACCCTGAACATCGGCGCCCCGCACGTCCTGGCGGTGGACGGGTCGGTGTGCCACGAACAACCCGTCGGCGGGTTCGCCGCGATCGACGGGGCCGGCGCAGCGGTCGGCGGCACGTTCCGCGCCGACCCGCGGATGATGGGCCGGTCCCCGCAGATGTCCAGTTGCATCGCCGAACTGCAGGTGCTCCGGATCGGGCTGCGCCGCTACCGCGACGGCACCGACGTCGAGGCCGTCATCGACTCCAAACCCGTCCTGCGGCTGCTGAACATCGCCATGAACGCGGACGGGTTCAACCCGCGCCAATCCTGGCACCCGGCCGCCGAGCGGGAGCTGCGGCGGCACGTGCGGCGCCTCGGCACCATCACCGTCCGGATGGACCACGCCGCCGGTGGCGCCACCGCCACCGACCCGCTCATGGTCGCCGCGCACCGCCTGGCGCTCACGAGCATGCACGTCGGGCGGGACGGCGCCGACTTCGCGGCCGAGGCCGAATGGCTCGCCGCGTTCGCCGCACAACCCCACCGGGGCCCGCGGCAGATCCAACGACAGGCCAGGCAGCGGAGCGCGTCGCGTCTCCACCCCTGCGAAAGCTACGGAAGTTAAGTTTCTGCACATGCCCGCAACCCCACGCACCCGCCGGGCACCGCGGCGGGACCCGCGCCCGCCGGTGCTGCCCAAGACGTTAACGCCCGCCGAGGAACACGACCGGGCCCTGCGCCACGACGGCAAATACCTGTCGCTGGCCTACGGGCCCGACCCGGTCACCACCGGCGACACCGACGACGTTGAGGACGTCGAGTTCGAGCGGTGCCGGTTCGACCGGACCCGCCTGGCCGGCGCCCGGCTGGTCCGCGTCGGGTTCGCCGACGTGGACCTGTCCGGCTGCGACCTGGCCAACGCGCGGATGAACAACTCGCGGATGTTCAACGCCGCGGCCCGCAATTGCCGCATGACCGGGCTGCAGTTCGTCGAGGGCGGTATGCGCGACGTCCGGTTCGAGGGGTGCCGCGCCGACATGGCCACCTTCCGGTTCGCGCACCTGCGGTCGGTGGTGTTCACCGACTGCAACCTCACCGAGGCCAGCTTCCAGAACGCCGAGCTGCACGACGTCCGCTTCGAGGGTTGCCGGTTGAGCGCCGCACAATTCTCCGGCGCGACCATGAAGGGCGGCGTCCGGTTCTCCGGCTGCGACCTGTCCGGCGTGGCCGGGATCCAATCGTTCGCCGGCGCGACCGTCGCGGCGGCCGACGCGATGGCGCTCCTGGACGTCCTGGCCGAAGAGTTCGGCATCACCGTCGAGGACTGACCGCGGGCAAGGGCGTTCCACATGCTCTCTGACTATCCGGAAGGTCTGAATACTCTCACCGCGAACCAGCGATACAGTTAGGCCATGTTCGATAACATAGAGTCATGTGTTCGAGTGAAGTGATCGATGTGGCGTCGATGTCCACCAGTGCGCTGGTGGACGCGGCGGCAGCGATCGCGGCCGAACTCGCCCAGCGCCAGACCCCCGACTCCCCACCCGCATGCATGCGGGACGCCGAGATGCTCGCCCGCGCCACCGACCTGCACGAGAGCGCCCTGGCCGGGCTGATCGGCCGGGTGGACGCCGCCGGGGAGATGCGCCGCTGGGGCTACCCCTCCGCCCGCAGCTGGCTGCGCTGCCGCATGGGCATGCGCGAGGCGCGCGCCAAGGAACGCATTCACCTGGCCCGCCAGCGGCACCGCCTCCCCGACGTCACCGAGCGGCTCGCCCGCGGGGAACTGTCCTACGGCTACGCCGCCACCATCGCCGCCGCGGTCGCCCGCCTGGACGACCCCGACTGCACAGCGGCAGAGGAAATCCTCCTCGACCTGACCGGGCAGGGACTCTCGGCCGGAAAAGTCGCCGCGTTCGGCGACCGGATCACTGACCTCATCGCCGAACGCGACGGCACCCCAACCCCCGACCCCGACTCCCGCCGCGGCTACGAACGCTCATGGGTCGATTCGACGCGTTCGCTGGACGGCGGAAGGTTCGTGAAGGGATGGCTGAACGCCGAGGACGCCGCCGTCTGGGACGGTACGCTGGGGCCGCTGGCCAAGCCCGCCGGGACGGATGATCCTCGGGATCTGTCGGAGCGGACGGCGGCGGCGTTGATGAGCGTCCTGTCGGGCGGGCACCAGGCCACCAAGGTCACCGTCATCTGCGACCTGGACACCCTGACGGGCGGCTCCGCCCCGGCGCGCCTGACCGATGGGACACCGATCCCGGCCGAGCAGGCACGCCGCATCGCCCTGGCCGCCGGAGTGTCCGCACTCATCCTGGGACGCGGCAACATCCCGCTGTACCTGGGGTACCGGGAACGGTTCGCCTCCCCGGGCCAGCGCCGCATCCTGGAAACCCTGTACGCGACCTGCGCGGTCGACGGCTGCGAAGTTCCCGGGACGCTGTGCGAGGCCGACCACGTCGAGGGCTGGGCCCTGGGCCACAGCCCCACCGACATCGACCGGCTTGCCCTGGCCTGCGGGTTCCACAATCGCTGGAAGGCGGCCAACCCCGCGCAGATCCACATCACCAGGGGACCGGACGGCCGATACACCTACCGCCTCCGGCCACCCGGCACCCCCTCCCACCCGGCGCCACCGGCCCCGCGCGCCACGGACCAGTGGAATCCGGCCGCACACCACCGGGTCCAGCCACGGCCCCACCGGCTGCGCCCCCACCCGACCCGCGGCCCACGACAGGCAGCAGGCCCCTGAACCCATCGCGGACCATTGACCCCCGGCCACCCGACGGCAACCGCTCTCCTGACCGGGAGTCTGCCGTCCGATTGGAGCACAAGCGGATGGTTCGCGAGGTTCAGGCGACGCCGTGAGGCATCCCGCACGTTGTTGCCGCAGAGGCAATTCCTAACCGCCGGTCTGGATTAGGGTCGGTCCGTGCGGATTCCAGGGGAAGCGGAGATTCGGGCGCTGCACGAGAGGCACGCGCCCAGCCGGGAGGCGTTCGAGGTCGTCTACACGCACTGCGTGGTCGTGTGGCGGATCGCCGAGCGGATCATCGAGGCCGCGGGGCTCGACGTCGACGCCGGGCTCGTGCGGGCCGGTTGCCTGCTCCACGACGTCGGGGTCTACCGGCTGCACGACGGTGGCCTTGTTCCGGGGCAGTACGTGCGGCACGGGGTGCTGGGACACGAGCTGCTGCGCGACGAGGGGTTCCCCGAGGAGATCTGCCGGTTCTGCTCCCGGCACACCGGCATGGGCCTGACGCGCGACGACATCGCGCGGCAGGGGCTTCCGGTGCCGCCCGGCGACTACGTGGCCGAGACCGGCGAGGAACGGCTGGTCATGTACGCCGACAAGTTCCACAGCAAGACGCGCCCGCCGACGTTCGTGTCCGCCGGCTCGTACTCCGTTCACGTGCGCCGGTACGGGGAGGAGAAGGTCGCGGTCTTCGATGCGATGCGCGCGTTCTTCGGCGATCCCGACCTCAAGCCGCTCGTGGACGAATACGGCCACGCCCTCGTGTAGAGCGTCGCGGCGGATTCCCATGGGCGGCCGTGACGCGGGCAGTGGTCGTTCGGGGGCAGGATGGAGGGGTGAGTCTTCTTGATGAGCTTCCTTCTGGAAACGACGCCGACGCCGATTCGTTGTTCGAGGCGTTCGAGCGGTGGGTGTCGGGGCGCGGGATCACGTTGTATCCCGCGCAGGAGGAGGCGCTCATCGAGGTGGTGTCGGGCGCGAACGTGATCCTGTCGACGCCGACGGGGTCGGGGAAGAGCCTGGTGGCGGCGGGGGCGCTGTTCGCGGCGCTGGGCCGGGGGCAGGTGGGGTTCTACACCGCGCCGATCAAGGCGCTGGTGTCGGAGAAGTTCTTCGACCTCTGCGAGATGTTCGGGCGCGACAACGTCGGGATGATGACGGGCGACGCCAGCGTCAACGCGGACGCGCCGATCGTGTGCTGTACGGCGGAGGTGCTGGCCAACATCGCGCTCAGGGACGGCGCCGAGGCCGACATCGGTGTCGTGGTGATGGACGAGTTCCATTTCTACGCCGAGCCCGAGCGGGGGTGGGCGTGGCAGATCCCGCTGCTGGAGCTGCCGCAGGCGCAGTTCCTGCTGATGTCGGCGACGCTGGGGGACGTCGCGTTCTTCCAGAAGGACATCACGCGGCGGACGGGGCGGCAGACGGCCTGGGTGACGTCCGCGGAGCGGCCCGTCCCGCTGATCTACGACTACCGGGTCACGCCGCTGCACGAGACGATCGAGGAGCTGCTGGCCGAGCAGAAGGCACCGGTGTATCTGGTGCATTTCACGCAGGCGGCGGCGATCGAGCGGGCGCAGTCGCTGATGAGCATCAACGTGTGCACGAAGGCGGAGAAGGCCCGGATCGCGGAGCTGATCGGCAACTTCCGGTTCACGACGAAGTTCGGGCGGAACCTGTCGCGGTTCGTGCGGCACGGGATCGGGGTGCACCACGCGGGGATGCTGCCGAAGTACCGGCGGCTGGTGGAGCGGCTCGCGCAGGCCGGGCTGCTGAAGGTCATCTGCGGGACCGACACACTGGGCGTGGGCGTCAACGTGCCGATCAGGACCGTGGTGTTCACCGCGCTGAGCAAGTACGACGGGCACCGGGTGCGGCGCCTGCGGGCGAGGGAGTTCCACCAGATCGCCGGGCGCGCCGGGCGGGCCGGGTTCGACACGGTCGGGTTCGTCGTCGCGCAGGCGCCCGAGCATGTGGTGGAGAACGAGAAGGCACTGGCGAAGGCGGGGGACGACCCGAAGAAGCGGCGGAAGGTGCAGCGCAAGAAGGCGCCCGAGGGGTTCGTCGGGTGGGACGAGGACGTCTTCAAGAAGCTGCAGGAGGCCGAGCCGGAGATGCTCCGGTCGCGGTTCCAGGTCAGCCACGCGATGCTGCTGTCGGTGATCGCGCGTCCGGGCAACGCGTACCAGGCGATGAAGCGGCTGCTGACCGACAACCACGAGGAGCCGGCGGCGCGGCGCAGGCACATCTCGCGGGCCATCGCGATCTACCGGTCGCTGCTGGCGGGCGGTGTGGTCGAGGTGCTGCCCGAGCCCGATGATCTGGGCAGGTACGCGCGGGTCACCGTCGACCTCCAGGAGGACTTCGCGCTCAACCAGGCGCTGTCGACGTTCGCGCTGGCCACGTTCGAGATCCTGGATCCGGCGTCGCCCTCCTACGCGCTGGACGTGCTGTCGGTCATCGAGGCGACGCTGGAGGACCCGCGGCAGATCATCGCGGCGCAGATCAACAAGGCGCGGGGCGAGGCCGTCGCGGAGATGAAGGCGGAGGGCATCGAGTACGAGGAGCGGATGGAGCTGCTCCAGGACGTCGACCATCCGAAGCCGCTGGAGGAGGAGCTCGACGCCGCGTACGAGATCTACCGGGCCGGGCACCCGTGGGTGGGCGACCATCCGCTGCGCCCCAAGTCGGTCGTCCGGGACATGTACGAGCGGGCGATGACGTTCACCGAGTACATCGGGTTCTACGAGCTGGCCAGGGGCGAGGGTCTCGTCCTGCGGTACCTGTCGGGGGCCTACAAGGCGCTGCAGCAGACCGTCCCGGAGTCGATCAAGACGGATGACCTGATCGACCTGATCGAGTGGCTGGGGGAGCTGGTGCGGCAGGTCGACTCCAGCCTGCTGGACGAGTGGGAGCAGCTCGCGAACCCGGCCGACGAGGACCTGGACGAGCCGATCGAGGAGCGGGTCACGAAGGTGACCGCGAACACGCGGGCGTTCCGGGTGCTGGTGCGCAACGCGTTGTTCCGCCGGGTGGAGCTGGCCGCGCTGGAGCGGTTCCGCGACCTGGGCGAGCTGGATCCGGACTTCGGCTCCGACGCGTGGGCCGAGGCCATGGACGGCTATTTCGCCGAGCACGACGAGCTGTTCACCGGCCCGGACGCGCGGGGGCCGAAGCTGCTGCAGATCGAGGAGGTCCCGCAGGACGCGCTGTGGCGCGTCCGGCAGGTGTTCGACGACCCCGAAGGGCATCACGACTGGGGCATCAGCGCCGAGGTCGACCTGGCGGGCTCGGACCAGGAGGGCGAGGCCGTCATCCGCGTGACGGGCGTCGACCGGATGTGACGCGGCACCGGTCGGAGAACTGAGGAGGCAGGGCATGGTGCAGGTCGCGGTGGCGCAGTTCGCGCCGGGGGTCGACAAGGGCGAGAACCTGGCGGCGATCGGCGAGCTCGCGGATGAGGCGGCCGGACGCGGGGCGAAGGTCGTCGTGTTCCCCGAGTTCGCCATGTTCACCGCGCCGAAGATGGACGAGCGGTTCGTCGACTCGGCCGAACCGCTGGACGGCCCGTTCGCCGGCGGGCTAGGGGAACTCGCCCGGCGGCACGGCGTGCACGTCGTCGCGGGGATGAACGAGCGTTTGGACGAGCCGACGCGCCGCATATCCAACACGCTCGTCGCCGTGGGGCCTGGTGGCGACATCGTCGCCGAGTACCGCAAGATCCACCTGTACGACGCGTTCGGGTACAAGGAGTCGTCGCTGGTCCGGCACGGCGACATCGCGAACCCGGAGACGTTCACCGTCGAGGGCGTCACGTTCGGCATGCAGACCTGCTACGACGTCCGGTTCCCCGAGGTGACGCGGCGGATCGTGGACGCGGGCGCCGACGTGCTCGCGCTGCCCGCCGCGTGGGTGCCGGGGCCTTTGAAGGAGGACCACTGGCGGACGCTGGCCCGCGCCCGCGCCATCGAGAACACGATCTACGTGGCCGCGGCCGGGCAGTGCGCCCCGACCGGCGCCGGCAACAGCATGATCGTGGACCCGATGGGCGTGGTCGCCGCCGGGCTGGGGGAGAGCCCCGGTGTCGTGGCGGGGGAGGTGTCGCCGGAGCGCATCGCCGCCGTCCGCGCGAAGAACCCGGCGCTCGGCCTCCGCCGCTTCACGGTCGCCCCGGCGTAGCGGTTGTATCGAGGTGGCAACGTTCCGTGCGTCTCCGTGTCGGAGCGGGCGCGTAGCGTGACGATCGGACGGTGCGTCTTTCCTCCGACCTCCCGCCCGCCGGGTTCACCCGCGCCGAGCCCAGTCCCCCCGGGCGTCCGCGCCCGTTCCGGTCGCCGCGTCCGTTCGTCGCCGTCGTGCTCGTGCTGGGTGCCGGGCTGGCCCTCGGCGTCGGCCACGGGACGACGCGCCCGACCCCGGGCGGCACGCTGACGGAGGGCGCGGCCACGCCGGCCGCCACCCGGCCGCCGCCGTCCGGCCGGGCACCTTCGCCCGGACGGGCGGCGCCGGAACCGGGTGACGTGTCGTCCGGGACCCTCCCGGCGACGCGGAGCCGGCCGTCCCGCCGCGGGCATGCGGTCCCCTCGCGCGGCCGGCTGCCGCCTCGTTCCCGGCCGGATCCCCGCCCCCGGGCCACTCCGCGGGACGGGACCGCGGTTCCGTCCTGGATCGCCGCGGAGTGCCGCCGCCGCTTCCCGGACGACCCGCGCCGCAGGTCGGCCTGCGCCGCGGCCCTCACCGACGCGTTCGGAAGCTGATCGGAAGCTGATCGGGAGCTGATCGGGAACGGCGGGAACTCGCGGGAACTCGGGTGGTTCGCCGGGCGTCGTAAATGACCATGAACTCGAATCCCGACATCGTCGGCATGGCCCTCATAGATGCTTTCGCGCAGCGCGGATACCGGGCCGAGCTGCCCACCCCCGGCACCGTCGCCGTCACGCTCAGGGACGGTACCCGGGTGCAGGCGGACATCGCCGAGTGGCGGAGTCACGCCGGGCGGAACGCGCGTTCCGCGCTGCCCGGCATCGCGGCCCAGTACGCCGACCAGGCGGTGGGGGCGTTCGAAGGACGTCCGGCCCCCGCGCCCGGAGGCGGCGGCCCGGACACCGGTGACCTGCGCGTCCGCCTCTACCACGAGAACGCGCTGGACGAGCGGATGCGTGCGGCCCTCCTGACGCGGCCCCTCGCCGAGGGGCTCCTCCAGACCGTCGTCGTCGACCGTCCCGACTCGATGTCGCCGCTCAACAGGACCGAACTCGGCGGCCTCGGGGAGGCCGAGGCGTTCGGCGCCGCGCTGACGCACTCGATCGAGCGGGAGCCGCACTACGTCCAGGCGAACGACGTGCAGGGGCTCAAGATCGTCACGATCGGCGGGCAGCACCGCTACGTCGCCGCGCACGTGCACGTCCTGCGCCGGTACGTTCCCGGCCCGCTCCCGTTCGGGGCGCTCGTGACGTTCCCGCTCCCGGAGTACGTGATGGTCCACGAGATCGGCATGGACCGCCATGTCGTCGTGGCAATGAAGACCCTCCAGGACACGGCGGGCACGTTCGCGGCCACGGGGGAGAAGCCGATCAGCCCGCGCGTGTACTGGTGGCGGCCGGGGGACTACGAGGCGATGCCCGAGCGCGAGGCCCTCCACGGGGGCCGCGTGCCCGACCTGCGGCTGGTCGGGGTCCAGGTCGAGCAGGGCGAGGAGGGCCTGAAGGTCAGCGTCGCCGGGGAGGCCACCGCGGAGCTGGTCCGGGGCTGGGAGGCCGCGCGCCGCTGACGTGACGCGGCACCGGCCGGGCCGGGCGAGCCGGGCGGGGTCAGGCCGCCGCGGAGGTCACCAGGCGTTCGATGTGGGAGCGCAGCTCCTGGACGTCCGCCCCGGCCTCGGTCGTGAGCCGTACCGACAGGAAGTCGTCGTCGTGCAGGAGGCCGAGCAGGATGTGCCCGCCGCGGATCTGCTTCTGCTTGAGCCGGATCGCGTGCCGCAGGCTCAGCTCCAGGGCCTTCTTCGCCTTCGGTGTGAAGGGGATGTGCCCGCCGCGCAGGCGTGAGAGCTTCCCGGCGGGGACGTCGAGGGCGCCCTCGCCGAAGGTCTCCTCGGTCGCCTCCCGGATGGCGTCGAGGTCGACGCCGATGCTCTTCAGGGCATCGGCGTCGAGCACGTCTCCTCCGGTGGCGTTGACGCGGGTGATCCGGGTCCGCAGGTCGTCCGCGGACAGCCCGTGCTCGCGGAGCGCGCGGGCCACGGCGTCGTCGCCGCGCAGCACCGAGAGCAGGACGTGCTCCGTGCCGATGTGGTGGTCGCCCAGGTTCCGCGCCTCGGCCTGGGCGCCGATGACGGCCGCCCGCGCGTCCTCGGTGAAACGCTCGAACATCGTGTCACTGCTCCTTCTTGAGAAGGCGGCGGCCGCCGCCGTGCTTCTTGTGGACGGCCTGCCTGCTCACACCGAGGCAGACCGCGATCTCCTGCCAGGACCAGCCCTGGTCGCGGGCGCCGGCGACCTGGAGGGCCTCCAGCCGTTCGGCCAGTTCGCGCAGCGCGCGCACGGCCCGCAGCCCGACCGCGGGGTCCCGGCTGCTCGCCTCCTGGGCGAGCTTCACTCCATCGCTCATACTGTCAATGTAGGTTGGCATCGGGTGCATGTCAACCAACGTTGACGCCGAGTGTGTGTCAGCGGACGGTCAACAAGGTGGTGAGGAGGTCGTCGAGGGTGATCAGGCCGGCGATGCGGCCGTCCGGGGCCACGGCCAGGCCGAGGTGGCTGTGGTGCGCCTTCAGCATGGCGACGGCCTCGCCGACCGGCGTGTCGACCGGCACCGCCGGCACCGGGTGCGCGAGCTCGCGGGCGGGGGTGCCGCGGCCGCGCGCACGGGCCAGGTAGGCGTCGCGGACGTGCACCATGCGGGCGGCCTGCCGCCCCGAGCCCCGCAGCATGATCCGGAGGCTTCCGGTCCGGACGGCGGTGTCGATGACCTCCTGCGGTGTCGCCGCGGCGGGGACGGACACGATGTCCGAGATCGGCACGACCAGACCGGTCAGCGGAGCGCGAGGCGCGTCCAGCGCGTTGGTGAGGAGCGCCAGCTCGGTCTCCTCGATCAGTCCGAGCCGCCGCGAGTCCTGCGCGATGCTGCGCAGCTGCTCCGGCGTCCGCGACACCTCCCGCGAATCGGCCGGCTCGATGCCGATCATGCGCAGCATCAGGTTCGTCGCGCCGTTCAGGGCGGCCAGGACGGGGCGGGCGGCCGCGGTGAACGCGCGGAACGGCAGGCCCAGCAGGACCGCCGAGCGTTCCGGGTCGGTGATCGCCCACGACTTCGGCGCCATCTCGCCGACCACCATGTGCAGGAACGTCACCACCGCCAGGGCGATGACGAACGCGACCGCGTGCGCCGCCCCGTCCGGCAGTCCCGCGGCGTGGACCAGCGGTGTGAGGGTCGCGGCGAACACCGGCTCGGAGACCAGGCCGAGACCGAGCGAGCACATCGTGATGCCGAGCTGCGCCCCGGCGAGGGTCAGCGACAGTTCGTCGATCCCGGCGATCGCGGCGGACGCGCCCCGGCCGCCGCGCGCGGCCGCCCGTTCCAGGCGGGGCCGCCTGGCCGCCACCAGCGCGAACTCGGTGGCGACGAAGAAGCCGTTGCCGGCAAGCAGCGCCAGGGTGACGAGCGCGCCGAGGGCGAGGCTCACCGGCCCTCCTCGACGGTGCGGACACGGATCAGCTCCGGCACGTGCCGGTGGACGGTCAGGACCTCGACCACCGCGGTGCGGGGCGGCTCGTCCAGCCGCGTCGGCGGAAGGTCCACGGTGACCACGTCCCCGGGCTCGGCCACCCGGCCGAGCCGCTTCAGCAGCAGGCCCGCGACGGTCTCGTAGTCGCCCTCGGGCAGCTCGATGCCGGTCTCGTGGGCGACCTCGTCCATCCGCAGCCCGGCGTCGGTCGTCCACCATTCGCCGGTCCGGATCACGAGGTCGTCGTCGGGCTCGTTCTCGTCGGCGATCTCCCCGACCAGCTCCTCCGCGACGTCCTCCCAGGTGAGGATTCCGGCGAAGCCGCCGTACTCGTCGACCACGCAGGCCAGCGACGCGGCGGCGCTCTGCAGCCGCAGCACCACCTCCGGCAGCGGCAGCGACGACGGCAGCAGCAGCGGCGCCCTGACGATGTCGCGGACCGCGGTCCGGCCGGTGTCCTCCGGGCCGAGCAGGATCAGCTCCTCCAGCCCGACCACCCCGACGACGTCGTCGACGCTCTCACCGACGACCGGGTAGCGGGAGTGCCCGCTCGCGGAGATGACGTCGTCCAGCTCGGCGGCGGACGCCGACGCGGACACGGTCACCACGTCGACGCGCGGGACCATGACCTCCTCCGCGTCCAGGTCGGAGAACGCCAGCGCACGCTCCAGCAGGTCGGCGTGCCCCTCCTGGAGCTTCTCGCCGGACTCGCCGATCATGCGCCCGAGCTCCTCCAGCGTCGCGCCGTGGTGCAGCTCCTCCACGGGCTCGATGCCCACCGCGCGGACGAGCCGGTTCGCGGACGCGTCGAACAGCCGGATCAGCGGCCCGGCCACCATCAGGTAGACGGCGGTGGACGCGGCCAGCGCGCGGGCCAGCCGCTCCGCCCTCGCGAGCGCCAGGTTCTTGGGGAACAGCTCGCCCAGCACCATCTGGATCACGGTGGCCAGCGCGAACCCGAGCGCCACCGCGACGGTGCCGGTCGCCGCGTCCGGTACCCCGCCCGCGCCCAGCGCCGGGGCGATCAGGTCGGCGAGCGCCGGCTTGGCGATGAACCCCACCACCAGTGCGGTGACCGTGATGCCCAGCTGGGCGCCCGACAGCATGAACGACAGCCGCCCCATCACCCGCAGCGCCCGCGCGGCCGACCGGTCGCCCTCCGCGGCGCGCTGGTCGAGGACCGGGCGGTCCGCGGTGACGAACGCGAACTCCTGCGCCACGAA
Source organism: Spirillospora sp. NPDC048824 (assembly GCF_043198455.1). NCBI lineage: Bacteria > Bacillati > Actinomycetota > Actinomycetes > Streptosporangiales > Thermomonosporaceae > Spirillospora > Spirillospora sp. NPDC048824. Next base: position 98,414 of record NZ_JBICUS010000003.1, on the reverse strand, counting down.
GTACCCGGTGGCGACGGTCAGCAGCAGGACGGCCAGCAGCCCGAGCGCGGCGTCCACCCCGCCCTCCCTCCGCCGCCCGACACGTCCAAGATCTCCTTACCCCGCCCGCGCGGTCTTCCCCGCGATTCCGGGGCGGTTATCGACCGCACTGTGTGGAATGAACCCTGGACGAGTGGAAACTGCCCGCGCGGATGCCGCGGACACGGATGCGAGGGGGCGCCGATGCCCAGACCGTTCGCGTCGTCCGCGGATCTGGGCGACAAGACGCAGACGCTGGAGGTCCTGGCCGACGGGGTGTACGCGCTCACGGCCGAGGGGGACCCCAACGTCGGCGCCATCGAGGGCGAGGACTTCCTCGTCTGCTTCGAGGCCCTCGCCACACCCGCGGCGGCCCGCGACTGGCTCACCGTCCTGCGCGCGCACACCGACAAGCCGATTCGCTACCTCGTCCTGTCGCACTACCACGCCGTCCGGACGCTGGGCGCAAGCGCGTTCGGCGCCCCGGTGGTCATCGCGCACGACCTGACCCGCTCGCTGATCGCCGAACGCGGCAGGCAGGACTGGGAGTCGGAGTACGGGCGGATGCCCCGGCTCTTCAGGGAGCCGGACGGCATCCCCGGGCTCACCTGGCCGTCCGTGACGTTCTCCAGCACGCTCACCATCGACCTCGGCGGCGACCGCGGCGACCTCGACCTGGCGTACTGCGGGCGCGGCCACACCGAGGGCGACATCGTGGCGTGGCTGCCCCGGCACCGGATCCTGTTCGCCGGCGACCTCGTGGAGACGCAGGCCGCCCTCTACACCGGTGACGCGTTCCACCGCGAATGGGCTTCGGGCACGCTCGACCACGTGAACTCGTTCGGCGCCGAGACGCTCGTCGGCGGACGCGGCGCCGTCGCGCACGGCCGGGACGCCGCGCACGCCGCCGTCGGGCAGACCCGCGACTTCCTCGACACGATGCTGCGCGAGACCGGCCGGGTCCGCGACGGCGGCGGCACGCTCAAGGAGGCCTTCGCCGCCGTCCACGCCGCGCTGGCGCCCGCCTACGGCCGCTGGCCGATCTTCGAGCACTGCCTGCCGTTCGACGTGTCCCGCCTGTGGGACGAACTGGACGGCGTCGAACGCCCCAGGATCTGGACGGCCGACCGCGACCGCGAGGTCTGGGCACGGCTGCAGGACTGAGCGTCCCCGTGCGGCGGCGGATCAGTTCTCGGCCAGCACGATGACGCGGTCGTCGGCCGACAGCGTGAGCGGCGCCGTCTTGTCCGGGTTGAGCACCACCCCGTAGGCGGGCGGCTCGTGGAACCGCGCGGTCAGCCGGTAGCCGAGCGCGATCTCGCCGCGCCGCCGCGCCGCCTCGATGAGCGTCGCGAAGTCGGCCTCCTCGCCCGGCGCCAGATAGTCGCAGGCGGGCTTGAGGTAGATCTCCGAGCCGGCCGGGTCGAGCAGGTCGACGAACACGTCGTACAGGTGCCGGTTCTCGCTGAGCTGCGTCAGCATCAGGCTGATCAGCTTCTCGCTGACCACGAAGTCGTCGGCCTTGGTGACCTGCGCGATCTCCCGGTTGGCGTCGTCGTTGATCTCGCTGACGATGGCGAACGGGTCACCGAGGGCGTCCTCCATGTCGCGCAGGTGCAGCAACGTGACCAGCGTGCGGGCGTCGGCGTGCTCGCGGTCGAACCCCTCCGCCGACAGCACGATGACGTGCTGGTAGGAGCCGACGTCGAGGGACTCCAGGGACGGCCGCTCGGTCGGCTCGGCCCGGACGAAGCCGATCTTGAGGCCGGTGCACGGGCGCAGCCGCCCGGTCGGGTCCTCGCGCGGCGCGGCCACCATCAGGGCCGAACCCGAGGCGAGGAACTCGTCCAGCAGCTCGATGATCTTCGGTGCGCGGTGGTTCCAGCCGAGCATCAGCGTGCGCTCGGGGATCGGCTCGCGCGGGGTCGCCGTGGTGATCGCCGCTTCCCGGACCGGCGGCGGGGGCGCGGACGCGAGCCGGATCAGCAGGTCGTCCTCGGCCAGCACGATGATCTCGTCGTCGGCGCGGATGACGGTGTCCATCGGCGGGTTGAGCAGGACGGTCCCGTCCGCGCGCCGCAGCCCCGACGGGATGCCCAGGTCGTAGGCCGACAGCGACGCGCCGAACGTCCGCCCGTCCAGGTCCGGCTCGCGGCGCATGTAGAACTCGTGGCCGGCGAAGTCGAGCAGGTCGGTGCAGACCTGCGACAGGCCCGACTGCCGGTGCGACTGGACGATCAGCCGGATCGCGACGTCGTCGGCGTCGATCACGTGTGCGGAGCCGCCGCCCGCGAGCCGGGCGGCGGGCAGGTTCGCCGAGTCGTGGACGGCGGCGACCACGTGCGGGCGGCTCCGCCCCCACGGCCGGGAGCCGAGCGACAGCAGCACCTTGATGACCCGGGTGTCGGCGTCGTCGGCCTCCGGGGTGACGATCATGATGGAGCGGGCGGTGCCGGGACTGACCAGCTCCACGTCGGCGAGCTTCAGCGGGTCGCCGGTGCGGCACACGATGCGGGTGCGGCCGAGGTCGCCCACCCGGTCCCGGATCGCGTCCTCCATCTCCACCTTGTCGCGGTCGGCGAGGATCGCCACGCACGACCTGCGCTTGCTTTGGTTGGCCTCCACCAGTTCGGCGACCACGGTGAAGACCTGCTCGGACCAGCCGAGCAGCACGGTGTGCCCGTGCTCGACGATCCGCGACCGGCCCTTGCGCAGCTCGGCGATCTTGCCTTCGAGGCCGGTGGTGATCACGCCGATCAGCGAGCTGACGATGAAGATGCCGCCGATCGTGGCGACCAGCATCAGGGCCAGGAACGGGCCGGTGCCGGTGTCGTCGCCCATCGTGCCGGGGTCCAGCGTCCGCAGCAGGCTGCGCCAGACCATGCCGGGCCAGTTCCCGTTGTGGTCGCTGTCGCGCGGCGTGAGGACGACCGCCGTGGTCGCCACCACGAGCACCAGCCCGGCCGAGGCGAGACCGAGCCAGCCGATGAGCGCGGGCGTCCCCTTCGACATGGTCCTGTCGAACCAGTACCGGACCCGGTCCCATCGCGTCGCGCGTCTCAACGGTCTGCCCCCTCGGCCGTTACCCGGGATCTGCCCCCTCGGCCGTTCCCCGGGGATCAGCCTATTGTGTTGCCTTGTACTATTTCCGGCATTCTCCCCGGATCAGGATCGTTCGGGGGCCAGGCCGCTTCCGGGTGAGGCGCCCCCGGCGAATGCCGTGCCGGAAAGGCGATTTGCCCGTTGCGCACGCAAGAGGCCGGGGTGATGAGAATTCCATCACCCCGGCCCCTGGCGCCGTGCCGGAACGCCGCCGGCCACGCGGAGGACCGCTAGTGCGCGGCCTCGTACTGCTCGATCACATTGGCGGGGATACGGCCCCGCTCATTGACCTTGATGCCGCGGCTCTTCGCCCACTCGCGAATCTCCGCGGAGCGCTCACGGCTGCCCGCGGTCCGGGCGGCGCGGCCACCGCGGCCGGTCGGCTTGCGCGCCTTGCGCGCACCGGCCACGAACGGCTCCAGGCCGTTGCGCAGCTTGGCGGCGTTCTTCTTGCTCAGGTCGATCTCGTAAGTGGTCCCATCGAGGGAAAAGCTGACGGTCTCGTCAGCCTCTCCGCCGTCGATGTCGTCCACGAGAAGGACTTCGACCTTCTGTGCCATGCGGGGACTCCCTAGCTATGCGTCCGGCTTGGCGTCCGGATGTGCGTCGATGAATGCAGCATAGACCTCATCCGATATCTTGCCACGTTCAGAGACTTCGATGTCACTTCGCAATGCCCACTCGCGGACATCGCCGTTCGTGTAGCCCTTGATCTTCGCGGTGCGGGACTTGCGTCCCTTCCCGGCGGGCTTCACCTCGGCGGCGTTCTCGATGAAGGGCGCGAGCGCGTCCAGCGTCTCGTTCAGCCGCTTGAAGTTGTCATCGCTCAAGTCGATCGTGAACGTACGGTCCAGGACTTCGAAGTCCCGCTTTGCGACATCGGCCCCTTCGGAGCCGTCCATGTCGTCCACCCTAATGACCTTCTCGGCCATGTGTCTTCAGTCTTCCTTCCCCTGGCCTGCGCGGCGATCCCGACCGTAGCGGATTCCGGGACCCCGCATGACGTCAAGACGCGCCCGGCGGGGAAGTGGCCGTGAAGTGGCGAGGGGAATGGCGGGCGGATCAGGCGCCGTGCCGCTCGATCCAGGTGTGCAGGAGCAGCATCATCTCCAGCCGGATCGCCGGGTCCTCGATGTCGAACCCGAACATGCCGTGCAGCTGCGCCAGCCGGTAGCGGACGGTCTGCGGGTGCACGCACAGGACGTCGGCGGCGCCCGTGGCGTTGAATCCGTGCTTCATGCACTCCAGCAGGGTCACGGCGAGCCGCAGGCCCTGCCGGGGCCCGGCCTCGTCCAGCGGCGCCAGCCGCCGCGAGGCCACGATCGCGGCGAGCGTCCCGCCCTCCCGCAGCAGGAGTTCCGGCAGGTGCTCCTCCGCCCGGACGAGCACCCCGCCGCGCCGCGCGCCCCGGCCGGCGCCCCGGGTGCCCGGCCGCACGCCGGCCCGGCCCGGGGCGGCGGCGGACGCGAGTTCCAGCGCGCGCCGTGCCCACAGCAGCGATGTCCCGGCCTGGTCCACCGGGACCGACGGGCCGATCGCGCCGGTCCAGCCCGCGAGCGTCGCGGCCAGCTCGTCGATCCTGCCCGGCCCGTCGGGGTCGGGCATGATCAGGCAGGGGCGGCCGTGGTCGAGTCCCGTCAGCAGCGACGGCGGCAGCCCCGCCGGGCCCTCGCCGCCGCTGCCCGGACGCGGCCGCAGCACGATCACCGCGAGCCGTTTCGGCAGCGGCCAGCCCGCGCGGGCCGACTGCTCGCGGGCGACCTCGGGCGGCGCGGGCGGGTCCGACAGCAGCAGGGTCAGCAGCCGGCCGCGGCGCTGCTCGCGCTCCCCGGCCGCCTTCTCCCTGGCCCGCGCGTAGCCGTGCGCCGCGGCGGACGCCAGCGCGTCCAGATACGCGAAGTTGGCCTCGGCGAGCAGGCTGATCAGCGCGCGGGGGCGGCCGAGCCGCTCGGCCTCCACCGCCAGGTGCCGCCAGGCGAGCCGCGACCCGACCCGCATCGCGTTCTGCAGATGCTCCAGGCTGCGGCCCTCGACGGCCTCGCCGTAACCCACGTCGAAGAAGACCTGGTACACCTCCTTCCAGGAGGCGTCCGGGTCGGCGATCATGTGCACGAAGTGCTCCATGGCGTGCGCGACCGCAGCCTCGGCCACCCGCGAGTAGGCCGTGTCGCCCGGCCGGTCGTACTCGGGGACGTGCCTCAGCACGCCGTGCACCATGGGGCCGAGAAGGTCGGGGAGATGGGGCCGCATCCACCGGGCCTCCTCCGCGGGCACTTCGCGCCACGGCTCCTCCGTCAGGCCGTCCAGTTCGGACGATCCGGCGTGCGCGTCCTCGTATGCCGTCGTCACGGGGCACCTCCTCGGCCTGGCAACCGGCCTAACGCTCGGTCGTCTCAACCTAGGCACGCAGAGTGAGTCGCGACACTCACCGGCGTTCATCCCGCGGGCCCGAATTTGTCAGCCGTCTGACAAGCCCGCGTCCCGGACGGCGTGATCGTGAGTAAGGGGCGGACCGGGGACGGCCCCCGGTGCGGCGAGCCACCGCGCCGCGCCCCGCCGCATGACCGCATTCTGCCAATTAATTGTGGGCAAGGTCACAGCATCCGCCGTTTTCTGGGTGACGGAACAATAGTTTGAAAATATATCTTGTGCGACCGGCGGGCTAAAATGCCGCGTCGGGTGCGGACAAACGCTCGCGTAACGACCCGCATTGCGGCCTGATGACGTGCGCGCTTCGGCCGCCGGGCCGCCGTGCCGCCGGGCCGGCCCCTCCCGCAAGCGGACGCTGACATGCGCTTTTCGCGCGGGACCCCCTTGCACGGAGCGTGTCCGGGAGACGCCGGGTTGCCGGTCTGGGAAGACTCCCGCCGCCCGGACTGCCCAGGAGTGCAGTTCAGCTGTGCTCATTTCTGTAGCAAGATGACGGCCGTCTCGCCGGTTTTCCGGCCTTTACCGAGAAGGGCTTCCGGTGCCGTTTTCGGCACATGCCGGCGGGGAGCCAGGGGTCAGTAAATGGAGGGAGGGCGCATGGCCGCGTCCGTCATCGATCGATTCCGCGAGCTGGTCGTCGACGAGTCCGATCCCTTCTACTTCGACCATCCGCTCGACCACGTTCCCGGGATGCTGCTGTTCAGCGGCCTGCTCGACCTGGCCGTCCGCGCCGACGCGCTCCGTTCGCGCGGGCGGCCGCCCGGCCGGGTGGTCGCCGGACTCGACTTCACCCGCTTCTGCGAGCTGCGCGGCGCCACGACGCTGTCCTGCCGCGCCATCCCCGGCCCGAACCGGGCGTGGACGGCCGCCGCGCGCCAGGCGGGCGAGGAGGTGTGCGCGGGTTCCATCGCGTTCGCCGACGACGCCCCCGGCGCCCCGGCGGGCATGCGCGGTTCGCGGCCCCGTGGAGATCGTCGAGGCCGGACGGCAGTTCGCCGCGATGCTGGAGCACGAGGAGCACGGCAGGCCCATGGACACGACGCTGCTGTGGGTGGCGCTGCGGCTGGAGATCCCCTGCCGTATCGACCGCGGCGTCCCGCTCCTGCTGCGCTGGCCGATCGCGCACGTCCCGGGGCGCCGCTCCCACTGCAGGGCGACGCTGGCGGACGCCGTGACCGGCGCCGACCTGGGGTCGCTGACCTACGAGGCGTACGCGGCGGACCCGGAGCAGTACGCGCGGACCAGGACGCGGTGACGAGACGATGACCGACAAGCTCCTGGTGCTCGCGCCGCGCCTGCTGTTCGCGGCGGGCGCGGGCGCGCTGACCGCGGGGATCGTCCGCCACGCCGGGGGAGAGGACACGGCGGCCTCCTCTCGCCGCGGTGGGCCTGCTGGCGGCCCACCTGGGCCGGCTCCTCCTGGAGGCCCCGGTGACCTTCCGCAGCGCCGCCGCGGCACCCGCCGACGCGCGGACCCTGCTCCCGTACGCCCTGGCCCGCCTCCTCCTCATCGCGTCGGCATCGCTCGCGCCCCTTCCATGGGACGGCTGCTGGGCGTGCCCGCCGCCGTCGCGGTCGGCGGCGCCGCCGGCCGTATCCCGGACGGTGCCTGGATCGAGCCGGACGGGCGCGCCGGCACGGTCCGGATCCTGGACGAGCGTCCGGTGCGGTGACCGGCGCGCGCGAGGACCGGCACCCCTGAATCACCGGTACCCCCGAACCACCGGGCCCCGGCACGGCCCGGCACACCCCGCAGTAGCAGAGGAGTTGGCACGTGGACGAAGGAGTGTTCGGCAAGGCCGCCCAGGAACGGGCGATCGCCGAGGTCGAGGCGGAGATGGCGCGGCTGTGCGAGGTGCTCGCCGAGGGCCTCGCGATGGGCCTGGACGAGGGCCGGGAGATGGTCGGCGGCGCCATGTCGGAGTTCCTCACGGAGTTCTTCGACCTCGTCCGGGCCAAGGGATCGCGCGCCGGGACGGACGGCATGATCACGCTGCCGCTGCTGGTGCACACCGCCGAGACCGGTCATCAGGGCGATGCCCGTCCGCTGATCGGCGGCGGGTGGGTGCTGGAGGAGCAGAGGCCGGCCCGCCTCGCCGCCGTGGTGCACCTGCTCTGGTGGGCGGCGGCCCGCTATCTCGACGACCTCACCGACACGCCCGGCGCGCCGTCCCCGGGTAACGTCGCCGTCGGCAAGAAGGTGCTCACCGCGCTGGCCGTGGGAAGCCACCTGCCCGGCCGGCTCGTCGCGGACCTGCCCGTCACCGGCGGAGTCCGCGCCGCGCTCGGCGACGAGCTGTCGCGGTGCTGGCTGGACGCCGTGGACGGCCAGCTCCGCGACCTCACCGAACCGGTGTCGGCGGCGACCCCGGAGTCGGTCCTGCGCGGTTACGAGGGCAAGACCGGCTCCCCGTACGCGATGGCCGCGGCGTCGGCGGCGTGCCTGGCCGGGGCGGACGGCCGCCGCGTCACCGGCTGGCGCTCGTTCGGCCGGGCGCTCGGCGTGCTGCGCCAGCTCGTGAACGACCAGCGCGACCTCGCCTCCGGACGGCACGAGGACCTCGCCAACGGGACGGCGACGTACCTGCTCGTCCACCTGCTGGCCTCGCTGCCGGCCGGGCGGCGCCGGGCGGCGCTCGCCCTGCACGCCGCGGCCCGCCACTCCGGCTCCGCGCGCGCGGAGCTGACCGCCTGGATGCTGGACGACGAGGTCATCGACTCCTACGCGGGCTCCGTCGCGCCCCTGATCGAGCGGGCCCACGGCCACCTCGACCGGCTGGGCGGGGAGCCGGGCTGTGTCCGGGAACTGCACCGGCTGGTCGACGAGACCGTCGGCCACATGCCCGGGTTCCGTCTGGCCGTCGCGTAGGAAGGACCGTCGATGACCGCTTCCGGCGGACTACCGGAGATCCTCACGGCGCACTGCCCGCTGCTCGACGCGGCGATCGGCGAGGCCCTGAACGGCCATCCCGCCTACCAGCCGATCAGGCGGGCGGCGGGCCCGATGTTCGGCCGCCGCCGCGAGACGTGCGCCCGCCTGCTGGACCTCGTCCTGGCGGGCGACCCGCTCCCCGAGGACGATCTGGCGCGCTTCCGCGACCTCGGTGCCATGGCGGCGCGGCAGGCGATCCCGCTGCCGGTGCTGTCGGAGGCGTGGGACCTGGCGCTCGCCGCGGCGGCGCGGAGCTGCTGGACGGTCGTGCCCGCCGGGTGCTTCGCCGAGATGGCGGAGCTGACGGCGTGTGCGGCGCGGCTCGCCGGGCGGGCGCGGGAGGGATGCATCCGCGGCTACGCCGAGGCGCCCAGCGAGGGGAGCAGGTCGCGGCCGCTGCGGCGCCTCCTGGCCGAGACCCTGATCGACGGCGCGCCCGCGGACGTCATCGCCGACGCGGCCGGGGTCCGTCTGGCGCCCGCCTACCTCGTCCTGCTGTGCGAGGCCCCGGCGCTCGCGTCGGCCGCGCACTGGGAGCGGACGAGCGAACGCCTGGAGGCATGGGACGGCGTCCTGTACTCCGGTGACCTGTCCAGGCTCGTGGTGTTGTTGCCGGCCGCCGACCCGCTGCGCGCCGAGGACCGTGCCGCCGAGTTCACGGCCGTCCTCACGGGCTGGACGCGCGGACCGGTGCACGCAGCCGCGTCCCTCCTCGGCGGCCTTGAGGACATCCCCGCGGCGCTGGAGGAGGCGTCGCAGGTGCTGACGCTCGTCAAGGCCATCCCCGACGCCGAGGACCGCCCCTACCGGGCGGACGAGCTGCTGGTCGAGCTCGCCATCCTCGGGCAGCCCGGCATCCGCGGCCGGCTCGCCGCCGCGCTGTCCCCGCTCGACGCCGGCACCGACCTCCGCCGCACCCTGGAGGTCCTGCTCGCCTGCAACCTCGACCGGGAACGGGCCGCGCGGGAGCTGTGGATCCACCGCCGCACCCTCCACTACCGCCTGGACCGCATCAGGGACCTGTCCGGCATCGACCCGAGTTCGGCGCGCGGCATCCAGCTGTTCCGGGCGGCGCTCACCTCGGCGCGCCTGACGAGCCTGGACGGCGGCAGCGGCGGCGACGGCGGCGCCGGTGGTGACGGCGCCGGTGTTGATGGCGCGGGTGGTGACGGCGCCGGTGATGGGGGAGGCCGCGCCGGGGACACGTCCCTGCCCCCGCCGCTGAGCGCCTGAGGCGGCACCATGGACTTCCCCCTGCCGTCCCGGTGCTGTCGGCGGGCCTGCTCCTGGCCTGGTCGCGGGCGCCGGCCGGGTGGACCCTCGCCGCGCTGGCCCCGCTCGCCGTGCCCGCGGCCGCCTGGAGATTCGGGCGCGGGCGGGACCGGCGATGGCCGCGCACCGCACCGGCCCTGTATCTGCCGCTGTCCTTCGCGGGCTACATCGTCCTCGGGCTGGCCCGATGACGGAAGGGGCGGACCGCCCTCAGGCCAGGCCCATGTCCCGCTTGACGGCCTCGAACTCCACCGCCATCGCGTCGGAGAGCGCCTTGGCCCCCGACAGCGGCCGGACCATGACGCAGAACTCGTCGATGAGGCCGTCGTCGTCGTGGTGCAGGAAGTCGCAGCCGTGCACCTCCCGGTCACCGACCCGCGCCTTGAAGATCAGCGCGTGGTCGCGGCCGTCGCCGATCTCGTTGACGTACCGGAAGTCCGCGAACACCCGGGTCACCGCGCGCAGGATCGCCGACACCATCGCGCGCCCCTCGTACGGCGCGAACGCCACCGGGCTGAGGAACGTGACGTCCTCGGCCAGCAGCGCCGGGAGGGCGTCGACGTCGCCCTTCTCAATGGCCGCGCGGAACGGGTGCATCGGGCCCACCTCCAGGGTCGGATCATCGGCCCCGCGACGTCCCGGGGTGCCGGAAATCCTAGGGGGGAGGGTCCCGTCCGCGATCACCGGGGCGGCGCGTCAGCCCGCCGGCCGGAGCAGCACCTTGATCGCGCCGTCCTGCTTCTTCTGGAACATCTCGTACGCCCGCGGCGCCTCGGCCAGCGGCCAGCGGTGCGTCGCGAGGTCCATCACGCCGAGCGGGTCGGAGTCGTCGGTGACCAGCGGCATCAGCTCGTCGACCCAGCGGCGGACGTGCGCCTGGCCCATCCGCAGCGTCACGCCCTTGTCGAACATCCGCAACATCGGCAGCGGGTCCGTCATGCCCCCGTACACGCCGATGAGGGCGATCGTCCCGCTCCGCCGGACGACCTCGATCGCGGTGCCGAGCGCGGCGAGCCGGTCCACCCCGACGCGCGACATCAGTGGCGCCGCGGTGTTGCCGGGCATCAGCCCGGTGAGGGTCTGCGCGAACTTGGCGCCCGGCGAGCCGTGCGCCTCCATCCCGACCGCGTCGATCACCGAGTCGGTGCCGCGGCCCCCGGTGATCTGGCGGACCGCGTCGGGGACGTCGTCGGCGTCGTCGGAGTCGATCACCTCGATGCCGTGCCGCCGCGCCATCTCCAGCCGCTCGGGCACGAAGTCCACGGCGATCACCCGGTGCCCCAGATGACGGGCGATCCGGGCGGCCATCTGCCCGATCGGGCCGAGGCCGAGCACGGTGACCGTCCCGCCCTCCGGGATGGCGGCCCAGTCCACGGCCTGCCGCGCGGTGGGCAGCACGTCCGACAGGTACACGAACCGCTCGTCCGGCGGGCCCTCCGGCACCTTGATCGGCCCGAAATGCGCCTGCGGCACCCGCAGGTACTCGGCCTGCCCGCCCGGCACCTGCCCGTACAGCTTGGTGTAGCCGAACAGCGCCGCGCCCATTCCCTGCTCGCGGACCTGCGTGGTCTCGCACTGGGCGTACAGCTGCATGTCGCACATGTGGCAGCGGCCGCAGGAGATGTTGAACGGGATGACGACGCGGTCGCCGGGCCGGATGTGCGCGACGTCCGGACCGGTCTCCTCGACGATGCCCATCGGCTCGTGGCCGAGAACGTCGCCCTCACTGAGGAACGGGCCGAGCACCTCGTACAGGTGCAGGTCCGACCCGCAGATCCCGGACGAGGTCACCCTGATGATCGCGTCGTCCGGCTCCTTGATCTCCGGATCGGGCACGTCCTCGACCCGCACGTCGCGCTTGCCATGCCAGGTGACAGCCTTCATCGTCGTTCCTCCAAGCACAGGGGCCGCCCGGCGGCGAGCGGCAGGGACCGTCGCTGCCGCCCTACCCGGTCGACCGGGGCGAAACGTCGCGGGGCGGCCGGCCGTGCCGCCGCGCCGACTGAGGCGGCCTCAGCGGGGTAGAGCACGCCCATGGAAGTCGCCCCCCTGCGTCTCGGTGTACTCGACATCGGCTCCAACTCGGCTCACCTGCGGGTCGCCGACCTCGATTCCGGGCATCCGCCCCTGCCCGTCCGGTCGGTGAAGACCGCGGTCCGCCTCGCCGAGGCGACCGACAAGCACGGCGTCATCCACCGGCCCGCCGTCGAGCGGCTGATCCACGCGGTGCGGGAGTCGGTCGCCGCCGCGGCCGCGCTCGACGTCGACGAGCTGATCCCTTTCGCGACGTCCGCGCTGCGGGACGCCGCCAACCGCGACGACGTCGCCGCCGAGGTCCGCGCCGCCACGGGCGTCGGCCTCGGATTCCTCACCGGCGAGCAGGAGGCGCGGCTGACGTTCCTCGCCGCCCGGCGGTGGTGCGGATGGTCCGCGGGCCCGATGCTGCTGGCCGACATCGGCGGCGGCTCCATGGAACTGGCCTGCGGCGCGGGCCTGGAACCGGAGATCGCACTGTCGCTGCCGCTCGGTGCCGGCCGCCTCACCCGCCACCACCTTCCGCCGCGCCGGCCCGTGCCGAAACGCACCCGCAAGGCGCTGCGCGCCCATGCCAGATCCGTCCTGGAAGAGGCGACGCGGGGGATGGCGCAGCTGCCGCCGCCGGTCACCGCCGTGGCGACGTCCAAGACGTTCACCCAGCTCGCACGGCTGTGCGGCGCCGCGAAGGCGAAGGCCGGGCCCTACCGGGAGCGGTACCTCGACCGGCGCGAGCTGCACCGCTGGATCCCGAGGCTGGCGGCGCGAACCGACGCGGAGCGGGCCGCGCTGCGCGGGGTGAAGGCGTCGCGGGCCCGCCAGATCCTCGCCGGCGCCATCGTGGCCGAGGCCGTGATGGACGTCCTCTCCCTCGACCGGCTCGCCGTCTGCCCGTGGGCGCTCCGCGAGGGCCTCTTCCTGCACCGGCTGGACGCCCTCGTCGAGGGCCGCCGCCCCGGCGCGTTCCCCGAGCACGGTCCCGTGACCATGCGGGACATGCACCTGCGCGCCGTCCCCTGACCGCGGGCCGGGGCGGTCAGCGGGCGTAGGTGCCGACGAGGGTGGCGGTGGCGAGCACGTTGTCCTTCATGGCGGCGCGCAGGTCGTCCACCGAGAACCCGGAGGTCAGGCCGGACGGCCGGCGCAGCGCGTACAGGGTGAACACGTAGCGGTGCGGCGGGTCCCCGGCGGGCGGCTGCGGGCCGCCGTAGCCGACGTCGCCGAAGTCGTTGCGGCCCTTGGCGATGCGGGGACGGTCCTCCCCGGCCGCGAGCCCGTCGCGCTCCGGCGGAATCCCGCCCAGCATCCAGTGGACGAACGTCCCGCCGGGCGCGTCCGGGTCCTCGCAGGTCAGCAGGAGATCGAGGCAGGCGGCGGGTACACCGGACCATCTCAGCTCCGGGGAGACGTCCCCCGACTCGCGGGAGTGGGCCACCGGGATCGGCCCGTCGGCGGTGAACGCCGGGCTCGTCAGTGTCATCTGCTCCATGGTGCCGTGGTGCCCGCGGGAGGGCCGTCGATGCCCCGTCCCCGCGTTTGAAACGGGACTGCGCGGCAAGTGCCCCGGTGGGTTCGGACGAGGGAGGGGAGGCCGGATGACGGCGGTCCAGGGGAGGGACGAGGCGAGCGTCGCCGACGCGCTCGCGCGGCACCGCCGCGGCACCAGGATCGGGAACGTGCTGGCGACGACGGACCACAAGGTCGTCGGCTACCTGTATCTCGGCACCTCGTTCACGCTCTTCCTGATCGCCGGGCTGATGGCCATGGTCATCCGGGCGGAGCTGCTGGAGCCCGGGCTGCAGGTGGTGGACAAGACGCAGTACAACCAGATGTTCACCATCCACGGCACGATCATGCTGCTGCTGTTCGCGACCCCGCTGTTCGCCGGGTTCGCCAACGTGATCGTCCCGCTGCAGATCGGCGCCCCGGACGTGGCGTTCCCCCGCCTGAACACGCTCAGCTACTGGCTGTTCCTGTTCGGCGCGCTCATGGTGCTGGCGGGGTTCGTCGTGCCGGGCGGCGCGGCGTCCTTCGGCTGGTTCTCCTACTCGCCGCTGTCGTCGGCGACCTACTCGCCGGGCCTCGGCGGCGACCTGTGGGTGATGGGCCTGGTGCTGTCCGGGTTCGGGACGATCTTCACCTCGGTCAACCTGATCACCACGATCATCGCGATGCGCGCCCCCGGCATGGTGATGTTCCGGATGCCGATCTTCTGCTGGAACACCCTGCTCACCAGCGTGATGGTGCTGATCGCCTTCCCCGTCCTCGCCGCCGCGCTGCTGGCCCTGGAGGCCGACCGCAAGCTCGGCGCGCACATCTACGATCCCTCGCACGGCGGCGCGATGATCTGGCAGCACCTGTTCTGGTTCTTCGGGCATCCCGAGGTCTACATCATCGCGCTGCCGTTCTTCGGGATCATCACCGAGATCATCCCGGTGTTCGCCCGCAAGCCCATCTTCGGCTACCTCGGCATGGTGGGCGCCACCATCGCGATCACCGGGCTGTCGATGACGGTGTGGGCGCACCACATGTTCGCCACCGGCCAGGTCCTGCTGCCGTTCTTCTCCCTGACCTCCTTCATGATCGCCGTTCCGACCGGCATCAAGTTCTTCAACTGGGTCGGGACCCTGTGGAAGGGGCAGCTGACGTTCGAGGCGCCCATGCTGTTCGCGCTGGGGTTCCTCGCCACGTTCCTGTTCGGCGGCCTGACCGGGGTGATCCTCGCGTCCCCGCCCATGGACTTCCACCTCACCGACTCCTACTTCGTCGTCGGCCACTTCCACTACGTCGTCTTCGGCACCGTCGTGTTCGCCATGTTCGGCGGCTTCTACTTCTGGTGGCCGAAGATGACCGGCAAGAAGCTGAACGAGGCCTGGGGGAAGGTCCATTTCTGGTCGCTGTTCGCCGGCTTCCACACGACGTTCCTCGTCCAGCACTGGCTCGGCGCCGAGGGCATGCCCCGCCGGTACGCCGACTATCCCGAGGAGTTCGCCGCGCTGAACCTCGTCTCGTCGATCGGCTCGTTCGTCCTCGGCGCCTCGACGTTCGCCTTCCTGTGGAACATCTGGCGGACGCACAGGCGCGGCGAGACGGTCGGGAGGAACGACCCGTGGGGCGCCGGCGCTTCGCTGGAGTGGGCCACGTCCTGCCCCCCGCCGCGGCACAACTTCACGTCGATGCCGCGGATCCGCTCCGTCCGTCCCGCGTTCGACCTGCACTACCCGCCCCTGGAGCCGCCGCAGGAGGCCGAGCCGGCCCTCCCCGAGCCCTCGGACCGGCCCAGGGAGTAGGCGGCCCGGGGGGCTCAGCCGCCGTCCTTCTGCGCGTCGTGGTCGTGGTCCAGGTCGCCCTGGCCGCCGCCGTACGACTCGGTCTGGTAGTTCATGTAGAAGCGGTTGACGCGGGTCCGCACCTGGGTGCGGGCGCGGTCCGGCGTCGGCAGCGGGACGAGGTGGTTCGGGTAGGGGGCGACGAGTTCCCCCGGCCGCCGGGTCCGCAGGAGCGCCTCCTGCTCCTCCGACGCCTGCTCGTGCCGTTCGCTGTAACCGCCGTCCGGGCTCAGCGAGATCAGGCCGCTCTCCACGCCTTCGCGGCGCTCCCGCAGGTCCCGCCGCTGCAGGCTGAGGCAGATCCGCCGGGTGATGGCGAACGCCAGGATCGGCGCGGCGAAGAACCCGATGCGGAAGAACCACGTCGTCCAGTACAGCGGGATGCCGAAGACGTACGAGATGACGTCGTTGCCTCCCGCCGCCCACAGGTTTCCGTACCAGGCGACGGCGGCCATGCCGATCGCGGTCCTGGTCGCGGCGTTGCGCGGGCGGTCGAGCAGGTGATGGAGGCGTTCGTCTCCCGTGGCCCAGCGTTCCACGAACGGGTACATCGCGATGAGCGTGAAGAAGACCCCCGGCAGGACGACGGCGGGCAGCAGCACGTTCCACGAGATGTTGTGCCCGAACAGGGTCGTCTCCAGGGGCGGCATGATGCGCAGGGAGCCTTCGAGGAACCCGACATACCAGTCGGGCTGCGAGCCGAACGAAATCTGGTCCGGCTCGTACGGGCCGTAGAGCCACACGGGGTTGGTCTGCAGGAACGCCCCCATACCGGCCAGCACACCGAACGTGAACAGGAAGTACGCGGCGCTCTGCGCGGCGAAGTGCGGGAACGTCGGCTCGCCTGACACCGCCCGCTCCCGCCGTCCCCTGCCCGGCCAGATCGTGTGCGTCTGGTGCCAGAGGATCATCAGGTGCGCGGTGATGAGCGCGAGCAGGAGCCCGGGGATGAGCAGGATGTGCAGGGTGAACAGCCGCGGGATGAAGCTCTCGCTGGCGGGGAACTCGCCGCCGAAGACCCACAGGCTCAGATAGGTGCCGGCGACGGGGATCGACATCACGATGCCCTGCATGATCCGCAGGCCGGTGCCGGACAGCAGGTCGTCGGGGAGCGAGTACCCGGCGAACCCCTCGGTCAGCGCCAGCACGAACAGCGTCACGCCGATCAGCCAGTTGATCTCGCGCGGCTTGCGGAACGCCCCGGTGAAGAAGATGCGCATCAGGTGGACGCTGATCGCGGCGAGGAAGACGATCGCCGCCCAGTGGTGGATCTGCCGCATCAGCAGGCCGCCCCGCACGTCGAAGGAGATGTGCAGCGTGGACGCGTACGCCTCGCTCATCTCGACGCCCTTCAACGACGTGTACGAGCCGTCGTAGACGACGTGCGCGCCGCTCGGCTTGAAGAACAGCGTCAGGTAGACGCCGGTGATGAGCAGGATGATGAACGAGTACAGCGCGATCTCGCCGAGCAGGAACGACCAGTGCTTGGGGAACGCCTTGCCGATGTTCCTGTGAAGGAACTGCGTCGAGCCGAGCCGGTCGTTGACACCCCAGGCGACCTTCTCCAGCCTCTCGGCCCTCGACCTGCCCTTCCGTCCCGCCATCGCGCATCTCCCCTGGCAGAGCTGTGATCTCCGGAGGGCCGGTACCCGGGGCCGGGTAGGGCAAACGGTCGCCCCCGCGGGGGCTCAGGCGCTCGCCGAGCGGGGGGATTTCGCGCATCCCGGAAGAGCGCGGCGTCTGCGGTGCCGTCGTGCTGGTCAGGCCACGCGGGGGCGCCCGGCGGACGCGTTGAGGTCCCGGCGCAGGTCCCGGACGTCGGCCCGCAGCCGGTCGGCGGACCGGGGATCGTGTTCGAGTCCGCCGAGACCGTCCTCGATCAGGTCGAGTTCGGTGGCGCGCAGCCGCGCGAGCAGCCGGCGCGGCTCCCCGGCAGGCACGTCCCACCGCTCCTTCCTGCGCCACTTGCGGTAGGCGAGGACATGGCCCTCGCCCGGAACGAGGACGCCGCTTGCGGTCTCGGCGTGCGCCGTCCGCCGGAAATGCGACAGGTAGCGGCGCCTGGAGATCCGGTAGGTGACGATCGCCGCGAGCAGGATCGGGGCGCCCTTCACCGGCAGCAGCAGCACACCGGGCAGAACGGGCGAATCCCACCAGGAATGCAGGGCCATCGCCAGGACGAAACCGCCGGCCGCGACGGCCAGGCTCGCCCGGGACGCCCTGCCGAGCAGGCACCCGAGGCCCGCCCCGCCGACCGCCGTCATCGCCCAGTGGCTCCACCACGCGCCGCCGACCACCCGGCTGCCGAAAGAGAACAACGCCGCGTTCACGTCCTGCGTCGCCCCCGTCAGGACGATGGTGTTGAGGACGTACAGAAAGTTCTCGGACGCCTGGAACCCCAGCCCGGTCAGCGCGCCGTAGCCCCACCCGTCCAGCGGCCCGCGGATCGCCGACGGCGCCATCAGCGCCAGCGTCGCGACGCCGAGCAGCTTCAGGACCTCCTCGTCGACCGGCGCGGCGATCGACGCGCCCCACGCGGAGTTGAACCCCGGCCCGGCCGTCTTCCCGATGACCGCCTGGAACGCCGCGTTGGTGGGCAGCGCCAGCCCGAACGCGGCCAGCCCGCCCCACGCCACCGCGATGAGTGCGTACCCGGCCGGGCGCGACCGGACCGGATGCAGGCGCCGCAGCCCCCACACCCCCGCCGCCAGCGCCGGCGCGAGCAGCGCGACACCGGCGATCGAACCGGCCGGGAACGCCCGGACCGCCGCGTCCAGGCCCCGCCACGCGAGCCAGGCCCCGAGCAGGCACACCGCTGCCCACAGCCAGAACGCGGGGCGGCGTGTCATGGCCACGACGCCCTGATCCGCACGCTCTGCGCCATGGCCTCGGCCTCCGCGGCCACCTTGCGGAACGCGCGCGGCGGCCCGGCGGCCGTCACCGTGGCCCCGAGCGTGTCGGTGGCGAACACGGCGGCCATGCCCGCGTGGTCCCGCCCCATGAGCCTGCCGGTCAGGCCTGTCAGCCCGTGCGCCGTCATGATCGGAGCGGGCCGCGCGCCCAGCCGCGTCTGCCCGCCCACCGCGACGATCCGCCCGAGTCCGTCCCACAGCCTCCGCGCGTCCATCGGGCCCAGCGGGACCACCACGTTCAGGTGGAACACGACGTCGCCGCTGAACAACTCGACGCTGTTCGCCAGGGAGGTGTCCGCCTTGCTGAGCATCCAGCGGGCGGACGGGACGACGAACGTCACCGGGCGGGCGCCTTCGCGTTCCGTTCCGGCGGAAAGGACCGTCCCGGGCGCCAGTGGCGCGCCGCCGCCTCCCAGCGCCCCGTTCAGCAGGGGCAGCCCCGCGCAGAGGATCAGGAGCACGAGCGCCACGACGCCCGTGCCCCACCATCTCACCCGCGTCACGCAGCCCCCCGATGACGTGCGCTGCGGAAATGCCCCCTGGTGACGGCCCTAAACAAGATCAAGGACCGCCCTCCCGGGGCGTGTGTCACCAGTGTGCGGGCCGTCCCAGCGCCTCCGGCGGCCGCGTGGTCGCGTCGCCCCGGGCCGAGTCGAGTTGTGAGCGCGTCACGAAGATGGCCCCGGTGAGGTCGGCGCCGCGCAGGTCGGCGTCCCTCAGGTCGGCGCCGATCAGGTCCGCCTTCCGCAGATCGGCGCCGCGCAGGTCGGCCGCGATCAGGTATGCGCCGCGCAGGTCCGCGCCCCGGAGGTCGGCGCCCTTCAGCCTCGCCCCGATGAGGTCGGCTCCCCGCCGGCTCTTCCCGCGCCCCGGGACACCGGCCCGGACGAGTTCGCTGACCCGCAGCAGCAGGACGTTCACCCTCTCCCGAGCCGCCGGGACGTCTACGTCGGCGAGTTCTCCGGGGCCGCCCTCGGTGAGGCGGACGATTCCGTCCAGGGCCTCACGAAGGCCGCCGCGAAGCGGTTCGGCGGGCGGGAGTGCGAGCGCCTCGTCGAGGTAGTAGAGCAGCTCGTGGAGCTGCCGCATCACCGGGAACACCTGGAACATCTGACGCGCGACGTCCGGGCCCCGCCTCCAGTCGCGCCCGCCGAAGGTTCCCTGCGACACCTTCTGCCCCGCCCCGAAGCAGTCGAAGACCGTGCAGCCCTGGAACCCCCGCTCGCGGAGGTTCGCGTGGATGCCGCAGCGGAAGTCGGCCAGAAGGTTCCGGCACGGTTCGCCCGCCTCCTTGTCCACCGCGAAATCCGCCGACTCGGCGAAAGGCAGCGCGACACAGCACAGCCCGAAGCAGTTCGCGCAGTCGGCCCGCAGGCCCGGCCTCTCCGGCAACCCGTGATCCCCCGTCCCTGGACGACACACCATTGTCCCGCCGTCCGGCCCGTGCTCCGGACGGTTCGCGGCATGCCTGGGATAGTGTTGCCGTCGCCCATGTCGACACCCCTCACCGAGTCCGCCATCGTCTCCAGGCTGCGCGCCGCCGGCTGCGTCTTCGCCGAGGACGAGGCGAGGCTGATCCTTTCCACGGCCCGCACACCGGACGACGCGTCCGCCATGGTGGAGCGGCGCGCCGCCGGGCTGCCCCTCGAGCACGTCCTCGGCTGGGCCGAGTTCTGTGGCCTGCGGATCGCCGTCGACCCCGGGGTCTTCGTCCCACGCCGCCGCACCGAGTTCCTCGTCCGGGAGGCCGCCGCCCTGATCCCGCCGCGTCCCGTCGTCGTCGACCTGTGCTGCGGTACCGGCGCGCTGGGGGCCGCGCTCGTGGCGGGCTTGGACGAGTTCGCCCTGCACGCCGCCGACATCGAACCGGCGGCGGTGGGATGCGCCCGGCGCAACATCGCGCCGTTCGGCGGCCAGGCCCATGAGGGCGACCTCTTCGAACCGCTCCCGGACGCGCTGCGCGGGCGCGTCGACGTCCTGCTCACCAACGTGCCCTACGTCCCGACGGACGATCTCCCGCTGATGCCGCCGGAGGCGCGTGAGCACGAGCCGCGCGTGGCGCTCGACGGCGGCGCCGACGGCCTCGACGTCCTGCGCCGGGTGACCGCGGAGGCGTCACGGTGGCTCGTTCCCGGCGGCCACCTGCTGTTCGAGACGAGCGAACGGCAGGTCCCGGACGCGGTCGCGGCGGTCGAACGAGGCGGGCTGGCCGCCACCGTGACCGTGTCCGATGAGTGGCACGCAACCGTCGTTATCGGGGCAAATCCCGTGTAAAACGCTGTGCACGGGTATGTGGCGCTCTAGGACGACCCAAAGGAGTGAAACCACATGCGCCGCATCAGCGCAGCGCTCAGCGCCATCATCGGAACGATCATCAGTATCGTGACACTGCCGTTCAGGGTTCTCCAGCGGCTGCTGACCCCCGCGCGTGGCCGCCCGGGGCGTTCCCGCCGCAGGGCCGTCTGACGCGGATGACCGCCGCATCGGGGCCCTGCGCGCGTGAGCCGCGCAGGGCCCCGGCGCGGCCCGCGCGAAAAGGCCGCGTGAAAAACGATTGCGCATTGCCCGGCCTGTGCCGGATCATATGAGCAACGAACCGAACCGGCGAGCAGAGAAGGGAGCCGCACGATGACCGCGATTTTCCGCCGACGGCAGCGGCGACCCTTCGGGGTTCGACCGCAGGGCGGTTCCGTCGTGCCCGTGGGCGCCTCTGGATAGGGCCGAAAGGCTTGACCGGAGACCGCCAGGGAGACATGTCCCCGGCGGTTTTTTCATGACCGGAAGGTCACCCGAACCTCTGTAGCTCAGTGGAACAGAGCGTCGCACTACGAATGCGAAGGCCCCAGGTTCGAGTCCTGGCAGAGGTGCTGCGGAGCAGGAATGGAATGCTCCGTGTTGCACGCCGCACAAGCCGAAATGGTGAGGCGCCTGGCTTCCACCCAGGAGAATCGGGTTCGAGTCCCGGGTGCGGCTCTGGACTGGACCGGCGGGAGTAACGACCCCCGGCTGGTCCTCCTGTGCCCAGGCGGGCGGACGCCACCGCCCGCCGGAGGGCACCTGTGCTGGATCATCCAAGGGGAAGGATGCGTGATTCTGGATCACGTCATGCAGGTTCGAGCCCTGCTCCAGCAGCGCGTCCCGGAATGGTCGTCCGGGCGGCGATGACCGGTAGCTCAGTCGGCAGAGCGGCTGTCTTACGAACAGCGGGTCGCAGGTTCGAGTCCTGTCCGGTCAACGACTTTTTCCGATGACGGCTCGTTCCCCCGTCCAGGCGCGCGCCTGATCGCTGAGCGTGATTCCGAGGCCGGGCCGGGACGGGACCTGCATGCGGCCGTCCCGGATGGCCAGGCGTTCGTTGAAGAGCGGTTCGAGCCAGTCGAAATGCTCGACCCACGGCTCGCGCGGATAGGCGGCGGCCAGATGCAGATGGATCTCCATCGCGAAATGCGGTGCGAGCTGCAAATGGCGGTGGTCGGCGAGCGCGGCGAGTCTGAGGAAGTTCGTGATTCCGCCGATGCGCGGCGCGTCCGGCTGGAGGATGTCGGCGGCGCCCCTGTCGATGAGTTCGCAGTGCTCGGCGACGCTGGTCAGCATCTCGCCGGTCGCGATGGGCGTGTCGAGCGTGCGCGCCAGCGCCGCGTGCCCCTCGGCGTCGTAGGCGTCCAGGGGTTCCTCGATCCAGGTGAGGTCGAACGCGTCCAGCGCTCGGCCCATGCGAAGCGCGGACGCGCGGTCCCATTGCTGGTTAGCGTCGACCATCAGCGGGAACGCGTCGCCGAGACGCTCGCGGACGGCGGTGACGCGGCGCATGTCCGCGGCGTGGTCGGGATGCCCCACCTTGATCTTGACGCCGCCGATCCCCGCGTCGGCGGACGCCGCCGCGTTGTCCAGCACCTCCTCCAGGGGCGTGTTCAGGAACCCGCCCGAGGTGTCGTAGCAGCGGACCGAGTCGCGGTGTGCGCCGAGAAGCTTGGCCAGCGGCAGCCCGGCGCGCTTGGCCTTCAGGTCCCACAGCGCGATGTCGATGGCGGCGATGGCCTGGGTGGCCAGGCCGCTGCGGCCGGCGGACGCGCCCGCCCAGGCCAGCTTCGTCCAGATCCTGCCGATGTCGCTCGGGTCCTCGCCGAGGAGGCCGGGCGCGATCTCGGCGGCGTGGGCGAACTGTCCGGGGCCGCCGGCGCGTTTGGAGTAGCCGAACCCGATGCCCTCGTGGCCGTCCTCGGTGCCGATCTCGGCGAACAGGAACACGACCTCGGTCATCGGGCGCTGCCGTCCCGTCAGGACCTTGGCGTCGCTGACCGGGGCGGCGAGCGGCAGCGTGACCGAGGACAGCTCGATCCGGGCGACGCGGTCGAGGGTCGCCTCGCCGGCGGCGTCCGTCACGTCGCCTTCTTCACGAGTTCGGCGAGCGCGTCGAACTCTTCGCCGGTCAGGTCCGTCAGCGGCGGGCGGACGGGCCCCGCCGGGCGCCCGACGGCCCTCATCCCGGCCTTCACGATGCTCACGGCGTATCCGGCGCGGCGGTTGCGGATCTCGCAGTACGGCAGGACGAAGCTCTCCAGGCGGCGCCGCACCTCGTCCCGGTCGCGGGCGCGGACGGCGTCGTAGAACCCGATCGCGAAGTCCGGGACGAAGTTGAAGATGGCCGAGGAGTAGGTCGTCACGCCCATCTCCAGGTAGGGCTGCGCGAACGTCTCGGCGGTGGGGAGCCCGCCGATGTAGACGAGGCGCTCGCCCAGCCGGGCCCGGATCCGCGTCATCAGCTCCAGGTTCCCGACACCGTCCTTGAACCCGACGAGGTTGGGGCACGCGTCGGCGATCTCCGCGACGGTCGTGTCCTGGTAGACGGCGTTCGCGCGGCTGTAGATCGTCACGCCGAGGCTCGTCGCGGCGCAGACGGCGCGCACGTGGGCGGCCAGTCCCTCCTGCGACGCCTCGGTCAGGTACGGCGGGAAGAGCAGGATCCCGTCCGCGCCGGCGCGTTCGGCGTCGCGGGCCATCTCGGCGGCCGTCGCCGTGCCGTATCCGGCGGGCGCGACGACCGGGACGCCGTCCGGTGCGTCCCGCACCGCCGCGCGGACGACCCGCCGGACCTCGTCGGCCGTCAGGGAGAAGAACTCGCCCGTCCCGCCCGCCGCGAACAGGCCCGCGAGACCCTCGCGGCCGAGCCCCGCGATGTTCTCGCGGTAGGCGGGCTCGTCGAACGAGAGGTCGTCGCGGAAGTGGGTGATCGGGAACGACAGGAGGCCGGAGCCGAGCCGGCGGGCGATCTCGTCGGGCGCGGTCTGCTTCATGACCCGAGGCTAGGATGACGGATTGATCCAGGTCCAACACGAAAAAGGCATCCACTGATACCCGTAGGGAATCGATGTTCACGCTCAACCAGCTCGCGAACTTCGTGGCCGTCGCCGAGGAGCTGCACTTCGGCCGGGCCGCCGAGCGCCTGCGGATGACGCAGCCGCCGCTGAGCCGCCAGATCCAGCTGCTGGAGAACGAACTGAAGGTGCGGCTGTTCGACCGGACGAACCGCTCGGTGCGTCTCACCCCGGCGGGACGCGCGTTCCTGATCGAGGCCCGCCGGCTGCTCCACCAGGCCGACCATGCCGCGATGTCGGTGCGGCAGGTCTCGGCGGGGGAGGCCGGGAGCATCGCGATCGGATTCACCGCGGCCGGCGCCTATGCGACGCTCGGCCGGCTGCTGGAGGTGACGCGGGCGGCGTTGCCCGATGTCGGCGTCGTCCTGCGGGAGATGGTGACCAGGGACCAGGTGCGTGCCCTGGCGGAGGGCGGCCTGGACCTCGGCCTGGTCCGCCCGCCGGTCACCGATCCGGACCTGGAGGAGCGTGGCGCCGACCGCGAGGCCCTGCTGGCGGCGGTCCCCAACGACCACCCCCTGGCGGACGGGGACGGCCCGATCCCGCTCGCCGCTCTCGACGGGCAGCGGTTCATCATGTACTCGCCGGTCGAGGCGCGCTACTTCCACGAACTGCTGATCAGCCTGTTCCGGCAGGCCGGCGTCACTCCCGTGTACGCGCAGTATCTCAGCCAGGTGCACAGCATCCTGGCGCTGGTCAACTCCGGCTGGGGCGTCGCACTGGTGCCCGCGGCCGCGGCCCAGTTGCGTTACGCGGGCCTGACGTTCCGGCCTCTCGACCTCGCCGACCCGGCGCCCGTCGAGCTGAGCCTGGCGTGGCGGCGAAGCAACGACAACCCCGCGCTCGCCAAGCTCCTGCGGCACGTGTGACCGGCGTCGCCTTGACTCGGTGCGGTGCCGTCACTTACTTTGGCGCCAAAATATTGGTCATCAAAATAAATTGTCACGACAAAGGCCGCCGACCCGGCCGGAACACCGCGGAGGACCGATGAGCGACTTTCCCACGTACGCGCCGTCCGAGGAGCATGAGCTGCTGCGGCGTACGGTGCGTGAGCTGGCCGATGCCAAGATCGCTCCTTTCGCGGCGGAGGTGGACGAGGAGTCGCGGTTCCCGCAGGAGGCCCTGGACGCGCTGGCGGCCAATGATCTGCATGCGGTGCATGTGCCCGAATCGTACGGGGGTGCGGGTGCGGATGCGCTGGCGACGGTGATCGTGATCGAGGAGGTGGCGCGGGCGTGTGCGTCGTCGTCGCTGATCCCGGCGGTGAACAAGCTGGGTACGGTTCCGGTGCTGCTGGCGGGGTCGGAGGAGGTCAAGAAGCGGTATCTGGGTCCGGTGGCGCGGGGTGAGGCGATGTTCTCCTATGCGTTGTCGGAGGCGGATGCGGGGTCGGATGCGGCGGCGATGAAGACGCGTGCGGTGCGTGAGGGTGACGCCTGGGTGCTGAACGGCACCAAGATGTGGATCACCAATGCGGGGGTGTCGGAGTTCTACACGGTGATGGCGGTCACCGATCCGTCCGCGGGGGCGCGGGGGATTTCGGCGTTCGTGGTGGAGAGGTCGGATGCGGGGGTGTCGTTCGGGCCCAAGGAGCGCAAGCTGGGGATCAAGGGGTCTCCGACGCGGCAGGTGATTCTGGAGGATGTGCGGATTCCGGCGGATCGGATCATCGGTGCCGAGGGCACGGGTTTCAAGACGGCGCTGGCGACGTTGGACCACACCCGGATCACGATCGCGGCGCAGGCTCTGGGGATCGCGCAGGGTGCGCTGGACTTCGCGTTGGGGTATGTGAAGGACCGCCGCCAGTTCGGCAGGCCGATCGGTGATTTCCAGGGTGTGCAGTTCATGCTGGCCGATATGGCGATGCGGCTGGAGGGTGCCCGGCAGTTGACCTATCACGCGGCGATCAAGTCCGAGCGTGCGATGCGGGGGGAGAAGGTCGCGGATCTGACGTTCGTGTCGTCGGCGTGCAAGGCGCTGGCTTCGGATGTGGCGATGGACGTGACCACCGATGCGGTGCAGTTGCTCGGCGGGTACGGGTACACGCGGGAGTTCCCGGTGGAGCGGATGATGCGCGACGCCAAGATCACCCAGATCTACGAGGGCACCAACCAGGTCCAGCGCATGGTCATGGCCCGCCAGCTCCTCAAATAACGGCAGCCGCACCTCGGACAGCGCGCGCCCTCGGGGGCCTCGCCGACGGTGAGGGCTCCCGCGACGACGACTGACCATCCCCGGGATGGGCAGGAACCGGCGTGAGGGAGGTGCGTATGGACGAGGACAGGCCCCGCCCCGAGATCGACACGAGCGTCCCCCATGTGGCGCGCATCTGGAACTACTGGCTGGGCGGCAAGGACAACTATCCGGTGGACCGGGAGGTCGGCGACCAGATCCTCGGGATGCTGCCCGACGTGGCGCGGCTGGCGCGTGCCAGCCGGCTGTTCCTCAACCGCGTCGTCTGGCATCTGGCCGCCGAGGCGGGCGTCCGCCAGTTCATCGACATCGGAACGGGCCTGCCCACGGTGGACAACACGCACGAGGTCGCCCAGCGGGTGGCGCCCGAGTCGAGGATCGTCTACGTCGACAACGACCCGCTCGTCCTGGAGCATGCGAAAATGCTCCTCACCAGCACCCCCGAGGGCATGACGACCTATGTCCACGCCGACCTGCGCGACCCCGGCCGGATTCTGGAGTCCGCCGCCGAGATTCTGGACTTCGGCAGGCCGATCGCGGTGACGATGATGGGCATCCTGGAGTTCATCACCGATGACGATGAGGCGTACGCGATCGTGAGGCGGCTGCTGGACGCGCTGCCCTCGGGCAGCTACCTCGCCATGTACGACGGGACGAACGTCGTTCACGGCGCGTCGTCCGACCGGATAGTCGAGGTCTGGAACGCCACGGGCAACGCGCGGCTCGTCCTGCGGACGCCCGAGCAGATCGAGCGGTTCTTCGACGGCCTGGAAATCCTGGAACCCGGTGTGGTCCCCGTGACGCACTGGCGTCCGGAAGCCGGCGGAGACGAGCCGAGCATGGTGGACGCGTTCGGCGCCGTGGGCCGGAAGCCTTAGCCTCCTGCGCCGTCCTTGACATGCAGCCATCCGGTTGCCTATTTTACAGGCAACCGGATGGCTGCATATCGGGACGGTGTATGAACGAGGTCTTCAGGGCGCTGGCCGACACGAGCCGGCGCCGCCTGCTGGACAGCCTGAACGCGCACAACGGGCAGACCCTCCGGGAGTTGTGCGCCGAGCTGGACATGACCCGGCAGTCGGTCAGCAAGCACCTCGCGGTACTGGAGGCCGCGGATCTGGTGACGACCGCGCGCCGGGGACGCGAGAAGCTCCACTACCTCAACGCCGCCCCGATCAACGCCATCGCCGACCGCTGGATGAGCCGGTACGACCGGCAGCGGGCCCGTGCGCTCGCCGACCTGCAGACCGCATTGGAGCAGACCCCGATGGCCATGAACGACTTCGTCTACACGACCTACATCAAGACCACGCCGGAACGCCTCTGGCAGGCGCTGACCGACCCGGGCTTCACCCGCCGGTACTGGGGCGTGGCCTTCGAGACGGACTGGAAGCCCGGATCCACGATCACCTGGCATGAGGAGGGCACGACGACGGCCGATCCTGAGCAGGTCGTCCTCGAAGCCGAGCCCGGCCGCCGCCTCTCCTACACCTGGCACACGTTCACGCCGGAGTGGGCCGCGTCCGTCGGCGTGGACGAGGAGACCCGCGCCATGCTCCTCGCCGAGCCCCGCTCCACAGTGACCTTCGAGATCGAGCCGGCGGGTGAGACGGTCAAACTGACCGTCGTCCACGAGGCGGGCGACGTCCTGCTCGGCATGTCCCGGCACGGCTGGCCGTCCATCATGTCCGGCGTCAAGACCCTTTTGGAGACCGGCGAGCCGCTCCCCGCCCCTGCCGGCTGACCTCCGTCCCGCAACCCATGGCGTCCGTCCGGCAACCGCCGGCGTCGCCGGACGCGCGGACGTGAGCGGTCAGAGGAGCATGTCGCTGCCGCCGGATTCCTCTTCGCCGTCCGTGGTGTGTTCCAGTTCGGCGTACTCGTCCTCGGGCCAGAGGGTGTCGGCGAGGAAGGCGAGGTACTCCTCGTCGCCGGGTTCGAGTTCGGCGGTCATCGACTCCGGGTGGACGACGGGGGAGGCGTCCTGCGGGGGCGGCTCGGGGGGCGGGTCACGGTCGGGTCTCGCCGGCATGGGACGGAGCAGGTTCGGCAGGCAGAGGCCGAACAGGGCGACCAGTGACACGAGGACCAGCACCGCGATCACACCACACCGTCCTTTCGCGGTCGAGTTCCACATGATTCTTGCGTAAGTAGCAAAACAGTTGAACGTTATCGGGACGACCGATCGGATGGGAGGCCGACATGCTGACCGCCGGCGACAACGGCCCCTCTCCCAGGCTGACGTGATCCTTGCGCCGGGGTGCCACGACACGCGGGTGCGGTGCATGCCGGCCGGGCTTCGGCATGAGGGACGGGCGCCGCCGGTGGTCGTCTCGGAACGGCGCTGGAAGATCACCTCGTCTGGGACGAGGCGGAGGAGGGGGTGTCCGCCGCTGGAGGAAAGGGGCTCGCGGTGGGGGAGCGGGGTCCTCGCCGCCGGGTCGCGTGAGGCCCGGGGCGCCGGCCACGGCGCGGCGGTGGCGGCGCGGAGCGAGCGGCCCGGGTGGCGTACGGGGAGCTTGCGCGGCCGGGGTCCGGCCGGCACGTGATCAGGTGACCACGGTTCGGGTGACGGGGTTCAGACGGCCGTCGTGGGACGGTGCGGATCGATCACCCTGCCGTCGGGCAGCAGCTCGCCCGTGTCCTCGAAGACGACGATGCCGTTGCAGAGGAGGCTCCACCCCTGCTCGGGGTGGCTGGCGACGGTGCGCGCGGCCTCGCGGTCCACGTCGTCCGGCGTCGGACAGTGCGGCTCGTGCGTGCAGATCAAGTCGTGTTGAGCGGTCACGGGTTTCCTCCACGGTGTCCCCTGTGTTTAAGGACATAGATGCAGCCTGCCGCCGCTCGTCCGAAATATGCAAGTGGATGGGGAATTCTTTACTCTTTAGTACGTGTGAAGCCGGACAAGTCCGGGCAAGTCGTTACATTCAGTGCAAGAGACCGCCGTCCGGCTCGTCGCCGTGGTCCACGTCCAGGCCGACGACGCAGGCGCAGCCCTCGCAGACCCACTCGCCGATGACCGCCTCGGAGTTGGTGCCGTGGGTGCGGTACGGGCGATCGACCCTCCTGCGCCGCATGCCGTGCCCGCAGGACGAGTGCAGGAGCCGGCCGCAGGTGGGACACGGCCAGACGTCCTCCCGGCGCAGGTTGCACTGGGGACACAGCGGGGAGACGTAGTGCCCGCCCGGGTCGGTGAGCTCCGGTTCACCCGCCCACTCGTACTCGAGTTCGAGGTACTCGTCGCCCGGCCAATGATGGTCGGCCAGCCAGGCGAGGTACTCCTCGTCCCCCGGCCCCAGGACGGCCGTCAGGGACTCGGGGTGCCTCTGTTCAGGGGATTGTCGGTGCCTGCCGTGCCGCGCGGTGGCCAGGAGCGTCAGCAGGCCGAGGAGCGCGGCCGCGGCCAGGCCTGTCGCCATGGGCATCGCGGCGTCCTCACATGATCTTGTGGCGGGAAATCCGATCATGAATTCACTTCACAAAACGCTGCGAACGCTACAAGAAACGCCCAACAACGGAAAAGTCGATTCAAAAGATTCTTTACCCGGATCAGGTGGACCCTCATGTCCGAAACCGGGTCGGACATCGTCCAGAACCGGTGCTGCCTGCGGAATCGGAGCTTCCGAGCTTCCTGGACCGGCGCGCCCCGCCGGTGCGGGTTTCACTCTGCGCTGAATCGGCCGATCAGTCCTTGCGGCCCAGTACGGCCACCATCTGGGTGTGCAGGGGATGCTCCAGCGGACCCGCCGGGCCGTCCGGCCGCCACTCGGTCACGTGCGCCACACCGGGTTCGAGGACGGTGAACCCGTCCATGAAGCGCTCGATCTCCGAGGAGTGGCGGAAGTAGGAGCCGCCCAGCCCCGACTGGAGGATCTGCTTGGCCTCCTCGACACGGGGATCGTTCCCGGCGTCGTGCAGGTGCGTGAGCATGACGTGGCTGCCGGGCGGCAGGAACGGCAGCAGCGCCCGGACGACGCCCGCGGGGTCCCGTTCGTCCGGCACGTGGTGGATGATCGCGGCCAGCACGACCCCCACCGGGCGCGACAGGTCGAGCAGCCGGGTCAGCGCCGGATCGGTGAAGATCTTCTCCGGCTCGTACAGGTCGCCCTCGATGAACGTCGCGACGCCGGTCTCGGTGAGCAGTGCCCGCCCGTGCGCCAGCACGATCGGGTCGTTGTCGACGTAGACGACCCGCGCTTCCGGGTTCGCGGCCCGCGCGAACTGGTGCACGTTGGACGACGTGGGCAGCCCGGACCCGATGTCGACGAACTGGTCGATGCCGAGTTCCGCGGCCATGTACGTCACGGCCCGCTCGATGGCGACGCGGTTGCCCTTCGCCACCACGGGAGCTTCGGGCACGAGCTGCATCACCATGTCGGCCACCTCGCGGTCGGCGGCGAAGTTGTCCTTGCCGCCGAGGAAGTAGTCGTAGACGCGCGCGAAGGTGGGGATGGAGGGGTCGATGCCGGGAGGCGCGCTCTCGGGGAGGTCGTCGGCCACGCGTGCGGCTCCTTCTTGGCGTCGAGCGAAGCTCCTTGCGGGGATCTCCAAGGTTAGGCCCGTTCGCCCTGGCGGACAGTACATTCCCCCCAATCTCGCCCGGCCCGGGTGTGGTTTTCCGCAGGGTCGGAGTGTGGGATCCGGCCGTACGGGCAGGTGGTGTCCTCCATGGTGACGAGGCCGGCCGATTCCTAGCGTTGCGGACATGATCGAAATGACTTACCGGGCGGCGTCCGGCGAAGGGCCCACCGGCGGTGTCGCCGGATGGGCGACCGACCTGATGGACGAGCTCGGCGCTCCCGGCGCGGGGCTGGCGATCGCGCTGGAGAACCTGTTCCCCCCGCTGCCGAGCGAGGTGATCCTGCCGCTGGCCGGGTTCACGGCCGCGCAGGGACGGATGAGCCTGACGGCCGCGCTCGTGTGGACGACGATCGGGAGCGTCGCCGGGGCGCTGGTCCTCTACGGGATCGGGGCGCTGATCGGACGGGACCGGATCCGCGCGCTCGTGGCGCGGCTGCCGCTGGTCAAGCTCGACGATCTGGACCGGACGGAGGCGTGGTTCGCGCGGCACGGCGGCAAGGCGGTGTTCTTCGGCCGGATGATCCCGATCTTCCGCAGCCTGATCTCCATCCCTGCGGGGGTGGAGCGCATGCGGCCGGCGGTGTTCCTGGTCTACACGACGCTCGGCAGCCTGCTCTGGAACACGGCGTTCGTCCTGGCCGGGTACGGGCTCGGCGACAACTGGCGGACGGTCGGGGAGTACGCGGGCATGTACTCCAAGGCGGTGCTGGCGCTCGTCGCGCTGGCCGCCGCGGCGTTCGCCGCCGCGCGTATCGTGAAGGCGCGCAGGGGCACGAAGGCGCGGCAGGGCGGCCGGGAGCGGCAGGCGGGCGCACACCGGCCGGGGACGCACAGGTCCGGGGCGCATCCGCAGACGGGGACAAGAGAATTCGAACGTGATCGCATCTACTGACGCCCGCGTCCCGCGCGCCCTCGCGCGGGCCGCGGCGGGGCTCCTGCTGGGCGCGTTCACCGCCGGTGCGGAGCTGGCCCTGCTGGCGGTGGCGGCGCTCCTGATGGCCTACTCGCTCGCCTTCTCCCGCGGGCAGCGGACGGTCCCGGCGGTCGTCGCCGCCGCCGCGCAGGCCGTGACCGAGCTGGAGCGGTGGAGGCTCAGGAGGTTCCTGGGCGAGGACGGGCCCGCCGAGTACGGTCCGCTGAAGGCGCTGGCCTACCTCGTCCTGCGCGTCCCGGTCGGGCTGCTCGGCGGTGTGATCCTGCTCCTGATCGTCTACGGTGCGGCGGCCGGGGTGCGGCTGGCCCTCGGCTGGTGGGTCACGGGCGAGTACATGGACGGCATCCCGCCGAGCCGGTGGATCGTCCTCTACACCGCCGTCGCCGGCCTGGTGCTGCTGTTCCTGGCCGTGCAGGGCCTGGTCGGGGTCGTGGTGCTGGAGAGGGGCGTGGCGCGGCGCTGCCTGGGCCCGAGCCCGCTGGAGGAGTACGAGCGCCGGATCGCGCAGCTGTCGGTCACCCGGGCGCAGGTGGTGGACGCGGTGGACGACGAACGCCGCCGCATAGAACGCGATCTGCACGACGGCGTCCAGCAGCGGCTCGTGGCGCTCGGGATGCTGATCGGCCGGGCCCGCCGGGCCGGCGCGGAGGGCAGGGCGGCCGAGCTGCTGAAGCAGGCGCACGAGGAGTCGCAGCGGGCCCTCGCGGACCTCCGGGAGGTCACCTGGCGGGTGTACCCGGCCGCGCTGGACGGCGAGGGGCTGCGGGCGGCCCTGGAGACGGTCGCGGAACGGTCCGCGCTGCCGGTGACGATCCGCTACGACGTGCCCGGGCGGCCTCCGCACGCGGTGGAGACCGCGGCCTACTTCGTCGTCTGCGAGGCCGTCACCAACGCGGCGAAGCACTCCGGTGCCGGGCGCGTGCTGGTGGGCGTCGCCGCGTCCGCGACAATGATCCGCGTGCGCATCGAGGACGACGGGGCCGGGGGAGCCGATCCGGGCGGCGGCGGGCTGGCCGGGCTGGCCCGCAGGGTCGCCGCGCTGGACGGGACGTTCGCCGTCCACAGCCCGTCCGGCGGCCCGACCGTGATCACCGCGGAGCTGCCGTGCGGGTGATGCTGGCGGAGGACTCGACGCTGCTCCGCGAGGGCCTGGTCCGGTTGCTGGCCGAGGAGGGCCACGAGGTCGCCGCCGCCGTCGGCGACGGCGACGCGCTGATCGAGGCGGTCGCCGGCGGCCCGCCGGACGTCGTGGTCGTGGACGTGCGGATGCCGCCGACCCACACCGACGAGGGGCTGCGCGCCGCGCTGGAGATCCGGCGGCGGTGGCCGGACGTCGGCGTCCTCGTCCTGTCCCAGTACGTGGAGCGGCGCTACGCCACCGAGCTGATCAGCGCGGACACGACCGGGGTCGGCTACCTGCTGAAGGACCGGGTGGCGCAGGTGGACGAGTTCCTCGACGCCCTCGACCGGGTCGGTTCGGGAGGCGCCGCGTTCGACCCCGAGGTGGTGCGCCGGCTGCTGGCCGCGCACGGTACGCGGACCGACCCGCTGTCCCGGCTCACCCCCCGCGAGCGTGACGTCCTGGACAACATGGCTCAGGGGCATACCAACGCCGCGATCGGCGCGAACCTGTTCATCTCACAGAGCGCCGTGGAGAAGCACGTCAACGCGATCTTCGACAAGCTCGACCTGTCGCACACGGCCGGGTACAGCCGCCGGGTCCTCGCCGTCCTGCGGTACCTGGGGTCGGCGACCCGCTGAGCCCGACAGCCGCCGCCGTGAAATCGGACTAACGGGCACGGACGGGGTATGGGAGTCACAAGCCGACTCTCAACGTGGAGGGAGGGGTCGTGGCGGACACCAACCGAGGCGTCGTATACCAGGCACCGGGCAAGGTCACGGTCGAGGAACTGGACTTCCCCAGGCTCGAACTGGCCGAGCAGAACGGCCGCAAGCTGGAGCACGGCGTCATCCTGAAGGTACTCGCGACCAATATCTGCGGTTCCGACCAGCACATGGTGCGCGGCCGGACCACCGCACCCGCCGGGCTGACGCTCGGCCACGAGATCACAGGCGAGGTGATCGAAACCGGCAGGGACGTCGAGTTCGTCAAGACGGGCGACCTGGTCAGCGTCCCGTTCAACATCGCCTGCGGCCGCTGCCGCAACTGCAAGGAGCGCCACACCGGCGTGTGCGAGAACGTCAACCGGGACCGTCCGGGCGCGGCGTACGGGTACGTCGACATGGGCGGCTGGCACGGCGGCCAGGCCCGGTACGCCGTCGTCCCGTACGCCGACTTCAACCTGCTGAAGTTCCCCGGCGACCGGGACACCGTGATGGCGAAGCTGCCCGACCTCGCGATGCTGTCGGACATCTTCCCGACCGGCTACCACGGCGCCTACACCGCGGGCGTCACCACCGGCTCCACCGTGTACGTGGCGGGCGCGGGCCCGGTCGGCCTCGCGTGCGCCACCGCCGGCCTGCTGCTCGGCGCCGCCGTCGTGATCGTCGGCGACATGAACCCGCGGCGGCTGCAGCAGGCCCGCGGCTTCGGGTGCGAGACGATCGACCTGTCCCGGCACGGCGACGTGCCCGAGCAGATCGAGCAGATCCTCGGCACCCCGGAGGTGGACGCGGCCGTCGACTGCGTCGGGTTCGAGGCGCGCGGCCACGGCCCCGAGGGATCCGCGGGGGAGCAGCCCGCGACCGTCCTCAACACGCTGATGGACATCACCCGCGCCGCCGGCGGGCTCGGCATCCCCGGCCTGTACGTCACGGGCGACCCGGGCGCGGCGGACGAGAACGCCAAGGCGGGCCGGCTGGGCTTGGACTTCGGCACCGGCTGGGCCAAGTCGCACTACTTCGTCACAGGCCAGTGCCCGGTGATGAAGTACAACCGGCAGCTGATGATGGCCATCCTGCACGGCCGGGTGGAGATCGCGCGGAACGTCAACGCGTCGGTCCTCCCGCTCGACCAGGCGCCCGAGGGCTACGCCGAGTTCGACCGCGGCGCGGCGGAGAAGTACATCCTCGACCCGCACGGCCTGGTGGGAGCCGGGGTCTGATCCCCGGCGCGGCGAGCCCGCGGACGGGCGTGCCCGCGGGCCCGCCGCCTTTACCGGATCCCCTCGGCGATGCCGAGGGCCATCGCCATGATGGTGAGCTGCGGGTTCACCTCGGGGCAGCTCGGCAGGACGGACGCGTCCGCGACATGCACGCCGCGTACCCCGCGGAGCCGCCCGGACGGGGCGACCGGCGCCCTGTCCTCGTCCGCGCCGAGTTTCGCCGTGCCGGTGGGATGGAACGCGGCGAGGTGCAGGTCCGCGGCGGACGCCATGGCGACGGCCCGGGTCAGCTCCGCCTCGTCCCGGGCGACGGGGCGGCGGGCCAGGCCGGTGAGCACCTCCTCGGCGCCGGCGGCGAACAGCACCCGGCCCATGGCGACGAGCGCGCGGCGCAGGCGGGCCGCGTCC
This sequence comes from Spirillospora sp. NPDC048824, assembly GCF_043198455.1. Taxonomy (NCBI): domain Bacteria; kingdom Bacillati; phylum Actinomycetota; class Actinomycetes; order Streptosporangiales; family Thermomonosporaceae; genus Spirillospora; species Spirillospora sp. NPDC048824. Next base: position 63,829 of record NZ_JBICUS010000003.1, on the reverse strand, counting down.
TCGCGGGCCAGGTCGTAGCGGAGCACCGCCCGGTGCCGGGAGCCGTGCACGCGGCCGGACGGGGCGTCCGCGATCATCGCCCCGAGGACGGCGAGCCGGTCGGCGCCCGCCAGTTCGCGCCGCAGGTTCCGGCCGAGGCCGGGCAGCGGGAACGAGCTCATGCCGGGCGGGGTGGCGGTCGCCTCGATGAGGATGCCGTCGGCGTGCAGTTCCTCGATGCCGACGCTCTGCATGACGCCGGACCACGACACGACCGGTTCGGCGAAACGGCCGGCGATGTTCGTCGCAGGGTGGACGGCCATGCCGCGCCCCAGCTCCGGATGCCCGCCGAGGCCGGAGCGCCGCAGGAGCAGGGGCGTCTGGGTGGCGCCCGCGGCGACGACGACCCGCGGTGTGAGGATCTCGAAGAACGTGCCGTCGGGGCGGCGCGCGCGCACACCGGTCGCCTTGCCGCGTTCGACCAGAATCCGTTCGGCTCTGGCCTCGGCGACGATGCGGGCACCCGCTTCGCACGCCTGCGGCAGCGCGTTCAGGTGCACGCCGTACTTGGCGTTGTGCGGGCATCCGACGGCGCACTGCGCGCTGCCCACGCAGCCCGGCGCGTTGCGGCGCAGCGGCGCGGCGCGCCAGCCGAGCCGTTCCGCGCCGGCGAGCGCGAGCAGCCCGTTGCGGCCGAGCGGTCCCATCGGCTGCGGTGCGACCCGCAGCGTGGCCTCCACCTCGTCGAGACGCGCGCCGAACCCGTCCACGGGGGCACCGGCGTCCGCCCACCGCCGCAGGACGTGCCCCGGCGTCCGGTAGCAGGTGCCGCTGTTCACCACGGTCGAGCCGCCGACCGCCCTGCCCTCGGGCAGCAGCACGGGCGGCCGGCCGAGCGCGACGGTGGCGCCGCCGTCCCGGTACAGGCCGAGGAAGCGTTCGAGCGGCGGGCGCTCCCGGAACTCGCGGGAGGTGAACCGCCGCCCCTCCTCCAGGACGATCACCGACATGCCGCGCCGGGCGAGGGTCCTGGCCGCCATCGCGCCGCCCGCGCCCGACCCGATCACGACGGCGTCGGCGGTCGTGCAGCCGGGCCACTGCGCCGAGGGCGCGCAGTCCAGCGCGGGATCGGGGCGGGCCAGGCCGTGCGGGGGCGGCGGCGCGGGCAGCAACTCGGTCCCGGCGGCCAGCAGCAGCGGGATCTTCATCAACTCGGCGATCCTGGCCGTGGACGGCCGTGCGGCCACCCGTGCGCAGAACGCGTCGCGGCCGTCGGCGTCCAGGCCGTCGAGGGCGTGCCCGGTGGTGAGACGCGCCAGCACGTCCAGCGTCCCCGCGCCGGTGCGCAGGCCGAGCCGCGCGGACGCGGGCAGCGACCCCGCGATGGTCTCGGCGCCGGCGGTGACGCGGGCGAGGTCCCCGGCGTCCTCGATGCCGAGCAGCGCCGCGACCGTCCCCGTCAGGGCGCTCATCGCAGCCCCACCTCGGCGTGCCCGGTTCCGTCCAGCCGCCATTCCCGTTCGGTCTCCCAGCCGCGCCCCGCCCGCCGGGCCAGGACGATGCGGACGTCGGCGCGCTCGGAGTTGTGGCACACGGCCGGGGCGCCGTCCGGGTCGGCGTAGTCCACGGCGACGGTCTCCTCCGGGCGCTGCGTCACCTCGACCCGGATGCCCCGGTCACCGAGGCGGCCGTGCACCGTCCAGGTCGGCAGGCCGATGTCGGCCCGCAGCCGGAGGGCCGCCAGGAGCGGATCCCCGGACGGCAGGTCGGCGCCGTCCACCCGCAGCCGGACGAACGGCAGCGGAGGCAGCCGGTTCATGCCGGGCCGGGTCGAGACCGCCGCGACGATCTCGCACACGTCGCCGCCGCCGAGATCGGCGTGCAGCCACGCCCAGCGGCGCGCGTTGCCGTGCCCGTAGATGCGGGCGGAACCGCCGGAGGCGCCGTCCAGTGCGAGGACCCGGTCACCGAACCGGACCTCTCCGTCATACGTCGCGACCGGCTTCGGGACGATCTGCGCCGCGGGCAGCAACTCCGATTCCCACGCCCAGCGCGGGAACGTGTGAATCGGCCGTCCGCCGCCCGTCTCACGCAGATCCCACGTGATGTTCCCCGCGGTGCCGGTGAGCCTGTCATCGGTCTGCGCGACCGGACCGGCCGCGAACGCGGCGTCCTCAGGACGGCTCCACCCGAAGGGGCCGAAGCGTGCGAACACCGGGGTCTCGCCCGGCGGGAAGACGGCGGCCCAGCCGTGCGTGCGCGCCCCGCCCCCTTCCGGTGCGACCAGTTCATGGTGGATCCAGACGCCCGTGCCCGTCGCCGGGTCGGTCAGCGTCGTGTACCAGACTTCGAGCCGGCCCGGTCGGCCCCGCCACCGCGACCGCATCGGACCGGGCCCCGGGAACCGGGCGCCCGCGACGAAGCGGACCAGGTCGCGGCGCAGGTCGAAGCGCAGCACACCTTCGCCGGCCACGGTCCCGTCCTCGTCGGTCACCGTGACCGGGAGGGTCGTCATCGAGCGGACGGGCCGGCGCGGATCGACCGACTTCCAGCCGTCCAGCCGCAGCCGCCGCCCGTCGAGGGCGGTGAAGTCCATGGTGTAGCGGATGCGGCGGGCGGTGAGCGGCGCGACCCGGAGCCGTCCCGTCGCCGCCCGGTCGTCCGCCCAGCCGGGCACGTGCACCCGCCCGGCCAGATCGCCCTCGGTGTCGCGCCACGGCCGCAGCACCTCCGGCAGGTCGACCGACAGCTCCAGCCGCAGCCGGCGTTCGCCGTCCTCCCCGGCGAGCCGGAACGCGCCCTCCATGACCTCGTCGAACACCGTGCGCCGCGCGCTCATCGCGTCCTCCCCGGCTCCGCGAGCATGATCGCCTCGGTCTCGGCGAAGTACGCGGCCGCCACCGCGTGCGCCCGTGCGGCGTCGCCGGCGCACACCGCGTCGATCAGCGGCGCCATGCGGTCCGCCGCCGCGGCGGGGTCGGCGAACGCGTGCGTGAACCCCTCCCGGACGGCCATGTAGGCGTTCAGCAGGGCGTTGACCATGAACCCGTACACGCGGTTGCCGGTCGCGCGGCCGATGACGCGGTGGATCTCGCACTCCACCAGCTGCGCCGCGTCGGCGCCGCCCGCGTCCCGCAGCTGGGCCGCCAGCTCCCGCAGCCGGTCGCGCTGCCCGGGTGTGGCGTTCGCCGCCGCCTTGGCCGCCACCTGCGCGCCCACCTCCCGCCGCGCCTCGAAGATCTCCCGCATCCAGGCCGGTCCGACCGTGCTGACCAGCATCGGCAGCAGTTCGGGGCCGCCGAGCCGCTCGTAGTCGCGGACCCGGGTCCCGACGCCGTGCCGCGTCTCCAGCAGCCCCGCCTGGGCGAGCCGGACGATCGCGTGCTTCAGCGACGTCCGGGTGACCTCGTAGCCGGCGGCCAGCTCCCGCTCGGGCGGCAGGTAGGTGCCGGGCGGATAGCGGCCGCCCAGCACGTCGTCGCGCAGCCGGTCGACGAGGGAGTCCACCACGGTGTCGCGGGGGATCGGCGAGGACGTCATCGGAACTCCTCTGTGGACTAGTGGATGAGCCACTGGACCACGTCCGGTCCGTCGACGTCAAGACCCTGTGGCAGGGGTGGGGAAGGGAACACGGCGACGCTCTGACCGGCGGCCGTTCAGGCAGGGATCGAGCCGGCGGCGTAGGGGGTGCCGCCCACGGCGCGGGCGCGGTCGAGAAGGGCGCGGTTGCCGGCGAGCATCTCCGGCACGGACGCGCAGCCCGGTGAGGCGGTCCGCAGCACGCTGAACAGGACGGGGTCTTCCGGGGCGGCCAGCACCGGGACGCGGCCGATCCGCAGGGCCTTGATCAGGATGACGCCGCTGAGCCCGAGGCCGTCCGCGGTCAGGGTCGCGAGCGTCGACTCGATCACGGCGGCGGCGCGGGACGCGGGCAGGAAGACCATCCCCCACGGATGCGGCCGCGCCCACTCGCCGAGCGCGATCAGTTCCTCCACGTCGGGACGCATGCGGTCGCAGAAGTCGAGATAGGGGAGTTCCTCGGTCTCCGCCGTCCCGGGCGGCGGCTCGCCGCCGTCCCCGTGCAGGACGGCCTTCACCTCGAAGACCCACCCGTCCTCCGACGGCTTGGCCTGGGCCGAGACATCGTCGGCCCGCACCTCGCGCTGGACGCGGAGCACGTCCTCGGCGTCGCGGCACGGAATGGTGCAGCACAGCACGCGCTCCGGAGCGGGGACGAGCCGCAGGACGGCCCCCGTGATGACGCCGTGCCGGCCGAGCCCGCCGCGGACGGCGTCGAAGAGATCGGGCCGGACGGCGGGGGAGCAGGTCACGGGCTCCCCGCCGGCGACGACGTCCAGGGCCAGGACGTTGTCCGCCTGCGTCCCGTGGACGTGCGACGTCCCGCCGACGCCGCCCGCCGAGATCGTCCCGCCGACCGTCACGTCGAGGTAGTCGGTGAGCACGGGCGGGGTCAGGCCGTGCGGCAGCGTCGCGGCGAGGACGTCCCGCCAGCTCGTCCCCGCGGCGGCGGACGCCTGCCGCGCCCCCACCTCGACGCCGGTGAGCCCGCGCAGATCGAGGGACACACCGGCGGTCAGCGACTGGCCGTACGTCGAATGCCCGAGGCCGCGCGGCACCGCGTCCAAGCCCTGCGCGGCGGCCTCGCGGACGGCGTCCGCGACCGCGCCCGCCGACCCTGGGCGGACCACGCGGACGGGCGAGCGTTCCACGATCCCGCCGAAGTCGCGCATGCCACCAGCTTCCCGCATGCCCGCCGGCTACCGCCCGCGCAGCCGGCCGGCCACGCGGCTGAGCGCGTCGCCGAGCAGGTCGATCTCCTCCGGGGTCAGCACCTCGATCAGTGCCCGCCGGACGACGCGGCGGTGCCCCGGCCGGACCCTGGCGAGCGCGGCGGCGCCCTCGTCGGTCAGTTCCGCCCACACCGACCGGCGGTCCGACTCGCAGGCGGTCCGCTTGACGAAGCCGGCCCGTTCGAGCTGGGTGACCTGGTAGGTGAGCCGGCTCTTGGACACCATCACCTCGCGCGCCAGGTCCGACATGCGCAGCCGGTTGCCCTCCGCGCCGCGCAGCTTGACCAGCACCTCGAACTCGGGGTGGGAGAGCCCGCCGTCCCGTTTGAGCTGCTGTTCGATCTCGTGGTCGATCAGGTGGCCGGCGGCCAGGAAGGCCATCCAGGCGCGCAGTTCCCGTGGTTCCAGGGCGTCGCCCACGTCGCTCATGGCGGTGATTCTAGTTGGCGTGAAAGATGGCTTGAATTTTCTAGATGGTCTGAATTTGAATCATTTCTGCCGGCGTCCGCGTTCCGCCGGTTCGAAATCGAACGCTCAACCGGAGGAGTCGAGGCAATGCTCCCACCCCGCCGCCACCCCGCCCTGCCCGACGCCGGGCTGCTGATCGGCCGGCTCGCCGTGGGCGTGATCTTCATCGCGCACGGCTGGCAGAAGCTCACCGGCACCGGGCACGCCGGGGTCGCCAGGTCCTTCGGGGAACTGGGCATTCCGCTGCCGGGCCTGGCCGCCCACTTCACCACCTGGGTCGAACTGCTCGGGGGCGCCGCGCTCATCGCCGGCGTCCTCGTCCCGATCGCGGGTGTGCTGATCGCGCTGAACATGGCGGGCGCGTTCTGGTACGTCCATATGGACAACGGCCTGTTCTCCCGCGACGGCGGCTACGAGTACGTGCTCGTCCTCGGCGCCACCACCCTGCTCTTCGCCCTCGTGGGCGCCGGTCGCTTCTCGCTGGACGCCGTCCTCCGCAGCCGCCGCGCGGAGGCCCCCGAGCGGGGCTCCGCACCCGCCTGACCCCGCCACGCGGACGGCGAGATGTGATCTGGGCAACATTTCCCGGCCCGGCCCCGCCCCTCGTGACCGCCGGGTAAACATCGGTTACCTGCCCGGAAAGGAATATGGCCCGCTCCAATCCCCGTGAGATGCCGCCCCGCACCCCTGACATCGCCCTTTGCGGGTCACCCGCCTTAACGTCGAAGTGACAAGATGTTCCCGATGACCGTTTCTGGGCATGAGTGATCGCTGAGGGTTCCTGGAGAGGCGGGTCGCAGGTGTCGCGCGGTAGTGAGTTCGTTGTGGTGGCCAATCGGCTTCCGGTCGACCGGACCGTCGGAGCGGACGGGGTTCCGCGCTGGCGACGCAGTCCGGGCGGCCTGGTCAGCGCCATCGCCCCGGTGATGCGGCGCAGGAAGGGCACCTGGATCGGCTGGACCGGCGCGCCCGACGAGGAACTGGAGCCGTTCGAGGAGGACGGCATGTCGCTCCACCCCATCGCGCAGTCCGCGCAGGAGGTGGAGCTCTACTACGAGGGCTTCTCGAACGCCACGCTCTGGCCCCTCTACCACGACGTCATCGCCCCGCCCGTCTACGACCGCGCGATGTGGGACGCCTACGTCCGCGTGAACAGGCGGTTCGCGCAGGCCGCGGCGAAGGTCGCGGCCGAGGGCGCGATCGTCTGGGTGCAGGACTACCAGCTCCAGCTCGTTCCGCGGATGCTGCGCGAGCTGCGCCCCGACCTGCGCATCGGCTTCTTCCTGCACATCCCGTTCCCGCCGCTGGAGCTGTTCTGGCAGCTGCCGTGGCGGCGGCAGATCCTGGAGGGGCTGCTCGGCGCCGACCTGGTCGGCTTCCAGCTCCCTGGCGCGGCGGCCAACTTCGTGCGGCTCTGCCGGCGGCTCCTGGACGCCCGCTACGTCAAGCAGGACGTCTTCTGGGACGACCGGACCGTGCGGGCCCGCGCGTTCCCGATCTCGGTGGACGTGGGCGAGCTGAACGATCTGGTCGGGCGTCCGGAGGTCCAGGAGCGGGCACAGGAGATCCGGACCGACCTCGGGGACGCGACCGTCCTGCTGGGCGTGGACCGGCTCGACTACACCAAGGGCATCACGCAGCGGCTGCAGGCCTTCGGGGAGCTGTTCGAGGACGGGCACCTCAAGCCGGGGCAGGCCGTGTTCGTGCAGATCGCCACGCCGAGCCGCGAGCGGGTCGAGCAGTACCAGCTGCTCCGGGAGGAGATCGAGCAGCAGGTTGGGCGGATCAACGGGGAATACGGCGAGATCGGATTTCCGGTCGTCCACTATTTGCACAGTTCGTACGACCGCCCCGAGCTGACCGCGCTGTACCTGGCGGCGGACGTGATGGTGGTGACCCCCCTGCGGGACGGCATGAACCTGGTCGCCAAGGAGTACGTGGCGTGCCGCAAGGACCTGCGCGGGGCGCTCGTGCTCAGCGAGTTCACCGGTGCCGCGGCAGAGCTCAAGCGGGGCGCGTTCCAGGTCAACCCCTACGACATCGACGGACTGAAGGGCACGCTGCTGTCCGCGCTGGCCGCCGAGCCCGCCGAGCAGGCGCGGCGGATGCGCTCGATGCGCCGCCGCGTGATCGAGAACGACGTGGACCGCTGGGCCCACGCGTTCCTCAGCGAGCTGGAGCGTCCGGAGCGCCAGGTCCAGGTTCGGCCGGTTCCCGCGGCGACGGAGGGCTGACCCGCCGGTCGAAGGCCGCCCAGACGGCCTTGCCGCCGGTGGCGAGCCGCGCCCAGCCCCACGCGTCGCTGACCGCGCCGACGACGAGGAGGCCGCGGCCGCCCTCGATGAAGCGGTCCGGGTCGCTCGGGAGGGCCTCGGGAGGCCGTCCGCCCGGGTCGGTCACCGAGACGACCAGGCGCCTGGGGTGCCCGATGAGGACGAGCTGGATCGGGCACAGGGGCAGTGGCTGTGGGAGTCCCTCCATGCCGTGCCGGAGCGCGTTCGTGGCCAGTTCCGAGACCGTGATCACGACGTCCTCGACGCCCCCGGTCAGACCCCAGCCGCCGAGCGTGGCCTCGGTGAACTCACGCGCCGACCGGGGCGTGGTGATCTCCGCCGGGAACACGCGCCGCGCCATGCGCGGGGTGCCGGCGTGCGGCGCGGGCCAGAGCCCGGCCAGGCCCGGTGCGACCACCGGGACGGTCGCGGGCCCGTTCGCGGGGCCGTGCGGGACGTCGGGGCCGTCAGGCGCCGGAGGCGCGTCCGGCCAGGGATGAAGGGCCGCGGCGTGCCGCGGCCTGCCGCCTCCCATGGCGGCGGGAGCTGCGACTTCGTCTGCCTGGTCAACGGTCATGGTCAAACCTCAGAGGCGTGCGGGGTCGGTCACCGGCGAGCGTTCGCTATCTTGCTCCCCAAGTCGTGCAGATGCAAGACCGTCTGCATGAACGAATGCAAGAACGAATGCACGTGCATCTCGTACCATTGTGTGGGGTGGGGCGAGATCGCGGCCTTCCTTCGGGGAGGCTGAGACGCCTAGAGGGGGCAACGATGGACGGCCAACCGATGTCGGACGTCTGGCGCAACGGGCTCGTCTGGCAGAAGAGCCGGCGCAGCAATCCGTCCGGGAACTGCGTCGAGATGGCGGAACTCCCCAGCGGGGAGATCGCCGTGCGCAACTCCCGGGACCCCGAGGGGGCGGTGCTCGTCTACACGCGCGAGGAGGTGGAGGCCTTCGTGGGAGGAGCCAAGGACGGCGACTTCGACCACATGCTCGTCTGACCACGGCTGATGACCATGGCGGATGAAACCGAACGGGATTCCATTCCGTCGTCCGGCCCGGTAGCGTGCGGCCATGCACCTGGGGCAGATCGCCGCACAGACGCCCGACAAGCCCGCCGTCGTCATGGCGGGCTCCGGGCGTGTCGTCACTTATCGGGAACTGAACGAGGAGTCCAACCGGCTCGCGCAGCTGCTCCACGCGGAGGGGCTGCGTCCGGGGGACCACATCGCCTTCATGCTGGAGAACCATCCGCTGTACCTGGCCATCGCCTGGGCGGCCCAGCGTTCGGGGCTCTACTACACCGCCATCAGCACGCGGCTCCAGCATGAGGAGCTCGCCTACATCGTGGAGAACTGCGAGGCCAAGGCCTTCATCACCAGCGAGTCGATGGAGACCGCCGCGCAGAACCCGCCGGACGTGCCGCTGCGCCTCATGCTCGGCGGCACGGCACCGGGCTACGACTCGTACGAGGAGCGCGTCGCCCAGCACCCGCCCACGCCGATCGAGGACGAGTGCGAGGGCGTGGACATGCTCTACTCGTCCGGTACGACGGGCCGCCCCAAGGGGGTGAAACCGGCCCTGTCCAAGGCGGCGATGGGTGAGCCCGGGCCGCTTTACCAGCTGCTGTCGCTGCTCTTCCAGCCCGACGCCGGCTCGGTCTACCTGTCCCCGGCGCCGCTCTACCACGCCGCGCCGCTGCGCTACTGCATCACCATGCACCGCTTCGGCGCGACCGTCGTGGTGATGGACAGGTTCGACCCGGAGCAGGCCCTCGCCGCGATCGAGAAGTACGGCGTCACGCACAGCCAGTGGGTGCCGACCATGTTCATCCGGATGCTCAAGCTCCCGGACGAGACACGCGCCCGCTACGACGTGTCCAGCCTGCGCGCCGCCGTGCACGCCGCCGCGCCCTGTCCCATCCCGATCAAGGAGCGGATGATCGAGTGGTGGGGCCCGATCCTGCACGAGTACTACGCCGGCACCGAGGGCAACTGCTTCGTCTACACCAACTCGGAGGACTGGCTCGCCCACAAGGGCACCGTCGGACGCTGCGTCCTGGGCGAGGTCCACGTCTGCGACGAAGAGGGCAACGAACTGCCGCCCGGTGAGCCCGGAACGCTCTACTTCGGCAACGGCCCCCAGTTCGAATACCACGACGACGAGGCGAAGACCGCCGCGTCCCGGGACCCGAAGGGCCGCGGCTGGAGCACTCTCGGCGACGTCGGCTACGTGGACGGGGACGGCTTCCTCTACCTCACCGACCGCCGCGCCTACATGATCATCAGCGGCGGGGTGAACATCTACCCGCAGGAGGCCGAGAACGTCCTCGCCGTGCACCCCAGGGTCGCCGACGTCGCCGTCTTCGGCGTCCCGGACGCGGAGATGGGCGAGGCGGTGAAGGCCGTCGTCCAGCCCCTGTCCATGGACGAGGCCGGGCCCGAGCTGGAGGCCGAACTCGTCGCGTACTGCCGCGACCAGCTCGCCCACTACAAGTGCCCGCGCTCGATCGACTTCCGGCCCGAGCTTCCCCGGCACCCCACCGGCAAGCTCTACAAGCGGCTGCTGAAGGACGAGTACTGGGCGGACGAGCGTTCCGCGACGGCCTGAGACGGCCCTGAACGGCCGAAACCCCGGCCGGGTCCTCGGGATCCCGGCCGGGATCGGACGTGCGCCAGCGGCGCGCTCAGTGCACCGGCACCGGCGTGCCTCAGTGCATCGGCATCGGCGCGTCGACGGCGGCGGTCTCCGGCTTCTTGCGCGGCAGCAGCAGCGCCGGGATGAACGCCAGGGCGATCAGCGCGGCGCCGTACCAGTAGGTGTGCTGGAACGCGTCCGCCATCGGACCGGCGATCTTCTCCATCACCGCGGGCGGCACCTCCTCGGTGCCGCCGATCTCGCCGCCGGCCCCGCCGCCGAGCTCGGCCGTCAGCTGGCGGGCCAGCAGGACCGCCATCATCGCGGTGCCGATGGACGCCGACACCTGCTGGATGATGTTCAGCATCGTGCTGGCGCGCGGCACCTCGTCGTGCGCGAGGGTCTGGATGGCGGCGGCCATGACCGGCATCATCGTCATGCCCATGCCGAGGCCCATCGTGAACAGCACCGCGCCGAGCGCCCAGTAGGACGTGTCGGCCTCCAGGATCGCGGCGAAGCCCACCACCGACAGCACGACGACGACCAGGCCGCTCAGCACGACCCGCCCGGGCCCGATCCGGTCGACGAGCTTCCCGCCGATCGGCATGGTGATCATCGCGCCGAGGCCCTGCGGCGCCAGCAGCAGGCCGGAGGCCATCGCGCCCTCGCCGCGCACCGTCTGGTAGTACAGCGGCAGCAGCAGCATCGCGCCCATGAACGCGGTCACGAACAGCACCATCGTGCCGGACGCCGCCGCCACGGACCGGCGCTTCAGCAGCCGCAGGTCGATCAGCGGGCTCTCGGCGGACAGGGCCCGGAACACGAACCCGACCACCAGCACCGCGCCGGCGACCGTGAAGGCGAGCGGCTCGGTCTCCAGGAAGTCCCGGCCCTCGGCGCCCTTGGCCACACCGTAGATCAGCGAGGCCAGGCCGGGGGACAGCAGGAGAAGCCCGATGAGGTCGAGCCGTTCGGCCGGCTTCGGCTCGTCCGGCTTGAGGATCCGGCCGGCCAGCACCAGCGCGACGATGCCGATCGGCAGGTTGATGAAGAAGATCCACCGCCACGAGACGTCGTCGACGAGCCAGCCGCCGAGGATCGGGCCCATGATGGGGCCGAGCAGCATCGGGACGCCGATGATGCTCATCACCTGGCCGACCCGCTGCGGGCCCGCCGCCTGAGTCATGATCGTCATGCCGGCCGGCATGATCATGCCGCCGCCCAGGCCCTGCAGGACCCGGAAGAAGATCAGAGATTCGGCCGACCACGCCAGCCCGGCGAGCGTCGAACCGAGCACGAACAGCACCAGCGAGATCATGTACAGCCGCTTGGTGCCGAACCTCGCGGAGGCCCATCCGGTGATCGGGATCACCGTGGCCAGCGCCAGGGTGTAACCCGTCGCCACCCACTGGATCGTCGCCAGCGAGGTGTTGAACTCCTTGGCGAGGTCGTTGATGGCGACGTTGACGACGGTCACGTCGAGAATCGACATGATCGCGCCGAGGACGACGACCCCGGCCACGGCGAGCACGCCGCGGTCGAGCCCGTCGCCGGCGCCCGGTTCCTCCCGTGGGCCGTCCGCCATCTTGGGGGATGCGGGAGCGGTCAACTCTTGTCCAATCGTCAGGGCCGCATGCGGGCACGCAGGGACCGTCGGGCACGTTCTTCGGGATGTCGCAGCAAAATACTGCAGCGACTGACACTTCCGCGAACGGTTAACCTTCGCGGGCTCCGGGAGTATTCCAGCGGAGTACGACGAATTCGCGCTGCTCCACGACGTCCAGCCTCCGACCTCGACCGCGCTCGAGGTCAACCCGGTGTGACCGACGCGACATCGGAACCCCTTCGCCTCCACACGACAGGCAGACCACCTGCACCACGTGAACTCATCGGTGCGCGCAGGGAAAAATTCCGCCGCGCTATAGCCACTCTTCGTACGTATATGAATACTTAGAGTGGTCGAGTCATTTGGAGGCGTGATGTCAACCGAGGTAACCGAGAACCCGCTCGCCGTGTCGATGATGGGCCTGCTCACCGGCGGCTGGGTCGCCCAGGCCGTCGGCGTGGCCGCCCGCCTGAAGATCGCCGACCAGCTGGTGTCCGGTCCCCGCTCCGCCGACGACATCGCCCGCGCCGTGGACGCGCACCCGCCCACTTTGCACCGCCTGCTCCGCGCCCTGTCCGACGTCGGCGTCGTCCAGGAACGCGAGGACGGCCTCTTCAGCGGGACGCCGCTCGGCGAACTCCTCCGCAGCGACGTGCCGTCCCTGCGCGGCTACGCCCTGCTGACCGGGTCCTCCTTCCACCGGGAGGCCTGGAGCGCCCTGGAGTACAGCGTCCGCACCGGCGAACCGACCTTCGCGCACGTCCACGGCCAGGAACTCTTCGACCATCTCCGCGACAACCCCGCCGACGGCGCCGTCATGAACGAGGCCATGATCGCCCTCTCCGGCGAGTTCATCGCCCCCGTCGTCGCCGCATGCGACTTCGAGCGCGGCCACACGATCGTGGACGTCGGCGGCGGCCACGGCGCCGTCCTCGCCGAAATCCTCACCGCCAACGCCGGCACGAAGGGCGTCCTGTACGACCTGCCGGGCGTCGTCGACGACGCCGAAGACGGCCCGCTCCGCCCGGCCCTCGACGACGGCCGCTGCCGGGTGATCGCCGGATCCTTCTTCGAGTCCGTCCCGTCCGGCTGCGACACCTACGTCCTCTGCCACATCGTCCACGACTGGGACGACGACCGCGCCGTCCGGATCCTCACCAACTGCCGCAAGGCCATGAGGCCCGACAGCCGCCTCCTCCTCGGCGAAGGCCTCCTCCACGAAGGCCCGAGCCCGTCTCGTATGAAGTGGCTCGACCTCGAAATGCTCGTGATGACCTGCGGCGGCCTGCAACGCACCCAGTCCCAGTACGAGGGCCTCTTCCAGCGCGCGGGCCTGCGCCCCACCGGCATCCCCGCCCAAGGCCCCACCTTCAGCGTCCTGGAAGCCCGTCCCGGCTAGGCGACGTGTTCCTGCAACGCAGCCGCGTCCGCCGTCCTGAGCTGCAGCACGGAAGGCACATGCACGTATCCCTGACGACGGCGCCCGCCGACGGAGATCCTCAGATCCGGCCGGTACGCGCTGGGACAGATCCCGTCGTATCCGTGCCTCACGATCCCCCAGTAGATGTCCTCCGACACCACGAGAACCAGCGGGGCCGGGTTCTCCCGCAGCCCCTGCTTCAGCTTCGGCGAGTCCAGAAGCCGGCACGCCAGATCGACGGCCTCCCCGAAGCACCCGTTCTCGTCACGGTGGACCTCCCCCGCATGCACGACGACCCGCACCCGCAGCCCGAGCCGGGGACGTTCGGCGGACGCCAGCCCCGCGTTGTATTCGACGAGCTGATGCGCGAGCTTCGGCACCAGCCTCGACAGCAACAGCGTCTTGGGCAGCTCGTCCACCGGATGCAACAGCACGAGCACCCCGTCGCCCCGGTCCTCGAACGGATCACACCAGCGCGCGTCTATCCCCGCGTGGCCCATCGCCACACCGAGCATGCGGTAGACCTGCGACCGCAGCTCCTGCCTGATCGGGTTCGTCCGCGCGGCCGCCGTCGATCCCTCGATGTCGATGACAAGGATGCTCCTGTGCACTGGCTGACAACTCACCGGTGCGACCCCAATCCCGCACGGCCCGTCCGCCGGTACGCCCGCATCCCGGATGACTCGGGGATGTTCGGCCGCGCGAATAACAGCTGGAATACGTCCGTACCGAGACGCGACCGCCTCAGCGGACCTGAACGCGCAGACCATTCGAGTGCGGGGAACCCGGACGGTGGTCCACGAACGGTCGATCTCCTAAGAGGCCGACCGGTCCCAGTCTGCATTCCACAGGGACGGTCTGCAAGATGCACGGCTACGTGCATCACGGCGGTGTATCCGTGAGGGAAGTGTGTCGGCTCCCTTGCGGAACAGGACGATTTCAGTGGGACAAATTCGTCCTGTGCGAGGGCTGGTGGCTCCCGTTTCATGGATATACGCTTGCCCTGCAACTTGCATCATCAGTGAACGTCCGGGCTCTGGGGAGCCGACAGCGAATCCGCTGGGAGGCAAGGTGGCGATAGCGCCGACCGTCCGCCGGCGCCGGCTCGGGGTCGAGCTGCGGCGTCTGAGGGAGCGACTCGGTTCGACGGTCGACGAGATCGCGGCGCGGCTCGACTGGTCGGCCTCCAAACTGAGCCGGATCGAGAACGCCCGCATCGGCGTCCGCGTCTCCGACGTACGCCTGCTTCTCGAGCTGTACGGGGTGGACGAGGCTCACATGGGCGAGATCCTGGCTCTCGCCCAAGCGGCGACGCAGCAGGGGTGGTGGGGAGGCTTCCGGGACGTTCTGCCCGGGAAGTTCGGCACCTTCGTCGCGTTGGAGGACGAGGCCAGTGCCGCGCTGACCTTCGCGACCTATTCCATCCCGGGGCTTCTCCAAAACGGGGAGTACGCGCAACGTGTGCTGGAAAGCGGCCGGGCGATCGCCGTCTCCAGCCCACGCCAGGTCGCGCGTCGGCTGGAATTGCGGTTGCGCCGTCAGGAACTGCTGCTCCGGGACGCCCCCCTCTCCCTCTCCGCCGTGATGGACGAATCAGTGCTACTGAGGGTGGTGGGCGATTCCGGTGTCATGCGGCGGCAGATGCTCAGCCTGTTAGAACTGGCCGCACTCCCACATGTGCAGATCCATGTACTTCCATTAGACGTGCCAAGGGAACCAATATTCTCGGAGTCCTTCACCCTCCTTGAATTCGCTTCGGCCTATGATGTGAACTTCCCGGACGTGGTCTATGTGGACAATCTGTCGACCATGGCAGAATTGCAGGACGACGGCATCACCCATATGTACCGCATGTGCTGGGACGCGCTGAAGTCGATCTCGCTGCCGACGGACGAGTCGATGCGCCGGGTATCCCGTATGGCCGATGAATGGGCGCGCCGCTAGCCGCTCCCGGTTGCGCTGACCTGGCGGTCAAGGATGGCCGACGGGCCGCCTCCCGGTCAGTGCCATGAAGTTCCGACGGGAAATCAGAATGACGTCGGCGGGATTCGCGGAATCCCGCACCACGAGCTCGCCTCCGGGGGTGCGAGCCACTTCCACGCAGTTCGACTCGTTCATGCACGGTGAGCTCCGACGCCATATGAGCGCCTCTTCACCTGTTGATGCGGGCATGCCGGATGTCCTTCGAGGCGATGGGGGTCTGCCGGATGAACTCATCCTGCCCGACCATGTTGGAGCCGTAGTCAGGTGGATGTCCAGCATTTCTGGCAAGTTACTGACTGTCCAAGAAAGCAAGTGTCGGGAAGATTGTTGCCTAATGTCCGTTTTGGTGTACGCGAGGTCACTGGATGTCAATGCCCTGGGCTTTCGGAACGTCCCGCTTGCCGGGCCTCCTGAGCGAGCCGCACGGGGAAGAAGGAAATTCTATGCGGTGATGTCGCATATGGCGAGAATCTCGGATCCACGTCCAGAGGATTCGCGGCCCGGCTCACGTCGGTCAGGCGACCTGTTCGAAGGTGGGTTATTCGGTGCGCGGGCCTGTGTCCGCGTCGGCGTCGTCGCCCTCACGGGACCGACCGGCCCGGAACCGGTGCCAGGTCTTGGGCGGGCCGCCGCGATGGACGGGCACGACCGGGCTGGAAAGCTCGCGGATCATCGGGCAAGGCTGATCCCATGTCCGCTCTCAGGAAGAGGGTTTTGCCGGGGGTTGGTCCGGTTGTGACGGTGAGGGGCGGCGAGTTGGGCATATCACCCCGAATCGACCATTGGGGGGATCATGTACATCTCTCGTCCGGCGCCGGACGTCGTCGCGCTGACGGACGCCGTTCCGGTTCCCGGGATCGGGTTCCTGCCCGTCAACGCCTACGTCCTGTACGCCAAGGAACCGGTTCTCATCGATACGGGGCTGCGGGCGTCGACCCCGGAGTTCCTGGAAGAGGTCCGGTCCCTGGTCGAGCCGGCGGACCTGCGGTGGGTCTGCCTGACGCATCCCGGCCACGCCGAGAGCGTCCTGGAGATCCTTGAGGCCGCGCCGGACGCGCTGCTGGTGACGACGTTCCTCGGCGAGAGGCTGCTGTCGCTTGAGCGTCGGATCCCGCCCGATCGGGTGTTCCTGCTCAACCCCGGCGAATGGCTGGACGTGGGGGACCGGCGGCTGAAATCGTTCCGGCTGCCCGTCTACGACAGTCCGGCGACGACGGGCCTCTTCGATGAGCTCACCGGCACGTACTTCAGCTCCGACTGCTTCGGGGCGCCGATGACCACGGGCGATCTCGTCCAGAGCGACGACATCGGGGCGGTTCCGTCCTCCGATCTGGTCGCGGGCCAGCGGCTCTGGGCGGCGGTGGACTGCCCGGAGCTCGTCAACGTGGACCGGGACGCGTTCCTGTCCCGGCTGGCACTGCTGAGTGATCTCGACCCGCCCGTGGTTCTCGCCTCGCATCTGCCGTCGGCGCACCACAAGACCGAAACCCTGCTCGACACCCTTGCGAACGCGCAGGATGCGCCGTCGTACGCCGGCCCCGGCCAAGCAGCGTTCGAGAGGATGCTCCACGAGATGGAGCCGACGCGCGCCTGAACGGACCGGCCGCCGGCTCTGCCGTGGACCTGCGGGCACTCGCGGCGTGAGCCGTGCTGCACCGCCCCCGGATGTCCACGTGCTCGGCCTCCGCGGCCTGCGGACGTGCCGGGCTGATCACCCGGACGAGGCACTCAATCGGTACGGGATTCCCGTTCCACTACATCAACACCGCGCCGCTCGAACCCATAGTCGAGCGGTGGCTCAAGGGCGGGAGAGGATCACCGTGAGAATCAACCTGGCCAGCGTCCTCGTTGACGACCAGCACAAGGCGCTGCGGTTCTACACCGAGGTCCTCGGCTTCAAGGAGAAGACCAATGTCCCGGTAGGGGGCGAGGCCTCGGGGTGCGCTTCACCCAGGAGCCCGCGGACATGGGGCCGGTCACCACGGCCGTGCTCGACGACACCTGCGGCAACCTGATCCAGATCGCCCACCAGACCGGTTGACGCCGCCTAACCGTGGTTGATCTCGAACCACACCGCGTGGCCTTTGTCCCGATGGGCGACGCCCCACGAGGTGGTCAGGAAGGCCACGATCCGCAGGCCTCGGCCGCAGACGTCCGTCTCGTCCACCGCGGCCAGGTGCGGGACGGACGTCGCGCCGCCGTCATCGATGACCTCGACGCGGACCGCGTCTTCCGAGTGGCTCACCTCCACGCGGACCTGCCCGTCCCGCCCGGACTCGGTGTACCGCAGCGCGTTGGTCACGAGTTCGCTCAGGCAGAGCGCGGCGTCGTCCAGCGCAGGGTGTTCGCCGAGCACGTCACGCAGCCATCGCCGCGCGTGCCCGGCCGCCCGGTCCATCCCCGGCAACAGAAGCGCGTCGAACCTCAAGGTCGGCACCGTCACTACTCCACTCCTTCCGGATCACCGTGTCCGAAAAGAATGGGCTGGACGTGTCACCCCGAGCGATACGTTCGCCGGCCTCGTCCCGAGGTCCCCGGTCAGGATGTCCCCAGTCACTTTTGACTGAGTCACTTTGGCCAACCTGGGAGACATCCCGCACGGTCACACGCTGTCAGGTAATGATTACGTCATGGACGACCCGCAGCGCCCGACCATGCGAAGCCGCAAGCTCGGCGCAATGCTGCGCGAGTTGCGGGAGAGTCGCGACCTCACCCTGCAGAAGGCCGCACGCCTGCTGAACCGCACGCCGTCCTCCCTGAGCAAGCTGGAGACCGGCAAGCGCGGCATCCGCCGTCCCGCCCTGGAGCACATGCTCGACCGCTACGAACTCACCGACCCCGACCAGCGCAGGGCCCTCTACGACTTGGCTCGTCACGCCACCGAGAAGGGCTGGTGGCACCGGTACGAAGGGAGACTCTCCCCCTCGATGCTCGACTACATCTCCTTGGAAGCCGAGGCCACCTCGCTCAAGAGCTTCCAGCTTCATCTCATCCCCGGACTCCTCCAGGCCGATGAGTACGCCCGTGCCGTCATAGCGTCCGGCGTCTCCCAAGGCAAGACGCCTGACATTGATGGGCTGGCGGATATCCGGATGCGCCGCCAGCAGATCCTCTTCGAGGAGGATCCGCCCCATCTGTGGGCCATCGTGAGCGAGGCGGCGCTCCGCCAGCAGTTCGGCGGGCCCGAGGTGATGAAGGTGCAGCTCAGCCGGTTGATCGATCTCTCGGTTCTGTCGAATGTGACTCTGCAAGTGCTTCCGTTTTCGGCCGGAGCGCATCCGGGCCACAATGGTTCATTCACAACGCTGACGACGAACGAACTCTCCGTGGTTCTGGTCGAGAACCTGACCAGTGGCTGGTACCTGGAGCATGCGGACGACATCCGCCGTCACGACGTGGTCTTCGACCATCTCAGGGCCGCCGCACTGCCCCCATCCGATTCCCGATCACTGATCGAACGGCTAGTGTCCGAGTCATGACCAGTCGGCAGTTCGTCTTCTCTCCATGGCGCAAGAGCAGTCGCAGCGGTAGTGAAGGACAGTCGTGCGTCGAGGTCGTTTCGATCTGGCGCAAGAGCAGCTACAGCGGAGGCGAGGGACAGGAGTGCGTTGAGGTGACGGCGCTGAGCGGCCCCGGGGTGGGGATGCGTGACTCCAAGGATCCGGATGGCCCGATGCTCTCCATCGCTCCATCCGCGTGGGTTTCCCTTCTCGGGGGAATCAGGACGGGGTCGTTCGACCTTACGCGCTGACCCGGTGATGCTTAGTTCGGGTTGCGAATTTATTGGCTGCTCGGATGTAGCCTGGTCGCGTGGGTGAGCAGCGGGATGAGGGACAGATCGGTGTTGTGGCCGCGTTGGTGCGGGCCTCGTTCTTGGTGAATGCCGTGTACACCGAGTCGGCTCGGGAGCATGGCATCACCTCGCAGCAGGGGCAGTTGCTGTGCGTTCTGATGGCGCAGCCTTACGGCATGGGCGAGTTGGGGGCGGTGCTGGGGCTCGCCAAGTCGAGCCTCACCGGCCTGGTGGACCGCAGCGAGCGCAACGGCCTCGTCCGGCGCGAACCAGATCCGAGGGACATGCGTGCGGTGCGGGTCGTGCTGACATCGCAGGGCAGTGGGCTTGCGGAGGAGTTCTATACCGAGACCTGCCGGCGGGTCGAGAAGTTGCCGGAGGGGCTTGGCGCTGCCGAACGCGATGTGCTCGCGGGTCTCCTCGGCCGCGTCGTGCTGGACAACAAGGTTCCGGTGGTCTTCATGGAGCCGGACGAAGGGACCGCTGCCGGCAAGCACTGAGGCATCGCATCTCGCGGAGGGATTGAAGTTCGTAGTACGAACTAATATGGTTCGTACTACGAACTCTCTGGCGGGCGGTCGTCATGGCGCTGACCGCCCGGGTGTCCTCCAATGAAGGGCAGAACGATGCCGGTACAAGATGTCGTCTTCGGCTTCGGCGCGCATACGGGCGTCGGCGACGCCCCCGAGCTGCTGCGCATGGCTCAGCAGGCCGACGATGACGGCCTTGACATCTTTTCCCTGTCGGACCATCCGTACATAGGCGCGCGTCTGGACGCCTACGCCGCCATCGGCTTCATCCTCGGACGTACGCGGCACATCACCGGATTCGCCAACGTCACCAATCTGCCGACCCGGCCCGCCCCCATGCTGGCGCGGACGGTGACGTCGCTGTCGGCGCTGTCCGGCGGCCGCATCGTGCTCGGCATGGGTGCGGGCGGGCTCTGGGATCGGATCGCCGACATGGGGGTGCCGCGGCTCTCCCGGGGTGACGCCGTGGACGCGTTCGAGGAGGCGATCGTGCTGGTCAAGTCGCTGTCGGGTGGCGGCCCGCCGGTCACCCGCCGAGGCCGCCACTACAGGGTGGACGACATCGAACCCGCGCCCGTGCCCGCGCCGCCGGTGTGGACCGGGTCGGTCGGCCCCAAGTCCCTGGCCGTGACGGGCCGGGTGGCGGATGGCTGGATTCCCGGCCATGCGGCGGACTGGCTCAGTGAGCGATACCGGACGTCACGGCAGGTCATCGACGAAGCGGCGGCCGCCGCCGGACGCGATCCGCGTGAGATCCGCACGGTGTTCAACTTTCCCGGACGCATCACCGACCGCCCGCCGGCCGCGACGCGGGACCGCGCCGGCCGCTGGATCGGCGGTTCCGTCGGCGAGTGGACCGAGGAACTGACCGGGGCGGTCCTGGAGCACGGCGCGTCGGGTTTCACGCTCTTCCCGGCCGGTGGCGGTGAGCACGATGCCGTCTCCCTCGGCCGCTGGGCCCGGGAGATCGTCCCCGCCGTCCGGGAGGCGATCGCGAAAGAGAACGGCTGAGCGGGCGACCACGGCATCCCAGGCTCCGTATCCTTCGACGCGTTACCGGCTGGATTCCAAGTGCGACGCCGGGGAACGTTCTCCCAGGTGGAGACGACGCCATGGACCTCGGGCAAAGCCACCCGCTCGGCCTTCGTCCTGCCGGGCGGGTTGCGCGGACGGCTTGCCGGACTCCTCATGCTGCGCACGAACAAGCAGGACGAGATAGCGGACCTGCTCGACATCCGGGCGGGCGAGCACGTGCTGGAGGTCGGATACGGTCCGGGCGGCCTGATCCGCCGCCTCACCCGGACGCCCGCGGGACGTGTCTGCGGCGTCGATCCGTCGCCGGACATGCGTGACATGGCCGTCGAACAGGGGACGGACGCGGACCTCCGGCTGGGAACCGCCGAGAACACCGGCTTCGCCGACGCCGAGTTCGACTGTGTGGTCTCGGTCAACACCGTGGGCGTCTGGCCGAGCCTGGAGGCCGGGCTGGACGAACTGCACCGCGTCACACGTCCCGGCGGGCGCGTGGTGATCGCCTGGCATGGCGGCAGCCGCCCGTCCAGGGTCACCCGGCGCCTGACCTTGCCGGACGACCAACTGGACCGCATCCAAAACGAGATGCGCAGCCGCTTCCCGGCCGTGACCCGGCGGGAACTTTCCGAACTGACCGTCTTCACGGCCCGCCGCCCCTGAATCGGGCCGGGGCCGTCGGCAGGAGGGCGGTCTTCATGCCACCAGATCGGAGAGGAGGCCCCTCACGCGCTCTCGCCGGTAGGACGGAATCACCTGGTCCCGTTCACGCCGCGCGATGAGAACCGCGTCGAAGAAGCGAGCCGCACGCGCGACCTCGACGGCAGCGGGGTCGACGTTGCCGAGCCTCTTGTCTTGAAGCCACCGCGACACCTGTGACCAGGCCCAGAGACTCCCGCGCCTACGCTCGATCACCGGCTCGGGGAACCCGCCGCCGCCGCGTGCGCCGGACGTCCAGTGGGACACCGCCGCAGAGCTGACGCGGCCCGGTCGGCGATGTTCTCGATGTCCACGAGGTCTTCGGTCACACCGACGACGTCCAGACCGGCGGCCTCGACCTGCTCGATCGTCGACATGATCGCGACGACGGCGTCTTCCGCCTCACGGGAGAACTCGACCTCACCGCCGCGCTCGTCCCCGGCGATCAGCGCGTCGACCCCACCGCCGCCCTCCAGGATGCCGTACAGCTTGTTCGAGATGCCGGCCGGCTCCCGCTCAGGGAAGCCGCTCGTCTTGACGGTGAACCAGTAGGTGTTCATCAGGCCCCCTCATCGGCTCGGGTGATCGCCCGGCATTTGGTCAGGGGTGCGGAGGCGGGCGTAGATGTCGCCGGAGCGGCCTCGGGGGCGGATGCGGTCCAGCCGGCGCTCCAGGGTGGCCGCGTCGAGCCAGCGGGGGGCGGCGAACCTCATCGTTTCGATGGGGGAGTAGTTGTAGAGGTAGCCGCCCGCGTCCTTGCCGAGTCGCTCGACGTGGCGGAGGGCTTCCAGGGTCGCGTCGTGGGCCGACGGTATGTACTCGAACGACAGGGCGGGGAGGGGCCGGGTGAGCCCGGCGAGGACGTCGGCCTCGAAGCCCTCGACGTCGATCTTGCAGAAGGCCGGTACGCCGTGCGCGGCGATGAGGTCGTCCAAGGTGGTCACCTCGATCTCGACCGAGCTGTCCCAGCGGACGCTGGCGAAGCTGCTGTCCGCCGTGACCGACTTGATCCAGTCGGGTGACATCGAGGAGACCGTGGGCGTCGCGGTGGACACCTCCAGTTGCGCCCGCCCCGGCTTGGCTCCGGCGGCCCCGGGGACGATGGTGACGTCATGGGCGCGGCCGTAGAGGAGCCGCAGGACGCGCAGGCAGTCGGGCTGCGGCTCGACCGCGATCACACGCGCTCCGAGGTGCCGCCACACGCGCACCCGGCCGCCGACGTGCGCGCCGATGTCGAAGGCGAGATCGCCGGGCTTGAGGAACTCGCCGTAGAGGCGCGACGCGCGCCGGTGCTTACCCGGAACCCCGTAGTACATGAACAGGGATCGGGCGATCCCGTATGCGCGCAGCAGCATCCGCCGACTGTACCGCGCGCCGTTCCGGCGGACCGTGCAACAGATCCGGGTGGTGGGGCGTCCTGGGTGTGATGGGAAGGACGGCCTCTTGACCGATGACGTGACGTACGAGGAATTCGTGACGACCCGTGCGCAGGCTCTGCTCCGCTACGGCTATGTGCTCACCGGCAACGCCGACGATGCGGCGGACCTGGTGCAGGACGGGCTGGTCAGGCTTCGCGGCACCTGGGAACGGGTCGTCAACAAAGATGATCCCGAGGGGTACGTGCGCACGATCATGGCGCGTCAGCACATCAGCCTGTGGCGGCGGCGACGACGGGAGCATCTGGTCGGCAGCGTGCCGGAAGCCCGGTACGACGACCGCGGTATCGAGCGGGCCGAGCACGATCCGCGGCTGTGGGAGGCGCTGACGTCGCTGCCGCCGCGGCAGCGGGCGGTGCTCGTCCTGCGGTACTACGAGGACCTTTCGGACGAGGAGATCGCCGGGATGCTCGGCATCTCGCGCGGCACGGTCCGCAGCCAGGCGGCCCGCGCGCTCGGCAAGCTCCGCGCGGACTGGCGCCCGGCCGCCGCGTCCACGATGGGAGGGCACCATGAACGATGATCTGGACCTGGCGCTGCGCGGCATGCTCACGACCGCGGCGCGGGAGGCGCCGGAGGTGGAGCCGGACCTGCTGGAGCGGGTGGAGAGGCGGCACCGCAGGAGGCGGCGCCGCCGGACGTCGGCCGCCGCGCTGGCCGTCGCGGTGATCCTCGGCGGGACGGGCGCGGCCGGTGTGGCGGCGCGCTCCGGTGAGGAACCGCCCCCCGCCGCCACGGCCGGCGACCTGAGACCGGTGTCGCGCTCCGACCTCGGCGTGCCCGTCAAGGTGCGCGAACGGTGGCCCGACGCCGTCCGGAGCGTCCCAGGCGAACTGCCGAACGGGCGCACACTGCACCCCGCCACGCTCCTGGACGGCGGCACGCTGGTGGGGGCGACCTGGTCGTCCCTCCAACTCCCGGACCGGCTGTGGTCCTACGACCTCGACACCCGCAAGGCCACCGTGATCACCGACGTGGTGGTCCCGGAAGGCTCGAAGATCTACGCGTCCGATATCACCGTCGGGCAAGGCCAGGTCATCTGGTGGCTGTCGTACCGGGTGGACGGCCGCGACACCGTGGAGATCTGGGGGGCGCCGGTCGCCGGCGGCGCCGCACACAAGATCATCGGGATGCCGGGGGCGTCGCTGTCCACACTGCTGATCGACGGCGGCACCATCGTCTGGGGCATGGGCGACGGCGTATACGAGGCGCCGCTGTCGGGCGGGGCGCCGGAGAAGATCCCCGGCACCGGCGGTTTCGACATCGTCTCCTGGCCCTGGATCGGATCACTTGCGTCCCACGAGGACAAGGTCGGGGGCATCAGGTACCGGTCGCTGTGGAACGTCCGGACGGGGGAGCGCCGCGAGGCCGGTCTCACGCCGTTCAAGGGAGCATGGTCGTGCGGGGTGACGTGGTGCGTCGGCGACCCGGCGGCCGGTGTCACCGACCGCGGGGACATGGTGACCGCCGTGCAGCGCAGGGACGGGAAGGCCGGCAGGACGCTGCCCTTCGACGAGTTCCCGGCGCCGGCACGGGGCGTCGTCTACGGGCGGTTCGTCCCCTACTTCCCGGACGGGCACACGACGAAGAACCACGTGCTGTACGACGTCAAGACCGGCAGGCTGCTCGACACCGGGATACGGCGGTACAACGAGGTGATGGGGCAGGCGCGCAATGACCGCGACCCGCAGCATTTCTTCACGAACAAGGGCGGGACGACGCTGCTCGACCTCTCGAAGATCCGCTGAAGGTCCGGCGCGTGAGCGCCGCCGTCGCCGGCCGGCCCGCGTTCGCAGGCCGGCCGGCGACAGGCCGTGATCAGGACGGGGGCAGGCCGAGGGCGCGGGCGATCAACATGCGCTGGACCTCCGAGGTGCCCTCGCCCACTTCGAGGATCTTGGCGTCGCGGTAGAAGCGGCCGACGGCGTACTCGTTCATGAAGCCGTAGCCGCCGAAGACCTGGGTGGCGTCGCGGGCGTTGTCCATCGCGGCGTTGGACGCGACCAGCTTGGCGATCGCGGCCTCCTTCTTGAACTCCTCGCCGGCGAGGAGTTTCGCGGCCGCCGCGTAGTAGGCGAGGCGGGCGGTGTGGGCGCGCATCTCCATGTCGGCGATCTTGAACTGCATCGCCTGGTAGCGGCCGATCTCCTTGCCGAACGCCTCCCGCTCGCGGGCGTAGCGGAGGGACTCGTCCACGCAGCCCTGGGCGAGACCCACGGAGAGGGCGGCGATCGCGATGCGGCCCTCGTCCAGGATGCGGAGGAACTGGGCGTAGCCGCGGCCGCGCTCCCCGACGAGGTTCTCGGCGGGGACCCGCACGTCGTCGAAGGACAGCTCGCGGGTGTCGGACGCCGACCAGCCGACCTTGGAGTACTTGCGGCCGACCGTGAAGCCGGGCGTGCCGTTCGGGACGATGATCGTGGAGATCTCGCCGTCGCCGGTGAAGGCGGTGACGGTCACGAACGCGGTGATGTCGGTGCCGGAGTTGGTGATGAACGCCTTGGACCCGTTGATGACCCAGGTGTCGCCGTCCAGGCGGGCGGTGGTGCGCATGCCGCCGGGGACGTCGGAGCCGCCGCCCGGCTCGGTGAGACCGAAACCCGCCAGCTTCTCACCGGACGTGAGCAGCGGCAGCCACCGCTTCTTCTGCTCGGGCGAGCCGAACCGGTGGATCGGCATCGCGCCCAGGGAGACGCCGGCCTCCAGGGTGATCGCCACGGACGAGTCGACGCGGGCGAGCTCCTCCAGGGCCAGGCAGAGCGCGAAGTAGTCGCCGCCCATGCCGCCGTGCTCCTCGGGGAACGGCAGCCCGAACAGGCCCATCCTGCCCATCGCGGCGACGATCTCGTACGGGAACTCGCCGCGCTCGTACAGGTCCCCGATCACCGGGGCGACGGTCTCGCGGGCGAACCGCTCCACCGTGCGCCGCAGTTCCTCCTGCTCGTCGGTGAGCGTGAAGTCGATCATTGCTACTCCTGCCTATGGTCGCGCCTCCGGCGCTCCGGTTCGAGGGCCTGGACTACGCGGGACGGGCTGGGCCGGCCCAGGTGACCGGCCATCCACAGGCTCGTGGCGACGAGCTCGCCGAGGTCGACGCCGGTGTCGATGCCGAGGCCGTGCAGCATCCAGACGAGGTCCTCGGTGGGCAGGTTGCCGGTGGCGCTCTCGGCGTACGGGCAGCCGCCGAGGCCGCCCGCGGAGGCGTCGACGACGGTGACGCCGGCCTGGAGGGCGGCGAGGGTGTTGGCGAGGGCCTGCCCGTAGGTGTCGTGGAAGTGGACGGCGAGCCGCTCGGTGCCGATGCCCGCGGCGCCGAGCGCCTCGATGAGGGCGGTGACGTGGCCGGGCGTGCCGACGCCGATGGTGTCGCCGAGGCTGAGCTGGGAGCAGCCGAGGTCCATCATGCGGGAGGCGACGGACACGACCTGCTCGATCGGCACGTCGCCCTCCCACGGGTCGCCGCACACCATCGAGATGTAGGCGCGCACCCAGAGCCCCTCGGCGTGGGCGCGTTCGATGACGGGCGCGAACATCGCGAGCGACTCGTCCACGGTGCGGTTGAGGTTGCGGCGGGCGAACGACTCGGTGGCGCTGCCGAAGACCGCGATCTCGGTGACGCCGTTGGCGAGCGCCCGGTCGAGGCCCCGCTCGTTCGGGACGAGGACGGGGTAGCGCAGGTCGGGGGAGCGCGGCAGGACGTCGAGGAGGTCTTCGGCGTCGGCGAGCTGCGGGACCCACTTCGGGTGGACGAAGCTGGTCGTCTCGATCGTGCGCAGGCCCGCGCCGGCCAGCCGGGTCACGAACTCGGCCTTGACGTCCACGGGGACGACGGCCTTCTCGTTCTGCAGCCCGTCCCGCGGCCCGACCTCGTAGATCGTGACCCGCCCGGGGAGCCCGGAAAGCGGTACCCGCATCGTCATGCCTCCTCGATCACGGCCAGGACCGCGTCCAGCGCGACCTGCGCGCCCGCGCGGACCGGCAGTTTCGCCACGACGCCGGTGAGCGGCGCGGTGACGGTGTGCTCCATCTTCATCGCCTCGACGACCACGAGCGGCTGCCCCTCCGCCACCCGGTCGCCCTCGGCCGCCTTGACGGCGAGGACCGTACCCGGCATCGGGCTGCGCAGCACCCCGTCGCCGGCGGCGGCGGACGCGGCGCCCGCCTCGGCGCGGACGTGCTCGCTCAGCGCCCACGCGTGCCCGTCGCGGCCGAGCCACAGCGTGTGCCCGTCGCGAGCCGCCTCGAACGAGGTCGTCCTCCCAGCGTAGGTCAGCGTGAACGGCTCGCCGAGCGAGGCCGTGACCGGGGGGTCATCGCCGATGGCGACGCGGGCGGACCCGGCGCGGCCCTGGACGCGGACCTCCACCGGGTCGCCGCCGGACGGGGTGATGATCCACGGCGTCCAGGCGTGGGCGCCGGGACGCCAGCCGTCGGGGACGTCCCACGGGTCGTCGCCGGATTCGAGCGCCCGCATCCGTTCGAGCGCGGCGGCGGCGAACACCTCGGGCGGGACGGAGGTTCCGGAGACAAGGCCGTCCAGTTCGCGTTCGACGAGGCCCGTGTCGAGGTCGCCCGACACGACGGACGGGTGGCGGAGCAGCGACCGCAGGAACGCGACGTTCGTCGGGACGCCCAGCAGCGTGTACGCGGCGAGCGCGCGGTCGAGGCGGCGCAGGGCCTCGGCGCGGCCGGAGCCGTGGACGACGACCTTGGCGAGCATGGGGTCGTAGGCGCCGCCGACCTCGGTGCCGGCGTCGAGACCGGAGTCGACGCGGGCGTCGCCGGGTTCGGTCAGGGCGAGGACGCGGCCGCCGGTGGGCAGGAATCCCCGTGCGGGATCCTCGGCGTAGACGCGGGCCTCGATCGAGTGCCCGTCGAGGCGGACGTCGCCCTGGGTGAGCGGCAGCGGTTCGCCCGCCGCCACCCGGAGCTGGAGTTCGACCAGGTCGAGGCCGGTGACGAGCTCGGTGACCGGGTGCTCCACCTGGAGGCGGGTGTTCATCTCCATGAAGAAGAACTCGTCCGGGCGGTCCGCCGGGACGATGTACTCGACCGTCCCTGCGCCCACGTAGCCGACGGCCTGCGCGGCGGCGACGGCGGCGGCGCCCATCCGCTCCCGGGCGGCGGCGTCCAGCAGCGGGGACGGCGCCTCCTCGACGATCTTCTGATGCCGGCGTTGCAGGCTGCACTCGCGTTCGCCCAGGTGGACGGCGTTGCCGTGCCCGTCGGCGAAGACCTGGATCTCGATGTGCCGGGGGTTGTCGACGAACCGCTCGGCGAGCAGCGTGTCGTCGCCGAACGAACCGCGCGCCTCGCGGCGGGCGGACGCGATGGCCTCCGGCAGTTCCGCGGCGTTCCGGACGAGCCGCATGCCCTTGCCGCCGCCGCCCGCGGACGGCTTCAGCAGCACCGGCAGACCGACCTCCAGCGCGGCGGCCTTCAGCTCGGCGTCCGAGAGGCCCGGTTCATCCCTTCCGGGGACGACGGGGACACCGGCCGCCGCGACGGTCCGCTTCGCGCGGATCTTGTCGCCCATCGCCTCGATCGCCTCGGCCGGCGGGCCGATGAACACCAGCCCCGCCTCGCCGCACGCCCGCGCGAACGCCGTGTTCTCCGCGAGGAAGCCGTACCCGGGGTGGACGGCCGGCGCTCCGGAGTCGCGCGCCGCCGTGATGACGGCCTCGATGTCCAGGTACGACGGGATCAGCAGGGCCTCGTCCGCCTCCCGCACGTGGCGCGCCAGGGCGTCGGCGCCGGTGTGGACGGCCACCGAGCGGACGCCGAGCCGCCGCAGCGTGCGGAAGACGCGGACGGCGATCTCCCCGCGGTTGGCGACCAGGACGCTGTCGAACATCAACACCCTCACATCCGGAAGACGCCGTAGCCGACCGGCTCCAGCGGTGCGTTGGCCGCGACCGACAGCCCGAGCCCCAGCACGCGCCGGGTGTCGAGCGGGTCGATCACCCCGTCGTCCCACAGCCGCGCCGTCGAGTAGTACGGGTTGCCCTGGGCCTCGTACTGCTCGCGGATCGGTGACTTGAAGTCCTCCTCGTCCCGCGCGGGCCACTCCTCGCCGCGCGCCTCCATCTGGTCGCGGCGGACGGTGGCCAGGACGCTCGCGGCCTGCTCGCCGCCCATCACCGAGATCCGGGCGTTCGGCCACATCCACAGGAAGCGCGGCGAGTACGCCCGGCCGCACATCGCGTAGTTCCCGGCGCCGAACGAGCCGCCGATGACGACGGTGAACTTCGGGACGCGGGCGCAGGCGACGGCGGTGACCATCTTCGCGCCGTGCTTGGCGATGCCGCCCGCCTCGTACTCGCGCCCGACCATGAACCCGGTGATGTTCTGCAGGAACACCAGCGGGACGCTGCGCCGGTCGCACAGCTCGATGAAGTGCGCGCCCTTCTGCGCCGACTCGCCGAACAGGATGCCGTTGTTGGCGACGATCCCGACCGGATGCCCGTGGACGCGGGCGAAGCCGGTGACGAGCGTGGGCCCGTACTCCTTCTTGAACTCCTGGAAGCGGCTGCCGTCCACGATCCGGGCGATGACCTCGCGCACGTCGTAGGGGGTGCGCGGGTCGGGCGGGACGACCCCGTACAGCTCGGCCGGGTCGACGGCGGGCTCCTCGGGCGCGGTGACGTCCCACGGTCGCGGCTCGCGCGGGCCGAGCGTCGCGACGATGTCGCGGACGGTCCGCAGCGCGTGCGCGTCGTCCTCGGCGAGATGGTCGGTGACGCCGGACGTGCGGGAGTGCAGCTCGCCGCCGCCCAGTTCCTCGGCCGTGACGACCTCGCCGGTGGCGGCCTTCACCAGCGGCGGCCCGCCCAGGAAGATCGTCCCCTGGTTCCGGACGATGACGGCCTCGTCGCTCATCGCCGGGACGTACGCGCCGCCCGCCGTGCACGAGCCCATCACCGCCGCGATCTGCGGGATCCCCAGGCCCGACATCGTCGCCTGGTTGTAGAAGATGCGGCCGAAGTGCTCGCGGTCGGGGAACACCTCGTCCTGCCGGGGCAGGAACGCGCCGCCGGAGTCGACCAGGTACACGCAGGGGAGGCGGTTGTGCAGCGCCACCTCCTGGGCGCGCAGATGCTTCTTCACCGTGACGGGGTAGTAGGTGCCGCCCTTGACGGTGGCGTCGTTGGCGACGACGACGCACTCGCGGCCGGAGATGCGCCCGACCCCGGTGATGATCCCGGCGCCGGGGGCCTCGTCCCCGTACATCCCGGTCGCGGCCAGCGGCGACAGCTCCAGGAAGGGCGAGCCGGGGTCGAGGAGCGTGTCGACCCGGTCGCGGGGGAGCAGCTTGCCGCGCGCGACATGGCGCTCGCGGGCCCGCTCGGAACCACCGCGCCCGGCGCGGTCGACATGGTCGCGCAGCTCCGCGACGAGGGCCTCGTTGTGCGCGGCGCTCGCCTTGAACCCCTCGCTCGCCACGTCGGCGCCGGAGCCGATCCCGGGTCCGCTCATGACCCCCCTTCCCGGTTAACGATCGTTAACAATGCCGATGTTAATCGTCATTAACAACTCTAGTCTAGACTGGCCGCCATGACGTCCCAACCCGCCGAGGCGGCCCCCGGGCCCGATTCCCCGGCAGGCCCGCCCAACCCGCGCCGGGCCGAGATCCTCGGCGCCGCGGCCGAGCTGTTCGCCCGCCGCGGCTACCACGGGACGTCCATCGGCGACCTCGGACGGGCCGTCGGGCTCACCGGCCCCGCCCTGTACCGGCACTTCAGCGGCAAAGAGGCCGTCCTCGCCGAGATGCTCCTCGACATCAGCGAACGCCTGCTCGCCGAAGGCGTCCGCCGCGCCGCGGGCCCCGACCCGGGCCGCGCCCTCGATGCGCTGCTGCGCTGGCACATCGCGTTCGCCCTCGACAACCCCGCGCTGATCACCGTCCACGAACGGGAACTCGACAACGTCCCCGAGCCGGGGCGCCACCGCATCCGCCGGCTCCAGCGCGCCTACGTGGAGGAATGGGTCGCCGTCCTGCGCCGCCTGAGCCCCGGCCTGCCGGACGACCGGACCCGCGCGGCCGTCCACGCGTGCTTCGGCCTCCTCAACTCGACGCCGCACAGCGCCACCGGCCTCGGCCGCGACGCGATGGGCGACCTCCTGCACACCATGGCCCGCGCCGCCCTCGACGCCGCCGCCCGGCCCGAAGGCGCCGCCTAGCAGGACGCCGCGCGGCCGTCCAGGGAGTCCTCGACGGCCCCGGCGAACGTCTCGGCGTCCGTCCCGGCCCGGTCGAAGATCTTCTGGACGCAGCCGCGGAACGTGCTGGAGAACGTGCTGTAGTGCGGCGTCACCGGGCGGGGCTCGGCGCGGCCGAGCGCGGTCACCACGGCACGTCCCAGCTGGGTGAGCTCCTCGCGGCCGGGCAGCTCGGCCTCACCGGGGCCCGGCGTCTCCCCGGTGAGGGACGAGCACGTCCGCACCCGCACATCGGCGGGGGAGTCGCGCTCCGGCGCCAGCCCGAGCGCCGAGTACCGCCCGGGCGCGAAGCCGCCGCACGAGAACAGCAGGCGCTGGCTCCGCGTCCCGCTCAGGAACTCCACGAGATCGGCGGCCGCCCCGGGACTGGGGGAGTGCGCGGACACCGCGAGGTTCTGCCCGCCGAGGACGGTGCGGCCGGGCAGCGCCGCCACCCCGAACCGCAGCCGGTCGCCGTCCCGCATCCGCGGCTCCGACGCGAGCGCCGAGAAGACGTAGGGCCAGTTGCGCATCAGCCGGGTCCCGGACGCGAACGCCTCGATGCTCTCCCGCTCCCCGTACCGCCGCGACGCGGCCAGCGAGTCCCGCACGTGCGGGGCGAGCCGGGTGAGCGCCGGATACACCTCGTCACGCAGTTCCGCCGTGCTCGGAGGATCCTCACCGGTGAGCAGGCCGGCGCCGCCGTCGTTCCACACCGCCTCCAGCGCGTTGACGGTCAGGCCCTCGTAGTCGGACAGCTGCACCGCGACGCCGGAGACCAGCAGCCCCGGCCACGCCTCCGGCGGCGCCACGCCCTCGTGGTGGTAGAGGAGACCGACGTCCACGTTGAACGGGACGGCGTACTGCTCGCCCTCCCATTCGCCCGTCCGCAGCGCAGCCGGGAAGAAGTCGCCCCGCCCGTCGACGCCTTCGAGGGGACGCAGGTAGCCGGCGTCGGCGAACTGCGCCGTCCACGTATTGTCCATGATGAGGACGTCGTAGGCGCAGCCTCCCGACTCCACGACGGCCTTGATCTGGCTGTGCTGCAGATCGGTGGACTCCGACACCTCCACGAGCGTGGCGTGCGGGTGCGGGCGGCCGTCCGCGTACTGTCCCTCGTTCCACTGCCGGATCAGCGCCCGGCGCTGGTTCTTCAGGCTGACGTCCGTGCCGCCGACGACGAACAGCTCCTTGCGCTCGCAGTCGGCCGTCATCGACGGATACGAGGAGTCCGGCCACAGCACCACGATGCCCAGCCAGGCGAGCAGGACCAGTGCCGCGCCGCACAGGGCGCCGATCCACGCCGCCCGGCCGCCCGGCGGTGACCGCCGCCGCCCTCCAGTGCGCATCGGGTTCTCCGTCATCTCAGGTCCGACAGCAGTTCGGCGGCCTGCTCCGCTTCGGGAGCGCCGGTCAGCGTCACGCAGTCCGCGCCGTCCCCGGGGGCGAGCGCGTCCACGATCTCCTCGACGGGCGAGGACCCGCAGGTCGCCGGTCCCGTCAGCACGACGGTCAGCCGCAGGTCGGGATGCCGATCGCGGAACTCACCCGACAGCCACCCGGCCCGTGCGGCGAGGCGGGGATTGGTCGCGGGGCTCTGCCCGTCGGTGACGAGGATGAGGTTCGGACGGCCCGGCCCGAGGTCGGCCGCGGCGATCGCG
The DNA here is from genome assembly GCF_043198455.1 of Spirillospora sp. NPDC048824. Classification (NCBI taxonomy): domain Bacteria; kingdom Bacillati; phylum Actinomycetota; class Actinomycetes; order Streptosporangiales; family Thermomonosporaceae; genus Spirillospora; species Spirillospora sp. NPDC048824. The sequence goes on along the minus strand of NZ_JBICUS010000003.1, from coordinate 31,304 downwards.
TCGGCGAGCGGGCGGTCGGCCCCGCCGGACGCGACCGCCTGCAGACGGCTCGTGACCGCGTTCTTGTGGTCGGGGGACGCCGCGTCCTGGGGCACGTTCCCGAACGTGCCGGGCTCGCCCGGCGAAGCCGTCGACGACGACACCTGAAGGCCGGCGCGGTCGTTGCTCTGCAGCTGCGACACGAGGCTCCGCAGGAACGACGCGCCGCGGGCGAGGCGCGCACCGCCGCGCGCCCGGGCCGCACCGCCCATCGACCCGGACACGTCCAACATCAGCGACACCGAGATCCTCGGACGTGCGGCCCCGATGCGGTCGAGCGTCTTCTGCACGTCCTCCGGCGGCGTCAATCCGACGTTCGCCGGCATCACGCGGTTGCCCACCATGCCCTGGAGCCGCGACAGGTAGAAATGGCGGGTGTCGCCCTCGCGTCCGGGAGGGACGACTCCGCGGTCGTCCCGGAAGCCCTGCAGGGTGAGGGGATGGCCGTCCAGCCAGCGGCGGAACGCGGTGACGGCCGCGTCCCGCTCCCTGGTGTCCTGCCCGCGCCACCGCACCTGGATGAACGGGTGGTCGAGCGTCGGCAGGTCCGTCGCGTAGTAGGGGTGCAGGCGCCATCGCGCGTGCGGGGCGGCGCCGGGGTCGACGGCGCCGCAGCGGTCGCCGAGCGGCCGTCCCGTGTCGTAGTCGTGCAGCACCTGCTCGGGGACGGCGACCGCGATGTCGTCCGGGGGACGGGAGTCCCGCTCGGCGGCGCGTTCACGGAACCGGCACAGCAGCGACACCGCGTCCGGCGCGACCAGGTCGGCGGGCTCGGCGAACCGCTCGTCCTCCGCGTCGCCGCCGGGCCGCGCGTCGTACAGGGCGGGCGTGACGGCCAGCGCCGCCGACGACGTCTCCGGGACGGGACGGGCGATCGCGCGCAGCCGGACGCCCGCGTCCTCGACGCGGTTCAGCAGGTCGGCCGTGCTCGGTGCGATCGGCGCCGCGATCGGGTCGGCGACGGACTCGTGGGCGTCGGTGAACAGCGCCAGCACCAGCGGAGACGACGCGAGCGAACCGCGGTGCCGGAACCTCGGGTCGCCCGTGCCGTCCGCGCCCGCCGCCGCGCCGCCCGCCCGCCCGGCCGGGGCGGCGTCACCGGGGTCCTTCGGGATGAAGTCGTACTCCGCCGTCGACGCCGGGATCCAGATGTCGGGCTGCGGGCCGAACAGCTCCTCGCCGTCCGCGCGGCGCGCGTCGGCGGGTTCGCTGCGCCGCCACAGAAGCCTGAACCCGTCGTACAGCGTGACGGGCCCCGCCTGCGGGACGACCGTGACGCCGTACTGGCTGCAGCCGCGGTCCTCGCTGTCGTTCTCGAACTCGGCCGCCGCGGCGCGCAGCGGCGTGAGCGTCTCGGGGGTCGTCAGGACCCTCAGTTCCAGCGGCTGCTCACACGGGCCGGTGCGCTCCGCCAGCCACTGGACGCCGCTGCCCGCGAGCAGGACCAGCGCCATGAGCGAGGCTCCGGCGGCGCCCCCCGCGGCGGCCGCCACACCCTTCCTCGGCAGGCTCCCGGAGATCCGCCTCACCGCGCCGATCACCGGCGGCCGGGTGACGAGCCAGGCCAGCAGGACGATGGCCAGCAGCGTCACGGCGGCCGTGACCAGCGTCCTCAACCATGCGAACGCGTAGACGTACTTCATCGCCACGGTGACGATGACGCCGGACGACACGCCGGGGATGAGCGCCAGCGGCCAGGGCGCCGCCCCCTTCCCTCCGCCGCTTCCCCCGCCGCCGGAATCAGTCATGCAGGTCCCATCGCCGCGTCGCTCCCGGCCAGCCGGCTCCCCGGAATCCGGGCCCCCATGATATTTCCGCGAAAGACCAAGGTCAGGAAAACCGCTGACCTGGATCGGCCGATTCGTCCCGCCCTCGCTGGCGGACCGGCCGTGTTCTTGACGTCACCGTCGAGCACTGGGTCAGATGTACCGAGGGCCACCCGGCCAACCGACTCCGGACAGGGGAGCGCCGCATGGGCGTCGAGGGCATCGGCTTCTACGAGATCGCACGGAACCACCCGGACCGCCCGGCCATTCCGGCCCCCGGCGAACCGGTGTCCTACGGCGAACTGCACGCCGAGGTGAATCGCCTGTCGAACGCGCTGGGCGGTCTCGGGCTGCGTCCCGGCGACTCACTGGCGACCGTGCTCGGCAATCGGCGCGAATTCCTCACCGTCCTGCTCGCCACGATGCAGTCGGGCCTCTACCTCGTCCCGGTGAGCCGCCACCTGACCGCGCCCGAGGTGGGATACATCCTGGCCGACAGCGGCGCCAAGGCGGTCGTGACCGAAAGCGCGTTCGCCGGCGTCGTGTCGGGGGCGGCCGACGAGGCGGGCATTCCCGCCGAAGGGCGGGTGAGCGTCGACCCCGCCGAGGGCTACGGCTCGCTGGCCGCGCTGTGCGCCACGGGCGGCGCCGAGCCGCCCGGTAAGCGGCAGATGGGCTCGATCATGCTCTACACGTCCGGGACGACGGGCCGGCCGAAGGGCGTCCAGCGGCCGCTGTTCGACATCCCGCCGGAGGTGGTGCTCGACCTCATGCGGCAGACGCTGATGCGGAACCTCGGCCTCGAACCCGGCGACGAGGTCCACCTCGCCATCGGCCCGCTCTACCACTCCGCGCCGTGCGTGCACGCGCTGATGTCGCTCAACCTCGGCCACGCCGTCGTGGTCGTCCCGCACTTCCGGCCCGAGGACACCCTTGAGCTGATCGAACGGTACGGCGTCACGAACTCGTTCATGGTGCCGACGATGTTCCACCGCATGCTCGCGCTGCCCGACGACGTCCGGTCCCGCCACGACCTGTCGACGCTGCGGCAGGTGTACCACAGCGCCGCGCCCATCCCCGTCGAGACCAAGCAGCGGATGATGGACTGGTGGGGGCCCGTCCTCTACGAGTACTACGGCTCCACCGAGAGCGGACCCGTCGTCGTCGCCACCCCGGAGCAGTGGCTCGCCCACCCCGGCACGGTCGGGCGCGCGGTCGACGGCGTCCAGATCAAGATCCTCGACCCGGAGGGCGCCGAACTGCCGCCGGGGGAGACCGGCCTCATCTACGCCGGCGGGCAGCCCGGGTTCGAGTACCACGACGACCCGGAGAAGACCGCCTCCGCCATGCGCGGCGACCTCTACACGCCCGGCGACCTCGGCCACCTCGACGAGGACGGCTGGCTCTACATGAGCGACCGCCGCACCGACCTCATCATCGCCGGCGGCGTCAACATCTACCCGGCGGAGATCGAGAACGCCCTGCTGCAGCACCCGGCGGTCGGCGACGTCGCCGTCATCGGCGTCCCGGACGACGACTGGGGGCAGATCGTGGTCGCGCTCGTGGAGCCCGCCGAGGACGCCGCCGCCGGCGACGACCTGGCCGCGGACCTCCTCGCGCACTGCGGGCCCCGGCTGTCGAAACTGAAGCATCCGCGCCGCATCGAGTTCCGCGAGACGCTGCCGCGCACCCCGTCCGGCAAACTCAGCCGGCGCCGCGTGCGGGAGGACTACCTGGGAGAACACGCCGGCTGAACGCGTCCGGGGCGCCGCCGGGAGGACGCGTCCGAAGTCGTTGCGGTGAACGTCGAACGCCTCCGGGGACTCCTGCGTACAACGGCACATGAAGGACCAGAAGGTCGCCCCGCTCGACGACGTCGCCCCGACCCCCGCCCCGACGATGACCGACCTTCCCGTCGTCACCGACAACGCCGCCTACGCCGAGGCCGCCGCCTCCGCGGAGTCCGCGTCCCGGACACAGGACGACGACCACCGCGCCGGGATCGCACGCCTCGGCGACCCGGCCGCGGTCTGGCCGTGCGCCGGCTGCGGACGGCCCGTGCCGCAGCCGGTGCGCGGTGCCCGCACCGTCCGCTACTGCCATGACAACGACGGGGAGTGCGAGCGGTCCGCGCGGGAGAACCGCGAGCGCGGCCGGCAGTCCCCGGGACTCACCGGGCAGGTCGCGTGGGCGTGGGAGATGGTCGAGCGGCTGGAAGGCGCCGCCGACCGGCTCGCCGGCTCCCTGATGTCCGAGCTGAGCGTCGCCGGCGTCGAACGGCGGGTCGCCGACGTCCACGCCGACGCCGCCGGGCACATCGCGATCGCGCAGCGGGAACGTGACGCGTCCCAGCGGCAGGCCGAGGCCGCCTGGCGGGAGACCGCCACCGCCCGCGCCCGCGCCGACGCCGCCGAGCAGGAGGCCGCGTCCACCCGCACCCAGGCCGAACGCCTCACCGCCGAACGCGACGCCGCCAGGCGCGAATGCCGGGAGGCCGGGGACGAGGCCGAAGGCGCGCAGGCCGCCCGGCTGGCCGCCGAACGCGACCGCGACCGCGTCGCGTCCCGCGAGGGCGAACTGCTCGCCTCGCTGGAGAGCGCCCGCGCGGAACTCGTCTCCCTGCACGGGCGGCTGTCGGAGGCCGAGACCCTCGTCGAGGGGCAGCGCGTCGAGGCCGACGCGGCCAAACGCGCCGCCGAGGATCTGCGTTCCGCCGTCCGCGACGCCGAGGCCAAACGCGGCCAGGCCGTCGCCGACCGCGACCAGATGCAGGCACGGGCACGCGAATCCGAACAGCACAACTGGCAGCTGTCGCGCACCGCCGAGGAACTGCGCGCCGCGGTGACGGCGCTGACCGCCGAACGCGACGCCGCCCGCGCCGAGGCCGAACGCGCCCGCCGCCGCGTCGACGCCCTCACCGGCCTCGCGGACGGACGCCGCGACGGCGGCCCGCGCCCGGTCGTCGACCGGGAACCGCCGACCGGGCTGCATCCCGTGCCGCAGGTGAACGGCTCGTCCCTGGACGGCGGCGACCCGCTCGCCACCGACCCCATGAGGCGCACCGGCCATCACGACGGACAGCGCAACGGACAGCGCCTTCCCCACGCCGGCTGACCGTCACGCCGGCCGATCGACGCACCGCGAGGAGGTGAGGCTCTTCCCCCACTGCACTGGCCCTGAACCGGCCGCCGTATCGCACCGGGGTGGTACGGCGGCCGGTGCTAGCCGTGCCGGCCCCGGTCCGGACCCGGGTTCCGGGCCTTCAGATAGGCGGTGTAGTCGACGGCGCCGGCATGGACGGCGGCGTGCACCGCGCGGGCGATCCTGGAACCCCACGTGGAACGAGGACCCGCGAACGGCTCCGCCGCCCCGCCGCCGACCGCGGCAGCGACGCAGACGGCGTCGGACGCGGTCCCCGTGCACGGATATCCCGCTTCGAGGAGCGCCTGGGTCTTGGCCTCGGTCGCGGTGACGACCGCGTTCACCAGCGCCGCGTCGCTCAACGCGACGGGAACGGCGACGACGATGTTCACGGTCCCCGGGCTCCACGCGGGCGGAAAGGCCCCGTCCAGGCGGATCGGCGCCAGCTCGGGATCGGGCGTCCCGGCGGGGGAGGCCGCCCACGTCGGGACCCGCAGCCCCACCGTCGCCGAGACGCTCACGCCCTCGTCGTCCCGCCGCATGGTACGGGAGACCGACGCGGCGGTGAGCATCCCGACGCCCGGCCCGTCCAGGCCGTACGACCCGGCGAGCTCCTCCAGATGGACGACCGGGTCGGTGCGCGAGTAGCCGCCCGCGACCTGCGCGTTCAGCACCCACCCGGCCGGGCCGATCCCGCCGCCCAGCATCGCCGACGAGATCATCCGGTGCCCGGGGCCCGCCCGCCACACGGTCGAGGCGAGCCGCGCCCCGTCCTCCTCACGCCACACCGTCTCGATTCTCATGGACGCTCCAACGACAGGATCGGCCGGCCGCCGGGGCCGGTGGTGACGTGCACGCGCGCGTCGAAATGCGCCTCGACGGCGGAACGTGTGAGGACCCGCGCGGGCGCTCCCGCGGCGGCGACCCGTCCATCCGAGACGAGGACCAGGTCGTCGGCGTACTGCCCGGCCAGCGTCAGGTCGTGGATCGTCGTCACCACGGTCAGCTCGTCGGACAGCCGCAACTGGTCGACCAGCTCCATCACCTGCTGCTGGTGCCCGATGTCGAGCGCCGTGGTCGGCTCGTCCAGAAGCAGCACCGGCGTCTGCTGCGCCAGCGCCCGCGCCAGCACCACCCGCTGCCGCTCACCGCCGGAGAGATGGTCGAGGGGGCGGGTCGCGAAAGCGGTGAGGTCCAGCCGGTCGAGGACCTCCGCGGTGATCGCCCGGTCCCGCGCGCTCTCCCGGCCCAGGTGCGGGACGTACGGCGACCGGCCGAGGAGCGTGTAGTCGAACACCGTCATCCCCACCGGGAGGTTCGGGCTCTGCGGCGCGTAGGCGATCAGCCGGGCCCGCTGCCTCGGCTTCAGCGTCCCCAGGTCCACGCCCGCCACGGTGATCTCGCCGTGCGAGGGCACGAGCCCCAGGACCGCGCGCATCAGCGTCGACTTCCCCGCCCCGTTCGGCCCGATGATCGCCGTCCACGACCCGGCCGGGACGTCCAGCGACACCCCCTTCAGCACGGGCCGCCCGCCCAGCGCCACGTCCAGGCCCCGCACCAGTACCGTCACGTGTCCACCTGCCTGCGGCTCGCGCGCAGCACCGCGACGAAGAACGGCCCGCCGACGAACGCCGTCACGACGCCGAGCGGAAGCTCGCCCGGCTCGATCACCGTCCGCGCCACCAGGTCCGCCACCTCCAGGAACGCCGCCCCGCCCAGCAGCGACAGCGGCAGCACGATCCGGTACGAGCCGCCCGCCAGCCGCCGCACCACATGCGGCACCACGATCCCGACGAACCCGATCAGCCCGCTCACCGCGACCGCGCACGCCGTCGCCAGCGACGCCGCGACCAGCACCGTCAGCCGCACCCGCGCCGCGGACAGGCCGAGCGACGCCGCCTCCTCGTCCCCGACGCTCAGCACGTCCAGCAGCCGGCCGTGCGCGAGCAGGACCACCGTCGACACCAGCGAGTACGGGGCGATCAGCGCCAGCTGGTTCCAGTCGGCCGCCCCGACCCCGCCGAGCAGCCACGAGAAGATCCGCTGCAGCTCCTCCGCCTTCAATTGCTGCAGGAACGTCTGGATCGCCGCCAGGAACGACGACACCGCGACTCCGGCCAGCACCAGCGTCGCGGCCCCGTTCCCGCGTCCCGCCGTGTTGCCCAGCGCGTACGCCAGGAACACGCCGCCGATCGCGCCCGCGAACGCGGCGAGCGGCACCGCGTATCCGGGGTCGCCCGGCAACAGCACGATCACCGTCGTGGCGCCGACACCGGCGCCCGCCGCCGCGCCCAGCAGATACGGATCGGCGAGCGGATTGCGGAACACGCCCTGATAGCCGGCGCCCGCCATGGCGAGCATCCCCCCGACCAGCGCCGCCATCAGCGCCCTCGGCACCCGCAACTCGAACAGGATGTTCTCGTCGATGACATCGAGCCCCGAGTCGATGTGCACGAACGGAACCCGGTCGGCCAGCGCCAGCAGCACCCCGCCGACGGGCAGCCCCGCCGCCCCCACCAGCACCCCGGCCAGCAGGGTCGCGGCCAGGAGCGCGACGGCCAGGCCGAGCGACAGCGGCCGCAGCCTGGCCTGCCCCGCCGTCTCCGGCGACCCCTTCCGCACCATCACGCGCCACCCCCGGTGGGGCCGGGGGGTCATGGGCGGGCGTCCATGAGGGCGGTGATCACTGGATCTTCTGCACCGCGTCACCGATCGCCTTGACGAACTCGGGCAGGCGGGGACCCCAGCGGGAGGCGATGTCGTCGTCGAGTTCGACCACGCCCTTGTTCTTGACCGCGTCCAGATCCGACCAGCCGGGGCGCTCGGCGAGAGTGGAGGCGTTCTGGCCGCAGCACTTGGTGTCGGCCAGGAAGATCAGGTCGGGGTCCTGCTTGAGGAGGTACTCGCGTGACAGCTGCGGGTACTCGCCGCTCGCCTTGTCCGCCTCGTCGGCGATGTTGCGGAGGCCGAACAGCCCGTACACCTGGCCGACGAACGTCCTGGACGTCACGGAGTGGAGCTGGTTGTCGAGCTCGTGGTAGTAGCCGAGGCCCTTCGCCTTGGAGGACGCGGCGACCGTCTTCTGGATGCTCGCCCGCATGTCGCCGGTGAGCTTCTCGGCCTCGGCCGCGTGCCCGGTGGCCAGCCCGAGGTCGTTGATCTCGTCGTAGGCCTCGTCCACGTTGGTCGCCGCGGGCTCCAGCAGGACGGGGATCTCGACCTTCTCCAGCGCCTTGACGATGCCGTTCAGGTCGTCGGAGACGACGACGAGGTCGGGCTTGTACTCGATGACCGCCTCGGCGTTCGGCTTGAACCCCGACAACTTCGTCCGCGGCGCGTTGGGCGGGTGGTTGGAGTAGTCGTCCACGGCGACCACCTGCGGTCCCGCGCCGATGGCGAACAGCGTCTCGGTGTGGGTGGGGGAGAGCGACACGATCCGCTCGGGCCGGGCCGGGACGGTCACCGCGCCGTTGGCGGCCTGGACGGTGACGGCCTTCGCGCCTGAGGCCGCATCGCCGGTCTCGCCGTCGCCGCATCCGGCCGCGAACGTGACGGCGACGATCGCCATCACCGCGCCGAGGGTACGTACGGGTCTCACAGGAGCCTCCTGGGGTCCAGGGAAGCCGCGGCCCGCTCATCCATGACGGATCGCCCTTCCACGAGGTCGAGAATCGTCGGCGCGCGAGGAGGCGACCTGGCTCGGCCACATCGAGAGGGGCACCACAGTTGCGGGACAGCGCCGGATTCACACCGGACTTCGCTCCTGGCGCGCAGCATCGCAACGGTATCAGGCGCCGAATCCGGACCTGTCCCCCTATCGGAGCGGGCACCCGCCCCGCCGTCTCACGGCGGCGAACCCGCCCACGCCGGCGCCGAACCCGCCCACGCCGGCGACGGGCGGATCGACCACGCCCATCCGGACTGCGGCCCGGGGGGCCGCGTCTCCGGCGCCGGCGGCGATCCCTACGAGCTCATCTCGCCGTGAAGGACTTGAGGAACTCCCGGGTCCGGCCCCGGCCTTCGCCCGGAATGAACTCCGCGGCGACGAAATCGGTGACGCCCGCCTCGGACAACTCCTCCAGCTTCGCCGCGACCGTGTCCTCGTCCCCGACGACGGCCAGGTCCGCCGGGCCGTCCACTCCTTCGCGGTCCATCATCGCCCGATAGGACGGCAACATCCCGTACATCTCGAATGTCTGGCCTGCCTGCTCCCGCGCGCGCTCGGCATCGTCCGTGACGCACACGGGCAGCACGCACACGATCCGTGGTTCCGGGCGCCCCGCCGCCTTGGCCGCCGCCGTGATGGTCGGCGCGATGTGCTCGCGGACGGTCACGGGGCCGGTCATCCACAGCACCGTCCCGTCGGTCCGCTCCGCCGCGAGCTTGAGCATCTTGGGCCCCAGCGCCGCGAGCAGCACGGGCACCCGCCCCTCGTTCGGGACGCTCAGCCCCACGTCGCCCTGCACGGTCTCGCCCTTGAACGACGCGTTCTCCCCGGCCAGCAGAGGCAACAGCACCGACAGGTACTCGTCCATGTGGCGCAGCGGCCGGCCGAAGTCGTACCCGTACATGTCCTCGATGACGATCTTGTGTGACAGCCCGATGCCGAGGGTGAACCGCCCCTGGAGCGCCAGCGCCGTCGTCCTCGCCTGCTGCGCCATCACGGCCGGATGCCGCGGATACGTCGGCACCACCGCGGTCCCCAGCTCGATGCCCGGCACCCCGCCCCCGGCCACGGCCAGGGCGGTCTGCGCGTCCACCCCGAAGATCTGCGAGATCCACGCCGAGGAGAAGCCGTCGTCCGCGGCACGCCGCACATCGTCCGCCAGCCTGCCGAGCGCCTCGGCCCCGCCGCGTTCGGTCAGTAGAACTCCAAGACGCACAACGACCTCCCAGTCACCGATCTCACGCGATCCTTACACACCCCCGCCCCGACTCATCCCCGGCCGGCCCGATACGCCGCCCACCACAGCGGTCACCCCCGAACCACCCGTCCTCAACTGCGGGCGGCACGGTCCTTCGCCTCCATGAAGAAGTCGAGCATCGCCGTGGCGCCGGGCAGCTGACGCGCCGGACGCGCCGCCCCGAAGGGGGTGTTCCAGAATGACCCCTGACGCGGCTCCCAGGGCCCGGCATACGCATACGGCTCGCCCAGGAAGGCGTCCCCCGCGGACACTCCGTAGTTGACCTCGTCGAGGCTCATGCCCAGATCGAAGTGTTCCGGCCACAGAACCGGCGTGGTTTCCGGCGCGAACCTCGTCAGCGCTTCGAGGCCCCGGCCGAAGACTTCTTCGATGTGCCGCGCGGCCTCTGCGTCGATGCTGAGGACGTCGTCCAGGCCGACTCCGCTGCCGTCCTTGTAGAGACCTTCCGCGGCTCCGGCCTCGATGCCCGCCGCCGCAGCGAGCTCCCTGCAGGTGGCGCCGTTCAGCGGGATCTCCCGGTCACCCGCCACGAGCTCCGCCCCGTTCACCCGCAGCGCCGGCTCCTGAACGGTTCCGAAGCCGCCGTCGGTCACCGTCAGCCGTATCGTTCCGCTCTGCCTGTACTGCGGCCCGGCGAGCACGAGTTCGGCAACCCCGTGCAACGAGCGCCGTGCCGTTTCCAGAGTTCCCCGATCGACGGTCATCCTCCACCCTCCGCTTGAGCTGCGCCCGCCTCACTCCGCGTCGCCGGCAGGTCTGATCACGAACCGTCCGGGTCGCCGCCGCGGGGGCCGTACTCTTCCGCGAGTCTCCGGTCGTTCTCGGCCCACATGCGGTGGCGGGTGGCCGACTGCAGATGCGATTCGGCCTCCTCAGGATGGGCGATGGCCATCCGCTCCAGCAACATCGCGGCCCGATCATGGGCTTGCGCCGAGGAGACCATCGCCTGACGCGCGTACCCCTCGCCCTCACGCCCGTGCTCGACGTACGGCTCACCGAGCGCGGAACCGCCGGGCAACGCGGCGGCGCGATCCTCCGCGTTGCGGCGGCTCCCGCGCGCCCTCACCCGATGCGAACGGTTCTCGCTGCCCATACCAGCCAACCCGACGCCCGAGTCCGTCGATCAACCAGCCCTCCGGACACGTTCGACTACCTACCCCGCGCCCCCTCCGTTCAGCCCATCCACGGGCGAAGTCGTCGAGACCGGGCCCGAAGGGTTTCGGCATACCCCCATGTCAAGCGGCGGCCGGCAGCGACGCACCCCACGCGGGGACGCGGGCCGGCCATGACGTCCGGACGTGTTTCCCCTGGCCACGAAGGTGGTACAGCCGGACACACCGACGGCGGCCACCATCAGGTCGCCGGGGGCCATGCCCGATCATGGAGACCGTGGTGACATCCGAACCTCTCACGCTCTACACCGCCGATGACGTGCGGATCGACGCAGGTCACCTGCGGGGCGGCGGCGATCTCTGCTTCGTCCTGGCACACGGCTTCACATGCTCGTGGCGGCAGCCCGTGCTGCGCCGCATCGCCGGTGTCCTCAACCGGTACGGCGGGGTCATCGGGCTGGACTTCCGCGGCCACGGCAGGTCCGGCGGGCGTTCCACCGTCGGCGACCGTGAGGTGCTGGACATCGACGCGGTGGTCATGGCGGCGCGCCGCAGAGGCTACAAGCGGATCGCCGTCACAGGCTTCTCCATGGGCGGTGCGGTCGCCGTCCGGCATGCGGCATTGCACGGTGGGGTGGACGCGGTGGTCTCCGTCAGCGCGCCGGCCCGCTGGTACTACCGCGACACGGTGCCGATGCGGCGCGTGCACTGGGCGATCGAACGACGCGTCGGGCGGTTGGCCGTGCGCCTGGCCCGCGGCACCCGGATCGCTCCCGGCGGGTGGGATCCCGTGCCAGAGGCACCGCACGAGGTCATCGGGCGGATCGCCCCGGTCCCGCTGCTGGTCGTCCATGGGGACGCCGACGCGTTCTTCCCGCTCGAACACGGCCGGCAGTTGTACGAGGCGGCGCGCGATCCACGGGAACTGTGGGTCGAGCCCGCGTTCGGCCATGCGGAAGTCGCCGCGACACCTGACTTGATCAAACGCATCGGTGCCTGGGCCGCGGTCGCCGTCAGGAAGTGAGGACCCAAAAGCCGCGCCGGTTCGACGTTATCCACATTGCGGCGGCCGCGCCTCGGCCGGCCGGCCGAGCATCACCGCCACCCGGCTCGACCCGCCGGTGCCGTGCACGCGTTCGGCAATCATAGGCGCGGACCGGTGTTCCGGTGGGAGGCGACCAGGACGGCCGGGCGGGATGGACGCGGCCCTGGGAAGCGCGGGCCGCGTCCATCCCCGGACCGGTCAGGAAGTGAGAGAGAGCGCGGCGAACGTGTGGTCCGCCCAGAGCGCGGCGAACGTGTGGTCCGCCCAGAGCGCGCGCGACGTTTCCTCCGGGTACGGGGCGACGGCGCAAGTGGTGTCGAGGATGCGGGTGAGGCGCCGGGACGGCTCGTAGGCGGGCCAGCCCGGGTCACCGGACCTCGCGAACCCCGTCCAGGCGGGACGTATCTTCTCCGACAGTTCCTCGGCGGCGGTCCGGTCGCCGATGAGCAGGTCGGCCATGCCGCCCACGAGGTTGCCCCATACGAGCGGGACGTCCAGGGCGTGACAGGCGCCCAGAGCGGAAGGGGACCAGGCCAGTTCGTAAAGGTGCACGCGGCCCCCGCGGCGGTTTACGCCTCCGCGAGGTGAAGTGTCGGCATGCGGAAGAGCCAGTCGGAATGGACGAGATGGGCCACCTGCCGGGGGGCGACAACGCATGCCCGCGATCCTCCCCGGCGGGCGTGACCGCCGGCCACCGGTTCTTCCGCTCGATGGAAGCCGTGCTGACGGATCCTTGGACGAGCGGCGATGGTCGTGGCGAACGCAGCAGTGACCGCTGTTGCGGACATCCGGCATCGTGACGCGGCCGTCACCGCGGAACGGCCGAACACACCGGCCGCGGCCCGGACGGCCGGCCGGCCGGCCATAAGGCGCAGGGGCCTGGACGGCGGGCGGGCCGGACACGTGGGCACGGGGCCGGGCGGAGGATCGGCTGAAGATGTGGCGCGGGCCTGGACGGTGGGTGAGTTCGAAGGTGGGGTTGTGAGCACGGGAACCGAGACGGAGGTCGTCGTCGACGGCAGGACGGATCTCGCCGACGGCGTTGTGGGCTTGACCCTGCGTGCCGCGAGTGGGGGAGACCTGCCGTCCTGGCGTCCCGGCGCGCACATCGACGTGGTCCTCGGCGATGACCTCGTCCGGCAGTACTCGCTGTGCGGCGACCCGGCCGACTCGCGGACGTGGCGGGTGGGCGTGCTGAAGGAGGGGCCCGGTTCGACGGCCGTGCACGAGCGGGTGCGTCCGGGGGACAAGCTCGTGACGCGCGGGCCGCGCAACAACTTCGGGTTGGAGGACGCGCCCCGCTACCTGTTCCTCGCCGGCGGGATCGGTATCACGCCGATCCTGCCGATGGTGGCCGCCGCCGACGCGGCGGGGGCCGACTGGCGGCTCCTGTACGGCGGACGCCGGCGCTCCGCGATGGCCTTCCTGGACGAGCTGTCCGGCTACGGGGACCGGGTCGGCGTCCGTCCCCAGGACGAGTGCGGCCTGCTCGACCTCGACGGTGCCCTGACGGCGGCCGGGCCCGGCACGCTCGTCTACTGCTGCGGGCCGGAGCCGATGCTGGCGGCGGCCGAGGAACGTTGCGCCGCCCTGCTCCCGGGGGCGCTGCGCACGGAGCGCTTCGCCCCGAAACCCGTCACCGGCCCGGACGACGCGTTCGAGGTCGAGCTCGCGGTGAGCGGCCGCACCCTGGAGGTCGAGCGGGGCTGCTCGATCTTGGAAACCGTGGAGAAGGCGGGGGTGAGCGTCCTGTCGTCCTGCCGCGAGGGGACGTGCGGGACATGTGAGACGCCCGTCCTGGAAGGCGAGCCCGACCACCGTGACTCGGTGCTGACCGAGGAGGAGCGCGCGGACGGAGGCTTCATGATGATCTGCGTCTCCCGGGCCCGCGGGCCGCGTCTCGTCCTGGAGCTTTAGGGGCCAGGGGGCGGTGCCGGCCGCAACACACGCCGACCACCTGGGCCGATCTGCGGGCCGGAGCGGACGCGCCCGGCTAGGCTGTCGGCATATATCGCCTGAGTGGAGGGCATGGCGCATGAACCGCAGCGAACTGGTCAGGGCCGTGGCGGAACGCGCGGGGAGCGACGAGGCCGTGGCCCGCCTGCATGTGGACGCCGTGGTCGATACCGTGATGGAACGGGTGTCCGCCGGGGAACGCGTCATCGTCACCGGGTTCGGGACGTTCGACAGGCTGTCCCGCCCGGCCCGCAGCGCACGCAACCCGCGCACGGGCGTCCCGGTCGAGGTGCCCGCCGCGGAGGTCCCGCGATTCCGGTCCGGGCAGACGTTCCGCAACCGTGTCGCCGGGAACGGCTCCGCGGCCGCCGGGGAGCAGGTCGCGACACCGGCCGCCCCGGCTGACGCGGCGGCCGGCGTCGTGGTCGAGGAGCCGAGCCCGAGGAAGCCCAAGGCCGCCAAGGCCGCCAAGAACGGCAAGAGCACCAAGGCCGCCGAAGACGTGAAGCACGAGAAGAGCGCCGGGAAGGCGAAGAAGGCCAAGAAGGGCGCGGACGCGAAGAAGGGCAAGGCGAGCAAGGCGGACCTTTCCGTGTCCCCGAAGAAGAAGCAGGGCAAGGCGAAGGCCCGCGCCAAGGCCGGAAGGTAACCACACGCCGCTCAGCCCGCCCGCCGGGGCGATGTGCCCCGGCCCGCCTCAGACACCGGTCGGTGCGAGGTCCGGGGGCCTCAGCCGTGGATGGAGACGCGGGTGACACCGGGCACGGTCCGGGCGAGGACGTCGGCGATCCGCTGCGCCGACTCGTCCGCGCGGCCGAGCAGTTCGACGGCGCCGTCTCGGACCGACACGTCCCAGTGCGCGCCGCCCGCCCCGTACTCCGCGATCGCGGCCAGCACGTCGTCGCGGATGCGGGCGTCGCCGCGGGCCAGGATCGCGATGAGGTCGCGGCGGCTGACGATGCCGACGATGGCGGAACCGTCCAGCACGGGGACGCTCTTGATCTTCGTTTTCATCATCGTCTCGGCGAGCACGGCGACGTCGGTGTTGGGACGGGCGGTCTCCACATCGCGGGTCATGACCTCCTCCACCAGACGCGGCGACGGGCTCGCGGTGGTGGCGACGGGCCGGGCGAAGGCCCTCGGGTCGTGCTCGAACACGCCTTGCAGCAGGTCCATCTCGCTGACGATGCCGGCCAGCCGCCCCGGCTCGTCCACGACGGGCAGCGCGGTGACGCAGTGCTCGTGCAGGATGCGGATGGCCTGACGGACGGTGGCCGACCGCGGAATCGTCACGACGGGCGAGGTCATCGCCTCCCGGACCAGCATGGCGTGTTCTCCTTCCGGCGAGGACGCCGTTCACCTACCCGGGCAGGACGTTCCTGACCCATGTGTCCAGCATCGCCCGGCTGCCGCCGCAGGCCCAGGGCCGTTGGTCCTGGACCTCGGCGACCTGGACCGGGTCCGGCGGCGAGGCGTCAGAAGAGGGTCGGCGGCTCCGCCGGTTCCGGCTCGGGCAGCGGATCGAGTTCGGGGACGCCGCCCCGCACCTCGTCGTAGAACCGGCGGGCGAGCATCAGCGCCTCCGCGTTGTCCGGAGTGTGGACGAAGACGGTCGGCGAACGCCCTTCCCGCAGCCATCCGGCGACCTTCCCGGCCCAGTACCGCCACCCCTCGATCGTCGTCGCAGTGTCGTCCCGTCCGAGGTAGCGGACGATCGGACGGCCGGTCAGCGCCGCCGACCTGCGCGGTACGCGCGGCTTCTTCGTCCAGGCGTCCCGTTCGGCGTCGCTGGCCGGGCGGCTCCGGAAGAACACGGTGGTGTCGAAGGGGACCCATTCGGCGTCCACCCCGGCGAGAACCCGTTCGAGGTCGCGCTCGCACCGCGGCTCCTCGAAGAACGCGCGGTGACGCACTTCGACGGCGTACCTGTGCGCCTTGGGCAGCCGGCGGAGAAAACCCGCCAGCGTCCCGAGATCCCCGGGACCGAACGACGCCGGCAGCTGCACCCACAGCGCGTGGGTCCGCGACTCCAGCGGCTCGATCGCCGCCAGGAAGGCCCCGAGCTCCTCGTCGAACCCGGCGAGCCGCCGCTCATGCGTGACCGACTTCGGCAGTTTGAGGACGAACCGGAAGTCGGGCGAGGTCTGCTCCGCCCACGACTCCACCGTGCTCCGCGACGGCGTCGCGTAGAAGGTCGTGTTGCCCTCCACCGCGTTGCACCAGCCCGCGTAGGCCCTCAGCCGGGCGCCGGGAGGGAGCGGATGGGGGACGAACCGCCCCTGCCACGACGGGTGCGTCCACATCGCGCACCCCACATGAAGCCGCATGATCCCGACGCTACCGAACCGCGTGCCTCCGGCGCCCCGCCGTCACGACCCCTCGGCCTGCCGGTTCCTCCGGGACTTGAACGCCGGCCGCCCGAGCCGCGTACCTCCACCCGTAGATCGGGACGTCGGACCTTGGAGGACCCCCTTGAGGGCCAGAAAGAATCGTCTGCGCACGGCGGTCACGTGGACCGCGGTGGCCGCCGGATCCGCCGGCCTCGTGGCCGGCACGCTGTACGTGGTGCGGACGCCGGACGAGTCCGCCGGCCGGCAGGCCACGCTGACCGGCGAGCAGGCGTCGAACACCCCGCGAAGTTCGGCCGGGGCCCTGGCGGCGAGGCTGACCGACCGGCTCGGCACCCGCACGGCCGGCGCCTACCTCGACTCCGCGGGCCGGCCGGTCGTCACCGTCACCAGCGCCGACGACGCCGCCATGGTCCGCGCGGCCGGCGCCGTGCCCAAGATGACGCAGCGGAGCCCGGCATCACTGAACAGGATCACCGCCACGCTCCGCCGGTCGTTCGCGAGCGTGCCTGGCACCGGCTGGGCCGTCGACCCCGCCACCTCCCGGGTCACGGTCTGGACCGACGACTCGGTCGGCGGGACGCGGATGGCCGCCGTCCGCCGGATGGCCCAGCGGATGGGGCCGGCGATCCGGATGGTCCACATCGACGGACGCCTGCGCACCTTCGCGCTCGGCGGCGACGCGATCTTCGGGCAGGGCTCGCGCTGCTCCCTCGGCTTCAACGTCACGGTGGGGCAGCAGGACTTCTTCCTCACCGCGGGGCACTGCGGCAACGCGGTCCGCGACTGGACCGCCGACCAGCAGGGCAACCAGTTCCTCGGCAGCACGGTGCGCAGCAGTTTCCCCGGGGACGACTTCGCGCTCGTCCGGTCCGAGCAGCCGGGGGAGGGCGCGGTCAACCTCTACAACGGCCAGGCCCAGGACATCACCCAGGCCGGCGAGGCCGTCGTCGGGCAGCGGGTCGCGCGCAGCGGCAGCACCACCGGCCTGGCCACCGGCCGCGTCATCGCCACCAACGCCACGGTGAACTTCCCCGAGGGCACGGTCACCGGCATGATCCAGACCACCGTCTGCGCGGAGCCGGGCGACAGCGGAGGCCCGCTCTTCAGCGGGAACACCGCCCTCGGCCTCACCTCGGGCGGCTCGGGTGACTGCCGGGTCGGCGGCGTCACCTTCTTCCAGCCGGTCACCGAACCCCTGCAGGCGTTCGGCGCCGAGGTCTCCTAGGCCGCCGGCGGCGAAGCCTCGTCCGGGCCGGCCGCGTCCGGGGCCGGCCCCACGCCCTGAACACCGCGCTCGGGGGTGATGCGATCCCAGGCGGCGATCGGCAGCATGATGATCGACGAGGGGAACAGGCCGTGCTCCTCATGGTCGATGTGCTCACGCAGCTTCCCCAGGGCCTCCAGCACGGCGGGCCAGTCCGGGTCCGCGCGGTCGATCCCGCCGAGCACCGCGTGGATGTCGTCGTGCTCCGCGCAGAGCCGCTCCACCTCCTCGGCGAGCGAGCCCTCGGCGCGGAGCTCCGCGAACAGCCCGTTCTCCTCGGTGGCGGTGTGGGGCAGCAACCGGGCGAGCAGTTCGTCCAGCATCGTCGCGGCAGCGCCGTACCGGCCCTGGACGATGGCCCGCCGCAGCCCGCCGGCGGTCTCCCCGATCTCCCAGTGCTCCTGTGACAGCTGGCCGATCAAGGGGAAGTCCCGGCAACCACAGTAATTGCACATGGCGTCCCTTTGGCTCGCGTTTCATGCCGTGACTCTCATGGTGCCGCGCGCCCGGAGCGCTTCGACCGGGCCGAAGGTCCCTCCGGTCCCGGACCGAAGCCCCTGAACGGGAAGCGGCGGTGCGAGCAAGGCTGGTGGTGTCCGAACGAGCGGATATGCACCAGGTGGGAGAAGCCATGAGCACAGAGCCGATCACTGGCGTCGTCGTCGGTTATGACGGCTCCCCGGAGGGGGCCCGCGCGCTGGACTGGGCCGCCGACGAGGCACAGGCCCGGGGCCTGCCGCTGACCGTGATCCACGTGTGGGACATCTACGTCGGGGGTCCGGTGGCCATGCCCATGGTCGATCTCGGCGCCGTGGCGCAGGAGGTGCTGGACGGCGGCGTCGAGCATGTCCGGAAGGCGGCCCCGGACCTGCCGGTGCGGGGTGTGCTCACACGCGGACAGGCGGCCGCCAGGTTGGTCGAGGTGGGCAAGAGCGCCGACGTGATCGTGCTGGGGCCGCGGGGCCTCGGCGGGTTCGTCGGGCTGGTGCTCGGCTCGGTCAGCGCTCAGGTGGCCGCGCACGCCTCCTGCCCGGTCGTGATCGCCCGGGGCGACCTTGATCCGCATCTGGACGGCGGGCCGGGACGGGTCGTGGTCGGCGTGGACGGTTCACCGGCGTCCCGTACCGCATTGGCGATGGCGTTCACCGAGGCCGAGCTGCATGGATTCGCGGTGCACGCCGTGGTCGCCTGGGAGTCGGTGCCGGTGAAGGACCTGCCGCCTCTGGCCGACGAAGCCGGCATGCGCGAAGCGGCCGAGGCGCGGCTGACCCGCCTGATGATCCCCCTGCGAGAGCTTCATCCCGGAGTGGATGCGCAAGCGGAGGTCGTATCCGGGCCACCGCGGGAGGTCCTGATGAACGCCTCGGACGACGCGCGACTCCTCGTCGTCGGCTCGCGTGGACTGGGCGGCTTCCGCGGCATGCTGCTCGGATCGGTCAGCCACGCCCTGGTAGAGCACGCGCCCTGCCCGGTGGCGGTCGTCCACGCACCCCGCCAGGACACCGGGGACTAACTAGCCAGGTCCAGAGCGAGATCAGGCGGGATCCGGCCGGACGTGGTCCGCCGCCGAACCGGCGGCGGACCAGCCGCGTCCGGCCGTTCAGAGTGCGCCTGGTGCGGCCTGCGCCGCCTCTTTAAGCAGTTCGTCGATGCCGTCCCGGATTCCGGCGCACAGCGTCTCCAGGTCGGGGACGGCGTCGCGGTCGCCGGTGAGCCCGAACGACAGGGCGCCGTTGTAGGAGACGATCCCGATGGAGATGCGCAGGCCCGCCGCGATCGGGATGTAGGGGCCGATCTCCAGCATGCGGCGGCCCATCGAGTAGAGCGGGACCGCCGGGCCCGGGACGTTGGTGACGATCGTATGGATCAGCGGCTGGCGCAGCCGCAGCGCCGTGTGGGCGGCCGCGGCGAGCAGGCCCGGGGCCCCGCCGGCGAGTCTGACGAAGGCGTCCAGCCCGGCGGCCTGGTTACCGCTCTTCACGCTGTCCATCTGCTGCCGGATGAGACGCAGTCGGCGCAACGGATCGGCCTCCCCGCACGGCAGGTCCACCGGCACCGCCGACACCCGGTTCGACGGGACCCCGCGCTCGTCCTCCGACCGGACGGAGACGGGAACCATGGCGCGGACGATCGACTCCTCCGTGAGGACGCCCCGGGCCTCCAGAAGGTCACGGAACCCGCGGGCGGCCGCGGCCAGGACCACGTCGTTGACCGAACCCCCGAACGTACGCCGGATCCGGTCGACCTCGTCCATCCCGGCATGGAGCCGGGACCAGCGCCGGTGCGGGCCGGTCGGGCCGTTGAGCGAAGACGTGCCGGAACCCGTGAGCCGCGTCGCGTAACCGGGTACCGCGCCCGCGACGGAGATCGAGTCGCGCAGGACGGGCAGGAACAGCCGGGTGGCCTGCCGGCCGAAGCCCCTCAGCCGGTCCACGACACCGTCGCGTACGACGGCCATGGCGGCCGGTTCGGGTTCGGGCATCCACACCCGGGGCGGCGCGGGCGTCCAGGCGGGGCCGGTGTCCAGGAGCACCGCCATCAGGTCGATGCCGGCCAGCCCGTCCACCATGCAGTGGTGCACCTTGCAGATCATCGCCCAGCGGCCGTCCGCCAGCCCGTCGACCAGCCACACCTCCCACGGTGACCGGCTGAGATCCAGCGGCGGTGCCAGGATGCGGCCCGCCAGCTCACTCAGCTCGTCCGGGCCGCCGGGCTCCGGCGCGGCCGCGTGCCGGACGTGATCGCCGATCGCGAACCGCTGGTCGTCCACCCAGACCGGGTGCGCGAGGTTGAACGGGACGGTCCGGACGCGCTGCAGGCAGCGCGGCGCGAGCCGGAGCCTGGCGAACACCTGCCGCACGAGGTCCGGGTAATCGGGTGCGGGACCCTCGAACACGGCCACCGTCCCGATCTGCAGCGGCGTCGTGTCGTTCTCCGCGAAGAACATTCCGGCGTCCAGCGCGTTCATCCGTTGCATCGTGCACCGCCCTATGAGGTCTCCCTCCAAGCCAACCTCGGCACCCGGTCGCCGCTCCAGCGGCGTTCGTCCCCGCGGCCACGGCCGAAGGTCCCGGCCGTCATCGCCATGACGGTGCCTGATCGGCTCCGCCTCCCGGATGAGGCCCGAGCCGGCCTAGTGCGCAGGCACCAGGACACGTGAGCGGCTGGTCCGGGTGCACCAGGCGAAGACGGTGGCGGGGGACGATGCCCGCCGGGGCGCCGGAGGGGAGTGTTGGAGGCGCGTGAGGATCACGCATTTTTCTTACCTGGAAGTGTCTGGAGTGATCAAAGGTGGCGACATTTCTTTACCGGATCGGACGGTGGGCCTTCCGGCGGCGCCGGGTCGTGCTCGGCCTGTGGCTGGGCGCCCTGGTGCTGGCCGGGGTCGCCGCCGCCATGGCGCCGGCCGGGCAGGACGAGGGCCTCTCCATGCCCGGCACCGAGTCGCAGAAGGCGTTCGACCTGCTGGACGAGCGCTTCCCCCAGAGCAACTCCCAGGGTGCCGAGGCACGCCTGGTGTTCCAGGCCCCCGACGGGCAGCGGATGACGGCCGGGGAGAACAAGGCGGTCGTCCAGGACGCGCTCGGCTCGCTGGCCGGGGGCGATCAGGTCGCGTCGGCCACCGACCCCTACGAAACCGGCGCCGTCAGCGAGGACGGCACCATCGCCTACTCCACGATCGGCTACACCGTGGACGCCGTCGACCTGACCGCGCCCGCGAAGAGCGCCCTTGAGGACGCCGCGAGCCAGGCCCGGGACGCGGGGCTGACCGTGGAGATCGGCGGCTCGGCCCTGGATTCGCAAGAGGCGCCGGGCGGCACGACGGAGATCATCGGCGTGGCGGTGGCCGCGGTGGTGCTGATCCTCGCCCTCGGGTCGCTGGTCGCGGCCGGATTGTCGCTGCTGACCGCCTTCGCGGGCGTGGCCATCTCCTTCGGACTGGTCTCCGCGCTGGCCGTCCCGCTGGGCCTGACGTCCACCGTCGCCATCCTGGCGCTGATGCTGGGACTGGCGGTGGGCATCGACTACGCGCTCTTCATCACCTCCCGCTTCCGCGACGAACTCGCCCAGGGCAGGGAGCAGGAGGAGGCCGCCGGCCGGGCGGTGGGCACGGCCGGATCCGCCGTCATCTTCGCCGGCGCGACCGTCTTCATCGCCCTGGTCGGGCTGGGGGTCGTCGGGATCCCCGAACTCACCAAGATGGGCCTGGGCGGCGCGGGCGCCGTGGCGCTCGCCGTACTCGTCGCGCTGACCCTGGTCCCCGCGCTGTTCGGGTTCACCGGCCGGCGGATACTGTCCCGCGCCGTCCGCAGGTCGGCCCGGCAGCGAAGCGGGCGTCCGCGCCCGGTGCCCACCGCGGCCGGCCGTCCTGGGCTCGGCACCCGCTGGGCGCGGTTCGTGCTGCGCCGGCCGGTGACCGTGCTGATGGTCGCCGGACTCGGTCTCGGCGCCGTCGCCCTCCCGGCGCTGAGCCTCGAACTCGGGCTGCCCGGAGACGAGTCGAAGTCGGTGGAGACCACCGAGCGCCGGGCCTACGACCTGCTGTCGGAAGGCTTCGGCCCCGGCTTCAACGGCCCGCTGACCGTGGTCGTGGACATGCCGGAGTCCGCGGACACCCGGGGCACCACGGACCTGGTCGCCAAGACCGTGGGGGGAGTGGACGGGGTCGCGTCGGTCGGTGAGCCGGTTCTCAACCCGGCCCGGGACACGGCCGTCCTCACCGCCGTCCCGCGGACCGCGCCGAACAGCGGCGAGACCAAGGACCTGGTCCACGCGATCCGGGGCGCGGTCTCCGGCGTCGAGGACGACACGGGCGCCGGCGTCCTGGTGACCGGCACCACCGCGATGAACATCGACATCTCCGAAGCCATGTCCGACGCCCTCATCCCCTATCTGACCGTGGTCATCGGCCTGGCGGTGCTCCTGCTGCTGGTGGTCTTCCGCTCGGTCCTGGTCCCGGTCAAGGCCGCGCTCGGTTTCCTGCTGTCGGTGGGCGCCGCCTTCGGCGTCCTCGTCGCGGTCTTCCAGTGGGGCTGGGGCGCGGACCTGATCGGCATCGAGCAGACCGGGCCGGTCATGTCGCTGATGCCGATCCTCATCATCGGAATCGTGTTCGGCCTCGCCATGGACTACGAGGTCTTCCTCCTCACCCGGATGCGGGAGGCCTACGTCCATGGCGCGTCCCCCGGCGAGGCGATCGTCCACGGTTTCCGGCACAGCGGACGGGTGGTGGCCGCGGCGGCGATCATCATGATCAGCGTGTTCGCCGGATTCATCGGGATGAACTCCCCGACCATCCAGACGATGGGCGTCGGCCTGGCCGCCGCCGTCGCCTTCGACGCCTTCGTGGTCCGGATGGCGATCGTCCCCGCGGTCCTGGCACTGCTCGGCCATCGGGCCTGGTGGCTGCCTCGTATCCTGAACCGTGTGCTGCCGAACGTGGACGTCGAGGGAGAGAAACTGAACAGGCATGCCCCCGCCTCCGTGACCAGGCCGGACGCGGCGGTGCCGCTGCTCCACGGCGGCAGGCGCTGAGCCGGCCATGACGAACACGGGCGGCGGCGGCCCCAGATGGTGGCGCGAGGCAGCGATCACGGCGACGGCGTTCGCGGTGTGCCTGCTCGGCGGCGTGGTGCGGGTCGACGACACGCTGTCGGCGCCGCCCGCCGCCGCCTACCTCATCGGCGCGGTGTCCTGTGCCGTGCTGCCGCTGCGGCACCGGGCGCCCCTGGCCGCCATGGCGGCCACGACCGCGGCGGGCATGCTGGTGCCGCTGCTGGGACTCCTGCTGAGCCCACTCACCGTGGCCCCCGCCGTGATCACCGCATACTCGCTCGCCGTGCGCACCGAATGGCGCGCGGCGAGCGCGGCGCTGGCGGTGTCCGCGGCGCTGCTGGCCGCATATACCCCCTTGTCCGGTGCCCTCTCGTGGAAGGACGGGAGCCGGATGGTGGCGGTGGCGGCGTTCCCGCTGGTGGCCGGCGTGCTCGGTCACTCGACGCAGAACCGGCGGGCCTACCTGGCGGCCGTGGAGGAGCGGGCCCGGCGGGCCGAGAAGAGCAGGGAACTCGAGGCGCGCCGGAGAGTGGCCGAGGAGCGGGTGCGCATCGCCCGGGAACTGCACGACCTCGTGGCCCACCAGATCACCCTCGCCAACGCGCAGGCCACGGTCGCCGCCCACCTCTTCGACACCCGCCCGGAGCAGACCCGCAGGAGCCTGAAGGAGCTCGTCGAGACCACCGGCGACGCGCTCGACGACCTGCGGGCCACAGTCGGTCTGCTGCGCCAGACGGGGGACGCGGCCGCGCCCGCCGAACCGGCGCCCGGACTGTCCCGGCTTCCCACGCTCCTCGACTCCTTCCGCCGCGCGGGCCTGGAGGTGTCGGTGCACCAGGAGGGCACGTCCAGGCCGCTGCCGCCGGGAGTGGACCTCACCGCCTACCGCATCGTCCAGGAAGCCCTGACCAACGTGACCAAACATGCCGGTACCGGTAGCGCCCAGGTGCGCCTCACCTGGAACCGCGACCGCGTGGCCATCACCGTCACCGACGACGGAGGGGGCACCCATACGGCGACGACCGCGTCCGCGGTGCCGGACCGTCCACCCGGTTACGGTCTGATCGGGATGCGTGAACGTGCCACCGCGGTCGGCGGACACCTCTCCGCGGGCAGGCTCCCGGAGGGCGGCTTCCTCGTCTCCACCGAACTGCCCCTCCCGCCCGCGAAGGACACGACGCCGGAAACCGGCGGAACGGCGACCATCGAGGGGCGAACGGCCGGCGGAGAGGCGGGGGACGCGCCGTGACGCTCCGGGTGCTCCTCGCCGACGATCAGGCCCTGCTGCGCGGTGCCTTCCGGATGCTCCTCGACACCGCCGACGACATCACCGTGGTCGGCGAGGCCGCCGACGGCGGGGAGGCGGTGAGACTCACCCGGGAACTGAGCCCGGACGTGGTGATCATGGACATCCGGATGCCCGAGGTGGACGGCCTCACCGCCACGTCGCAGATCTGCGCGGACCCGGAACTGCGCGCCAGCCGCATCCTGATCCTCACCACGTACGAGACCGACGAGTACGTCGCCCAGGCCCTGCGCGCGGGGGCCAGCGGCTTCATCGGCAAGGGCATCGGGGCCGAGGACCTGCTGCACGCCGTGCGTACGATCGCCGACGGCGACACCCTTCTGTCCCCCGCCGCGACCCGCTCCCTGGTCGCCCGTTTCCTGGCCACACCGGACCACGCCCCGCCGCACCACCCGGAACGGCTCGCCCTGCTCACCCCGCGCGAGCGCGAGATGGTGGCCCTGGTCGCGACCGGCCTGTCCAACCAGGAGATCGCCGAGCGGATGTACCTGAGCCCGTACACCGTCCGCGCCCACGTGCAGCGCGCGATGATGAAACTGGAGGCCCGCGACCGGGCGCAACTCGTCGTCATCGCCTACCGCACAGGCCTGGCCCACGCCACCCCCGACCACCCGTAGCGGTCATCGGCGGCGTGGGCGGGCGCCGCGGCCCACACCTCGGGGGTGTCCCTGTTCCTTGCGGATGCTGTCCGCCAGCGCCTCGCGGACGAGGAGTCCCTCCAGGCCACGACCGCCGAACTCCTCGGCGATCACGGTCCTGGCCGCCGACATCCTGGTCATCGCAGGACCGATCTGGCTCGGCAAGGTCGGCCCCGGCCCCTCCTATCTCGACGAGGAACGAACCAGAATCCACGCTGCGTGGTGATGCCGCTCAGCGCATCGGGTCGTCGGGCTCCAGACGGCCGTCCGGGCCGATGGCGTCGTCCACCTCGTGTGCTCTCAGGTACACGGCGTCGTAATCAGGGCTGTCGCGTTCCCAGAGCAGCTCAGAGAGCTCACGCAGCGCGACGTACAGCTCGTACGAGGGATCACCATAGGTGGCTTCGCAGTAATCGACCAGGTCACGGAAGATCGTCTCGGCCTCGTCGAGCCGCCCTTCCAGCCGCAGCACATGCGCGCGGTTGACCATCACCTGCTTCCAGCCGTACGCACCGCGCTCGACGAGGTGCAGCGCCTCGTCGAGGAGGCGCATTGCCGTCCGGAGCGCCTCCGCGGACGCGTCAGCCCGGGGTTCACCCCTGCGCAGGCACGCCGCATAGTCGTTGAGGACTTCAACGAGCGTCTCCAGAGTCGATCGGCCGGGCTGGCGCCGGACGATCCGCCGCATGGTGGCGAGCGCCTCCTGGTGCGCCTCCCGGGCTTCTGTGAACCGCTTCGCGCGCTCCAGAAGATAGCCCTTGATGCTGAGCGTGCCGGCGTAGTCCGAATCCTCGGTGCCGAATATTCGGGCCCTCACCTCCAGCGACTCTTCGATCGCTGCGATCGCCTCCGGAAAGCGCCTGTCCTGTTCCAGGGCCAGAGCCAGATTGCCGACGATGACCGAATAGGCCTCGGGATCGGAGATTCCGGTCCGCTCGCATATCGCAACGGCATGCCGAGCGGTCTCGGCGGCCGTCGGTGCGTCATGATCGGCGCTCCGCTGGTAGACCGAAAGCCGATCGAGCAGGTACGCGGCGTCGCTCAGCCGTACGTCGAGCCGTTCTGCCTGCCCGGCCGCCGCTTCGACATGGGGCGGTGCGAGCCTCCAGCCGTCCCACGACTCGTGGTGGTGGGTGTCGGGCGAGAGGGCCGCCCGCAGGAAGCGCAGCACGAACGAACAGGCGGTGCGTTCGGCCGAGCGGCGCAGGCGGCTGCGCACGCGCTCCTGTACTTCGGCGGCGCACGTCACCGCGGACGGATCCGTACGGAACCATCCGTGCGCGGCCACCTCGGTGACGAGCGAGGCGAGCCGGGCGGGATCACGCACGACCGTGCGCAGCGGAGAGGGCAATGCGTCCCACCCTTCGCTGAGCAGTGCCAGGGGGAAGGGAGCCGCAGCCATAAAGCACAGCAGCGTGACCAGTTGCCGCTGTTCAGGCGGCCGATGCTCGAACAGGCGCGTCCACTCGTAGTCGAAACTCGAATCGGCCAGGGACGGCAGGACCGGCCCGTCCGGTATCTGCAGCGCGGTCGTAATCGCGTGGAACACCTGCGTGATTCCGGAGGCCGCACCTTTCATGCTGTGATTTCCCGGTAACCACATCACTGAGCGGATCCGCATCTCAAGCGCCGTCCTCGGGGTGGAGGACGACCGTGGCCGCAGTTCGCCGAACAAGTCGGCCGACCGGCGGGTCAGCTCTGGCGGGCCCAGTCCGTTTTGGAGGGTTCTGTCCCACAGCACGATGGCTTTGTCCGCGGGCAGGCCGACCGCCGTGAAAGCGGTCGGCGGGAGCGCCGCCGCCAGCGAGTGCACCGCCGCCGTCGCGCGAGCCGCGATCCATTTTCCCCTGGCCAGAGGTTCGATCGGCGGGCCGAGCCCGGCGAAGCCGGGGTGGTCGGCGATCCTGCGCAGCGCACGCCGCTCCTGATCCGGCAAGGAGAGGTTCCGCGCGCGGACCGCGTCACGAACCCCGACGAGCGCGTCGCAGAACCGGTCGTGCCACAGCTCCGAACTGAAGGGTTCCATCGGCAGATCACACCAAAGACGTTCTCCGACCATTCCCAGTTTCATAGAACACGGCGTGGATTCATAGCCTTCGCCCGGCGCACCCTGGGTGCATGAAAGACACCAGGAAGCGTTCGGCGCCGGGAAGGCCGGGCACCCCAACGGCCCGCACCGCTCCGGCCCGGCAGAACACACTCTTGTCGGTGCGCTCATTGATGATCGTTCTGATCTCCATGCTCGTGGCCACCACCGCCGGCCTCAGTGCAGGCATCATCGCGGGGATCGGCGTGCTGCACACGACGGGTGCCGTCGGAGCGGTCGTCATAGGCGTCCTGGCCGGCCTGGTCGCCGCCGTCCTCGCCGCCGCGACGATCGCCGGATTCCTGTTCGCGCTGGACGGCCGGCTCTCCGACTGATGGCCGCGCTGATTCCCTCGGCGGCACCTCGGCCCCCGGAATCCGGTCGATCCGTCGGCGGCCGGCGCCGGCACAACGCTCAGCCCGCCGGCCTGGGCCGAAGCTCGTCCAGGTAATCGGGAGGCGATGACACCCGGTCGTAATGCAGACTCCACAAAGTGATAGTGATACGGCCCGTTCTGGAGGTCTGTGCGTCCGAGGGGTTCGCTCTCTGGCCGGTCGCCTTCTCAGAACCGTACGGCTTCCTGCCGCTCAGTGGCACGTCCGACCCGGTCGAGGTCGGCACGGCGGTGATGCGCATCGCCGAGTACAACGACACCGATCCCGAGGACGACGGTGGCTCAGCGCAGCCTGCCGACCCTCTCGGGGCTTTCCTGCGCGGGCTGCTCACCATGGAGCCGCCTCTGGCACCCGGAGGGATGCGGGTCACCGACACGGCCACCGGCACGACCCTGCTACCAGGATGTTGCACCGGTTTCGATGAATGGCGCGACTGGAACAAGATCGTCGAAGAAGGGTATCCGTCCGTCGGTTTCGGCCACGATCCCTCCCCACTCGCCGAACGCCTTGGAGACACCGTCCGGCTGACCGTTGATGCCGAGCAGAACGACAGCCCGGTGATCGAGATGCCGGTCACCGGACTGCGCCGATCGCTCACCGCCGCCGAGCAGGATCTGAGCGACTTCCTCCAGTCGGCAGCCGTGTGGGCCGACCGGCACGTGCCCGACCACGCCGCCCAGGTGACCACCGCCCTCGCCCATGCGCTGGACATGCCCGCACAGGCCACACCCTCGAAACCGTGACCCGCACGGCCACTTCCGCGCTCCTCCGTAGCGCCGCTGCGATCGATGCTTGGATCCCAGGCGGAGAGTCAAGAGTGCCGCCAAGCCAACGCTGAACCATGACGGAGCGTGAGGCCGCGTTCCAGCAGCTGGCGCAATTCGTCGGCGGGTTGGACACCCGAGACCGGCGGCCTGTGGCCGATCACGAGCGAGGGGACGGCGGTGACACCGTGCTCGGCTGCGCGGCGCCGGTCGGACCGCATCTGTCCGGCGTAGTCGTCACCGGCGAGGACGGCGCGCACCCGGGCGGCGTCCAGGCCGGCCTCCTCACCCAGGCGCTGCAGGATCTGCGGGTCGGCCACGTTGAGTCCCTCGGAGTGATAGGCGCCGAGCAGGCGCTCCATCATCTGGTCGGCCCGGCCACGGTCGGCGGCCAGCCTGCACAGCCGGTGGGCGTCGAAGGTGCTCACCGGCCGGGCCAGATGCAGGTTGAGCTCCAACCCTTCCGCGGCGCCCAGGGCCCGGATCCGGGCGATCCGCTCCGCCGCCTGATCGCCCCACCATCCGGCCATGGCCTCGGCGGCCGTGGGGCCGGGGACCCGGCCTTCTTCCGGGGCCAGTTCGTAGCCGCGCCAGACGACCTCCACACCGGTGCGGTCGGCGAGACCCTCCAGCGCCGCGGTCAGGCGTCTCTTGCCGATGTAGCACCACGGGCACAGCACATCGGCATAAACCTCTACCTTCATGGACGTCCTTCGATGTGGTCGGCGGCGCGCATCACCGATGCACGCCTGCCCGGCGCGCCCGCCGGTTCGGCGAGAGCGCGCCGGCTGATGTTTCCGGTTCGATCAGGAGTCCAGGCGCTGCGGCCCGGGCCCGACTTCTGCGACAACGGTGTACGTGGGAATCCCGTTCATGCGCGCTTCCGCCTTGCCCGACAAGCCCTCCAGGGCCTTGCCGATGGCGGCCATCCGGCCTTCGGTGTCGGAGGTCTCCACGAAGTCGCGGTAGTCGGCCTCACTGGCCCAATGCACGATGTTGTACACACGGGTGCCATCGGTGCTGACATGGAAGCGGGCCGACCGGTAGCCGGGATAGAAGCGCACCCACCGCTCCTGGATTTCGGCGAAGGCCGCCACAAGCTCCTTCTGGGTGTCGACGCCATCGACGGTGTAGTCGATGATCGAGTAGAAGCCTGCATCCGTGCTCACGGACATCCTCCTCAAGGTCAGCAGCCAGGGCAGCGGCCCTGGTCGCCACCGATCCTCGGATCTCAACCGCACTTGAGGTCAAATCCTGGCTTCTCCTCGCCCACGTTCGCCACGGCTCGTGCTGCCGGAGGGCGCGTTCACGTCCACTGAGGCGGTATGCCATATGCCTGCACGAGCCGACCGGCCGGAACGCCCCGGAGAAGGACACGTCCGTCCTGCCGAGCGGCTGGTTACAGCGGCTCGCAATGGCGGCGAGATGCTCGGCAGTTGGACGTAAATGAAAGGCATGAAAAGGCTCTTGACTCAAATCCAAACACATCGATAGTTTCTCGAAAAACGGCCAGAAAAGTGCATTGAACGCGTCCGCTTCCCTGGGTTCCGCTGAACTATGACCGAAGAGCCCGCGGGCGGCGCGACCCCCGCCATGACACCGGACGACGAAGGAACCCCGTGCTACCCGCTCTCCGTAGATGGACCATCACCGCCGTCGCCGCGCTCACCGCGTCGACGGCCGCGCTCACCGGCGCCTACCTCACCGGACAGCAACCGCAGGCCGCCAAGATCGGCGCCGTCTCCTACGCCGCACCCGCGGCCAAGGCGATCGCCGCGACCAACCTGTACGTCGACCCGAACTCCAACCCGGCGGCCTGGGTCGCCGCCAACCTCGGCGATCCGCGGGCCGCTCGCATCAAGGCGGCCATCGCCGACCGGCCGATCGCACGCTGGTTCGGCAACTGGAACAGCGACGTCACCGCGGCGGTGTCCCGCTACGTCGGTGGCGCCGAGCAGGCCGGCGCCACACCGATGCTGGTGGCCTACAACGTCCCGGGCCGTGACTGCGGCAGCCACTCCGGCGGCGGCGCGGGCAGCCCGGAGGCCTACCGCACCTGGATCGGGCAGTTCGCCACGGCCATCGGCAACCGTCAGGCGATCGTCGTGGTGGAGCCCGACGCAGTCGCCCAACTGGACTGCCTGCCGAACGACACCGAGCGGCAGATCCGGCTCGACCTGCTGAAATACGGTGTGCAGCAGCTCAAGCAGAAGGCGCCGAACGCCTGGGTCTACCTGGACGCCGCCAACGCCAACTGGATTCCCGCCGGCACCATGGCCCAGCGTCTGCGGGCCGCCGGGATCGCGGACGCACGCGGCTTCTCGGTCAACGTGTCGAACTACTACACCACCGAACGGTCGGTCACCTACGCCAGGGCCGTCAATGCCGGGCTCCCCAGCGGCAAGACCTTCGTGGTCGACACCAGCCGAAACGGCAATGGCTCCAACGGTGAATGGTGCAACCCTGCCGGACGCAGGCTCGGCACCCCGCCCCGCGAGGGGGCCGACGCTGAACTGGAACTGTGGGTCAAGGTCCCCGGAGACTCCGACGGCGACTGCGGGATCGGCACCGGGATCCCCGCCGGACAGTTCAGCCCCGACCTGGCCATCCGCCTGATCGACGGCACTCGATAACCGCTCGCGGGCGTAACGCCCGCGCCATAACGGTGAGCCCTCGGCCTGACTTCGGCCGAGGGCTCATTGCCCACTCGCGGGCGACCTCGGTGGAGACCCTCAGCCTGGATCCACGGCCTGATTTCCGGTGATCCATGTTGGTTCCGATCTCGTCATGAGAGCCGGTCTGCTTGGCAGAGCGGCATTTCGGGGGCGTGCGGGGTCTGCCACGCGCAGGTCCGTGGCCTGTCCGGGGGGTGCGGATCGGGGGTGGGATGCGCCGGCGGGCGCGGTGACTGTGATGGTCGTCGGGAACGGTGACCGGGTCGGGGCGGGTCAGGCCACTGT